>CAYYAR010000010.1:0-92926 GCA_964470065.1 uncultured Verrucomicrobiota bacterium | reverse complement strand
CGAGTCCAGCGACCGTTCGCCCGCCGTGAAATCGCCGCAAACTGGGCCTACCGCGCTGCTCATTTCGCGTGCCGCGAAATGACCGGATGCCTCTCGCACTCACGCATCTATCCGCCGCCGACGGCGGATAGATGAAGAACGCATCAACAACCGTATTCTCCGCAAGCTGATTCCCGTAGGCATGTGCGTCAGGGTGTCCCATTGTTGAAGTCAGATGAACCACCGGATCAGCCCGGACCGGGGAATACCCGGCTTGGTTTGCGTATTGTCGAGCGCATCTCGGCGCGCTGCGGTTGGACGTGGACGTCGGCTCCGGACGCCGGAAGAGATGCGTGGCGAGCGTCGATTGTTGTTTGAGCGAGCTATTTGACTTGCGCATGGAGGTGAGGCTATAAATTCTGCCGATATCAACTCCGGGCACGTGGTGAAATGGCAGACACGCAAGACTTAGGATCTTGTGCCGCAAGGCGTGGGGGTTCAAGTCCCTCCGTGCCCACCAGCATTGATCAGGCTTTGGCCGGCTCTACGACGAGCAAAAGGTCGCGGCTGTCGACCGAGGAGCCGGGTTTCACCCGCACGTCTTTGATCGTGCCGTCGATGGGTGCGTACACTGCGGTTTCCATTTTCATCGCTTCGATACTCAGCAATTTGTCGCCTTTCTTGACGGGTTGTCCAACCTGGACCACGAGCGCCGACACCTTGCCCGGCATCGGGGAGGCGACCTGCCCCGGCTGATCGGGATCGGCCTTCACGTGTTGGGTCGCGGTGGTTTTCAGCGAGCTGTCGGCGATGCGGGCGCTGCGCGGCTGTCCATTCAGCTCGAAGAACACCTCGCGCACACCTTCCTCATCCGGTTCGCCGACGGTGAGAAATTTGATGATGATGGATTTGCCGGCCTCGAGTTCGGTGGTGATTTCCGTGCCCGGCTTCATGCCGTAAAAGAACACGTCGGTGGGCAAAAGCGAGGTGTCGCCGAATTGTTTGAAGTGATTGTGGTAGCCGAGAAAAACCTTCGGATACATCAGATAGCAGAGCAGGTCGGCTTCGGACGGGTCGTCCTTCATCTTGGCGGCGAGTTCTTTCTTGATCGATTCAAAGTCGGTAGCCGGCAGCAATTCGCCGGGACGCTTGGTCATCGCGGGTTTGCCGCGAAGCACGATTTTTTGAAGTTCCTTGGGCCACCCGCCGGCCGGTTGTCCGAGTTTGCCCTCGAACAATTCCACGACCGAGGCGGGAAATGAAATGGCGCGGTCTGCGTCGAGCAAATCCGCCGGCCGAAGATTGTTGGCAACCATAAACAATGCCAGGTCGCCCACGACTTTGCTGGTGGGCGTCACCTTGACGATATCGCCGAACAATTGATTCACTTCGCCGTAGGCTTGGGCTACTTCCGGCCAGCGCGGGCCTAGTCCGAGGCTCTTGGCCTGTTCCTGGAGGTTGGTGACCTGGCCGCCGGGCATTTCGTGGCGGTACACTTCGGCGGTGCTGGCCATCATGCCGGACTCAAACGGATAATACAGCGCGCGCACTTTTTCCCAATATGCCGTGTATTCGCCCAGGGCGTTGATATCGAGTCCGGTGTCGCGAGGCGTGTGGCGGAGCGCCTCGACGATCGAGTTCATGTTCACCTGGCTGGTCATGCCGCTCATTGCGGCGGCCGCGACATCGGCGATGTGGGCGCCGGCTTCGGCGGCTTTGAGAATGCTCGCCGCCTGCACGCCGGCGGTGTCGTGGGTGTGGAAATGAATGGGAAGGCCCACTTCCTCGCGTAACGTCTTGACCAGCTTGTGCGCGGCGTATGGTTTGCAGAGGCCGGCCATATCCTTGATGGCGAGAATGTGTGCTCCGGCCTTCTCCAGTTGTTTGGCTAATTTGACGTAGTAGGCGAGGGAGTATTTATCGCGTTTCGGATCAAGCAGGTCACCGGTGTAGCAGATGGCGGGCTCGCAGATGGCGCCGCTTTCGAGCACGGCATCCATTGCCGGTCGCAGGTTGGGCATCCAATTCAAGCAGTCGAACACGCGGAACACATCGATGCCATGCTGCGCCGCGCCCTGGACGAACCGTTTGACGATGTCGTCAGGATAATTCGTGTAGCCGACGGCGTTACCGGAGCGCAACAGCATCTGGAACAGGATGTTCGGCACCGCCTTGCGCATTTCGTCGAGCCGCTCAAACGGATCCTCCTTCAAGAAGCGCATGGCGCTGTCGAACGTGGCGCCGCCCCACATTTCGAGGCTGAACAATTCCGGCATGCGCCGGGCGACAAACGGGGCGATGCGAAGCATGTCGCGGGTACGCACGCGCGTGGCGAGCAACGACTGGTGGGCATCGCGCATGGTGGTGTCGGTCAGGAGCAACGTTTTCTGTTTCAGCAACCAACCGGAAAACTTTTCCGGCCCGAGTTGGAGCAGCTTCTGGCGCAAGCCGGGCGGAGGCGGGCTGGCCGGCGCGCCGGGCAAGGCCGGTTCGCTTTGGGCGCGTCCATCGGCGCGGCCCTTCACTTCGGGATTTCCGTTGACGATCACGTCGCCGATGTACGTCAGCAATTTGGTGGCGCGATCCTTGCGGCGCGGCCAGTGGAACAATTCCGGCGTGTCGTCGATGAAGGTGGTGGTGACTTCGCCGTGCTGAAACGTCGGATGAAGAATAAGGTTGTTGATGAAGGGAATATTCGTGCGGACACCGCGAATGCGGAATTCGCTCAGTGCCCGGTCCATCCGCTGGATGGACTGGGCAAACGAGGCGCCCCAGGTGGTGACTTTAACGAGCAATGAATCGTAGTAGGGCGTAATGACCGCGCCGCTGTAGGCGGTGCCGCCATCGAGGCGAACGCCGAAGCCTGCGGTGGAACGGTAGGTCTGAATCCGGCCGTAGTCGGGAATGAAACGGTTTTCGGGATCTTCCGTGGTGATACGGCTCTGAATGGCAAAGCCGCGGGTCTGGATCTGTTCCTGCGGCGGAATGGCCAGTTCGGGATCGTCGAAACCCGAGCCTTGCGCGAGCAGGATTTGCGAGCGGACGATGTCGATGCCGGTGACCATCTCGGTCACGGTGTGTTCAACCTGCACCCGCGGATTCACTTCAATGAAATAAAATTCACCGCTGTCGGCGTTGACGAGAAACTCCACTGTGCCGGCGCACAGGTAATCCACCGCGCCGACCAGTTTCACCGCGGCTTCGCACAGGCCGCGCCGCGTTGCCGGATCGAGATTCGGGGCGGGGGCGATTTCGACCACTTTTTGATGGCGCCGTTGGACCGAGCAGTCGCGCTCCCAGAGATGGCGCACATTGCCGCGGCCGTCGCCGAGCACTTGCACTTCGATGTGGCGCGCGCGTTTGATGTAACGCTCGAGGAACACGGCGGGATTGCCGAAAGCGCCACCGGCCTCGCGCATGGCCTCCTCAAGTTTGGGTTCAAGTTCTTCCGGTTTTTCCACCACGCGCATGCCGCGTCCGCCGCCGCCGAAGCTGGCCTTCAGGATCAAGGGATAACCCACCTTCCCGGCAGCCTTGCGAAGGGCCGGACCGCGGGTGACGGGTTTGTCAGTGCCGGGCACGGTGGGAACCCCGGTCTTGATGGCGATGCGTTTGGCCGCGAGTTTATCGCCGAAGGTAGCGAGCATTTCCGGCGTGGGCCCGATGAACAGGATGCCGGCTTCGCGACAGGCCTTGGCAAATTCCGCATTCTCGGAAAGAAAACCGTAACCGGGATGAATGGCATCAACGCCAACCCGTTTGGCCAGTGCGATGATGCCGGGAATATCGAGATAGGCGGCGACGGGTCCTTTGCCTTCGCCAATCAGGTAGGCCTCATCGGCCTTGAACCGGTGCAACGCGAACCGGTCTTCCTGGCTGTAGACGGCCACGGTGTGGAGGCCCATTTCCGCCGCCGCGCGGAAGACGCGGATGGCAATTTCGCTACGGTTGGCGACAAGCAGTTTCTTGATGGGTTTCACGCGACCTCCCGCACTGGCGACCTGTTTAATTACATGCGTCCGCCCAAGGCGCCGGGAGGCGGTGTTCGAGACGCAAGGCGGATAAGTATGGCAGGAAAATCCGGCAAGAAAAGACCGGAATGCGCGGGGGCGGGGCTATTCCTCGCCGCCGTCGTCCCCGGAATCCTCATCGCCACCGCCACCATCATCTTCATCCGCGCCCTCGTCCTCGTAGCTTTCTTCCTCGCGGTCGTCGTAATCTTCCTCTCCGGCATCATCCATCTCTTCGTCGCCGGAATAATCGTCCTCCTCGCCGAGGTCGTCTTCGCCTTCCTCGTATTCAGCGGATTCCGCTTCGTCATCCGCATCTTCGTAGCTTTCCTCGTCGTCATCCTCGTAGACTTCCTCGTCGGAGTCATCCATGTCTTCGTCGCTGGCGTACTCGTCTTCTTCCTCGAGTTCTTCATCCGCGTCGTCGAATTCCTCCTCTTCTGCATCCTCTTCGTCAGCGTACTCGTCCAGCTCTTCATCGGAGGATTCATCGATCTCTTCGTCATACACATACAAGTCGCTGTCTTCGCCGGGATGTTCCTCTTCCCATTCCTCGACGATTTCCTCGTAGTCAAATGATTCGATTTGGTCCCATTCCTCTTCTTCCACATATTCGACATATTCGAGGTATTCTTCATCGATGACATCGTTGTAGGCCTGTTCATATTCCTCCCACCAGGTCAGCACGATGTCTTCATAGTCATCGACCGTGAAGGTGTTGATGACGAAATCGACTCCTTTGCCGCCGTCGGTCACCGGTTCTTCGTCTTCAAACCAGATGTCCTCGGTGTTCTCGATAGGGTTCTCGGGAATGAACACCCAGCTGTCGCCGCCGTTGAATTTATCGTTGATGACATAGTCGTACGGCATATAGCAGTAGCCTTGGTCGCCCCAGCGGTCGCCCCAGGAGTTGCGCACGATAAATACGCGTTCCTTGTCCGAGTAACCCACGGCGGTCATGGCGTGACCGCCATGCGATTCACGACTCACATCTTCCGGGCTGGGCATTGGCACCACGCCGCCGCGCTGGTTGCATTGATCGAATGACTCGAAAAGCAGAATGCCGAACACCACCGGATAGCCCGAGGCTATCGCCTGTTTCCACGCGTTGAGGTCGAGCGGCACCTGGTTCATCTCTTTGATTTTTACTTTTGAGGCCTCTTCATACGCCGAGCGATTCGGCTTTTCGAGCAAGAGGGGTTTCTCAAACGGCCAGCGATTTTCCGCGCACGCGCCAAATTCGCGCAAGCCGTCCATGGCAAGTTGAATGACGCTCCCGTCATCCTTGTCCTGGTCGCCGTTGCGCCAGCGGGCGTTGTAGTAGACGAACAGCCGGCTCACATCGTAGTCCTGTTTGGTCGACCGGCGCACCCAGTATTCATAGGCGCCAGCGATGGCGTTTGCCACGCACGAACTGGTTTCGCCTTGATCCTCGATCCTGGTCATCAAGCCGCGCATATCGACCTTCGGCGGCAATTTTCCGCTCGCCGCTTTACCCGCGGCTTGGAACTGGCGCGTTCCCGGTCCGGCCTTCATCGGAATGTATCCTTTGGTGGCATACTCCCGTCCGGAGGCATCCTTGGATGTGATGATGGATGACGAACCGCTCTTGTTTTTCGTGCCGGGTGCGGCCCCGGCTTCCCATGCGAAACATGCCGCCAGCAAACACGGAACGACAAATCTGCCTTGCCATGAACTCCTCATCGCGAACGCCTCCTGGTGTTAAAAAAACTCGACCTGTGCAAAAGGATTAGGCATTTTTTTGCCCTTGGGAAAGAAAAATTGCGCGAGTCATTCCGTGCTCCTGCAGTTTTTTCGACTGAAAAAAGTTGAATTTCCGGCAGGTCATTCCCCGGTTGTATGATTGCTGAAGCAATACATCATTTTGCGCAAACTTCGCTGGCGGCGCTCTTCCGTCAGTGCCCGCCGGGCATGATTGAATCCTTGGCCGCGCAGGCCACGCACCGCACCCTGGATGAAGGAGCCGTTCTCATGGCGGAGGGTGATCCCGCTGACGAAGTCTATCTTCTGCTCGAGGGACGGTTGAAGGTGTACGTGCATGATGCCCAGGGGCGATGGGTCGCACTTGCTTCGGTGCATCAGCGGGGTCAGTGGGTGGGCGAGCAGGCATTCACGCACCCGCGCCGGTTTCGCAATGCCACCGTGGTCGCACTTACGCCGTGCCGGCTGGTCGCCTTGCCGGGCAAGGGTTTCCGCGCCTTGCTGGACCGTGATCCCTCCGCCTTGCTGACCGTCAAAGGAATTGGATCACGCCAGTTGGCCGACCGCCTGCAGTTCATTTCCGATGAGCTGGCCTCGTGGTCACGCACCCGCCTTGCCTCGCCGGCCGCGACCATTCAGCTCGCCGAGGGCGAGACGTTGTACCGCGTCGGCGAGCCGGCATTGCAGGCGTATGTGGTATTGTCGGGCGAGATAGCGCTCTACCCGCGCGACAGCCGGATCGCCCGGGAGACGATCGGTCCCGGCCTTGTGTTGGGCATGACCGAGTTGGTGGAGAACGCTTCACGACCGGTGACCGCCATGGCGGCGGCGCCATCCGAATTGCTGGTGCTCGATGAGTCCACCGTGATTGCGTTGCGCGAGCGACCGGGCGCTCTCGGCACGGACTTGCAATCGTTGGCCGGGGTGCGACCGATGGAAGGCCTGGGGATGGCCTATCGTTATGTCGCGCGGGTGGACGGCGCCTCGTGTCTGGTGACCGACTATCGTCAGCCCGATGGGCGCGGCGTGCGCGTGCGTCATTTTCCCGTGACCGGTCGCACCGAGGCGGCGCGATCCCTGGATGCCGATGATCAAACAACCCCGGTTTTCTCGCCGGATGGTCATTCGATGTTGATGGTGCATCCAGGTGGCGGTCCACTGATGGGTGTTTCGGCTTCCCAGGATTGGCGGGAGTTGCCCAAGGCGATGAGTTTGCTGTTGCGGGGTGAACCGTTGAAGCCGTTGCAGATCGAGGCCTTCCGGGCGGCCGGCGAGTTGCTGCTCGAGGATGCGGCGTACCGTGCCACCGGCGGCGCGGAAATTGTTTGTGCATGCACGCATACCACGGCGGCACAATTGCGGTCGGTGGCGCGCAAGTGCCAGAAACTGGAAGATCTTTGCCGGCTCACCGGCGCCGGCACGGTATGCGGTG
Source organism: uncultured Verrucomicrobiota bacterium (assembly GCA_964470065.1). Classification (GTDB taxonomy): domain Bacteria; phylum Verrucomicrobiota; class Kiritimatiellia; order CAIVKH01; family CAIVKH01; genus CALMUP01. The sequence continues at coordinate 85,783 of CAYYAR010000010.1, read as the reverse complement.
GTTGTCGCGATCGTCTACCGGTGTTTCTCGGCGCCCATGAAAAAACCGTGCTGTGCCGGTTGGACGTGCATCCGTTGGCGGAGGGTTCGGTACGGGTGCGGTTGTGGCCGTTGCCGCCGGCCCGGTTGCGTGCGGCCAAGCCCGGTCAGCATATCAAGGTCGAGGCGCTGGTCGATGGTCATTGGGTGGGGCGACCTTACACGCTGGTCGACTCGTCACCGGAGGTTTACGAGTTGGGTGTGAAGGTCGAGTCGGAAGGATTTTTTTCCAACTGGATGGTGGCGGCGCGCGAGGGGGTGCTGGTGCGCGTGAGTGATCCCGAGGGAACGATCTGTCCGTCAGCCGCGGATCCGCGCCCGTTGGTATATATCGTCGCGGGTATCGGCATCACGCCGGCCATTTCGGGGCTTCGCCAGTTGTCCGGTCATCGCCGCATCACGCTGGTGTACACCTTCCGCGGTGAATCGCATGCCGCATATCTGGACGAGGTGCAGGCGGCGGCCGCGGCCGGACGGATCCAGCTTGTGCGGCATGATTCCGCCGTGCAGCGGATGCGTTTATCGGCCGCGGATTTGCTGGCCTTGCCGGCGTTGCAAGGTCCGGCGGAAGTGATTTTATGCGGACCTGGACCGTTCAACCGGCAGTTGCGCGAAGCGTTGTCGGTCCGGCCGTCGTTGGAAGTGAAAGCGGAGGGATTTGAACATCCGCACCGAGGCGAGGGCCCGGTGGCCGCGCCGCGTTCGTGGCGCTTGCCGGATTTCAAACCGGTTTGTCCGGCCGGACCACCGGTTGCGGTGGAGGATCGCGTGGCTCCGGTCGAGGAGGCGGAACAATTCATCCGTGCTTATTTTGCCGAGTGCGGGGAGCCGACCGACGCGGTTAGCCGCATCGAGGAAATGCGCGAGGAGTTTGATCGCCGCGGCACATGGACCATGCGTCCGGACGAACTTGGTTTCGCGGCGCGACTGGCCTGGCGCAATGCCGAACGATGTGTCGGCCGGCTTTATTGGAAGGGCCTGCATCTGCGGGATGTCCGTCATCTGCGCACACCGCGCGAAATGGCCGAGGCCACCTTTGAGCATTTGCGATTCGCATTTCACGGTGGCGATTTGCGTCCTTGTATTTCAATTTTTGATCAGGGTGATCGCCATCGCGCATCGCCGCGGACATGGAATCCGCAATTGCTTCGCTATGCCGGTGTTCGTTTGCGAAGCGGCCGTCAGATTGGTGATCCTGCCCAAAACGATCTGACCCGCCGGATTTCCGAACTTGGTTGGGAGCCCGACGGAAGTGATTTTTGTTTGTTGCCGCTGGTAATCGAAACGGCCGAGCATGGGCCGCAGTGGTTTGAGTTGCCGGCGGATTGCCGGCAGGAAGTCTTGATCCGTCATGCCGATTATCCCGGGCTTGAATCGTTGGGATTGCGCTGGCATGCCATCCCGGCGGTGAGCGACATGGCGCTCGACGCCGGCGGCGTTCGTTATACGTATGCGCCGTTCAATGGTTGGTACCTGAATACGGAAATTGCCGCGCGTAATTTTACCGATACGAACCGGTATAATTTATTGCCCCGGTTCGCCGAGATCATGGGGATTGATTTCAGTGATGACCGTTCGCTGTGGCGCGACAAGGCGCTCATCATGATCAACGAGGCGCTGATCCAGTCGTTTGACCGCGCTCGCGTAAAACTATCCGACCACCACACGATCGGCCATGAGTTTCTGGAATTCTGCCGTTCGGAGCAACGAGCCGGTCGCGAACCGTATGGTAACTGGACGTGGTTGGTGCCGCCTGTATCGGCTTCTACAAGTGTGCTGTATCAGGAGCCGTTTGAAAATCGCGCCTTCAAGCCGGCGTACGTTCCCCAATCGCCGGCGTGGAAAAGTCGCCCGCAAGCCGTGGTTTGATGGATCGTTTGCCGCGCGGCAAACCAGGCGCAACCTGTTGCCGGGCAGGGGCATGCTCATCGATTATTAATTTTTAATTTACCGCTGGATGCGCGATTTTCTTCTGTGTATCAATATGAGCGGAGGTCGGGTGTCCGCCATTTTCAAAACGTTCATGGTGCTTGCGTTTGTTGCACTGAGCAGTGCAGCGCGCGCTTCCGTTTTCATCAATCCGGATTTCAACGATGGATTGTCTTCGTGGTCCACCAACGGAACGGTTACCGCCATCGGCGGTGGCGCGGTATTCACGGACAACGACGCGCTTCGCTCCATGCTTTATCAGGGTGCTGCTGTCGCTGGCGGCACGCATCTGCTGTCCTTTGATTATCGTAGTCCATTGTCTGCCGCTATTCCTCCGGGATCCGCGGCCGACGCATTGTTTGCCACTCTGTATCTCAGCAGCACGCCGGAAATTTTTAATCCCGTCACGGCGTCCGGTTACGACTCGTTTCTGGCGTTGGTTGATTTCGACTTCAGCGGCGCCTTGACCTACACCGGGACCACCGGCGCGAGTTCGTTGGGTCCTCTCTACCAGCTGTATCAGGCCACGGTGTTTATACCTGCCGCGACCACGGCGTTCATCGTGTTCGACCTGAATGATTTGAATGCCATCAATAATGACAGTTCATTTTTGATCGATAATGTCTCGCTGGTCGTACCCGAACCGGCGATGATTTCGCTCTTCGGCCTCGGGATGCTGGTCTGGCGCAGCCGCCGCTTGTGTGTATGAGGCGCTTTTGTTCGATACTGCTCTTCGCCTTGATTTCCGCCCACAGCCAGGCCGGAACGAATGACCTGCTTTCCCTGGTGGACCGGCTTCGTGTCGAGATTACGGACACCCGTTCTACGCTGATCCGTGCGACAGCGCGCATCGAGACGCGAATTACCATCAAGGTGTCAAATGCCGGTGACCGCCCGATCCTGCCACCGCTGCATATGGTAATGCGATTGACGGGTGACACCGCTGGTGCAGCCGTCAGTGATGCGCTGGGAGGAATCGATCTCGGGCCTTACCTCGCCCATTACTTTGATCTATCCGGGTTTGCCGGTGGCGCCGGCCTTGCCCCGGGAAGTTTCTTCACCCGGGACATCGTCTATTCCCGTCCCGCTGGCACCTCGCTTGGTTACTCCTTCGAAGGACTCGGCAAGTTCAATCGCAATCCGGTTGCGGTGATGGAATTTCCGTCGATCGCGATCGCCGGACAATCCATCATGGCGAGGGCAACCAATTCCTATGATCCTGACGGTGACGATGTTTCCTTCTTTTGGTCATTCGGCGACGATACGTCCGGCACGACCGCGGATGCCGAAGTGTCCTACGACGCGCCGGGCGTATATAATGTGCGACTCTTGCTGCTCGACGCCCGCGGCGCCTCCAGCGTTACCGTCCGCGCCGTGCAGGTGGTCCCTTCCGACGCCTTCGCTCTTGCGCAGGTGCGCACGCTGGATGATGCCGGACAGCCCTTGGGCGGCGTGCGTGTGGATCGCCTCACCACCGCAGGTGATGTGACGTTCTTCACCGATGCGGCGAGCGGCTTTCTCGCAGTGGAGGGGGACCCCGGAGAAGAATTGTGGAAATTCACTTCACCGGATCATTTGCCGGTTTGGCGCAAGGTCGCCTTGGTCAGCCGGGATGTTACCTTGGTGCCCAGCCCCTGGCTCGCGGAAACGCCGGCACGCTCCGTTCCCGTCACGCCGCTAAATCCCGTCGTCATCGGCGATGCCGGCGATCCCGCAGTTTTGTCGTTTGGGCCGGGAAGTTTCACCATGCCCGGCGAGTTGGCGTTCACGCCTTTGGACGGGCAGACGTTGCCTTTTCCGCTGCCTCGCGGTTGGAGTCCGCTCCGGGCGTTTCATTTTCAGCCGCCCGGTGAGTTGGCCGCCGCAGTGGCAGTCCAGTGGCAACTGCCGGCCGGACCGGTTCCTCCGGATTGCGCCTTGCTCACGTGGAATGACGATGAGATGGCGTGGCAGTTTTTGTCGGCGATTCCGGGTCCATCCGCGACATCGACGGTTATGTCGAGCGGCTGGTACGTGCTCGCCATGGCCGATCACGCATCGCTGTTGGCCGGTCTATCGCACGGGGATGGGGTGCCTTTCGCCGCGGCCTCTGACGACGAGCTACCCGCGGCGGCTGGTCAGTTGGATCCAGCGCGCGCCGCCGCCTCTCTCGAGCCGGACGAAATGACCACGCTGGCCCGCGTCTCCTTCGTGACAACCAATGCCATGACCAGCGGCAGGTTCTTCCGGACCAAAATCGCCGAGCAGTATCAACTCGTCGATGGCACCACCATTCAATCGCCGGAGTATGACACCACCTTTTATGCCTATCGCGGGGGCGGCGCCGCCATTTCCAATCAGCTACAAGCGGAATTTCGCCTGCGTCCTTCGCAGGTGATTCCGCCCGGTGATGTGCATGAAGCGAGCATTATCGTGTCCGTGCTCGACAGCGCGGATTTCAACGGAACGATTTTAAATAGCGCTGGTGGATTCATTCAGACCGACTCGGTTCAAGTGCGTATACCGTCCGGAGCCTATAGCAATCTGCTGGTGGCCGAAATGGCCGAGCTGGATCCGGCCGGTTTTTCCGGATTGGCTGGTCGGCATCACGTCGTAAGCGCTTTTACGCTACATGCTCCCGAGGCGTTCGCTGATTTCAGCGTCACGGTTCAGCGGTTATTGCCCGGCGCGCATTATGTGTTGGCCCGTCTGGTCACGGTTCAAGGTGCGCAAAAGCTCGAGCCGCTCCTGCGCATGGAGGCCGATGCCTCGGGGATCGCGCGCACGGTGGAGCCGGAGAACGGTCCGGCCTTGCCCGGATTGCGCGGCGGCGGACGTTACGCGGTGGTGCAGGTTTCCGCCCGCCAAGGTCTTGTCACGGGCACGATCCGCGCGCTGGACGGATCCGCCCGGCGCGGGCTTGCCGGATCCATCGCCGGGGAGCCCTGGGCGTCAACGACGAGTGATAACGGCGCCTACTTTCTTGTAGCAGCGCCGGGCACGGGTGTGGTCCAGGCGCTTGACCCCGTCGACCTTAATGCTGCGACCGGTGAGTTTTCGCTGGCCACGTCGAGCGATGTGGCGACGGTCGATTTGCGGGTGGTCTCAACCGGACCCAGGGTGTCGCGGGTCCATCCAGCCGATGGAGCTGTTCAGGTTTCCGAAGTCACATCCGTGCAGGTATTCTTCAGCGAGCCGGTGGTCGAGTCATCTTTCGGCCCGGCCGGGCTGGCGCTGGTTGATGCGACTGGTGGCGTGGTGCAGGCCACCGCTTCGCTGAATTTGCCGCGCACCGCAGCGACGTTGATTCCGGTGGATCCGTTGGATTTCTTTACGCAGTACACGATTGTCGTGAGCGATCAACTTGCCGATGCCTTGACGAACAAGATTAGCGGCACGCTGGAATTTTCTTTCCGGACGCGGTCCTCGCCTTCGCGCGGACTCGGAGCGCAACTAACGATTTACGAGCCGGGCGCGACGAATATCCCGGCTGACGTTCTCGATAAATTGATTGCGTACACGCCGGGCGTCGATCCGTCGTCGATCGTCGTTCATGGATCGCAGGGCAGCGCCGATCCGGAAGTGCCAGTCATTCTGGTGAACGAGTCCTCGGGTGAAACTTCGACGGTGCTCTCGAAGCCGGATGGCAGTTTCTACGGCGTCATCACCGGCACGGAGGAAGATTTTGTCTCGGCGACGTTTGTAAACGGCAACGGCACCCGCATCACGATTCCAGTAAGCCGGCAGGAATTTGATAACGGGTTTGTCGGATTGTACAATCAAGGCGGGATTCTTGAGGCCGAGAGCGATGGTTCCGGGCCCAAAGTGTTTATCGAGCCGGAGTCCATTCCTTCGCGCAGCAAGTTCAAAGTCGACACCGTTGAGTTGGGTTTATTGCTTCAGTTGCTCTCGAACAGCATGCCCACCGCGGGAACGATTCTAAGTGCGGCCACAGTTTCGCATGAAACCAGCGAAGATTTGACCAAGCCGGGAAAAATCTCCATGCCCGTGAACTTGAGCGGTGTTGCGCTGCCGCCGGGGATCACCGATCCGGCCGACGCCGATTATGTGCTTACCTCGGTGATGGAAACCGAAACCGGCGATTATGTGTATGAGATCATTGATACCATGCGCCTGGAGGGTGATCGCCTCGTCACCGAGTCGCCGCCGTATGCCGGGATTTTGTTCAAGCGGCTGAGTGAGCTTTATAAAAACTCTTCCTTTAAGAAGTTAAAAGCCGCCAACAAGCTGTTCGAAGCGCTTGATCTGCCGAATATTCAGCAAACCGCCGTCCATGCGTTGTTATTGCCCTTCATGATGCTGCAGGGAAACAGTTCTGACGTGGTTGGTACGGTTTATGCAGTCCGTGTGAATGCGAATGGCGATCCGATCAATGAACCGTTTCCCGTGCCCGGGGCGGTGGTGACGTTTGAGCGTCCGCCATTCCTGTCCGCCGGACGTCTGCGTCCCGGTGAATTGGTTTGCTCCGCAAATGAACGGGGCAAGTATGCTTTCCGGGTGGATGTCGATCTGGAGGGAACAGGGTTTCAGTTGGCCGCCACGCATCCCCGTTTTCCGAATGAGCGGGCATTGACCTTGGGCCGGATCGGAAAACTTGCCGAGCGGCTACTCAGCGGGGGATTGTATCAGAACAGCGTAATGGATGTGCAGGTTAGGGATGTTTTTTTCACGCTGTATCCGCAGGAGGCCTCCGAGGATCTTTTGCCGCCGGAAATCAATGCTGGCCATGCGCCATCCCTTCCGTTCACCGGCGCGACCAATGGTGCGATGCTGGTCGTCAACGCCAGCGATGATATAAAAATCGAATCCCTTGCCGTCAATTTTGTCGAAGCGCGCAACTACAACGGCTCACTGGTCACGAATGCGAATGTAGTTATTGTTCCGGGAGCGCCGGTGAAGACCGCGACCAAGATCGAGCAAACATTCACGATTCGATCCGATCGCAGCGCCCGGATAAGACTCGAAATCAAGGCGACGGATGCGGAAGGCAAGCTGACGGACCAAAATTACCTGATCGATTTCGGTCGACCGCCGATCGTGAGCACACCCACGGAACCCGGCACGCCGGCCCCGTTGAGGGTCGTTATGGCATGGCCGCCCAACGGCTCGGCCGGGCATGCACCATTTCCGGAACTCACGCTGCGGTTTTCGAAGTCGCTGCCGGTGGAGGCGTTTACCAATACTACGCCGGATTGGATTGTCGTAAATCCGCCGCATCGCCTGGTTGCCGTGATGCCTTCTGATGATTTTCGCGAAGCCAAGTTGCGCGTCGAGGGCGAATCCGGCGGCACGCTGGCGTTGACGGTGGGAAGCCCGCTGGAGGATCGCGCGGGCGCTCCATTTGATCAAAATCCCGCCACGACGAATACGTTTGAACAATACAGTTATCAGATCGGGCTGGTAGCGCCGTCCGTTACGCCGATGAATATCATTCGCGGCGGCGGTGTGCGCGGGCAGGGGGTGTATTATTACGCGCTCGACCGGCGAAACCCCGGCAGTATCAGCAGTCAATTGGTGGTCTATGACGTGAGGAATCCCTCCAACATCGTGGAAGTTTCGCGGGTCAATCTGCTTGCGAATGCGTCGGATCTCGTGTTCCTGCCTGATTATGTAATGCCTGATTCGTTTGCATCGGGTTCCGGGCTTACGGTGGGACCGTGCGTGAAGCGGGATCTCCTTGTCGTGGTCGGCGGTAGCGTGGGCGTTACGGATGTGTCGCCGAAGTGGATACGGTTATTCGATGTGAGCAATCCCGCTTCGCCGACCGTCATCAGCGGCGGTGTGATTAGCTTTAATACAATTTCATTGATCAGCAAAGTGCAGTTGGCGGCACCCGCCTTGGCTTATCTGGAGACGGCGGCGGACTCCACGTCCATTAATGTCATGAATTTAGTCTCGTTCGCTCTTGGCCATAGTGCCTCGAAGGAGCAGGCCGCGATGTTTCCGGAAATTGAAACGGACGGCGTTGATTTCGATCATGATGGCAGCTACTGCGGACCGGGCGAAAAGGCTCCGCTGCCGGCGCAAAATCCGCCCAATTATTACGGCTTCCTGACGTCGTTCGCTCCGCTGGATTCCCGCGAACGGATTGTTGATTTTCACATGAGCGAGGGCGGCCAAACGATTGTCGGCGTCTTGAAGCGACTCACAAACAGCACCCATCTCTTCAGGGTGTATCTCGGCAAGGGCGGGATCATGGACGATGACGAGGGGAATCTTGAAATTCCGGCGCCCTACGAACCGAAACGGGTGAAGTACCTCCATGCGCAATCAATCACGGTCAGCAATCAACTGCGGATTCTTGATCTGGCGCTCATTACGCTGTTTGAGCCGGGTGAAAAGCACGCGCTCATGATCGTGGATATGTCGGATCCGGCCCGGCCGGTCGAATTGAAGACGATTGTTTTCCCGCCTGGTTCGGGTGTTCCCAATTCGATAGAGATGCGTTCGGATGGCACTTTGTCGCTGGCGTTTTCGCAGGGTGGCGACATCCTGCTGCTCGATCCAAAATTGCTGTTGAGTTTCGATGCGGCGGGCAATTGGCTGGCTCCGTTGAACCGGGTGAGCGGATTCGGCACCGGTATACGAAGCTACGTGAGCGATGTGTCCGGTTTGCAGCTCTCCACCGCAGGCGCCGAAATGAAAATCGGTTTCACGGGTCCGCAAATCCGCTGGGTGACGTTTGCCGAGGCACCATTTGACGCAGGTGCGATGCCGATGCGTACGGATTTGCAGAACCGGAGAACGCTGGCTTCCGCGCGGCCCGTGGATCTGGCCCGCACGATGGCGAAGAGCGTAAGCACCAGTCCCAGCGGTGGCGTCACGGTGAATTCAACCCCTGGAAATTCCGATCACTATTACATCCTCGTCAATGCGCCGGGCGGCCAGATGATCAATAACAAGATCGATTTGATGGTGGCGTCGATCAGTGCGGCCGGCGGCATTCCCGCCCCGAGGTCCTTGAGTGCGATGCCGGATGTGTTGTTTGATGATGTGACCCGCGGCAGTTACACTGGTGCGGTGGCGTCCACGAATGGCTTCGCCTTTCCGGGATCAATCAAAGCGCACCGTTTGTCGAACAATCCCGCGAGCGATTTGTACAACACGTATGTGGCTGGGCCGGTCACCTTGCACAACGCGTTGTCGGCCAACGTGGCCTCGGCTTTACAAACCCAATTGCCGCGCTTTTATCTGCGCGCCACGCGCAATGTGGTCGCCGCCCTTTCTCCACATGTCGGCATGGAACATAAAGCCCTCGCGCCCTACGCATCGCAAAGCACCAACCAACAATTGTCGGCGGGCACCAGCCGGATATTGCCGGTGCTTTCGAGCCATCGCCCGCTGGTGTTTGTGCCGGGCGTGATGGCAAGCCGGTTGGTCGATAAAAACAGCATCGTGGTTGGCAGCGGCATCGTATCGGACTTATGGATCAACCCGGCAAATAGTTTGAATTTCATGCGCGGTGATCTCGCCGACCTGGTTTTGAATCCGGACGGGACCGATGCATCAGGCGCAAATATCCGGGCGGTGGATGCGTTGCGTAACCTGATCGCTGACACATCGATTATCGATACGGATATTCAGGGACGTTTCATCAACTTTTTCACCCGGGAGCTCGGCTACACGGAATATCTGGCGCCGGTCAATACGACGCTGCCCTTCGGCGCCGGGGTGGTGAGCCGGTTCAACAGCAACCCCGGCCGCTTCCGTCTGGATGAGGAACCGGACTGGAATCGGCTTGGGCTGCATCCGGATTTGTACGTGTTCGGCTATGACTGGCGCCAATCGGTTTCCAAGAATGCGGATTCGCTCAAGTTGTATATCGACCTGATTCTGGCCGCGAATCCGGATTTCGATTCCGTGGACATCATCGCACACAGTATGGGTGGCCTGGTATCGCGCCGCATGATTATGGATCATCCGGATGCGGTGTCGCGGTTGATCACGATTTGTTCCCCGTTTCTCGGCGCGCCGAAAGCAATCTTCTCGATGCTGACGGGGGACATCGACGATGAAGACCTTAATTTAATCGTGCCGGACGATATATCGCGGGATATCGCACGCTACATGCCGGCGATGCACCAACTTTTGCCCAACAAGGGTTACTTTGAATTGTTCGGGCGGCCGATGATTGAGCGCGGGTTCGATGCCAATAATGACAACACGCTAAACTCCGAATTTGATTACAACGGCTACAAGGCGGCGCTCGACGGACCCCTGCTTGAAGAAGATGGCGAACCTCATCCCTCGCCCATATCCACCAACAACGAGCCGATGGCGGTATACGGCAACAGTTCGACGGACAATCAATACAACTGGTCGCAGGATTCCAGCGGCGTCGAGTTCTATAACATCGTGGCCTTGCAATCGGATCCGCGCACCATCACCGGGGTTGAGTTGCAGCAGGATGTGGTGGCCGCGACCAACGTAAAGAATGTCGCGATCGCGCTTCCGCCCCTCGAGTTTTTTGACTCTGAACAGATTGGCGGGGACTTCCCGTTGCTGCCCGGAACAAATCAGCTCAATCCATTTGATGCCATGGCCTACAAGTCGGAGCGCAGATATCAACCCGTCCGGGGCGCGGGCGATGGCACCGTTCCGTTTTTCAGCCAGACGCGTGGCTACAGCCGCAACAATATGCGGCTAAACCCAGCCGGTACCGTGGTTCTGCCGGTGCTGCCTCGCGACAACTCGGCTGATCAAGTCAAGCTCTCGAGCCATGTGGGCGTGCTGAAAAATCCCGACCTGCATAAATTAGTCGCCCGGATTTTACGCGATGGCATCAGCGAATCGGATCAACCCATGTTAAGTGTTTCGGCACCGGCTTCCGCCAACGAAGGGGAGGTCATCAATGCCAGTGTCAGCATCAGCCGCATTCCCACCGATGCGCAAACCATTACGCCGGTTGTTTTGTGGGATATGGGTGATGGCCAAGTCTTGCCCGGTGCCAGCGTGAGTTATTCATACCGCAGGCCCGGCAGCTATATCATGTCGTGCAGTGTCTCTTATCCCGGCGTGATTGGAGCAGTGGAAAGCCGCACGATCGTTATCTCCAATGTGGCTCCGACTGTGGCTCTTTCCATTTCTCCTTCGAACGCGGTGCCCGTAGCGGGATCGGCTGTCATGGTGGTCGCCGATGTCACCGATCCGGGCTTGACCGGAAATTATAGCTTTACGTGGACGGTGGATGGTGAATTGCAGTCCAACATGCCTCCGAATGCGCACTTCCTCGAGCGAAGCTATAACGAGGCGCGTGATTACACCATCGATGTCGGCATTTCCGAGAATGGCGGCGTTACGAATACCGCTTCGCTAACGTTGAGCATCAATCAACAACCGGTCCCGACGCAGCGGTCATTGCCGCGGCCCGAGCCTTCGTCTATTTCACCGGCAGCGCCCGCGGTGGAAACCGCCAGTGCGCCAAATGTAACCGTGGTCGTTCGCGGCCACCGGTCGGAAAGCCGCAGTGACATCACCGTGATGCATGATGGGAATGTGGCGGGCAAATCGCTGCCCGGTAGCGACATCATTTACGATAGTATGGGCGTGTCGATTGGCAAGCTGGCTGGCAAAGAGCAGTCGGTCTTTTTTGCATCAAAAAATACCGGCGGCGGCACACCCGCCGAATCCACGGTAAAAGTTATTGCCAGTGAAACAATCGTTTCATTCAGCCTGACCTATGATCGGGGTTCGCAACTTGCCTGCTACACATTCGAAACCACGGCGGACATTGGCGATGAAATAACCCTGAAAATTCCTTGGTCCCTGTTGCCCGGTGTCACCGCGGCGCAATTGGATGCCATGCTTGTCACGGAAGGTTTTCACTCGTCCGCCCGGGTGACCTGCCACGACAAGACCCCGCCGGTGGTTCATAACCAGTGGGATGAAAAGACGCAGGAAATCGATCTCACGGTGCTCGATTATGACCGGTCGGCGCTTGACCAGACCACGGTGGATCAGGAGCCGGTATTCACGAAAGGCTCGGCGATTGGATTTGTCGAGGAACAGGACAGTTGCACGCTTACGGATGGCAAGTTTATTGTCAAAGTCCGCACGCCCAAGGTGCACAGCGCGGCGATTCCCACCACCGCCGATGGCGTAGTTACCCCCGATCGCGATGGCGTCGTAAAAGAGCAGGGCACGGTTAAGCCAGCCAGCCACAACTCAGAATTAACCGAGCAGGACGCGCAGGAAATCCGTGATGCCGTTCATAAGGCCTTCCGGCAAGGCGCGACAACGGAATTATTTGAGAAGTTCGTGCTGGAATTGGATGATTTGTTGATTCTTGAGCAGGGTACCGGTGCGAATCTCTGGAAGGCGGGCGGGCTTGGCAAATTGCGCGGCGCCTACACGAAGGGCGTCAGCGATAACGATTATGAAATTTATATGCCGGTGATCAAGTCCACCGCCAATATGCTCGATGCAAACCAGCCCGCGCACCGTTCCAACATGGTGATTTTTGCCCACACGCCTTCGTACATGACGGGCGACTGGTATTTCAAACCCCCGGAGGGCATCACCGCCAGCGGACACGCGATGGGACCGGTGCCGCCCGTACATGAAATCGAGGCCTACACCAACTACCTCGCGACCGTGGCCAAATGGCGTTACGTCATTCCATTTGGCTTTTCTCCGATCACCGGTCCTACCGGCAATCAGGACGGGGAGGATTATGTCGAATTTGATAAAGGACAGAAGTTTTTCCAGTTTACGCAGGATGGCGTCACGCGCTTCGAAGGCCGATCAATTTTTGATAATCCCGCCACCCCGGCCGAGGTGATCTCGTTTGCCCTGACGATGCGCCTGCGACAGGATGAGCCGCTGCGGAAAATCCTCAAGGATGTATCGTTCTTCCCATTCCGCCGGGAACACTTCGAGTTCGCTGTCATGTCGTTGGAGAAGCCGCCGCCTTTTGGCGACGATCCGCTCGGTGACGCCGGCATGGGCCGGGGCTTGCTTTTGCTTAAGTGGTTGCTTGAAGGCGCCGTGTTGCAGGAGTTTTCCTCGGGTTTAGCCGATGAAAATGCGTTTTTCAACCGGGGCGTCACCGCGCAAAAGGATGTTGAAATTCGCAGCGAAATATTTAACCGCCTTAAGCAGCGAATGGAGTCCGTCGCGGTGGATGGCTACGAGTGGGGCATCTATCAGGAATTCGCGTCGCTCAATGAAAATGTACCGTTGCGCGTTAAAAATGCGGTCTCGGGATCGGAGTGTCTGCAGGCGTTTGATGACTATCTGAAAAAGCATGACGGAAAATCGATCAAGAAGCTTGGCAAGAGCGCGATACGCGGCGCGATGGCCCGATTGGCGGCGGAACGTTCATCGCGCCCCGACCTCTTTGCCGTTGATCCGGCTGAATTCGATAATGATGCGAGCCTGAAGAGTTACGAACACCTGGTCGCCCGTCTCGCCAATGACAATATTAGCCTTTTTGACGGGTACACCACCAACGACATCAACGATTTCATGAATGCCAAGTTGGCTGAGAAGAATCTCATCAAAAAGCTCACCTTTTCCGCGAGCAAAGTGGATGAATTTGCGACGCACGTATTCAAGTTTCTACAGGAAAACGTGCAGAACCCAACCGCCGTGGTGTTCGGGGATGAGCTGGAGCGCATGCAAATCGAGGGCCGCATGTCCGAGCGGCATATACGTGTCCAAAATGTGAAGGCGATCGATTACGGCATGCGGATCCCGGGTGGTGTGGAGAAGAACGGACGTGACAAATTACATGGCGCGGTGGCGGGGCATGAATTTGAATATGCGCTGGTACCAACGTTGCGACGCGTCGGGCAGGCATCCCCCGGGCCTTACACCGTTACGTTGGATGGCGGTGGACGCAACGTCGTGGTAAATGACATCAATTTCGCCGGAACGAACACGCTGGTTGTCGTTGACCAGAAAGACGCCGATGGAAATCCGCTGCTGGCCATTTTCGGTTCGCCCGGCACCCGGGACACTACGGCATATACGTTATCGATGAATCTCACGCCGGACGTCTCCACCCCCGACAATGTCAGTATTTACATGGAGAGTTATGTCCTGCCGACCACGTTCAATCATGTGGATGAGTTTGCCGTGGGTGACGACCGTCTGATGCTCTACCGGGGTTTTGCCGTCAACGCCGCGGGATATACATCCATCACGAATCAGTTAGCCCATTTTGCCATTCAATCCCTCGCCCGCTTGAGGGGCATATCCGACAGCGTCGCCGTCGCCAGCAATGTCGCATCGCTGGTGACGTGGCTTGGTTCGCATGCTGATTTTTTTGAGTTCCGGCCGTCCGATATCTTTCATATGACGGACGAGCAAAAAGCCGCTCTACGCCACATCAAGGATGTGCCAACCAATTCGCCCGGTATCTCAACATCCTTCGATTTGGACACGGCGGCTATCTTTGCATTGCAAACCGATGATCCGGCCGAAAAATCCTATGTGGTGGCGCTTGAGGTGCCGATACGTCATGGCGGTTATCACTTGTTGCCGACGGATGTCGTAGCGCCTTCCGGGCAGCGTGTTACGCGTGCCATCAATCCGCCTGAAAACGAGGTGGTATTCTTGCACGAGGCACCCTTCATGCGCGCGCATTTGTACGAGGTGAAAAAGTGGGAAGACATCTTTGGTGTAGATTACTTCACACTTCATTTTGTTGATGATTACGAACGCCCGCAACCATGAAGCGACGCCACCCCATTCATAAATTGTTCATGGCGATCTGTTCAGCCGGCGTCGTGGTCTGTTCCGCCGCGCCGTTGACCGAGCTGGAATACCAGCTCGTCGGCCAGCGGCTCGAAGCCTCGCCGGCGACGCTCGCCGTGCCGAAGGGCATTCCCGGTTCGATTAATGTGCAGTTGATCGCGGGCGGCGAAGTCGTGCGGTCAGGTCCGCTGATCGATGGCGGTTATGTGGAGGCGACGTTGCGCGGCCCGAGTTTTTCCGCCCGCACCCTCATCTCCGCCTTAAACGAGCCGTTGATGCTGCCGCCGCTTAATTTGGTGGGTGACTATCAGTTGGATAATATCCGCCTCGTCGACCAAGCCACCGGCGTCACGCGTCTCGAAGCAACGCCCGACAACATTCCCGTCACCATCTTTGATGAAGTGCTGATTGCCCGCGTCACGTCGCGTCCGCTGAGCAGTGACGAAATCCGCGAGAAGGGCATCTACATCGACGAGGAAAATTTCCGGGCCGTGGAATTTGAAGTCGGTTTCGTCGTCGACGGCAACACGATTCCCGTCCGCTTTCCGGTTATCGCCCCGGTATTTCGCGACAGCACCGAAATCATTCCGAAAGCCGAAGTCGAAGCCGCCCTTGCCGCCGCCGAAGAGATCAATAACGAGTTGGCTGGCCTGGCGCGGCTGCCGCCGGAACTGGAAACGGCCGGACTCACCATCGAAGTAAAGCCGCTCAATGTGCAAGTGGTGGATCCCGGCGGCGAGACGGAATTGGAGCTGAAAATTCCTCCCATCGCCGGGCTCATGGTTATTCCGGGCAAAGTCGGTTTCTTGAATCAATTTTTCAGCGTCATGGTGTTTGTCGAAAACGCCGCGCCAGCCAATTCCGGACTGGCTGTCGATGCCGTGCGGGCGGAAATGGTCCTGCCGAAAGGTGATGATCGCGTGTCCGGTACGTGGGCAACGCCCGGCGACGACCCGCTCCGCATGGCACGCACCAGCCCGACGCAAATTATGCCGGTCACGCGCGAGGTGGTCCGTCCCGGTCCGGATGGATCCGTCGGAACATCCGATGATGTGACGCGCCTGCGTTCACGCGAAACCGGGCAAACCGAATTTCTGGTGGAAGGCCTTCGCGAGGGCTTGCATGTGCTCGACATTAACTTAAGCGGAAAACTTTTTGGTTTGGCCGCCGGTCCCGTGGATGTGACCGGACGGGCTGCCGGCTCCGTGCTCGTTCGAAATCCAAATTTTTCCCTCGCGTTCAGTCATCCCCGCACCGTGCGCAGTGGCGAACCGTATGAAGCCTCGGTTACGATTCTTAACACCTCGCTGTCGCCGGCCAACCAGGTCAGTGTGACGTTGCCCTCCGCCTCGATCAGCGGCGCCTTGCTCGAGAGCGACGCGTCGGTGCTGCTTGGCGACATTCCACCCGGCGAAACCCGTACCGCCACCTTCCGTCTGCGGTCGCAGCGGACCGGTGCCATCACATTTTCGAATCTGTCCAGCGAAGATGGCATCGTAGGTCGCTTCCGTTTGAAGATGGGCGTGGATGAGCGCGGCGTGGCCCTCTCGCCTGACTCCATTGGCTATCCGGATTTTGTGAATGATTTGCCGAAGCAACTTCTCGCCGCCGCCGATCGCGTGCTGGGGCAGGGGCTGAGTGTCGCCACCGCCGGACGACTGCCACCATCGGTTCTTCCCGTCAGCAAGGGCACGATCACGGCGCGGGCGATCGAACTTGCCGAAGCAGGTCAGCGCTTGCGTTATGGCGATTCGCTGGACCGCGTGCTGATTGATCTGTTGCTCGACTGGCAGGGAGCCCGCACGTACAGCCGCGGATTTGACCAGATTCTTCGCAGCACCGATGCCGGCCGCGAATGGCGTGACGTCATCATCCGGCTGCTGCGGCAGACCGGATATGCCTCGCTGGATGACGTGCTCAATACGCTCATGTCGGATGTCGCCGGTCGCGGCGAATCGTGGTGGATGGTTTCGTCTCTTCCGGACATCGGCGGCGAATTTATCCGCGAGTCATTCAGCGCCACCATCCGCACATCAATGGTCGAGCGCGTGGCCGGATACGGCGATGCGACGAACAGTCTCTGGATCACCCGGCCAGCCACCAATGGACATATCCGCTGGGTGGCGTCCGAAATCGCAACCAATTTGAATTTCACCTTTTTTGATATCAGCACGAACGGATCGGCGACGCGGTATGTGTGGACCAACATTTCCCTTCCGGCCGGATCCCGAGCGAAGTTGGATCCGGTTCCGAATCCGCCCGAATTTTCGATCGACACCAACGGCGATGATGTGCCGGATAACGTGATTACATCCTCGGTACAGATTATCCAGGAACTGGCGCCCCGGGTCATTTCCGTAATTCAGGATACATCGGTGCTGGTGGCCCGCCCGCGAATTGCCTGTTATGGCTCCCCGTATCAAAACTACGGCAGCGTGGTTGCGGTGGTGTTCAGCAAACCGATGTCGAGTGCGGGTGCGGGTCGCGCCTCTGCTTATTTGGTTGATAATGGAAATGCGGCAACCAGTGTCTCCATTCAGCCGGGCGGACGCGTTGCGCTGCTTAATTTGCAGGCCGGATTGAGTCGCATGGTGCCACGCCGGATGTCGATTTCCGGCATCGATGATCCGCGGGGCAATCCACTGCCGGGCAGCAGCGTGGCGGTGCAAGCCCATGCCGATGCCGGCGTGGCGTTGGATGGCCGCGTCGTGCGCGCCAATGGAACACCCGCCGCCGGCGTTCCCGTGACGCTTACCTATTATGAGGAAGCGGGCATTTTCTGCGATCCGCTCACCGTACGGCCCAGCCAAGTCTTCACCGATAGCGATGGGCGATTCCGGTTTGATATGATCATCGCCGGCGTTCCGTATTCCGTATCGGCCACCGACACGACCGGATTTTCGCCCGAGGAACTTGCCGTGATCCTTGCCTCCGGCGGCGATCAAGGCCAAGTGCGGGCCAAGCTGCAGGAGTTGCTTGATCAAGGCAGCACCAAGGACACGTTGCTGGAAAACTTTTTGAATGGCGGTATGCCCGAGGCGATCGCGCTGGCAGAAGGCGTGGACCGCGCCATGTTGCGCAATATGGTGGATGCCTTGTCTCCGTTGGCGGGTACCATCCAGCCGGTGGTGCTGAAATTCCGCGGCCGTGGTTCCGTGCAAGGGCAGGTCGTGTATGCCGATGGAAGTCCGGCGCCCGGCTCGGCCGTGAATCTATTTCCTGATCCCGAGTCGCGCGAGCAAGGACGCGGCGTGTTGGCGGAAAGTGATGGCGGGTTTGTATTTTTCGGTGTGCCGCTCGGGGTATTCAATATGCAGGCAACGGCAACCAATGGATTAAATCGCCAGATTAGCGGGGTGATCCGCGATCATGGCACCTCGGTAACGGTCCGCATTGAACTGGCGGCGATCTTGCTCGAGAAAACGTCGCTCCGCGGCAGCGTGGTCGAGGCGGATGGCGCCACACCGCACGCCGGCGCGCGCGTGCTGGTCGGAAAGTATGGCGATGGCGTATTCAAGGATGTGGTGGCGATGGTGGATGCCGATTCGGCCGGTCAGTGGACCGCCGATAATATACCGGTCGGCACGTGGGATCTGGTGGCCATTTCCTCGGACGGCGTGCGCAAGGGCGAGCGCCGGTCCATCGCCGCGGTGAGCGGCAGTGCGACGCCCGTGACGATCACCTTGCAGGATCGAACCATCGTCCGGGGCCGCGTCGAGTTTGCCAATGGCGCGCCGGTGCCGGGCGCCATGGTGGCGGGAGGAAGTGCGCTGGTGACGACAGATGCGGGGGGGCTTTTCGAGCTCGAAGGCGTGCCGGTCGGACCAAACCGCACCATTGCCGCCGGCATCGCGACGAATGCCGCGCTGGGCATTCATTTCCCGCGCATCGGCGAGACGAAGGCGACTATCGTCGCCGGCGATAATAATTTCGTCGTAGTGCGATTCGAGCCGCGCGGGACGATTGTCGGGCAAGTCCGCAACGCCGACGGTCAACCGGTTCCGAAAGTTACGGTATCGATGCCCCTTTCCGAAAACACTTTTGCCTGGACCGATGCGGATACGAATGGATTCTACCGCTTCGAAAATCTGCCGCTGAAGGATTGGCTGGTCAGCGCACCTTCGCCACCGGTGAAGGATACCGATGTGTCAGGCTTGCTGGATACCATCGGTAATCCCGAATCAACGCAGGCGGATATTCTCGGTGCGGTGGTGGATGCATACGCATTGTTCACCGGGGCGAATGATCCATTGCTCACCGGCGAAGGCGATAACTTCAACCCGATCGAATGGGGCTACGAGCGGGTGCGGCTGACCTTCGATGGTCAGGTCGTGCAGAACAATGTCACGTATCTGCCGGCCGGAACCATTTCGGGTCGCGTCTTGAACGGCCAGGGTGTGCCCATCGGCGCTTTGGTACGTCTTACCGGGATTGGTCCTGACAAGGTGGGCAACCAGAGTTTCATCATCCGTGGCGAGATGAACAGCGATCCGGCCACCGGCGAGTTTGCGTTCCCGCAGCAAGCGCTGGCTGGACCGTTTGGTCTGCAAGCGGCCAGCCCGTTCTTTCCGACCGTGGTTAAATATGATGACGCGACCTCGCGCATCAATCCGGACAAGACGAACATCGTATTGCAGTTTCCGCGTTCGCAGGAAATCAATGGTCGGCTCGTCGGCACCGTCTTCAACCCGGATGGAAGCATCGCCGGCGCCGGCATTCGCGTGAAGATTAGCTTTGGCGACAACTACGTCATACTCACCGACTCGAACGGTTTTTACGACACGCAGATTCAGTTGCCGGGCGGTGGTTACACCGTGGAAGCCTTTGATGATGCGAACGGATTCTCCGGGCGTTCGGGAGTCTCGGTGGTGCCGGGTATTACGAATATCTCGAGCGTTACGTTGTTGGGAAGGGGGAGTCTGAATATTCGCGTTGAAGACAGCGCCGGCAATACCGTGTCCGGCGCAACGGTGCGGGTGGCGGGCGGTTCGTACCCGAATGAGAGCTATGACTTGGTCACCTCGGCCAGTGGAACGGCAACGATCTTCGGGTTGACCGCCGGTTCGTATGGCGTGAGCGCCGAGCGATCATTTGGCGTTTCCATCTTGCGCGGTTCGGCTGGGGTGGGGGTCGGTATGAATCAGACGAATTCCGTCACTGTGCGCTTGCAGTCGTCCGGATCCATTTACGGGCGTTTCTTCGCGTCGGACGGCACGACACCGGTCGTCGGGGCGCAAGTAGTCATTGGCAGCTCGTTTGCCTTCGCCGTGACCGGGTCGAACGGTGCGTATCGTGTGGATGGATTGCCGATGGGATCGTACCGGGTGTTTGCCTCCGATCCCGGCACAGGTCAGTTCGCCATCCGGAATACCACGCTCTCGGCGAATGGTGATGAGCGGGAGGTGAATCTCGTGGTTGCGACGGTGGGGGAATTGGCCGGTCGCGTCATTAATGAAGATCGCTCTGCCGCAGTGGGCGGCGTGACCGTGACGTTAACTATTCAAGATGGAATCTCTGCGTCGCGTCAAGTGACCACCGGTCCGGATGGCGCCTTTTCGTTTCCCGGTGTGCCACCGGGACCCTTTAGCCTCACCGCGAGCGGCGTGCTCGCCGATCCATCAGTGACGGTTTCAAGTGTTTTCCCTGAAAACACCGCGCAATTCACGCGCGACATCGAACTCGCCCCGCGGGCGGTGGCAAACTTTCGCGCGCTGCTGCCCGGCGGAACCAACCCCGCGCCGAATGTGACGGTCCGGCTGGAGTCCTCGTATGGAATACTTAACGCTGATACGGACACCAATGGTTTGGTTCGCTTCACGCGATTGGGTTTTGGCGGATATGACGTACTGGCCCGTGAAACCGGATTACGCAACAATTCCATCGCGACCGACCGGTTGGTGGTCAACAGTTTTGGTGAACTTCCCACCAACACGCTGGTGCTGGGCGGCATCGGTTCGATCACCGGACGTGTGTTTGCGTCGAATGGAACCACGCCACTTCCGAACACCGTGGTGCGTCTCACCGAGGAGTCCCGATATGCCGTGACCCGCAACCGCACGACCCAGACCGATGGTGCGGGTGATTTCGGATTCGGGAATGTGGCGTTGGGTCAATACCGTTTACTGGTCGAGTCGCAAGCCCTCGCCGCCAGTTTGACCGGCGATATGGTGACCAATACCGAGATTGACAACGTCACGCTGATTATTGGCCACAGCGGCACCGTCACCGGTCGCTTGGTTCGCGCCAACGGAACGACCCCCGTGGTCAACGAACCGGTCTCGCTGTCCTTCACGCCGCAGAGTGGTGTGCTCGGTGTCGCCGTGGATGTGACGGACACGAACGGCGGGTTTGAAATGACCGGCATTCCGGTGGGCACATTCAACCTGGAATCGATTGTGATTGGCCTCGGCGGTATTGCGCGTTTGCAATCCGCCATCACCAACAACGGCGACGTCGTGAATGTGGGCGATGTGCGTTTGGATGAAGACACGCCGGCGGTGGTTGGAGTGAGTCCGGCCCACCTGGCCGTCGATGTGCCGGTGAGTGCGCCGGTGGTCATCACCTTTAATGAGGCGCTCGATCCGGCATTTGTTCTGGCAAGTGGCATCTACATTCGTCAGGGAACGAACTCGGTGCCCGCCGCCATATCATTGGAGCAGGATACAAATGGCATTCGACGGATCGTGCGGATCGTGCCAAATGCAGCGCTGGCGAGCGAGACCACTTATGAGCTGGTGGTGCTCGATGGGGATCGTTTGGCGGCGGGTAGTGGCGCCACCACCGCGCGTGGTCTGCGCGATTTGGTTGGCCGGGTATTGCCGATCCCGTTCCAAAGTCGCTTCACTACGATTGATTCCATCCCGCCGGAATTGCTTTCGGTGTCACCCTCGAACACCGCAGTGCAAATCGATACGCGATCGGTGGCGCGCTTTTCGTTCAACGAGTCGATTCGTCGCGATCCGGTGCGATTAAGTTTCACCGGTCCGTCCGGATCCATCACGGGAACGGTATCTTTTGGATTGAACGATCAGGTCGTGGTTTTCACGCCGGCCGTCGAGCTGAACCCGAACACGAGCTACAGCATGTCCATCACCGGCATCATCGACATCGCCGGTAATGAATGGACGCAGCGAACGATTTCGGCGTCCTTTAATTCCCTGGATACGCTCGGGCCCAACATCACGAATATCGTCACGGTGGGTGGTCAGCCGGTGGCCGGATCGCCGCGGCCGTTCCTCGCCCAGTTGGATGTGCCGGATCCGAAGGCGCGCGTGCGCATGACCGTGGATCTGGTGCCGGCGGGACAAACCACGGACCCGGGCGATCTGGATCTTTCCATCGTGGCGCCCGCCGGTTCGTTTACGGTGCGCGCGATCGCGCTTGATGAATTTGGCAACGAGGGTCCATTCTTCGCCAGGACGTTTGAGAGCGTCAGCAACACGCCCCCGGAAGTGACGTTTACCTTGCTGCATCCAACCAACGCACCGATTCCCAATGGCGGCGCCTTCACGGTGCGCGTGGAGGCGGCCAGCGTGGCCGGAATCAGCAATCTGACCGCGCTGGTGGGGGGTGTCGCCCATGTTCCACTTGTCGCTACCTCGAATACGTTCCTCCTGCTGAGCGGCACGGTGCCGACCAATGCGCCGCCCTCAAGCGTGGTTGTTTTTGCCTCGGCGACGGATGTCTCCGGACTTGCGAGCGGCGAAAAGACCTTCACGATTCCGGTGCGCGATGCCACGCCGCCTTCATTCGATATATCGAGTCCGCTCGCCGGTACAGTGGTCAACAGCAACGCGCCACTACCGGTCGTGCTTAGCTGGTCGGATAATTCCGGCTCCGTAACCGTTGACGCGCTGATAGCCGGGGCAGGGGATGCCGCAGGCATCGGTATATTCACGCATACGCCAAACATGCCATCCAGCGGTACGGTCTTGTTGACCTGGAGCAATGCACCGCCCGAGGGTGGCGATCTCACGCTGACCGTTACCCTGACCGATGCGGCGAGCAACACGATGACCCGGACTCGCTCATTGCGATTGCAGGATTTCGCACCGCCACAATTGCTGTCCGTAACGCCGGCGGATGTCGCCACCAATGCGTCGCTGTGGAGTGCGTGGACGATTTCATTCAATGAGGTTCTCTCCGACTCCATGCGCGATGCCGCGAACTACCGGCTGACCAATGCCGCTGGGTCGTTGTTCGCGATCACGTCCAGTATTCACTCGGCGACGTCGATTGTTGTCCGGCCGGTCACACCATTGCCGCCGGGCATCCAATATGGTCTCTCGCTTTCGACGAATATTGCCGATGCATCATCGAATCGACTCGTGGGCGCGAATGCCGGGGCGGTGACCAATATTTATCATCTTACCACCGCGGCGATTACGGGTCTGACTCCCGTGGCCGGCACCCGCGTGGTGCAAGGGCAAACCATCGAAGCCACCGTGCTGTTCGAAAGCGGCATCGGTGCGGAACTTTGGCAATTCACGATCAACTCCAATTTCTTCGTGACCGGCGCAGCCGTGCCGGGCGGTCGCCGTGCCAGCATCACCGTTCCATCCAATACCACCAACGGCGTGCTCCGGATGCGTGGCCGGCTTACCGGTTTTGCTGATTATCTGCATCCGGATGTGCCGCTCGATATCCGTCCCGCCTTGGGTGATGACGACGGCGACGGCTGGCTAAACAAATTCGAAGTCGATCGCGGCATGGATCCGTTTGTCGCCAATCCGGACAGCGAGGATTTTGACGGCGATGGATTAACCAATGGCGGTGAAAAAGCTGCGGGTACCGATCCCGCCAAGCCCGACACCGACAGCGATGGATTCAAGGACCTGTTTGATCCGCAGCCGCTGACCAATAATGTGCAAACCATCGCGACATTGCCGGGAACCGGTTTGACTACCAACGGCACGCTCGCGGCCGATGGCACAGCCGATCCGCATTATGCGATTGTCGGCTCGCCCTCGGGTTCAAACGGTCCAGCGATCGTCGCGAACAGTTGCTGCTCGCCCGTGACCGGCCCATGGTTATTGAACAGTGCATCGTCCAAGTGGATTGCCCCGCAAGCGAACACCGATGGTCCGTCCGGTCTGTTCCGCTATCGCCTGGTTGTGCCGGTCGCGACCAATATCTTAAAGCCCACCATCCGGATTACGGGTAGTTGGGCCATGGATGATACGTCGACGGGAATCAGCTTGAACGGTGTGTTTATACCGGTATCGCAATTCACGGTTTCTGGTTTCAGCCAATACGGATCATTCGCGCTGACCAATGGATTCCGGCATGGCAACAACTTCGTGGAGTTTTATGTGTCCAATGTGGGCGGGCCGACCGGATTGCGCGTTGATGGTCCGGCGATGCGCGGCGTTATGCATGACGTCTTCGGCGAACGCGATTTTGATGGCGACGGTCTTCTCGACGTGGCGGAAATCGATGCCGGTCTTGATCCGCAACGCAACGATGCCGCCGAGGATCCGGATGCCGACGATCTCGATAATGCACAGGAAGTCACACTCGGAACAAATCCGCTCGATGCCGACACGGATGATGACGGCTTGAACGATGGTCAGGAAGTACTTGCCGGAGCGGATCCGCTGAATCCGGATACCGATGGCGACGGGTTGTTGGATGGCGTTGATCCCGATCCGCTCGGATTTGCCGAAATCGCTCTGCTCGGAACAAATGGCGTGGTGATCGTGGATGGCGATGTGTCGCCTTCGGTGGATGATGGAACGGAGTTTGGAACGTGGGCGGTGGGTGAATCGATCACGCGCAGTTTCGTTATCACCAATTCCGGCAATCGCGATCTGATCATCTCCGGCGTGTCCACCAGTGGGATCAATGCGGCTGATTTTGCTGTGCTGTCGTTCCCGACGAACGTTCCGCCGTCCAACCACGCCGCGATCGTACTTCGGTTCTCGCCGCAGGGCGACGGGGTGAGGGCCGCCACCATCACGATTCAAAACAATGATGCGGATGAAGAATTGTATGACTTCACCTTGCGCGGAACCGGCGTCCTGCCGCAGCCGCCCGTGATTGTAACTCCGCCGGAATCCCAGGCCGCGGTGCGCGGTGGCCCGGCGGTCTTTACCGTCTATGCCACCGGCACGACCGCGGCCCTCCGCTATCAGTGGAAGAAAAACGGAACCGACTTGCCCGGCGAGACAAACGCCTATCATTTCATTCCCGCCACGGTCTATGGCGATGCTGGAAATTATGCGGTGGCCGTCATCGGCGAAACAATCACCAACAGCGCAAGCGCGACTCTCGCCATCAATGCGCCAAAGCCCGGGGATCTGGACTATACATTTTTCACCAACAGTACACTCAACGGCCAGGTCAACAGTATCGCCGTTCAGCCCGACGGCAAAATGATCATCGCCGGACGGTTCACGCGCGTTCATAGCGCGGCGAGGGGACGCATTGCCCGGTTGAATGCCGATGGTTCGCTGGATCACAGCTTCGGTAATCGCATGGAGGGAAGCAGTACTGATATTAAAGTAGCTGCGCTTCAACCGGACGGGAAAGTCGTGATCGGTTTTGGCAATGGGAACATCAATGGCGTGTTTCGCGGCAACATCGCGCGGTTGAACCAGGACGGCTCGCTCGACACCAATTTTGCCAATGGCCTGTCCGGCGGTAATTGTTCGGTGGATGAAATAGTGATCCAACCCGACGGCAAAATAATCATCGCCGGCTGTTTCTCCAGCATGCACGGCGCTTCGCTCTCGCGAATTGCGCGATTAAATAGCGATGGCTCCGTCGACCCCTCGTTCCAGGGGCTGGTCAGTTCGGACGGCGGTCTTTCCGCCATCGCCTTGCAGCCGGATGGAAAAGTGCTGATAGCTGGAGCTTTCTCGACAATCAACGGCGTCAATCGCGGACGCATCGCCCGCCTGAACAGCGATGGCACGCACGACACCAATTTTGCCAACGGCTTGTCTGGTGCCAACGCCACCGTGTCCGATGTCGCGTTGAATGCGACCAGTGGTTCCATCCTGATCGCCGGTGCCTTCACCAATGTAAACGGTTTCGCGCGGGCCGGGGTGGCCCGGTTGCTTGCCGATGGCTCGATTGATCATACCTTCACGAATGCCTTGGCTCAATCGGCGTCCGATCTGCTCGTGTTGCCGGATGAAAAAATTATCATCGGCGGAACATTTACCAATGCCGGTGGTCAGTTGCGGCGGCGCATCGCCCGCTTGAATAGTGACGGAACGCTGGATGCCGCATTCGGCAACGGACTCGCTGGTGCGAACAGCAGCGTGGATGCGTTGGCGCCCGGCGTACATGGCACGGTGGTGGTGGGAGGGGCTTTTGCGCAACTAAACGGCGTGCTCCGCAACAATCTCGCCCGTCTTGATGCCAATGGCGCGATCGATGAATCATTTGCCCTTGGCATCACCGGTATTAATTCCACCCGTGAGCCGAAGGGTGTGGCGATCATGACCAACGGCAGCATGTTTATCGCCGGTGATTTCCAGATTGTGAATGGCCAGGGCCGGTCCAACCTGGTCGCATTGCTGTCGGATGGATCAACCGACACCTCGGTCCTGTCCGGTCTGTCCGGTCCGAATGCCCTTGTATACACCGTGGTACCGCAGGCCGATGGCAAGTTGCTTATCGGCGGCCAATTCTCGCAGGTCAACGATGTGAGCAGGGCAAACTTGGCCCGCTTAAATCTGGACGGTTCGCTGGATACAAATTTTGCCAACGGCTTGTCCGGTCCGAACGGGGAAGTTTTCAGTATTACGATCATGACCAATGACCAGATTATGATCGGCGGTTCGTTTACGTCCGTTCATGGCGCGAACCGGCGCTTCCTCGCCCGTTTGAATGGCGATGGATCGTTGGATGATTTTGTAGCCGGCACGAATGACTTGAATGGACAAGTCGATGCTATCGCTGTTCAGCCGGATGGCGCGGTACTCATCGGCGGTCGTTTCCTCACGGTGGGCGGATTAACCAGGCGGCGCATTGCTCGTTTGAATCCGGATGGTTCCTTGGATACGAATTTTGCGAATGGCCTTTCCGGCGCCAATGCCGCGGTGCATGCGATAGCCATCCAGCCTGATCACCGAATTCTGATCGGCGGGGAATTCGATGACGTCAATGGCACATCCAGGAACTATATCGCGCGGCTATTCACGAATGGTGTGCTCGATACTTCGTTTGGTACCACGAAGTCGGGACCGAATGATGACGTGCTGGATATCGCGTTGCAGTCTGACGGAAAAATCCTCGTGGCCGGCGCCTTCACCCGCGTGAGTTCCGTTGACCGTAAATCTGTTGCCCGTCTTATGCCCGATGGCCAACTGGATAACACGTTTTCGAATTCGCTTGCCGGTGGTGGCGGCTCCGTGCATTTCGTGCGATTGGCGTCCGGTGGCAAGGCTGTCATCGGCGGCGGGTTTGAGACGGTGAACGGCGTCATTCGCGAGAAACTTGCGCGTATCTTCACCGCCGAGCCGGATAGCGATGGCGATGGGGCCACCGATGGATGGGAAATCACCTATGGATTTAATCCGGAGGCGAGTGACCTGAGCGGCGACGCGGATGGCGATACCCTGACCAATCTGCAGGAATTTCAAGCCGGTACCTCGCCGCGCGATCCCGATACGGATGATGATGGTCTGCGTGATGACCGCGAATTGGCGTTGGGCAGTGATCCGTTGAAGCCTGATACCGACAACGATGGATATCCCGACGGCGTTGATCCTGCGCCGGCGACTCCCGATGTATTCATGGTGCCGTCGACCTCGGTGCTTGCGTGGTGGCGCTTCGAGGGCAACCTGCAGGATGCATTTGGTCGTCACACCACGAGCGCCTCGAATGCCGTGAATTACGTGACGAACAGCACCGGCCAAGGCTTGCGGCTCGGCATCGGCGGTTTTGTTGAAGTCGCTGATTCCACCAATCTTCAACCGCGCCAATTCACGGTGGAAGGGTGGGTGCGTCCCGAAGGTTCCGGCCCGGTGGAGGACCAAGTCGGCAGCATCATTATTTCGAAATTGCGTTCAGGTGTGGAAGCGTCATTGGGAATGACTTGGCGCCAAGACGGCCGTTTCACCATGTTTAGCAGTCAGGAGGGCGTGGGCGTAACGCTGACGCTCTCCGATCAAGTATTCCCGGCGGGTCAGCTATACCACGTAGCCATGACCTACGATGGCGCGGCCTTCAAGCTGTGGGTCAATGGCAACCTGCAAGGTACCCAGCCGGCGTCCTACACCATCACGTACAACAATATGCCGTGGTCGATTGGTGCGAATCCATCCATCTTCCATCCGGACTTTACGCGCACATTGAATGGCCAGATCGATGAATTAGCTGTCTACGACCGCGCGTTGACGGCTGATTTAATTCGCGCGATTGCGTTGTCCGGAATCGGCGGAAAAGTATTACGCGACAGCGACGCGGATGGCATTCCTGACTCGATTGATCCGCTTCCGTTGGTCTCGAATCGTCCACCGGTGGCGGTAGCCGACAGTATCAGCACACGACGCGATGCTGCGGTGCAGTTTACGACCGCGTCGCTCTTGGCCAACGACACCGATGCCGATGGCGATACGTTGTCCTTGGTATCATTTACGCAACCAGACAATGGCAGCAATATTTTGTCCGGCAGCGTCTTTACCTACACACCAGCCGAAGGCTTCTCGGGAACGGATACGTTTGCATACGTCGTACGCGATGCTGGCTCGTTCACCGCGACGGGACTCGTCAACATCACCGTGGCCGAAAACCGCATTCCGGTCGCCGGATCCGGTGTGCCTAGCCGTTCGTTGCTGTTTGATGGATCGGATGACGCGGCCTTCGCATCGGGCTCGTTGGCAACTAACGTAAGCGATACCTTCACGATGGAATTCTGGGCGCGTCCGACGGCTTCGCGTAACAACACAAGTGAATCGTCTTCGGGCACAGCCGGTTTGGGCGGCCAGCGCTATGTGATTTTCCCCGACAATCCGGGTGACGCGAGCGCCGGTGCCGGTGTTTCCGTCGGCGAGAACGGCATCAGCTTGTTTGAGCACTCGGGCGGCTATTTGCCGTCGTTGCTCGTGCTTAATACGAATCTCAACGGTTGGGTTCACATCGCCGTGGTTTACGAATCGAAGCAGCCGCGCCTCTATCTGAACGGGACGCTGGTCCGGACCGGCCTCACAAGCACGCGAACAAAAGTGTACCCGAGTTTGAGCTTGTCGATTGTTCCGTCGTACGGCGCCTACGCAGGCTACATCGATGAATATCGCGTTTGGAATCGCGCGTTGGATGCGACCGAGCTGATTTCCCGCATGAATCAAACCGCGAAGGGGAATGAAGCCGGTCTGGTCGCACATTATTCGTTTGAGGAAACGTCCGGACTTACGGTTTCGAATAGCGTATCGACCAATTTGAACCTGACTCTCGGTTCCGGCTCTGCGACACCAAGTCGTATCGCGGAAATTTCACCGGTGATTGCCCAGCGGCGGCAAAACGTCCTGGCAATCGTCAACCGCACGAATCTCTTCAAGTTAGACGCCTCCGATCCGGATGGCGATGCCTTGGCGGGAATTATTGAATCGTTGCCGTCACGCGGCCAGCTGTTTGATGTCTCCGCCAGCGGCGTCATGGGTGCGCAAATAACCTCGGTGCCGCGCACATTGCCGGATGCCCGCCTGCGCGTGGCCTACGTTCCAGATCCGTCATTCACCGGCTCCGATCAGTTTGTATTCAAGGTGAATGATGGATCGGATGATTCACTTTCCGCGTCCATGCAAATACAGGTGGTGCCCGATGCCGGCGCGGCGTCGGATGATGTGTGGGATATCAGCCAGGGCGCAACCGTGGTGTCGAACAGCGGCACCATCGGCAACTCGAGTGCGTCGAACATGTTCGGTGGTTTGTTTGGCGTGGAACCGGGTAACACGATTTTCCGCGATGGCGCGACATCCGGAACCATTCATTCGGTGGACTGGCAGACGCCCGGACCCGTGATGATTGAAGGATTCCGCGCCTATCTGGCCGACGACACACCTGATCCGAAACGTGGCATCACGGAATTGCGCGTATTCGGCAAGTTGGCTTCGAATGATCTGTACCGGTTGGTCGGCTCGTATCGCGTGGAAGCGAATCCGTATTTCGGCGGACAACGTCTCCAATTCCAGGTCGCGGTCAGCAATTTCGTTGGTCAATTCTTCCGCGCCGAATTCGATCAATTAGCGAATTCCGGATTCAGCGGGCCGCGTGTTGAGGAACTGGATGCCATAGGCGAGCCGGTGGCGCTGGTTCCGCAACCGGCATCGATTACCTTGCAAAACCCGACGTCCGATCAATCGCAGGGCGGATTCAGTCCGGCCGAAGCGATCGATGGCATCATCGAGGGTGGGGGCACGCAAAACGGATGGGCCGGAGCCACCAGCGGAACGCCATCCATGAATGCCGCGTTTGAGTCCGCGAGCGATATCGTTGCGACGACATCCACCGTGTTCCGCTTCGACATGATCCAACCCTACGGCGCCGGCCATTTCATCGGCCGCTTCCGTCTTTTGGCCACCACCGATGCGCGAAGCCAGTTTGCCGACGGATTATTTAATGGCGGCGATGTTTCGGCAAATTGGACCCTGCTCGACATCGTGGAAATCACTTCCACCGGTGGCGAGACATTTACGGTCCAGCCGGACGGGTCGATTCTCGTCAGTGGCACTATGCCGAATACAACGATTTATTCCGTGCGCGCCCGCGGCATCGCCGGGAATGTGACCGGTTTCCGTCTCGAGGTCATCGAGCATCCTTCATTGCCCGATAATGGCCCCGGCCGCGCCGGCAATGGAAATTGGGTGCTGAACGAGTTTACGGTGACCGTGGAAGGTGGCGGTGTGTTATTGCCTAATCGTGCGCCGCGCGCGGTGAATGATTCAGTGAGTACGCTGGCGTTGATTCCGCTGAACATTCTTGCGCTCACCAACGACGTGGATCCGGAAGGCGATTCCATTCAAATTGCCGACTTCACGCAAGCGCCAGCCGGGCATGGAACGGTTACATTGGTTGGATCGAATCGCTTCAACTTTACGTCGGCCGGTTCATTTACCGGCATGACCTTCTTCACCTACCGGATCACCGATGGCTATCAAACAAGCAAGACCGCCACCGTGAACGTCGAGGTACGCGGATCACCCGAGCGACGCTGGATCAACACCGCCGGCGGCAATTGGTCGGTTTCAAACAACTGGGTTAACGGTCTTCTTCCCACGGCCGACAGCACGGTCGTTATCGACGCGCCGGGCAATTACACTGTGACGATGGATGTCGATGCCACGGTATCGAAATTGCACCT
Source organism: uncultured Verrucomicrobiota bacterium (assembly GCA_964470065.1). Lineage (GTDB taxonomy): Bacteria > Verrucomicrobiota > Kiritimatiellia > CAIVKH01 > CAIVKH01 > CALMUP01. Next base: position 54,805 of record CAYYAR010000010.1, on the reverse strand, counting down.
CGGTGCCGGCGCCAGCAATCAAACGCTTTCGGTCAATGGCCGGACGCTCACCGTGCTAAATGGCGGCGATGGTAATGCTGGTGGACACCTCTCGATCCAGAGCGGCACCGCCAATATTCATAGCAACTTTAATGTATCGTTATTAACGCTTAGCAGCACGCTGGGCGGCAGCGGTGTTGTTACCGTTACCTCAAATATGAATTGGATAGCCGGCATCATGACCGATGCGGGGCGCACGGTGATTCCGTCCGGTTCCAGCCTGACCGTCAATGAATGCAATACCAAGAATTTGCTTAATGGCCGGGTATTGCAGTTGGATGTGCCGGTGACGTGGTCGTGTGGTGGTCTTGCCCTTCAGAACCAGAGTGCCGCAGGCGCCTCGCTGGTGAACAATTCGACCCTGACCTTTACCGATGATGCGGATGTCGTTTGGGTCAATTTCAATAATTTGCCGGTTTCGTTTGTGAACAACGGTACGCTGATAAAATCCGGAGCAGGCACGACGACCGAAATCAATGTGCCGTTCACGCAGCATGGATCGGTCGAGATCCGCTCGGGCGCATTGCGCATCTTGCAGTCCGGCACGATCAATGGATTGGTCGACGTGAACACGAATGCGACATTCCGGATCAGTGCTTCGCACACATTTACCACCAACGCGTTGGTGCAGGGTGGTGGCTCGCTGGTGTGTGATGGCGGGACGACAGTCTTTGCTGGCAACTATGCGATGACCGGTCCCGTGAATATCAGCAGCGTGTTGAATTACAATCAGAACGTAACGATTGGCCAGTTGACGTTGAGCGGTACGTTGGGCGGCACGGGTGTTGTCACAGTCACCTCGAACCTTAATTGGATCGCGGGCATCATGACCGATGCGGGGCGCACGGTGATCCCGTCCGGTTCCAGCCTGACCGTCAATGAATGCAATACCAAGAATTTGCTTAATGGCCGGGTATTGCAGTTGGATGTGCCGGTGACGTGGTCGTGTGGTGGTCTTGCCCTTCAGAACCAGAGTGCCGCAGGCGCCTCGCTGGTGAACAATTCGACCCTGACCTTTACCGATGATGCGGATGTCGTTTGGGTCAATTTCAATAATTCGCCCGTGTCACTTGTCAATAACGGCACACTGGTAAAATCCGGCGCCGGGACAACGACCACCATTGCGGTTCCCTTCACCCAGAATGGCACGGTTCGCGTCATGACCAACGCCACGCTGGAATCCAGTCAGCCGATGGTAAACGACGGAACGATCGAGTTGTTAGCCGGAACGTTCCGCCCGCAAAGCACCTTTGGCCAGCTTGGCACGATTCTGGGTCGCGGTACCTTCGCCGCTTCGCTGGTCAATCACGGCATCATCCAACCCGGCGATCCGTATGGCATACTCGCGATTCAGGGTAATTTCACCCAGTCCAGCAGCGGCCGTCTTGAGATGGCGATTTCCGGTGTCATCGCCGGCACGGAGCATGACCAGCTTCAGATTAGCGGAACTGCTACACTGGGTGGCGAACTTGTTACTTCCTGGGGGTTTTTGCCTGCGGACAATGATACGTTTGAGATTCTCACCTATACCTCCCGGAGCGGTTCATATGACACCGTCTCAGGGCTCATGGATCTTCCCGCGCCCTTAGAGGCGACGTACTACTATCATGAGTCCAACATGATCATTAACGTATTTCAAGCGTCGGGCGTCACCAGTCTATCCTTGCGATTGAAGCGTGGAGGCGACGGCACCTGGATTGTTGAGCATGACCGCAAGCTCGATGCAGACCAGCGCGCGATGGCAACGGCAAATGCCGCCAGCGAGCGCCTTGAAGTCTCGCTGGATCTCATCAACTGGTATCCTGTGGACGATGTCACCGTGATTGACACCCTCAGCGCCGGTAACCCGGTGCGCCAATATCTGCTCGGCGAATATCAGCCCGCACGCGTCTTTTTCCGCCTTGCCCCCGAGTAACCGGTCGATACATTTATCACGCATGCCCAAGCGCGTTCTATCCCCGTTTCCTCTTGCCTGCATCAAGCCGCTGGGCTGGTTGCAGCAATTTCTTACGACCCAGCGCGACGGCCTCACCGGGCACCTTGAGCATGCCGGCTATCCCTTCGACACACGCGGTTGGCGCGACGATCACCTCAAGCTTGGCGATCGCGGCGGAACCGGTTGGTGGCCGTATGAGCAAACCGCTTACTGGATCGACGGCATGATCCGGTGCGGCATCCTGCTCGATGACGCCTTTCTGAAGCGCAAGGCCCGCCGCCAAATCGAACATGTGACAGAGCATCCCGATGGCGATGGCTACCTCGGGCCTGCCTTGCTGAAGCATCTCCACGGACCGCGCGGTTCCGAACGCTGGCCACACGCCGTCTTTTTCCGGGCCGTGCTCGCCGATGTGGAAGACCGCCCGGATAAAAAGGTGATTGCCCGCTTATGTCGCCATTATCTTTCCAATACTGCGCGCCATGAAACCACCCGCAATATCTGTAACATCGAGATTATGGCCTGGCTGTATGAGCAGACCGGCGACCGTCGATTACGCGAACTGGCCGTTTCATCCTACCGGGCATTCCAGAAGCACGAAGCCGCGAGCGGCGCGACACTGAAAAATATGTTGAGCGATGAAAAATCCGGCGACCATGGCCCGACCTACATGGAATTGTTCAAGCTCGGCGCGGTGATGTATTCGATCACGGGAAATCGCCGCTACCTGCGCGCCGCGGAAAATGCCCAGCGCAAGCTTGAGCGGGATCATGTGCTCATCGATGGCGTGCCGAGCGCGACCGAGCATCTGCGCGGCATTTACAGCACCGCGGGACACGAGACGTGCGTGATCACGGATTACCTGTGGAGCCTGGGCTGGCTGTTGCGCACCACCGGAAACGTGAAGTATGCCGATGCAATGGAGCGGGCGTGCTTCAATGCGTTGCCGGGCGCGGTGACGCCGGACTTCAAGGCGCTTCAGTATTTCTCGGGACCGAACCAGTGTATCGCCGGCGCCCGGACAAATCATCATCCACACGGAATCACCGGCAGTCATATAAGCTTCCGGCCGAATCCCGCTACCGAGTGTTGTCCCGGCAATGTCCACCGCGCCATGCCGGCTTTTGCCGGGAACATGTGGCAGCGCGGTGGAAAAGGCGAGATCATCGCCGCGTTGTATGGTCCTGGCCGGTTGGTGCTCGATGATATGACGATCGAGCAGGAAACCGGCTATCCATTTGTACCGGTGGTGCGTTTCCGATTTACGATGGTGGCGGCGCGTTCGCGGACATTCAAGTTTCGCGTGCCGGGTTGGTGTCGGCGGGTGCATGTGCACGTCAATGGCGCGCCTTTGCGCAAATCGTTTGCGCCGGAATCGTGGGCGGAGTTAAAGCGGATGTTTCGCGATGGCGATCTTGTGGAGGTCAGTTTTGATTACGGGGTGGAGGAGGTGGCCGGGCCGGAGCACAGCGTGGCGTTTGTATGGGGGCCGCTAGTGATGTCGCTGCCGATCAAGGAAAAGCGCACCCGGGAGAAAAAGGATGCGCGGTCCACGGAGGAATTTCCGGCGTGGACGATGCATCCCGCCTCGCCTTGGAATTATGGCGTAGCCCGCGAGCAGGGTGTGGAGCTGATCGCCGGCACCCCGGCGGAAAATCCGTGGGACGCCGCCACGGCGCCGGTGCGCCTGCGCATTGCCGCGATGCGGATTCCCGGCTGGCGTTTGAAGCGCCGGAAGAAAATGGTCGTGCGTAACCGGGAGTGGATGAAAGTCGTGAAGGGCGATATTTCATTCACGCCAGCCATGCCGGGCACCGCCGCGCGAAAGCGCGCATCCCGCCGCCGCGAGACGATCGAATTGGTTCCCTTGGGCGCCACGAACTTGAGGGTGACGTGGTTTCCGGTGGTGTCTTGAATTGCGCGCCCGGTCATGATCGATCGGGAAGCTGCCCCGTTTCGCGCCGGCCTGAGGGCGCGCTTAAGCTAAGTCGCCGGAACTAAATGGCGTAGGCCGTCCACGCGCGCTGGCGATAGCGCCGGGCTTCCTTGAAGCCGGCCTCGCGAGCGAGCTTGAGCGCGAGGTCAAATCCGTCGCCGACGCGGGCGGGCTGGTGGGCATCGGAGCCGAAGACGAGGCCGATGCCGCGTTCGGCCGCCCAGGCAAGCACATGCAAGCTAGGGTATTGTTCTTTGATGCTGTGGATCAGACCGGAGGTGTTGATCTCGATAGCCATCCCGGCGGCGGCGATTTTGTCGAGCGAAGGCAGGGCATGCTCGCGGATGGATTTTTCATCCGCCGGATTGCCGAATCGCTTGGGCAAGTCCATGTGCGTGACTACATCGTATAAACCGGTCCCGGCCAACTCGCCGGTGAGGCGGAAATAGTCCTGCCACGATCCGTCAGGATCCTCGCGATCGGAAACGCCGCGTTGGCGGGGGTTGTCCGACCAGTAGTCGCGAAAGTGAATCGAGCCAAGCACGATGTCGAGCGGTTGGCTTTCGAGAAAAGGCGCGAGGAATTTCTCGCAACCGCGATAGTAGTCCGCTTCCACGCCGAACAGCAGGGTCAGGCCGGGAAACGCCGCCCGGGCATCTTCGACATCGCGGCGGTATTGTTGAAACTCGCTGAGTTGCATCCGGTGATCCTGGCCGAAGCCAACATCGGTCGGGCAATGATCGGTCGCGGCGAATTCACGCAGACCTTTCTCGTGGGCCGCCCGGGCGTAATCATAGGTGCGGCCCTGGGCATGGCGGCAAAGTTCGTGATGGGTATGGTAGTCGGGGAGTTGGAGTGCATTTGAAATTGTCATTAAATAAAAGTAAGTTGTGCCGGTGGTAGCTGTCAACGAGCAGGAGCGATTCATGAAGGCAATTCTTTTTGATGATTATGGTGATGTCGATGTGTTGAAGATGCGGGTGGTCGCCGATCCCCAGCCGGGCCCCGGCGAGGTGCGCATCCGGGTTCACGCCGCGGGGGTGAACCCGGTCGACTTCAAAATTCGCAAAGGGTATCTGAAGGGGCGGTTGCCCAATGAATTGCCGATTATTCCGGGATGGGATGCGGCCGGTGTGATCGACGTGGCGGGCGATGGCGTCTCGCTGGTTAAACCCGGCGATGAGGTGTATGCCTACTGCCGCAAACCGGTGATCCAGTTCGGCACCTATGCGGAATATGTGGTCGTGCCGGAATCGTTTGTCGCGCTGAAGCCGGCGAAGGCGAGTTTTGCCGAGGCGGCTACGATTCCTCTGGCGGCGCTGACGGCGTGGCAATCGCTATTTGATGCCGCGCAGTTAAAGGCCGGGCAAACAGTGCTGATTCATGCGGGTGCAGGCGGGGTGGGCGGTTTCGCCATTCAACTGGCGTGTCACGCCGGCGCCCGGGTCGTTGCCACCGGAAGCCGCCGCAACCACGATTACATGCGCACGCTGGGTGCGCATGAGGTTATCGATTACACGGAGGGCGACTTTCGCGAACCGGTCCGGCTCCTTCATCCCGGAGGTGTGGACGTCGCATACGATACGGTGGGCGGGCGCGAGTTGCAGGCGAGAACGGCTGACGTGGTCAAGCCGGGCGGGACCATCGTGTCGATTCTTGCCTACGAGGACGAGGCCGCGATCAAGGCAAAGGGGATCGAAACCCGGTATGTCTTCGTTTCGCCCAACCGCGAGCAGTTGATCCAGCTCGCCGGCCTTTTCGATGCCGGCCAGTTGCGCACCCGGATTGCCGGTCAGTTTCCCCTGGCCGAGGCGGCGGAGGCCCATCGCCGGATCGAGTCCGGCCATACCGCCGGCAAGTTGGTCCTTATTTGCCGCAACTGATCGTTTATGGTTGGGGAAAGGCCCGGCATTGTGCTATGTTAAACAACTGAACAAATAAGCCTGATCACCTATCGAATGAGCCGTACATCTAAAAACATGGAATCGAAAGACGCCAATCGAGAAGAGTCCACTTCCTCCGGAGTTAAACCACCTTTGCGCGGGTTGGCCCTGTGGTTTCTACTCCTCGCCCTTTTTCTGACCACCTACCAGGTGATGAAGGGCGGGCAGGAACAGTTTGAAGACATTCCCTACAGTCCCAACTTCATTCAGATGATTGAAGAGGGCAAGATCCGCAAATGCGAGATCGTCCTCGACGCCTCGGGGTTCCGGCACGTGAAGGGTGAATTGGTCGACCTCGACGAGTTGGGTCGCAACAAAAAGTTCCGCGTGAACGTCGCGGACACGGAAGAGTTGCAAAAATTGCTGGTCGCCCGCGGCGTCAACTTCAAGATCACCCCGCAGAATCCGTTCGTGATGCAATTGCTCTCGAGCATCATTCCGTTCGTCCTCATTCTTGGACTTCTCTACTTCATGTTCATGCGGCAGATGAAGATTGCCGGCAAGGGGGCCATGAGTTTTGGCAAAAGCCGGGCGCGCTTGCTGACCCGCGGTAAACACAAGATCACGTTCGCCGATGTGGCCGGCATCGAAGAGGCGAAAGAGGAATTGCTGGAGATTGTTGACTTCCTCAAGGACCCGAAGAAGTTCCAGAAGCTCGGCGGTCGTATACCCAAAGGCGTCTTGCTGGTGGGGCCGCCCGGCACCGGTAAAACCCTGCTCGCCAAAGCGATTGCCGGCGAAGCGAATGTGCCGTTCTTCAGTATCAGCGGTTCGGACTTCGTGGAAATGTTCGTCGGGGTGGGCGCTTCGCGGGTGCGCGATATGTTCGAGCAGGGAAAGAAGAACGCGCCCTGTATCATCTTTATTGATGAGATCGATGCCGTCGGCCGCAGTCGTTTTACCGGGATCGGCGGCGGGCACGATGAACGCGAGCAAACGTTGAACGCCTTGCTGGTGGAGATGGATGGATTTGATACGCAAGAGGGCATCATTCTGATCGCCGCGACGAACCGCCCGGATGTGTTGGACAACGCGCTGCTTCGTCCCGGCCGTTTTGACCGGCAAGTGTATGTCGATCTCCCCGGCGTGGAAGGGCGCGAAAATGTGCTCAAGATTCATGTGAAGAAAATTAAACTGGCCACCGATGTGGATTTGCGGCGGGTAGCCCGCGGCACACCCGGGTTCTCCGGCGCCGATCTGGCCAATCTCGTCAACGAAGCCGCTCTGTTGGCCGCCCGTCGCGGCGCCGAGGCCGTGGCGCTGAAGGACATGGAGGAGGCGCGCGACAAAGTGCGCTGGGGTCGCGAGCGGCGCAGTCGTATTATGGACGATAAGGAAAAATTGCTCACGGCCTACCACGAGGCTGGTCATGCTATTGTCATGACCCAGGTGGAGGAATCGGAGCCGCTACATAAAGTGACGATTATTCCCCGCGGACAGTCACTGGGCTCGACCATGCAATTGCCGGAGAAGGATCAATACACCCAAAGCCGGCGCAAGCTGTTGAGCATGCTGGCTGTGTTCATGGGCGGGCGCGCCGCCGAGGAAATCGCCTGCAGCGATATCACCACCGGTGCCCAGAACGATATTCAACAGGCCACGCGGATCGCCCGCGCGATGGTGTGCGAGTGGGGCATGAGCGACACGCTGGGTCCCCAGCAGTTCGGCGGTAATCACGAAGTGATGTTCCTCGGCAAGGAAGTTTCGCGGCAGCAGGAAATGAGCGAGGAAACAGCCCGCAAGATTGATGCCGAGGTGGGACGTCTCATCCATGAAGGCTACGAGCGTGCACGGAGCATTCTGGTTGATAATCGCGACAAGCTTGAGCTGTTGACCAAAGCGCTTCTCGAATATGAGACGCTCGATGGCGAGGAAGTTATGGAGCTGTTCCGCTCGGGCAAAATCGAGCGGACCCGGAAGTCGGATCATGATCAGAAGCCTCCGGAAGAGCCGCAGCCGTCATCCGCCCAAGCTGTATCACCAGCGCTTCCTATTATCGGAGCCCCGGCGGTCAAACCCACGCCGGCGTGATGTGGCCGGTTTGGCAGCATCGCGGCGGCTCGTTTGATATATGCAAACGCACGCTCGTGATGGGCGTGCTGAATGTAACGCCTGACTCTTTTTCCGACGGCGGTTGTTTCGCATCGATTGGCCAAGCGGTCGCCCGCGGGAGGGCCATGCTAGCCGAGGGAGCGGACATCCTCGATATCGGAGGCGAGTCCACCCGTCCCGGCAGTCTTCCGGTGCCTGAAGCGGAGGAGCTGGAGCGGGTGGTTCCCGTGGTGAATGCGCTCGCCGGCGAAGCGGTTGTTTCCATCGATACATCAAAAGCTGCCGTGGCGGACGCCGCGCTGAACGCCGGAGCGTGCATTGTCAATGACGTGAGCGGGTTGGGCGATCCCCGGATGATCGAGGTGGTCCGGCGTCATCAAGCCGGTCTTGTGATCATGCATATGCAAGGCACACCGCAGACCATGCAGCAAAGCCCGGTTTATCACGATGTCGTCACCGAGGTCGGCGAGTTTCTCCGGCAGCGCGTGGGACTGGCTGTCGCTGGCGGTATTGTGCCCGGGCAAATCGTGGTTGATCCCGGCATCGGTTTCGGCAAGGAGTTGGATCACAATCTGGCCTTGTTGCGCTCGCTTGATCGCATCGCCGCGGCCACCGGTCGCCCGGTGCTGGCCGGTGTTTCGCGCAAGCGATTTATCGGCGCGATTACCGGGCGGGAAATTCCGGATCGTCTGGCCGGAAGTCTGGCCGCCGCTGCGTTTGCCATCGGACGAGGTGCACGCATACTTCGCGTGCATGATGTAAAGGAATCTTGCGATGTGGCGAGAATGATTGATAAGCTCAACCTTTAGCGTCAGGCAGCTTCATCCATGGACTTTTTGCAACGACTTGTCGCCCCGGGCTTCAATGGCTTTCTGGAGATTCTTATACTCTCCGTGGCCTTCTACTACATCCTCGTTTTTCTTCATGGCACCCGCGGTGTGCAGGTGTTGTTCGGATTGGCCACGCTGTTCATTGCCCTCATTCTTCTTACCTACTTTTTTCAGCTCGATACGCTGAATTGGATCTTGCAGCGATCCACGGTGTATCTGGTGTTTGCGCTGTTGGTGATTTTCCAGCCCGAGATACGCCGCGCCTTGGCCGAGCTCGGTCGGCGGCATTTCTTCGGTGGCCCGGTTTTTGAGCAATCAACCATCGAGCATCTGGTGCAAGCCGCCGTGCGCTTATCGGAACAGAAAATCGGGGCGTTGATCGCGGTCGAACGGGATGTCGGCACCCGCGCCATGCGGGAAACCGGTGTGGCGATTGATTCCGAGCTTTCACCCGAGCTGCTCATCAATATTTTTTATCCACGCACGCCGTTGCATGATGGCGGCGTGATCGTGCAAAACAATCGTGTGGTCGCGGCGGCTTGCGTGTTTCCCTTGTCCACGCGGGACGAAGTCAGCCGGACGCTCGGCACCCGGCATCGCGCGGCGATGGGTGTGACCGAGGAAACCGATGCGATTGCCGTGGTGGTTTCCGAGGAAACCGGATCCATTTCCGTTGCTTACCGCGGCAAGTTGCGCCGTGGATTGGACGAAGAGCGACTGCGCCGCGTGCTGGTTTCCGTGCTTTTGCAGGACCGTCCCCGCCGTCAGAACAAGACCTGGTCCGAGCGGCTGGCGTCGCTGCCCGGCCTGTTCAAATTCAAGCCTGCCAGCGCCAAGGCCCGGGGAGAGGATACCCATGCGTAGCCTGAATAAACTGATGAATATGGCGCTCCGCAACAAGGGGCTCAAGCTGGCTGCCTTGGTTCTGGCCGTATTGACCTGGTACTACATTCGGGATATCACCAGTTTTGAGGAACAAATCAGCGATATTCCATTGCAAATTACCGTGCCCGATGGCACCGCAATCAAGGAACTTTCCACGCCCACGGTGACGGTGCGTTTTCGCGGCTCGGAGGCCGATTTGCGCAATCTCGACAAAACGCAGATCCGCGTGCAAAAACAGGTCCGGCCCGAGATTAGTGACCAGAATCCCGTGCTTGAATTGCGGCCGGCCGACGTGAGTTCGCCCCGGGCGGTGCGCGCGATTGCCGTGTCGCCTTCGGAAGTGAAAGTTACGCTTGATCGCGAAAAGAGCAAAACGGTGCGGGTGGAGGTCACCATGCTTGGTGAATTGCCCGAGGGTTATGTGATGGAGGATTTTCGCTGGAGTCCCGAAGAGGTGACCATCCTCGGTCCGGAGCAGGCCTTGAAGGAAATTGAGTTGGTGCGAACCACGCCACTGGATTTAAGTGGCCGTATCCGGTCATTCTCCGACAATGTTGCGCTGACCGCGCCGCCGGGTTTGCCCATGGCCCGCATGCTCGATCAGCAGATTCGCGTGTCATTCACGGTGCGGGAGAACATCGCCACCCGCTTGTTTAAGGATGTGCCGGTGAAAATTCTGGTGCCCCCGGGATCCCCGGCGGACTTCACGCTTTCGCCGGATAAAGTGGATGTGGAGTTGAGCGGACGGGTGAACGTATTATCCAACCTTGCCAGCGAGTCCGTGTATGCTTTTGTCGATTATACCTCGATCAACACGCCGGAGGAGGTGTCCGGACTCGCCGTAGAGGTCACCACGCCGGCCCGTGGTCTGGGAGTGCTGCGGGTGGAGCCGGCAGCCGTTCGCTTGAACCGAAAGTCGAATGGCGGGCCCTGACGGATGCGTCTTCGTCTGTTCATGATTTTTTTGGTGGCAGCCGCTCCATGTATCGTGTTGGCTGAGGATATGGAATTGTCTCCGGTCGATGCCGCCGGAGCTGGTGCGACCGGGCTTTCACCGCTCGGCCGGGGATTGATGCACGAGGCCACGGCATTGATCGAATCCGGTTATTACCTCGATGCGGAAAAGCCCTTGCGGCGAGTGCTCGCGTTGGCGCCCGATTATCGCGAGGCAAAATCCTTGCTGTTGATTGTGCTCATGCAGTCACCGCGTTATGCGGAGGCCGCCGGATTGTTTGCGGCGATGTATCCCGATGCCCGCGATGATTATCGCTTTTTGAACAACTACGCCTGGTTTCTCGCCACCACCAGTGATCCGGCCTTCCGGGATCCGAAACGGGCGCTGGCCCTCGCGCAGGAGGCCGTATTGATCGCCCCTGCTGTATACAATGTGTGGAGCACGCTGGCGGAGGCGCGTTATATCAACGGGGATTTTCCCCGGGCTGAACGGGCGATGCGGCATGCCGTGGAACTTGCCAAACAGCAAAGTGCACCCGAAGCCACCGTGAATGGTTATCTCGGCGAACTTCAAAAAATGGCCGAGGCGAACGCGGTCATGAGTCTGGTCGAATAATCCATGCGACGCTGCGCATTTACACTGACAGCTATTTCCCTTGGTTTGGCCGGTTGCGTCTCGCGTGGTCCGGTGGCGGACGATGCTCCATGGAACCTGCAACGCATGGGTAGCGTGTGGATAGATTCATCCCGGCCGGCCTTGGTCATATCAGGTCATGTGAATCAGGTCGAAGGCGCCATCGAATTACTCGCCTGCGGTCCAGGCGGAAAAACACACGAGAGCATCTTCGTGTTGCACGCGGACGCACAAGACATCCAGGCCGGGTTGCTGTTGCTGGGCTGCAGGCACGGTGAACCCATGACCGGATTGGGCGCCGGGCCGCCGTCCGGCGATGCGGTGACCATCGAGATCGCCTGGGAGGAAGACGGCCGCGAACGACGCGAGCCGGCCGCGTGGTTTATTCTGGATTATGAGACGCGCCGTCCGGTCCGTCATGAGGGATGGATCTTTAACGGATCCAAGATCGAGAATGGTTACTTTCTCGCCCGCGCCGAGGAGAGCTTTGTGGCCACATACTGGGATCCCTGGGCCATCATCAACATTCAAACCTCCGCCGGTTCCGACGACGAACGGCTTGCCGTCCATCGCGAGCGAATTCCGCCGCGGCATCAACCAATCCGGATGATTATCCGTCCGGCGGTGAACCCATGAGTTTTTTCCTGCGCAAAGCGCTTTGGATCCATCTGGTGGTTGCCTTCGTGCCTGCCGCGGGTGCCGGGTCCGCGGACTCTTCTGTCGCACTGGATGCCGGGTCATCGATCACCGTGGTGTTGGCCAACCGCCGCGTTCCGGAGTCCGAACCCTTGGCCCGACGCTACATGGCTTTGCGGGAAATTCCCGAAAAAAATCTCTGCCTGCTGGATCTTCCGCCGGGGGAGACCATGGCCCGTCGCGTGTATGAGCGGGATCTGCGGGATCCTTTGCTGGCCTTTTTGCGCGAGCAGGGGTTGATCGAGCAGGTCAAACGCGATCAAGCGGCGATTGGCGCGCACGACAGCGGATGGCGCACGACCCGCACCCGGATTCGTTATCTTGTCAGCATGTATGGCGTGCCACTGCGCATTGCCGAGACACGACCTTTTCTCGTCGACAAAATCGCCCGGCTGATCGAGGAGCCGTTCCAGCGCGATGTGGCGGCGGTCGACAGCGAGTTGTCCTGTCTACTGTGGGAAAGTTATGAGCTGAAAGGGTATGTGCCAAACCCACAGTACAACATGCTTTTTTCCAGCCGGTATGAAAAGCAGACGCATCCGGTGCTTATAGCCGCCCGGTTGGATGGTCCGGAGGCGTCAACCGTCGAACGCATGATGGATGATGCGGTGCGCATTGAGCGGGAGGGTTTGCGTGGTCTCGTGTATATCGACGAACAGGCTTCTCGTGATGCGGATTACCGGATGGGCGATTTCTGGATGCGCGAAGCCGCCATGCGCATGAGTCGTCTGGGTTTTGATGTGATCTACGATGGCAACGAGGCGCTTTTCGATGATTATTTTCCGATGGAGCACGCCGCGGTTTATCTTGGTTGGTATGCGGAACATGTGACCGGCCCGTTCCGTCAGTCGTGGTTCCAGTTTCAGCCCGGTGCGGTGGCGTATCATTTACACTCCGGCAGTGCGAAAACGCTGCGCTCACCGGACCGTCACTGGGCTGGTCCGCTTTTGACGCGCGGTGCTGCGGCGGTGATGGGTGCCGTGGAGGAGCCGTATCTGGCCTACACGCCGGATCTGCAGATTTTTATCGATCGTCTGGCTTCCGGACACACCTTCGGCGAAAGTGCCTACCTCTCCCTGCGCGCGCTATCGTGGCAAACAACGATTGCCGGTGATCCGCTCTACCGACCGTTCGCACGGATCGCGGAAGCATCGATCAATTTGCCGGAGGATGTTTCCCCGGATCTTGCGGCGCGGGAGCATGCCCGTAGAATCAACCTGCTCGCGGACAAGCACCAGCTCAATGTGGCCATGGCCTACGGTCGCGAGGCGCTGAAGAAGACGGATCACCCATTCGTGCACGAAAAGATGGCTGATCTTTATGCACGCAATAATTTATGGAGCGAGGCGATTACCCATCTTGAGCAGGTTGTGACCAATACCACCCACGATGCGACCGCCCTCCGGCTCGGGCGGCAATTATCGGTTTTGTACCGCACGATCGGCCGCACGAACGATGCGGCGCGCGTGGACGCCTCACTGCGTGCGGCCTGGCCGGATAGTCCGTATTTGCCATATCTGGATATGCGAGTAGGTCCATGAACATCGAATTGGCCGCGATCACGCCCGCCAACCCCGCTGCCGGCGCACGATGGATCGATAGCCATGTGCATTTGGATGCATTTGATCAGGCGGGGAGGGCGCTCGAAATTCTTGACCGGGCGCGGCATGCCGGTGTGCATGACGTGGTGGCGATTGGCGGATCGGTGGAGGCGAATGAACGGGCCGTGCGGTATGCCGTTGACCGGCCTGATCAGGTGCATGCGGTAATCGGATATGACCGTGACATCGCCGGCGAGGGCTATGATGTTGAACTCCTCCGTCAACTTCTGGCCAAGCATCCGGACCGGATCGTTGGCATTGGCGAGAGCGGGTTGGATTACCACTACGAGCCGGATTCCGCAGCGCAGCAGAAAAAGCTGTTTGGCGACATGCTTGACCTTGCCGCAGAGGTCAAACGACCCATTGTGGTGCACAGCCGCGATGCGGATGCCGATACCCTCGATATGCTCCGCCACTATGTTCGCGCATGGCCGGGCGATGCCGCCTTCCCGGGCGTGCTCCACTGCTTTACTGGATCCTATGCGTTTGCCCGCAAACTGCTTGATCTGGGTATGCTGATCAGTTTCAGCGGCATCGTCACATTTCGCAATGCCGCGGATCTTCGCGAGGTGGCCCGCCAACTCCCGTTGGACCGGATCTTGATTGAAACCGATGCGCCTTACCTCGCGCCGGTGCCGCACCGGGGCAAAACCAACGAGCCGGCCTGGGTCACGGTGGTTGGGGAGACGCTTGCCACCTTCCGTCCCGATGAGATACAAGTGGTGGCTTCGGTAACCACGGGCACTACCCGGGCGCTATTTAATTTGGAGAAAACATTATCATGAGCAAGCAGGATACACGTTACGCCGTAGGCGTGGACTTCGGTGGAACCTCGGTCAAGATTGCCCTTGTCGACGATCGCGGGGTGATTGCGTCCCAGCAACGAATCATCACCGAGCACGTGAAAAATCGTGATGAGTGGCTCCAGGTGATTTGCGCCACGATAGACAAGCTGAAGGGATCATCGCCGATCTGCGGAGTCGGCGTGGGCGTTCCCGGCTTTGTCGATTTCGATCGCGGTTTCATTTACGACTTGGCCAACGTGCCGGGGTGGACGGGTGTGCCGTTAGCGGATTTGCTCGAGCAGCGGCTGAATGTGCCGGTGCGGATTGATAACGATGTGAATGCCATGGCGCTGGGCGAATGCACATTCGGCGCCGGAAGAACCTACCAGCATGCAGTGTTTGTGACCCTGGGCACTGGCGTGGGCGGTGCGTTGCTCATCAATAACCAGTTGTATCGCGGGGCGCACTCCATGGCAGGGGAGATCGGTCACATATCCATTGATATGCACGGTCGCGTGTCGCCCCAGGGCAAAGGCGGTCTGGAACAATATGTAGGTAACCGCCGGATTATCGAACGAACGGTCGAGATGCTGGAAAAGGGGCGTGCGTCGATGATTGATGATCTCGTCAAGGGCGATCGAACTCAAATCAACCCCAAGGTCGTGAAGGATGCCGCATCCAAAGGCGATCCGCTGGCCATGGAGATTCTCGATTTTGTGACTGATTGCATCGCCTGCGCATTTGCCTCGATTGCCTACACGATTCAGCCGCAGGCCTTTATCATCGGCGGTGGCGTGGCGCAGGATGCGGATATGTTGCTGGATCTGATCCGTCGTCATCTGAATGAGCGCTTGAGCCCGCACTTTGCCAAGCGGTTGGAACTCAAGCCTGCTGAACTTGGGGCCGATGCCGGTATGATCGGTTGTGCCACGCTGGCACTGATCAAGTAGCGTTCGCGCCGTCCGGGGCATGGATCTACCGGACGACGAAGATCGCCTCTGGTAGCGCTCGGTCTCGCTTGATTAGCGCATTTGGAATAATTTTGCCTGCCGGCATCCAAATCGCTATCAATATCCCCTCATGAACCATGTCACCAATCGTATGGACCGGCGCACTTTTCTCGCCTTGACTGCATCCGCTTCAGCCGGAGTGATCACGGGGTGCGCGACCAATCCGGTAACCGGTCGCAACCAGTTTATGCTACTCACCGAGACCGATGAAATCAGCATCGATCGCGAAGCCGCGCCTCATCAGTTCTCCTCCGATTACGGCGTAACCGGCGATGTCGCGCTCAACGAGTATATCCGCGGTATTGGTGTTTCCATGGTGCCATATACGCATCGTCCGCACATGCCGTACTCCTTTCAGGTCACCAACGCCTCGTATTTCAATGCCTACACGTTTCCCGCCGGAACCGTGGCCGCGACGCGGGGCATCATGCTTGGTCTGGAGGATGAGTCCCAGTTGGCGGCGTTGCTCGGTCATGAGCTTGGCCATGTGAATGCCCGTCATGGCGCCTCGCGCATGTCGAAGGGATTGCTTGCCCAGTTGACCGTCGCGTTGGCCGGGGCCGCTTTATCGATGCAGGAAAAATACGCCGACTATGCGCCCCTGGCCTCGGGCTTGGGTAGTGTGGGTGCGGGTGCGTTGTTGGCTTATTACAGCCGGGAGGACGAACGCGAGGCCGATGCATTGGGCATGGACTACGCCGTGGCCGCCGGCTATGCGCCCCGCGGTATGGTTGGACTTATGGATGTGATGCGCAAGAAGCAGGAGTTCATGCCAAGCGCGATCGAGCGCATGTTTGCCTCGCACCCCATGTCCGATGAACGTTATGAAAACGCCCGGGCCCGGGTAAACGCACACTATGCGCAACTCGCCGATCGCTCCGGACAACGCGAGCGCTATATGGATGCGACGGCCTCGTTGCGCGGCATTGCCGGCGCGATTGTGGCCATGCAGAACGGGCAGGCGGCCATGATGAAGGATAATCCTCGTCAGGCGTATGAGCATTATCAGCAGGCCTTGAGGATTGCGCCCGATGATTACGCCGGATTGTTGATGTTGGCGGAATGCTGTCAGAAGCTGGAACGTCCGGAAGAGGCGCGCCAATTGGCCCAGCGGGCCCGCGACATAAATCCACGCGAGGCGCAGGCCGCCTTTGTCCTCGGCATGAGCGATATCAATACCAACCGGCCAGCCGAGGCCTATCAGCATTTTCAGGAATACCAGCGTTTGCTGCCCGGAAATCCGAACGTGAATTTCTGGAGCGGGTTTGCGCTGGAGGGAATGGGGCGCCGCAAGGAAGCCGCCGCCGAATATCGATCCTACCTGCTTGCCTCCGGACAGGGCTACACGGCCGAACATGCCTATCAGCGACTGGGCGAGTGGGGCTACTTGAATCAATAAACCAACCGGATGGCTCTCCAGCCCCGCACGGAATTAATGAAGTACAAATGGTCACCGGCGCTCAGCTCGTTCACCCGTATCGTGTGCTCGCGAATGACGCCCCGGGCCAGAAGCGATTGACGAAACACTCCCGGCAAAAGTCCACACGCGAGCGGGGGCGTGAGCCATTGGTCGTCGCGCTGCACCACCACATTACCATTGGTAAACTCCATCAACTCGTCTTGTTCATTGATCAGCAGGACCTCGTCACAATCCGGAAATCGTCCGCGCGCCGTCTCGTAGATCTCCCGGTGCGTAGTCTTGTGGTAGAGATATACCAGGCCCGGACTTTGCCGCCCGGTGTCAATCGCTGCGCTCAGCACGGGAGCATCACCGGGGTGAAGATGAAACGGGACATCCGCCAGTGAGGCGCTTTGCACGCTGATTTCGCCATGCGGCTCCATGACTAGGCGGACCCGGTGGTCGTGCGGGGGCAGCTCCGCCACACTCGCATCGAGTGCGGCATGCAACGCCGGCAGGTCGCAAGCGCCGCCAAAAAAATCCGCGCTGGATTTCAGCCGGGCGAGATGCTCTTCCCGGTAGGCAAAGCCGGTGCGCGGCGACCAGCGCATGGTTTCAATTAGCGTGACCGGGCCGGTCTCCTCATAGCCAAGGACCTGCGCCTTCAGCCGGCATTCCCGGTATTCATCGTTGGATTCGGAATCCCAGACAATGCCGCTGCCTATGCCATAGGTTGTTTTCAACGGACGGGTGGTTTGCACCGCGGTGCGGATGGCCACGGCAAATTCGGCGTGTTCATCCGGTCCGCACCAGCCGATCGCGCCGGTGTAGAGGCCGCGCGGCGAGCCTTCGGTATCGGCGATGATTTCCGAGGTTTTCAGTTTCGGTGCTCCGGTGATTGAAGCGCTGGGAAAAAGCGCGGCGAAAGTTTCCCGCAGCGAAGCCGCGGTTTGCGCCTGCACCGTCGAAGTCATTTGCCACAACGTGGGCCAGGGAGAAACCTTGAACAGATCTGTTACTTGGATGGTGCCCGGTTTGGCGATGCGCCCGAGATCGTTGCGGATCATGTCGACGATCATCAGATTCTCCGCGCGATTTTTTCCGGATTGCCGGAGATTTTCCGCCGCAGCGCGATCGAGTTCGGGGTGGGGCCCGCGACGACTGGTTCCCTTCATCGGCTCGCACACGATGGCCTCGCCGGTGCGGCGGAAAAAAAGTTCCGGCGAGACCGAGGCTATGCGGAATGCCGGCGTTTCAATATACATCGAGAAGCGTGCGGGTTGCGCCCGGTAAAGCTGCATGAACAATCGCTTCATGAGCAGCGGACGGTTGGCTCGCAGCCGGAAGGTATAATTCACCTGATAGGTATCACCGGCGGCAATGTGCTCCTTGATGCCGGCAATACTCGCCGCGTAGTCCTCCTCGTCCTCGTCCGGCATCCAGATGGCGGGAGCCGGCGCGCCGGCTTCGTCGCCGCGGTAGGGCATGAATTTATCAAATACCGCGAACCAGGCGAGCGGAAGATCCGGTGTCTCCGCTCGGATGCGGAAATGTTGATCAAACGCCGCCCCCGCCTCGTAGGTAACGAAGCCCAGCGCGTAATGTCCGTTCCGCGTGGCGCGTTCGACATCATCGAGCACCCCCGCAACTTCGGTGGCATGGGTGGCCTCAAGGATGGCCGACGGACGGTGCCACAGTGCCCAGCCATCGCCGCCATCAGGGAGGCGGGAAAGAATCGCGATGTTCACCCCAGCGCCTTGTAGAGCACCTTGGAATGGCGGCCGCTCTTTTCGTATTGCTGACGCCGGGCGCCGGGCAGCATGGTGGCATCGCCCTCGGCGAATCCACCCTTTTGCTGGAAGTAGTTGAAGGCTTGTGTGGACAGGGCAAACAGCTTCCGGATCCCCATGATGCGCGCCTGATTCTCGACAAAATGCATCATTTTGCGGCCGATGCCCTGGTTTTCGTGTGCCTCGGATACAAAGAGACATTCCAGTTCGGCGGTTTTCTCCCCGCCTTCCGGTTCGTAGGTACGCAGACCGACACAACCCAGAATGTTTTTGTCGATTTCAAAGACGTAGAAATCCCCGATGCGCGCGGCGATATCTTCGCGGCGGCGTGGAGCGATCTGTTTCATCTCCACGGATTCGCGAATCAATCCCAGGATCGCGCCGATGTCTTTTTTGCGGGCCCGCCGGATCGCCTCATACTCGTTGGCATAAATCATGGTGCCGATGCCTTCGTTCGAAAAAATTTCGCTCAGAATGGCGGCATCCTGATCACCATCGATGATGTGCACCCGCGATACGCCGTTGCGACACGCCCGCACCCCGTGGCGCAGTTTGGAGATCATTTCCCGGTCGAGGGATTGCCGGTGCTTCTTGATGTAATCCTCTCCCTCGGCCACGGAGAACTGCGCTTGCAGGGTGCCGCTGCCGCGGACGCCGTTGCTCGTGGTGATAAACATCAGCTTGGCTGCCTTGAGGGCTTCCGATACCTCCAACGCCACACCGTCGGAATTCACGCGAAAAGTTTTTCCGTTGCCATCGAGACCCAGCGGCGGAATCACCGGTATGATATCCTGGGCGAGGAGATCCTCGAGAAAGGAAGTCTCGACGCGCTCGACCTGCCCGGTCAATTGTTGGTCCACCCCGTCGATGATGCCGGCGGGGTGGGCGATGATGGCGTTGGACACGACGGCGCGCTGGTCGGTATCCCGAAGCCCTTCCAGAATTTCATGGGAAAGACGGCTGGCCGCCAGAATCGCCATCTTGAGGGTTGCGGCATCGGTGATACCCATGCCTTCGAGATCGGAAGCGGGCGAATTGAGTTCCTCCGCAAGTTGCTTGAGGTGCACGCTGATGCCGTGGACGAGGACAATTTTGATGTTCAAGCTGCGAAGCACGGAGATGTCCAGCAGCAGATTGTGAAAATGATCGGACGCCAAAATCTCGCTGTCGATGTTCAACACAAAGATTTTGTCGCGGAAACGGGCGATATAACTCAAAATGCCGCGCAGATCGGATAGATTCATGACCGTTTTTTATCACATTCTGGCGGAGGCGCAATATGCATGTGAGTCTTGAGGCGGACCTGCAACGGTTGTTCACCCGCCATCTTCACGTGATGAAGCTCGACTTGGAGCCGATGCGGGCGCTTTTGCAGCGGTTGGAGAACCCTCAGGATCAGCTTGTTTGCCTGCATGTGGCTGGAACCAACGGCAAGGGAAGTGTGTGCGCGATGTTGGATTCGATACTCCGCAAGCAGGGATACAGGACCGGCTTGTACACTTCGCCGCACCTCGTTCGCTTCAATGAGCGAATCAAGGTGAACGGGGAGCCGATCGCGGATGACGTGTTGAAGCGTTTGATCGACGAAGTCGATGCGGCGGCGGCCGGATTGCCGGCGGCGGGCCATCGCGATGTGACATTCTTTGAATTCACCACCGCGCTCGCCTTTTTGTATTTCGTTCGTCAGGGCGTGCATCTCGTGGTGCTGGAAACCGGTATGGGCGGCCGGCTGGATGCCACGAATCTGGTCATGCCGGCGGTATCGGCGATTACCTCGATCGGTCTTGAGCACACGGCATTTCTCGGCGACACGCTGGCCAAAATTGCCGGTGAAAAGGCCGGTATCATCAAACGTGGTCGCCCGGTGATCGCCGGTGATTTGCCGGAGGAAGCCATGGCGGTGGTGACGGAGCGCGCCCGCGCACTTGGAGCGCCGTTGCGGATTGCGCAGGAGTCGGTGCGTGTGCACATCAAGTCGATGAAGCTGGATGGTCAGACCTTGACCGTGGCGAGCGAGTACGAGGACTACGGCACGGTGCATATGCAATTATCCGGTTTACATCAGGCCAAAAATGCCGCCGTGGCGGTAGCCGTGGCGGAATGCCTGGCGCACGAAATAGGGGTTCCGGTCGGGCCCGATGCAATCAAGGGCGGCCTCGCCGGGGCTTCGTGGCCCGCCCGCAGTCAGTTGATATGCGTCGATCCCCCGGTGATTCTCGACGGCGCCCATAATCCGGAAGCGGCGGAAGCGCTGGCAGGTTGGCTGAGAAAGGTGGCAGCAAAAAAGCCACTAGGACTGGTGGCGGGCTTTCTCGCCGACAAGGATCCGGCGCAATTTGTGCAGGCATTCCGCGGAAAATTGCATCATGTGTGGCTGGTACCCATCGCCAGCGACCGCGCGATGCCGGTGAAGGAAGTGAAGGCCCGGCTGGCATCGATTCCGCATCTCCAGGAGGCCGATGATCTTGGTGCCGCACTGTCGGCCGCCAAGACGTGGGCGGTCGCTGCGGGCGGTGTGGTGGTGGTGGCCGGTTCGTTGTATCTGGCCGGCCAGGTGCTTGCCTTCAATGAGCCGGTCCGGATGTAGCACGAAAATATCGTATTTTCCCCTCGCCGCGAAGCGATGTTTGTCCGTATTGATGTTTGTTTATGCACACCGCATACTTTGAGACATGAGTAACCTGTTTCCAGTTCTGCTTGTTTTGTCCCTGGGGGTATTGATGGCGCTCATTATCCGCGCCCGCCGGGAAAGTAGGTTGCGCGATGAACTCGCCGCCGGATTGGATGTGAAATCAAAAGAGCTGGAGCAATCCAATCTTGCCCGGGCTCGCCTGGAGGAGCGTTTGGAAACCGAGCGGTCGGTGGCCGCGGAGAAATTGAAGCTGCTGCAAGACGCCGAGGCCCGTATGAAGGTGGAGTTCGAAAATCTCGCCAACCGCATTTTTGAGGATAAGGGCCGCGCCTTGACCGAGCAAAACCGCGAGAAGATGACCAGCGTGCTGGAGCCCTTCAAAACCCAGCTCGAGTCGTTCCGCAAACGGGTGGACGAAATTCACGAAGGGGAAGCAAAGCGCGCGGGCGAATTGCTGCAGCAAGTCCGGCACTTGCAGGAGATGAGCAACAAGGTGAGCGCGGAGGCGAATCATCTGGCCGCGGCGATCAAAGGCGACACGAAAAAGCAAGGTGCATGGGGCGAGTTGATCGTCTCGCGGATTTTCGAGTCATCCGGACTGGTCGAGGGTCGTGAATACGAATCGCAAAAGTCATTCAACGACGAGGACGGTAGAAAACGGCCTGACTTCATCGTCTACTTGCCCGGCGAGAAAGCGGTGATCGTGGACTCGAAAGTGTCGTTGACCTCGTATGAACGGTATACCGGCGAAGAGGACGATTCCCGGCGAAAAATGGAACTGGGCGAGCATCTGAAATCCGTGCGCAATCATATCAAGGAATTGCAGGCGCGAAATTACGACAACCTGCTTGGTAACCGGACACTCGATTTTGTGATCATGTGTGTGCCGGTGGAGCCAGCGTATCAGGCGGCGCTTCAGGGCGACCCCGAGCTGCTTTATGATTTGGCCAGGACAAAAGTGGTCATGACCGGACCGGCGACGTTGATGATCACGCTCAAACTGATCGGCCAGCTCTGGCGCCGCGAGAACGAAAACCGCAATGCCGAAAAAATTGCCGCCATGGCGGGCCGGATGTACGACCAAGTGATCGGCGTCTACGAGGCGCTCGCGGATGTGCACAAGAAGCTGGGAGCGGTGGATGCATCGCTGGAAACCGCGATGAAACGGTTGAAGGATGGCCGGGGCAGTCTGGTCGGAAAAGCCGAGGAATTGCGTTTGCTCGGGGCGAAGGTGGGCAAGCCGTTGCCGCCCGAGCTGGGCGAACAGGTCCTGCTGCCGGAAGCCCGGGCGGATTAAGCGGCCGGGCCCCGGGTCACGGCCCGGCAGTGATTAAAGTCGCGAGCGCATGGCGCTCAGTTTCTGAATTTTCTCGACCAGCGCGGCCTCGTTGGCGCGCGTGGTCTCGATGACATCCGGCTTGGCCTTGCCCATGAAATTGGTATTGCCCAACATGGCGCGCGTTTTGCTCAGGCTTTTCTCGGCCAGTACCAGTTCCTCATCCAGCCGCTTTTTCTCGGCCTCGACATCCACACCGGCCATCGACATAAAGATGGTGCCGCGCGCGCCGATGATGCTCGGCATCGGGCCGGCTGGTTCAAACGCGGAATCCACGGTGATCGTGCCGGCCTTGAGCATGGTGGCAATGCCGTTGATATCGGCGATGAAAAGCGCGGCATCCTCAGCCGCCGGTTTGATGACAAAATCCATCTTCTGTCCGGGCGGGATCTGGAGGTCGCCACGAATCGTGCGCCCGGCGCTGATCAGGTCATGCTTGGCGTCGACATAGAGCACGTTCGGTTCAGCGAGGTTCCGGAGTGCGCTCTCGCTTTCCAGCGGCCATTGCGCATGCAGAATGCTGGCATCCGGCGCGCCAAATCCAAAGGCATGCCACAACTCTTCGGTCAGGTAGGGCATCAACGGATGCATCAGGCGAAGCGCGCGGGAGAACACATGCAACATGACCCGGAGCACTTCATGTTTGCGCGGGATGTCTTCGCCATAAAGCCATTCCTTGGCGTATTCAAGATACCAGTCGCAGAACTCGTGCCACATGAAGTCATACGTGACCTTGGCGTAGTCATTGAAGCGGAAACGCAACAGGCAATCCTCGGCTGCCTTGGCCGCATCCTGCACCCGGGCAACGATGTGCCAATCGTCGGGCCGCCATTGGTCGGGATGCAGCTTGATGGTGGCGGCGGTTATACCTTCCTTGTCGAGATGCATCTGCATGAACCGGGCGGCATTCCAGATCTTGGTGCCGAAGTTGCGACCCAGCTCGAATTTTTCCTTCGAGATGTAGACGTCCTGACCGGTCGCCGTGAGCATGGTGAGGCTGAAGCGCAAGGCATCGGCGCTGTAATCGTTGATGATCTCCAGCGGGTCGATGGAGTTGCCGAGGCTCTTACTCATTTTGCGGCCTTGGCTGTCGCGCACGGTGCCGTGGATGTAGACCTCGCGGAAGGGAATGTCGCCCATGAATTCGATGCCGGCCATGATCATCCGCGCAACCCAGAAAAATAAAATTTCCGACGCGGTGACCAGCGCGTGGGTGGGATAGTAAAACGACAAGTCGCGGTTCTTCTCCGGCCAGCCGAATACGCTGAAGGGCCACAACCAGGAGGAAAACCATGTGTCGAGCACGTCTTCGTCCTGGCGGATATTTTTTGCCGCACATGTCGGGCAGGCCGCGGGTTGGCCGCGGTCGGCCCACTCGTGTCCGCACCCATCGCAATAAAATACCGGAATACGATGTCCCCACCAGATCTGCCGGGAGATGCACCAGTCGCGGATGTTTTCCATCCACTCGGTGTAGACCTTCGTCCATCGGTCGGGCGTAAAGGTGATTTTTCCGTCCTGCACGGCCTTGAGCGCCGGAGCGGCGAGTGGCTTCATGCGCACGAACCATTGCGGCGAGAGGCGCGGCTCGACCACTTGATGGCACCGGTAGCAGTGACCCACGGCGTGCGGATGCTCGTCGATTTTGTCGAGCAGTCCGGCCGCGGCCATGTCTTCGGCTATTTTCTTCCGGCAGGCGAATCGCTCGAGTCCTTGGTAGGGTCCGGCATGCTCGTTCATGTGCCCGTCTTCGGTCATGACGTTGATCATTTCAAGCTGATGCCGTTGGCCCATGGCGAAATCGTTCGGATCGTGGGCGGGAGTGACCTTGACGCAGCCGGTACCGAAGGCAGGATCGACGAATTCATCGGCAATGACGGGTATCTCGCGGCCAAGGACGGGCAGTACGAGGGTTTTGCCGACAAGATCGCGATAGCGCTCGTCCTTCGGGTTTACGGCGACGGCGGTATCGCCGAGATATGTCTCGGGGCGGGTGGTGGCTACCGTGACGAAACGACCCGGTTCACCCCTGACGGGATAGCGAAAGTGATACAACTTGCCGGCCACGCTTTGATGCTCGCTTTCCTCGTCGGAAAGCGCAGTGCCGCAACGGGTGCACCAGTTGATGATGTATTTGCCGCGATAGATCAGTCCCTTGTCGTAGAGCCGGACGAACACCTCTTTAACAGCATTGCTTAATCCCTCGTCGAGCGTGAAGCGCTCACGCTGCCAGTCACATGCGGCGCCCAGGCTTTTGAGCTGGCGAATGATAGTGCCGCCATACTCTTCGCGCCATTGCCAGACGCGCTTGACCAATTCATCTCGGCCAAGGTCGTGGCGCGATTTATTTTCCGCTTTCCGGATGGCTTTTTCGACCATGTTTTGCGTGGCGATACCGGCATGGTCGGTGCCGGGCACCCACAGGCTGTTGCGGCCTTTCAGGCTTTGCCAGCGAATGAGAATATCCTGAATCGTATTGTTGAGGGCGTGACCCATATGAAGAATGCCGGTCACATTGGGCGGCGGAATTACGATGCAATACGGCTCCCCCCCCTGATCCGGATTCCGCGAGGATGTGCTTTTTTCCAGCCAGACGGCGTTCCATTTGGCTTCGACTTCACGGGGGCTATAATTTTTAGGCAACTCGCTCATATGTACTTGTTTCTCTAAACGGGTGATAGTGCCATGAGCGAAACCGGTGCGCAATACCGTACCACCGCCCGCCGTGATGCGACTGGCGTTGGCCGGCCGATTACGCTACGTTTCATGTATGAAGACGGGGGATGGGCGCCTGACATGATGAGTTGGATCCGGGATATGATCTTGCGCGACGGGAAGTCGCAAAAGAGGGCTTCGTCCAGCCCGCAGAACGGGGATGCGTTGTTCCGGAAATATGTTGAAAATTCCCCCGTGGCGCTGATGGTCGCCAACCGCGAAGGGCTTTATGTCGATGGCAATCCGGCGGCCGAGTGTTTGTTTGGGTACCCCATGCCGGAGCTGCTCAACCGGCATGTGCTCACCATGGTGCTTGAGGAGTACCGCGACGAGGCCGGTGAACATTTCCGGCGGGTGAGTACCGACGGTCATGCCGAGTGTGAATTACCGCTCAAGCGCAAGGATGGTCAGGTCATCTGGATTCTTATACTTGCCGCACGGTTGAGTGATGACCGGATTCTCGGATATTGTTTTGACGTGACGGCGCGCCGGCGAGCCGAGGATCTGGTGCGGCTGCAGAGCGCGGCGCTTCAGGCGGCGGCGAATGCGATTGCCATTGCCGACACGAGCGGTCGCATCGAATGGATCAACCCCGCTTACACGGCATTAACCGGTTACGATTTAAGCGATGCCATCGGACACACCCATGCCGAACTGGCCAAGTCAGGCGAGCAGGGCACGGACTTCTATCAGCGCCTCTGGTCAACGATCAAATCCGGCCGGGTCTGGCAAGGCGAGTTGATCAACCGGCGCAAGGATGGGACAACCTATCATGAGGAAATGACCATCACTCCGGTTTGCGATGCGCAGGGCGCCATTCGTCATTTTGTCGCCATCAAACAGGACATCACCGAGCGCAAGAAACTCGAGGCCCGGTTGCTGCAGACCCAGCGATTGGAAAGCGTGGGCCGGCTGGCCAGCGGAATCGCGCATGATTTGAACAACATTCTCTCCCCGGTGCTGGTAGCGCCGGATCTGCTTCGCCAAGTGGTGGATGATCCGCGCATGCTCGAGTTGCTCGATTCGATGGAGGCCAGCGCCCAGCGGGGCGCCACGATTGTCCGGCAATTACTGGCTTTCGGACGCGGCGCCGATGCCAGTCGTTCCCCGGTTTCGATTCAACCGTTGATCAAGGAAATGAATCGCATGATGGGGGAAACGTTCCCGCGGAACATTTCCCGGCGGTTGGAATTATGGCCGGAACCGCTGATTGTCGAGGGCGATTCGACCCAGATGTACCAGTTGCTGATGAATTTGTGCGTCAATGCCCGCGATGCCATGCCGGATGGCGGCGATCTTGTGATCACGCTGGACCGGGTCGAGGTGACCGATGCGCAATGCTCCGCATATTCGTGGACACATCCCGGACCGCATGCGCGGCTGACGGTGACCGACCATGGTTGCGGTATTCCATCCGATCTTCAGGGGAAAATATTTGATCCGTTTTTCACCACTAAACCGGCGGGTCATGGCACCGGACTGGGATTGTCCACGGCGATGGGGATCACGCGCAGTCATCGCGGATTTATCGAGTTGACCAGCGTGGTGGGCAAGGGCACGACGTTCCGGGTGTATCTGCCGCTGGCCGATGCGGGCGTCGAGGTTCCCGCGGTCGATGGTGTTACCTCCGCACCGCCGGGTGCGGGCGAGTCCATTCTGCTGACCGACGACGAAGAGGGTATTCGCAAAGTCCTCGGCGAAGTATTGCGGCGAAGCGGCTACGAGGTGCTGGTGGCGTCCAACGGAGCGGAAGCGCTAAAGGTGTTGAACCAGCGCGCCGGAAAAATCCGCGTGTTGATTACGGATATGGTCATGCCGGTGATGGATGGTTGGTCGTTGATACAACAGGTGCGCACCGCGTGGCCGTCCATCAAGATTGTCGCGATTAGTGGCAATCTACCCGACGCGCAGTGGAGCGATCAATTGCGCGCGGCCGTCGATGCCGTGATGCTCAAGCCATGCGGCAAAAAAAGCCTGTTACAGACCGTGCGCGATGTGCTGGATGCGCCGGATCGTCCCGCGCATTAAGCCTTTCGCTTCTGCTCGTCGAGGAAGAGTTTGTACTCGACGCTGTCGACCAGCGCTTCCCACGAGGCCTCGATCAGGTTGGTGGAAACGCCGACCGTGCCCCACGTTTCCTCGCCGTCGGTGGACTCGATAAGCACGCGGGTCTTGGCCGCGGTGGCTTCCTCTGGATCGAGGATGCGCACCTGGTAATCGACGAGATGCACATCGGCGATGGCCGGGTAGTCGGGCGTAAGCGCCTTGCGCACGGCCTGATTCAGCGCATCGACCGGGCCGTCGCCCTCGCCTTTGGTTTCGACGTGCTTGCCGTTGATGTTTAATTTCACTTCGGCGAT
Source organism: uncultured Verrucomicrobiota bacterium (assembly GCA_964470065.1). GTDB lineage: Bacteria > Verrucomicrobiota > Kiritimatiellia > CAIVKH01 > CAIVKH01 > CALMUP01. Next base: position 27,272 of record CAYYAR010000010.1, on the reverse strand, counting down.
CGATACGCTGGGCTTGTCGTTTTCGATTTTCGCCACCGCGACCTTGTAATGGACGAGCGTGAAGAAAGGTTTGTGCGCTTTCAGCACTTTCTGGATGAGCAATTTGAAGGAGCCCTCGGCGGCCTCGAACTCATAACCTTTCTTTTCCATCGATTCGAGCTTCTTGAGAATGTCCTTCACCTCGGGCGATTTCTTGTCGAGTTGCAGTCCCATCTCCACGGCCTTGAGGAACACATTGCTTGTGCCGGACAATTCCGAGATAAGTACGCGGCGCTCATTGCCCACGGTTTCCGGCTCGATGTGCTCGAAGCTGTGGGGATTTTTGCTCACGCCATCAACGTGCATGCCGGCCTTGTGGGCAAACGCGCTGTGGCCCACGAAGGCCGCTTTGGTGTTCGGGCGCACGTTGGCCATCTCGTACACAAAATCGGAAACGGCCTTGAGCTGCTTCATGGAATCCGGGTTGCGCAATACGCGGTAGCCCATCTTCAAGCCGAGGTTGGGTATGATCGACGAAAGATTGGCGTTACCGCAGCGCTCGCCGAATCCGTTGATCGTTCCCTGCACATGCATGGCGCCGGCGCGGATGGCTTCGAGCGAATTGGCTACGCCGAGCTCGGAATCGTTGTGGGTATGGATCCCGACATGGCCGCCGAGTTGTTGGATGATCTCGCGGGTGATGTCACCCACCTCGAAGTAGGGGGTGCCACCGTTCGTGTCGCAGAGCACAATGCGGTCGGCGCCGGCCTCTTTCGCGGCCCGGAGCGTGGCGAGGGCATGGGCGGGCGAATCCTTGTAGCCGTCAAAGAAATGCTCGGCGTCGTAGACGACTTCCTTGCCGTGCTGTTTGAGAAACCGGACGGTATCGAAAATCATGGCCCGGTTTTCGTCCTCGGTGGTGCGGAGGACATGGTGGACGTGAAAGGCCCAGCTCTTGCCGAAGATGGTCACGACCGGGGTGTCGGCCTCGATAAGAGCCCGCGTTCCCGGGTCTTCCGCCGCTTGAACCTGGGCGCGGCGGGTGCTGCCGAATGCGGCGATGCGGGCATGATGAAGTTTTTCCTTTTTGATTTCGCGGAAGAATTCCATGTCCTTGGGGTTCGAGGCGGCATAACCGCCCTCGATGTAATCGACCCCCAATTCATCAAGAATCTTGGCGACGCGAATCTTGCCGATGCCGGAGAATGAAATGCCTTCGCCCTGTGCGCCATCGCGCAGGGTGGTGTCATAGATTTCGATTTTCTTCATGGACGGTCTCCGGTCGTCGTCGCGTGGAACATTCCATCTCCGGCGTTCAACGCGCGACTTGCAACTTACGGTCTATTTTTTCTTCTTCTGTTTTTCCAGTTCGAACGCCTTGTGCAGGGTTTGCACGGCTTTGTCGGCATGCGACTTTTTGATCACGACGGATATTTTGATTTCCGAGGTGGCAATCATGCCGATATTGATTTTCGCTTTGGCCAGCGCGTCGAACATCCGGGCCGCGACGCCGGAGTGGCTGCGCATGCCCACGCCCACGATGCTGATTTTGGCGATATCCTCGTCCACCGCGGGTTCGCGGTCGCCCAGATGCCCGGCGAGGGCTTTCAACGTTTTACGGGTCTTGGTGATTTCCGTGGCCGGCACGGTAAAGGAGATGTCTGTCACCCCTTGCGCGCTGACGTTCTGCACGATCATATCGACATTGACGTTCGCCCTGGCCAACTCCTTGAACAAATCGGCGGCCATGCCCGGTTTGTCCGGCACGTTGGCGATGGTGACCTTGGCCTGGTTTTTATCGGCGGCAACGCCGCGCACGAGAATATCTTCCATGTTCTTTACCTCTTCTCTGACTAATGTTCCCGGTTTCTCCACAAAACTTGACATCACTTCGAGCACCACGCCGTATTTTTTCGCGAATTCAACGGCGCGCGATTGCAGCACCTCGGAGCCGAGGCTGGCGAGCTCAAGCATTTCGTCGTAGGCGATTTCATCCAGCTTGGCCGCCTCCGGCACCACCCGCGGATTGGCGGTGTAGACGCCTTCGACGTCTTTCAATATCTGGCACCGGTCCGCTTTCAGCGCGGCGGCGAGGGCGACCGCCGTGGTGTCGGAACCACCGCGACCGAGGGTGGCAATATCCTCGTTCGGATTCAGTCCCTGGAACCCCGCGATGATGACGATGCGTCCCTGCTTGAGTTGCTCGAACACCCGCTTGGGATTGATCCGGGTGATCTTGGCCTTCATGTGGGTGGCATCGGTATGGATGCCGGCTTGCGGTCCGCTCATGGCAATGGCATCGGCCTCGAGCGCGTGCAAGGCCATAGTCAGCACCGCGGATGAAATCTGCTCGCCGCTGGCCATGAGCATGTCGAGTTCACGCTCGCTCGGATCGGGGGTGATCTGTTTGGCTAGCGCGATCAAATCGTCGGTGGTGTCGCCCATGGCGCTCACCACCACGACGACCTGGTTGCCCTGGTCGCGCGTGTTCAGGATGCGGCGGGCCACCCGACGCATGCACTCGGCGTCCGCAACCGAACTACCGCCGTATTTTTGCACAATCAATGCCATTGCCTAATCTCCTACCAATTTCGAAATACATCGCTCCGCGGCCACATCGCCGAGGGCGCCCTCCGGGCAGGAGGTCTCATCCCACCGGACCACGGAATCGGCGGGCGTCCGCGAGCCACACAGTATAACCGGTGTCCGCGCCATGATCACGCCATCTTCGGGCAGGGCCGTCAGCATGAGCCGCGTGCCGCCGGCCTCGTTCCAGGCATCGACGACGCGGGCGAGGACGTGAATGTCGAGCCGGTCGATGGACTTTACCTTGTCCACGGGCGAACCGTAAGCGCCAGCTTCGCGCGGCGCTTCCACATACACCACGGTCAATTCATGCGTGCGGATCACGCGGACCAATTCTTCGCGCGGCAACAGATCCGGCTTGATCGTATCCGCCCACGGATTACCCAGCGCTAGATGACTCATTCCGCACAGGTTGGCCATCCCGCGGGCGAGGGGACCATGACCGATCATCGCGGCCTTGAGTGGCGCTCCGATAAACGGCCGCCCCAGAGCCACCGGCGAGCCGCCGCCCCAGAGCCACAACATCGAGGCGGGATTTTCGCCGAGGTCAACCCGCACCTGATTGATCGAATGCGGGGCAAGCACGCGGGCGGAATGTTGGATGAATGCCCGGCGGTCGTGCCAGCCGCGATCCTCGATGCTGTCGCATGGCAGGCCGACCTCGGGAAAATCGCCAGGATCGACTTCGCCAGTAACGCGATCGAACGTGACGACTGCCCGGCCCGGCCCGGTCACTTCCAGCAAGCACGGCGATCCCTGCCACGACTCCATCACGGCTTTGGCGAGCCACTCCGTCTCATCGATGGTCAACTCGGCGACGCGATCTTCGCGGATGAATGCCTCATCGGTGGTGATGAAGTTTCCCCGGTAGGCATACGTCCAGCGCGAAGGATCAATTGCAGTTCCGGCCGCTTCGACGGGACCGCGCCGCACGTGGCGAATGACCGTGGACTGAACGCCCAGCAGCGTGGCGAGGGCCTGCTCGGTGCGACGGGCCGGATCCCTTTCCGGCCAGACCAGCATGCCGGCGGCGCCGCGGGCCGCCAGCTTGCTGGCGTTCGGGCTGCGGGCGATCTCGAGGGGTGTTGCTCCCTCAAGCTCGGCGCACGCCTGATCGGCAATGCCTTCGTAAATGACGAGTACCCGGCTCACGTATTTGCTTAATGAAAATCCTCGATCCGGAATCGCACCGTGGGCGCGGCGACGAATTCGAGCGCATTGATTCGCGCGAGCGCCTCGCGACAATCGCGTTCGCGCGCGCTGTGCGTGGTCATGATCATTTCGGCGCGTCCTTGCGGCTGGACGTCTTTCTGAATCATGGTGGCGATGCTGATATGGTGATCGCCAAGAATGCCGGCCACGCGGGCCAGCACGCCCGGTTTGTCCTGCACCTGCAAGCGCAAGTAGTACTTGCTGGTGATGTCGTCGACCGGTGCCAGAGCCGGCTTGTGGCCCTCGGGAATGAAGGCGGGGAGGTGATGGGTGGAACGGGTCGCCAGTTGGCGGGCCACGGCCGCCACATCGCTCAGTACCGCGCTCGCGGTGGGCAAACGACCGGCGCCCCGGCCGTAATAAAGCGTGTCACCAACGATATCGCCGGAAACGAGCACGGCATTGAAGACCCCGCTCACCGAGGCGATCATGTGGTCTTTGGGCACCAGCGCCGGATGCACACGAACGCTGACTGCGGACTGCAGCTTTTTCACAATCGCCAGCAGCTTGACCCGGTAGCCCATCTCGTCCGCATAGGCGATATCCTCGCGCGCGATGCCGCGGATTCCCTCGATATACATCGACGAAAGCGGCACTGGGAAGCCGTAGGCCAGCGACGCGAGCAACGCCGCCTTGTGGGCGGTGTCGTGCCCGTCGATGTCCAGGCTTGGTTCCGCTTCGGCGAACCCGGCGTCTTGTGCGGCTTTCAGCACGTCGTCAAATGGCAATCCTTCCTGCTCCATGCGGGTAAGGATGTAGTTGCAGGTGCCGTTCAGGATGCCGTAAAGATTTGGAATGTGATTCGCGATCAATCCTTCGCGCAGGGCCTGGATGATCGGAATGCCCCCGCCGACGCTGGCCTCGAACCGGAGATCCACCTTGTGCTGGTCGGCGAGTTCGAACAGGGCGGCGCCGTACTCGGCCAGCAGCTTTTTGTTGGCGGTCACCACCGGCTTGCCCATCTTCAACGCTTCGGTGACGAGTTCGCGGGCGATGCCCACGCCGCCGATCAACTCAATGATGATGTGCACGTCGGGGTCCTTGATCACCGACATGGCATCCGACGTCAGCACGGACCGGTCGACTTTCACGCCGCGATCGCGCTCAAGGTCGAGGTCGGCAATCTTGCGCAGGACCAACTTCACGCCGGACCGGCTGGCTATGAGGTCGCCATTGCGCTGCAGACCCTCGACCACACCGGCACCCACCGTGCCGAATCCAAGCAAACCCAATCCTATTTCTTTCATACGTTTACTCCGCGTATCATTACAAAAAAACCCCTCACAAGGAGGGGTTTTCAACAGCATGCGCCGTCGCCCCTCATGGACAGGAGGTAGTCGTAATGGTGCTCATGCTCGCCGTGTTCATATATAGCCGCAAAGAATAGCGAATGAGCTGCGGTTAACAAGGGAAAAGATGGGGGTGCCGGTCGTCTATCGCCCCAGCATGTAGGCGATATGCGGGGTGTACAATTCCGGTTCCAGCAGAAAGGAATCGTGGCCTTTCTCCGAGTGAACCGTGATGTGCTGGTGGGGCACGTCGGCCGATTTCAAGGCGCGGCACAACTCATCCTGCTGGCCCGGATGAAAGCACGTATCACCCTCGATGCTGAAAACCAGGTAGCGCTGTTGATCACAAGGACGGAACACGGAGAGGAAATTTTTCTTTCCCGTATCCTTGAGCAAGTCGTAGCGCTGCCATGCATCGATGATGCGCAGATATGTATTGGCGTCAAACCGCTTCACAAATTTCAGGCCTTGGCCGCGCAGGTAGGATTCGACCGGATGCGCCAGCCAGTACCACTTGTCCTTGTCCTCCTCGGGCCGGATCACTTCCTTGCGGGCGCGTTTTTCCATCATCTCGAGGGAGACAAACGTCTTGTGGCTGATCATGCGGGCGAGCGCGAGACCGCGATCGGGGTGCTTCCCGTCGTAGTAATGCCCGCCGTTGAAAAATTTGTCCTCTTCGATCGCGCAAATTTGCTCGTAGTTGTAAATGCGCTGGAGGATCGAAGTGGTGATACCGGAGGCCACGGCAATGACCTTGTCCACGCGATCCGGATAACGCACCGCGTAATTGATCGCGCACATGCCGCCCAACGATCCGCCGACCACGGCATGCAGCCGGCGAATGCCGAGGTGATCGAGCAGGCGCACTTGCGAATCGACGACGTCGCCGAGCATGACGGTGGGGAAGGAGCGACCAAAGGGTTTCCTGGTTTTGGGGTTGATGCTGACCGGGCCGGACGAGCCGTAGCATCCGCCAAGGTAATTCGCGCAAATCACGAAGAACGTGCGCGTATCAATTGCCTTGCCCGGGCCGATGAATTCATCCCACCAGCCGCGGTGCAATTCCTCCGTCCACAATCCATTCGCTTCCGGCACATGGCGGTTGGTGCCGGCCGCGTGCTGGCTTCCGCTCAGGGCGTGAAAGACCAGCACGGCGTTGTCGGCCGCCGGCGACAATTTTCCGTAGGTTTCGTACGCGAGGGTAACGCGGTCGAGTTTCTCGCCGGTACGAAAGACGAACGGATGGCGCCGGTCACCGAAGGTGAAAAACCTGGTGTGAACTTCGCCGAGATGACCGGCGCGCACTTTCCTGCTCGCGTTGATAGTCGATCCTATCGCTGGCTGGCGGCGAGGCCCTGATCAAGATCGGCGATGATGTCGTCGATATGCTCGATGCCCACGGAGAGGCGGACGAGCTCGGGTTTGATGCCGCCGGCGAGTTGCTGCTCGGGATTCAGTTGCGAGTGCGTGGTCGTCGCGGGGTGAATGGCCAGGCTCTTGGCATCGCCCACGTTGGCCACATGCGAATGCAGCTTGAGCGCGTTGATGAGTTTCGCGCCGGCTTCCTTGCCGCCCTTGATGCCGAATACGACCATCGATCCGCCTTTGCCGCGCAGGTATTTCTGGCTGCGGGCGTATTCGGGATCGTCGGGAAGGCCGGGGAAGCGCACCCACTCGACGAGCTTGTGGCTCTTCAAGTGTCTGGCCACCGCGAGCGCATTTTCGCAATGACGCTCCATGCGCAGGTGCAGGGTTTCGATGCCCTGCAGGAAGATCCAGGAATTGTCGGGCGCGATGCAGGCGCCGAGATTGCGCAGCGGCACCGTGCGCATGCGCAGGATAAAGGCGAGCGGGGCGAGCGGCGCGGGGAGGTCGTGACCCCAACGCAATCCATGGTACGAGGTGTCGGGCCGGTCGTAGAGTGGATGCTTGCCGGCGCCCCATGCGAAGCGTCCGGAATCCACCACCACGCCGCCCACGCCGGTGCCATGACCGCCAAACCATTTCGTCAGCGAGTGAACGACGATGTCGGCGCCATGATCGAGCGGCTTGGTCAGGTAAGGTGTGGAGAAGGTGGCGTCCACGACCAGTGGAATGCCGGCGGCCTTGGCGATTTTAGCGACCGCCTCGAGGTCGGTGACTTCGAGGGCCGGGTTGGACACCGTCTCGCAGAACAGCGCGCGCGTTTTACTGTCGATCGCCTTGGCAAAATTTTCCGGATTCGTCGAGTCGACGAATTTCACCTGGATGCCGAGGGTCGGCAGGATGTCGTTGAATTGGGTGTAGGTCCCGCCGTAGAGGTTGCGCGCGGACACGATGTTGTCGCCGGCTTCGGCGAGATTGATGATCGAGTAGAAAATCGCCGAGGTGCCGGAGGCCAGACCGAGGCCGGCCATTTCGTGAGCGCCTTCGAGCAGGCAGACCCGCTTTTCGAGCACATCGGTGGTCGGATTCATCAGGCGGGTGTAGATGTTGCCGAGTTCCTTCAGCGCGAACAGATTCGCCGCGTGTTCGGTATCGCGGAACTGATAGGCCGTGGTCCGGTATACCGGGACGGCGCGTGCGGTGGTGGTGGGGTCGGCTTGTTGTCCGCCGTGCAGGCAGATGGTTTCGAGCTTCATGTGGCTGTTCCCTTTCTCTTAATTCCTGATCTTTTCGTCATCGTAATATTGTCGTCGAACAAATCACGATCCAGAGCAGGCGAGACCAGCCGGACGATTTCCCGCGGACGGGACCGATCGTTTCCCCGGATTTCGCCGGGGCTGGCGTTGGCACCTTCGTCCGCAATCCGGACCAGGTTGCTGGGCGGTCCAAGGGCCAGTTCCCTCGCGCCACTCTGGATGCATTATCGTGTAATGACACCGTTCCGACCTGTTTATCGGAACGGTGTAAAGGTAATCGACCACCCACGGGCGTCAAATGGAAAAAGTTCCAATCGTTGGAACTTATTGGGCATTACTTTTCCAATCATTGGAACTTTTGCGCTGCGGCCCCAACGTCGCACGATCAATCCGGCATACAATACGATCATCACGTTATAACAATATGCGCATATGCGCATATTGTGAATAATGGCGAGCACACGGCGGTGGCATCGGTGTGGTAAGCCCGATGATGTATCCGGAATGCCGGGAGCGGCAACGCGGACGGCTTGTCCGGTTAACTCGCCCCGGAGAGTTCGCGGATGGCGGCGAGGCGCAGGCGGGTATGTTCGGCGACGGAATAGTGATGCAAGATATCCTGCAAACCTTGTTGTCCAACGCGGCGACAGCGCCCGGGATTCGACAATAACTCATGCACCAACGCGATCGCGCCGCGCGCATCACCGGGTTCGATAAGCCAACCGTTATGGTCATTCCGCACCAAATCAATCGTGCCGGGCGCGCGCGTGGTGATGCAGGGCTTGCCATAGGCCATCGCCTCGAGCAGCACGACTTGACCGGTCGAACGCAAGGTGTCGAGCAGGGGGAGGACGACCATCCGGGCGCCGCGCAAAAGTTGGAGGTAACGCGAACGATCTATCTCGCGATGCACGGTGATGCGTTCGGGCAGTTCGATGCCGGCGAGGTCGCCGTGTCCTGCAACGACATGCCATCGTTCGCCGGTGGCGAGCATGATGTCGGTCAGGGTGACGTAGTCGCGCAGGGTGCGTCCGGCGCAAAACAAATAGCCATCGGGCGCGGGGTGATCGTGCGGATCGTCAATGGTGGTGCATAGCGGCACATAACGAAAGCGCTCGCGGGAAAGCCGGAATCGTTCGGCGTTGGTGATGATCTCGGCGTTGCTGTTGGTGATGAAACCGATCGCGTGGCGGGCGAGGTTGCGGTAGATCGCCGTCTTGATTCGCCAGGCGAGGCGACCGGTTTGCGGCTGATCGATGAATACCTCGCTCATGATTTGCTTGCTGCGGCGAAAGGCGAGACGGCAGAGCAGGGCGTAGGCGAAGGATTCACGGATACCCATGGTGAGGACGACATCGTATCCGCCGGCGCGCCGGAAAAGTCGCCAGGCTTCCCGCCACCACGGGAGAAAGTCAGGATCGCCCTGGGCGGGGTCGAGCGCGTAGATCGAGTCGGTGCGATTCATCCACTCCGGGCTTTGCCAGAAAGCCATGTTGGTGAGTATGCGAGGGGATGAATGATTCACGATGCGTTTTATAAAATGGTGGAGGCGGCGGGAATTGAACCCGCGTCCGAATAAGAGTCACTTGAGCTTCTACGCGCGTGTCTGGTCTTTAAGTCTCGCCGCGTTCACTGCCGGCCAACAGGCCATGAACGCCGCCAGCATCCACATTGATACTGTCCACCGGGCCGGTTGCTCGCCTTGTGTCCAGACCTGCTGTCGTCGTCCGTTCCGCGTAGCAGATATCTGCGGACGGACGTCACGGCACTAATTAGGCCGCGAGAGCTAATTCTTGGTTAGCGTTTATTTTTGTTTCCGGGTGATTTACGAGGCCAACCGGAGTCCTCGGCGCGCGACCCAAGCTTCAACTTACCCGTCGAAGCCAGTCGCCCCCATTTCCAACAACGTATCACGGCGCGGGGGGCTAGTAAAGGTTGGAGACGCGAAGGATCACCCTGACCGTTCAAGGCCCGGGAATCAACGACGGCGTGAAAATCGAACGCTGATCAGCGAACACCTTTCTCAGGGCATGGCCATCAACAACGCCAGCAGTGTGTAACTGGTGACCAGCGCGGGGTCGGCTTCCCACCAGCGCCCCTCGGCGTTGACCCAAAAGCCGGTGCCGTCGGGCTCGATTTTCTGGAGGCTGATCAATCGGGTGATCAGCTCCGTTCGCCATTGGACGCGTTCGCCATTTTCAATTTCGATAATGTCGACGCCCATCGCGGCTAGCGCCTTGGCCAGGGTCTGGTAGTAGTAATAAAGTCCCTGCTGACCCATGCCGGGATTTTCTTCGACATTCCAGTTCTTCATGGACCATGCATAGGCGGACTGCACGCGCGGGTCGTTTTTGTCGACCGAAGCGTAGATGAAGCTCAACAAGCCGGCGTAGGTCATGCTGCCGTAGGAGCGGAGCCGGATCTGACCGGCTTCGTTGGTGTAACTGCCGGCCATACTCGAGTCGGGCTTGTAGGCGAATCCGCCGGCTTCGGCTGGATCATCGCTGGCCCAAGGTTGGTCATTGGACTCTGGACGGTTCTGCACGCGCGCGATGAATTGCTCGGCGGCTTTCCAGTCGAGGTCGGCATGTTCGCCAGTTTCGCGGCGGAGATCCTCGACGCTTTCCGTCAGCTTCATGGCTTCGTAGGCGAGATACGAGTTGGAGAGGTCGGCGTAGGGGCGCCCGGTGCCGGCATCGTAACCCATGCCGCCGTGGTAAAGGTCATCACCGAAATGCTGGGTGCGCGCGATGAAGCTTCGCCCCTGCTGGATCATGGGAATGAAGACGGGATTACCGGTGGCGTGCAGGGCCACGATGGATAGCGCCGTGTTGTAGTTGCAAAGACCGCCGCCTTTACGCTGTTCGGCGGGCTCGCGGCAGAAAGAACCGTTTTCGTTGAACGTGGATGAGATGTAGGCGGTGGCGCGGTCGATGACGTGCGCGTCGCTGTAGCCGGCTTTTAGCATGGCCCACAGGGGCAGGGCGGTCAGGGCGGGAAAATCCGGACTGGACCAATGGCCGCCTTGCTGCTGATGGGTGGCGAGCCACTGCACGGCCCGGTCCACTGCGGCGCGCGCCTCCCGCTGCAAACTTTCAGGCACCGGCGACGTCGACGTTTCCGGCCCGCTCAACTGCATGGATGAGTCGCTTTCCGTTGCAATAGACGGATGCGATGTGATCAGCAACAGCATGGAAGCGGCGAACAGCAATAGACGATGTCCAGTCATGATTGATCCTTTCACGGTTGGCTTTTCATCATGCTCATGCCGATGATCGAATTAAAGTGAAATCAAACCGGCTGACGTGAAGTTCTGCCGGGTTCTCATGGTGATGCATTTATTTGTTTCCTCCATGTTTCCCGCCTGCTACACATCGGCGGTACCAAGGAGCAGTTACACGTCTCATGGCCAAATCAAGCAAGCGATTGGAGTTTCCCACCACGACATGGTCGTTGGTGGAACGTGCAGCGCGCCATGATGACCAATCCGATACCTTGGCATTGAACGAATTGCTCAAGCGTTACTATCCCGCCTTGCAAGCGCACCTGGTTCATGCCTGGCAACTATCCGGACACGAAGCCGAGGATTTGGTTCAGAGTTTTCTGACCGACAAGGTGCTTGCCGGCAAATTGCTGGTGCACGCCGATCGCAACCGGGGCCGGTTCCGCCGGTTCATCGCCAAGGCGCTGGAATATTTCGTGATCAGCCGGTTGAGGAAAGAGTCGGCCAAGCGGCGGTACCCGGGACAGGATGCCGTCATCACGCTGGATGAGTATCTTGCCCGCGAAGTTCCCGTCGAAAATCCATCCGTGCGCAGCGTGTATGATCTGGTCTGGACCCAGCGCACGGTGGAGGAAACGCTGCGGCGCGTGGAGGAAGAGTGCCGTCGCACCGGCCGCGAACACTTTTGGCAGGTGTTTGAAAGCCGCGCGATCAAGCCGTTTCTTGGCGATGAAAAAGCCGAGCCTTATGCCCGTATGATCAAGCGGCTTGGATTCAAGTCGCCCATCCAGGCCTCCAATGCTTTTCTGACGATAAAGCGAATATTCAACCGCACGTTCCGGGAGGTCGTTCAGGAATATGTCAAGTCGGAGTCGATGGTGGAGGATGAGATTGCCGAAGTGCGCGGGATGCTTGACCGGCTTGGCGTGAAGCGGCGTCCACCGGTAAAGGATGGATGATGGCGAAGAACGACAAAAAGTTCACGCGCTTGGCCTCCTCGCTGAAGGGTCTGCTTGACACCTCGGATCCGGATGCCCCTTGCTGGCACGAGGCGGATTATGCGGATGTGTTGCGCCATCAGTTGGGGGCGCCACTGGCGGATGATTTGGGACTCATCTCCAACGATGCTTCGCGTTTTCTTGCTGAAGCCAAGGTGGAGACATTTGATGAGGCGCTACTCAGTCCGGCGCCGCACATCCCCCTGTTGCGGCTGCTTCGTGATTTTGCCAAGGCGCTGGCCAATCTGCGTGCCACGTTTCCCGCCGATGTGGCGACGGTTTTGTACTATGCGACGATTGCCGCCGGCGAGCTGGCGGGGACTAAAATCAGCCGGTTGACCGAAAAGGAAATTCGTCAGGGTTATACTTGGGCGCTCGAGCAGGCGTGGTTGACGCCCGGCTTGCGCCGTTTGTTTGCGAAGGGCCTGGCTTGAAGTTGCCGATGAGTTCCATGGGCGACGGCGACCGCGTGGCGCCGATGCCGCTCCAACCGCCGGATATTCCCGGATTCGCGGTGAGTCGTTTAATCGGGCAGGGCGGCATGGGTGCCGTATACGAGGCATGGCAGGAGAAGCCCAGTCGTCGCGTGGCCATCAAACTGGCCCGCCCCGGCGTGGTCAGTTTCGAATCCCTGCGACGCCTGAGCGCGGAGGCGGATATCCTTGGTCGTCTCGAGCACCCGTCCATCGCCCGCATCTATTCGGCCGGCAGCGTGACGTCCGGGGGACTGGTGCAACCCTACCTCGTCATGGAGTACATCGAGGGCCAACCGGTTACGCTTCATATCGAGCAAACCAACCCCGGTGTCGAAGAGCGCCTGCAACTGTTCCGACAGATTCTTGATGGCGTTCAATTCGCCCACCAGCAAGGTATCATTCATCGCGATTTAAAGCCCGGCAACATTCTCGTGGATCAGCGTGGACAGCCGCGGATTCTCGACTTTGGCATTGCCTGGGTGACTGGGTCGCGTCCGGCCGGCGCGGATGCCATGCGTCCCGGCGGCACCGCAAGCTACATGGCCCCGGAGCAATTTTCCGCCGATCTGCCGCCGGCCGACGTGCGGGCCGATATCTACGCCCTCGGCTTGATTTTATTTGAAATGCTAACGGGTCATTTCCCGTACGATTTTGAAGGCGTCGACCGGAAGGATGTCGCGCGGATCATCCGCGAGCAGGCGCCAGCCCGGTTGCGATCCATCGATCCGCGATGGGCGGTTGATCTGGACATGATCGTGGCCAAGGCGCTCGAGAAGGATCGCGATGCGCGCTATGTGTCCGCCTCGGCCTTGGATGATGATGTCCGGCGCTACCTCCGCCGCATGCCGGTCGAGGCCCGCCCGTACAGCATGAGGTATGTGGCGGGTTTGTTTGCCCGCCGTCACTGGTTGCCGGTCGCGGCCGTGTCGGCTCTTTTTGTGGCCATTACCGCCGGCCTCGTTTCGTCCAGCATTGGCTGGAATCGCGCCCGCATGGCCGAGTTGAAGGCGGAACAAAATTATCACCGCGCCCTCGATACGATCGACCAGTTCACCATGTTCATTGCCGACAATCAAATGGCCGGTGTTCCCGGCTCCGAACCGTTGCGGGAGCGATTGTTGCAGGATGCGGTGTTTCTGTATGAAAGTTTGCTCGCGGAAAACAAGGATGACGACATCCTGCAGCAGCAGTTGGCATGGGCCAACGCATCCCGGGCTCGCTTCGAAGCGGAGACGGGCGATGTTGATCGCGCCCGTGATGCCTTGGAGCGACAAATCGAGTTGACGCGCGATTTGTTGGCGAGCAAGCGGGGAGATGAGCGGCGGAACCGGTTTTCGCTGGCGCTGTCGACCTATTGGCTGGGCCGGGTGATGGCGCGACAGGAAGACAAGGTTGCCGCGGAAGCCCGTTTTGAAGAAGCCTACCGCTTGTTTCTCGAGGTGCCGACTTCGCCGGATGGTAACAACCGGGATACCCAGTTTAACATCGCTTACCTGCTCGGTTCGTGGGGTCAAATCACGGCCGATCCCGTTCGTCAAAAGGCCAAATACGAGGAGGCGTTGGCGCGGTGGCGGAAACTTGAAGCATACTCGCCCAACAATGTGGAAATTATCCGTGCGATCGAATGGAATGAGCAGCGCCTCAAGGAAATGAAGGGATCGGCCGGCGTCAAACCGGCGGTGGCCGCGGCGACCGGCGCGAAGGAAACCCGCGCGGAATCAGTGCGCATTATTGATGCGCTTGATCTGAATGGAATTCGTGCCGCCATCGGCCGCAGCGTGCGGGTGCGCGGTCGCGTGCAGGAAGTGGCAATGTACCGGGGAAATGACCGGTTTACTTATGTAAATTTCGGTCGTGGCACCGACCAGTTTTTTGGCGTGATTCACCGGAATGCGATCGAAAAATTCATCGAGGCATTCGGCGAGAATCTCGACGGGCTGGTCGGGCGTGATGTCGAATTGGCGGGCGTGGTGGCGGTGCACCGGGAGCGTCCCGAATTGCCGCTGAATCAACCCGCCCAAATCAAGGTTATCGACGACCCGTCGTTGGCCGGTCGTGTGAATCCGGTGATTGATGCCATGAATTTCCAGGCGCTGCGGCGGGAGGCCGGGCGCATCGTGATCATGCGCGGGCGCGTCGAGGAAGTGGGCACGATCCAAAACCACGCACTGACCTACCTGAATTTTCCGTCGAACGGCGAGGGCAATGCGGCGGCGATCATCCAGCAGTTCAACCGCAAGAGCGTGGAGCAGGGGTTGGGGGTCAGCACCCTGTCCGGACTCAAAGGCAAAACCGTGGAAGTCACGGGGCGGGTCTATTTCTACAAAAACAACCCGAACATCGAAATCGATTCCGCCAGCCAGATTGCCATCATCGACTGATGCTGTCGCGCCGTTCAGGAAGTCAATTCGTGCGGCCCGTCGCTATGAATTTGCTCGTGGTCGTCCTTCGGCTCCAGATGCGTGATGATGTGCGCGGAGGCGGCGAGCGATTGACGGATACTGTTCTCAATGCCGGTGGCAATCCGGTGCGCCTGCCGGATCGGCATGGCGTCGGGAAAAATCAGGTGCACATCGACCTCGTAGGCAAAGCCGTTAAAGTGATGGCGCAGGTAATGGTAATCGATCCGGTGTTCCGCGCATTCGCGATCAAGCACACCCTTTAATTTTTCCTGAATGCCGGGATCGGCCGCATCCATCAACCCGCCCACGCTTCGCTTGATCAAGTGTGTGCCCGAGTAGACGATATTTAGCGCCACCAGAATCGCGCAAATCGGATCAAGGAAAAGCCATCCAGTCATCCACGCCAGCAGCAAGCCCGCCACCACGCCGAAACTCGTCCACGAATCCGTGAGTACGTGTTGCCCGTTGGCTTCGAGAATGATCGATTGATTCTTGCGTCCGGTATGAACGAGATACCAGCCCAGGCCGGCGTTGATGAGGGCGGCCAGTGCCGTGATGGCGATGCCGGAGTCGAGGTTGCGCAGGGACAAACCACTGATCCAGTCGTTGATCGCGGTGAAGATAATGGCGCCGGCGGCCACCAGAATCAGCATGCCCTCCGCGCCGGCGGAGAAAAAGCTGACCTTGGCATGACCGTAAGGATGCTGGGCATCCGCCGGTTTGGCCGCAAGCCAAAGGCTGTAGGCGGCAAAAATCACGGCAATAATGTGCACGATGGATTCGGTGGCATCGCTCAAGATGGCGCTGGAGCCGGTCCAGAAATAGGCGCCAAATTTCATGATCAGCATCAAAACGCCTGCGGCCACGGAGATTCTCATTGCCCGGCGATTGTCGCGCTGATCCTGTGGATTCATGAAGACAGATTAGCAGATCCACGCCGGCGGAGCCAACCGAAGTTCCCGGGTGGAAACATTCGTGATCTGTTCAAAGTATGCTGGTCTCCAGCCATGCCCGGCTGGCCGGCTCGTCCCGGCTGCGGGCTCAATCTACTTGACCACATTCATTCGAAGACCTATCTACCTTGCAAAGGTTGGAGGTAGTGGCGCATGGCTAATCAAGGTACCAGGGAGAGTTGGGGAACGCGGGTCGGTGTGATTCTTGCCGTCACCGGCAGTGCCGTCGGACTCGGCAATTTTCTGCGTTTTCCCGGTCAGGCGGCCGAATACGGTGGCGGCGCGTTCATGATTCCCTACCTCGTGGCCTTCCTGGTCATCGGGTTGCCGCTGGCCTGGTTGGAGTGGGGGCTGGGACGTTATGGTGGTGCTTGCGGACACAATTCCTCGCCGGGCATTTTCCGCGCCGTGACCGGGCGACGCGCCGGCAGTTATCTCGGCATGTTGGGCACGGTCATGCCGGTGATGATTTATATGTATTACGTCTTTGTCGAGGCGTGGTGTCTGGCCTATGCGTGGGATTATCTGGTCGGAACATTTCGGGACATCGGGCCGGACTCCGCCGCCATTACCAGTCACTTTCTGGCCATCACCGGCGCCTCCGCGGACGGACAAGTTTTCGGAAGTGCGGCCGGCCGTATGTTTGTTTTTCTCGGCATCTGTTTCCTCATCAATTTCTTCCTGATCTACCGGGGTATTCACCGGGGAATCGAGATGTTCTGCAATGTGGCGATGCCTTTGCTGGTGATGTGTGCGCTGATCGTGCTGGTCCGGGTGCTAACCTTGCCGGCTCATGCCTTGTATCCGGAGCAAAACGTAATCAATGGGTTGGGATACATGTGGAACCCGGTCAAGGACGGGGCGAGCTTGTGGGACACGCTCGGCCGTTCGGAGATATGGTTGGCGGCGACCGGACAAATCTTTTTCAGTCTTTCGCTCGGTTTTGGTCTTATTCTGACCTACGCCAGTTATCTCAAGAAAGATGATGATGTGGCGCTGTCTTCCATGACCGCGGTGGCCGGCAACGGCTTTGCCGAGGTCGTGCTTGGCGGCATGATCGCCATCCCCGCGGCGTTTGTGTTTCTGGGTCCGGCCGTGGTGCAGGATCCTCCCGGCACATTCGGCATGGGTTTCATTACCTTGCCGAACGTGTTTAATTTAATGCCGGCCGGTTCGTTTTTCGGATTTCTTTTCTTTCTGCTCCTGTTTTTGGCCGCGGTGACCAGTTCGATTTCCATGTTGCAGCCGGCTATTGCCCTGCTCGAAGAGGGCCTTGGATTGAGTCGCAAGCCGTCGGTCACCCTGCTTGGATTCATCACCCTTGCCGGTTGCTTGTTTGTGGTTTATTTCTCCAAGGACTTTCTTGCCCTCGACACCATCGATTTCTGGATGGCCAACTTCTTTATTTTCATCTTTGCCACCGTGCAAACCGTCATTTTCGGCTGGTGGTTGGGCATCGACAAAGGATTTGAAGAACTCGAACGCGGGGCGGCCATGCGGATACCCCGTTTATTTCGCGGCATGATCAAGTACGTCTCGCCCGCCTTTCTGATCACTATCTTCGCGGTCTGGTGTGTGCAGCAACTGCCGGACCGGTTGCAGGCCATAGTCCATCCGCCCGGCGATGGCCCGCCCGTGGTGCTACTCTCCGTGCTGCTTATTCTGGCCGTGATCAGCTTCTTTGCCTTTGTGGTGGCGCGGGCTAATCGGAAATGGGACCGGGAGGAGGGTCTGTCATGACGACAACCGGATGGATCATGATGTTGCTGGGCGTGGGAGGGATGACTGGCCTGCTGGCCTGGTGTATTGTCAAAATAATGGCGACCAAGGACGCGGCGAGCCATCTGCATGCGCCGTTGGATATTGATACGAAGGACTAGGTTTGTGGCCGGTCGCGAAGACCGGGTGGCCATTGTCCCGAACGCGAATTCGCGTTTATTTCTCCAGGCTCAGCTCAAACACACTGGGCCACAGCTTTCCGGTGACGAAAAGGCGATGGCGGGTGTCATCCCACGCGATACCGTTGAGGACTTCGGCGCGGTGAGGGCGCGGGAGTTGATCGCGGAGGGCGGACAAATCGAGTGAGGCGGTGACGCGTCCATTCGCCGGATCGATTAGCACAATACGTTCGGTCATGTAGACGTTCGCGAAAATGCCATGCGGCGTGAATTCCAGCTCGTTCAGGTTGCTGAGTAATTTTCCGTTTTCGGTCACCGTGATCCGTTTTTCTTCCGAAAAATCTGACGGTCGCATGAAACGCAAAGTGCTGGTGCCATCGCTCATGATGAGGTGGGCGCCGTCGCTGGTCAACCCCCAGCCTTCGCCTGGGTAGCGATGGGTGCGGATGGTTTCGAGGGTGACGGGATTCATCACGAGGGTGGTCTGCTCTCGCCAGGTCAACACCCATAGTTCGTCGCCGTGCCAGGCCAAACCCTCGCCGAAAAATTCATCCGGAAGCGCTTGTCGTCGAAGAACCTCGCCACGAGCCGTATCCACCTCCCGCACGGTCGACTGACCATACAGCCCGGTGCTTTCCCACAGCCGCCCATCCTTGTAAAGAAGTCCCTGCGTATAGGCCCCGGGGTCGTGGGGGCGGACGGACTCGATGCGAGCGGAAACTTCCTGCGTTTTGGTTGAATAACGATCACAAGCTGAGGCCGTCAGTAGCGCAACAAGCAAACACAGGCGTAAGAAGCAGGACATGTCGATAAAGTCGGAAGTTTTTCGCCCGGTTGTAAACGTCAAAATGCGCGGGAGCGCAAAATGCCCGATCGTTTTTTACCGAGGTGTGCCGGATAGGACATGATTATCGCTAGAAATGTGTAAAAGTTAGGTTTATTAAATTTTTGTTTATGGTTAGTATGTAGAAAAAATGGGGAGATTATGGATGAATACATTCACCCGGTCATTTTTGGCATTGTTTCAATTTGGAATTCTCGGGCATGTATTGGCCGCCCCGCCTAATACGATCATGCTTGATGGGCGTCCGCTGGAATACGATGCGGGCGAACTCAGAGGGACCAACCCGCAAACAAATACCGATTTTGGCGTCGGAAATGTCATTACCAATCTTTTCGTGACGTGGGATGCTGAATACATTTACTTCGCTCTGCAGGGTTGGGAGGTGGGCGATAAGCTGACAATCATGCTGGATGCGGATCCCGGGGCAGGGACGGGTGCAACAACTACGACCAACTGGTCAAACAATGCAGAGCCCTTCATTGCCTACAACGACGTTGGGTGGGTAGCCGGTGCATCGCCCGATTTTGGACTCGACTATCAGATCGCATCAGAAGGTCTGTTCAACAACATCATGCGTATCCGTTACAACGGAATTGATAGTCCATCCACCAACAACATCGATCGTTTATTTGATGCCGGCAATGGAGTCAATCCGCTCGGAACTCCCACGGATATGGTGGTGCTCGCTAATGACCTTGAGGATCCGCTGAAGGGCACAGAAGCGCGAATTCCCTGGTCGGTGCTGTATACGAACGATTATTATGGTGTTATTGCCCCCGGGCATTCGGTTCCGACCGGAGCGACCATCCGTTTGTTTGCCGTGCTTCATAATAACGATCCTGGGTCGAGTTACAGTTCAGACGGAATTATTCCCAATCAAGTAAGTCCCGGCGCGGTTTTGGCCAGTGGATTATGGACGACGACCGATTACATCGACGTGGTAATTGACGCCGATAATGATGGTCTTCCGGATCTCGGTGTTGGCGATGTAAACGCCCCCTTCTTATCGGCGGTTAGTGGTGTACAGGGCAAACGCCAGTTGTATGCCACCTTTAATGAACCGGTGATTTCCGATAGTGCGACGAATGTCGTTAATTGGCTGATTGGTGCCGCCCCGCCCAATGAAATCATCATGATCGGCAATGACGCGGTGCTGATGACGCTCAGCGATGATTTGCCCGCTGCCGGTACGCTCATTAAAGTAGAGGCGAACGGTATTCAGGATCTCGCGACGAATAGCAAAGTATCTGTTCTGTACCTAAATCCGGCTTCTTCGGGTATCGAAACTTCCGTCACGGTTAGATTTGTTCTGAACAAAAACTTTGGCATGGGGCACCCAAGTTCCAGTCCGCGAGCGACCACCGCGTTTCATGTCAATGGCAACGCTGCGCCCTTGGGGTGGGGTTATCCTCCATTCACCAATGCACTCTTGAGCAGTCTGAATTCCACGCAAGTTTACCGCGACGTGGTCTTTCCTCCCGGCACCGCTCAAAAAATTCGCTACAAATATTCCGCGATGATTGATGGAACGAACAACTACGAGGCCGTCCGCCTGAATGACTATACCGAGGCCGCGCGTGAGCTGAACTTGCCGCTGGACGGATCGACGCTCGTGGTGACCGATTATCTCGGTGCCGCCGCCGCGCCGTTACGGGATAATGGATCGACCACGAACTACTATGAATTGGAGATTGATCCAAGGCGCGGGGATCCCGGCGTGCGGCAAAATGCCACCGTGAAGTTTTCCCTCGATCTTAACGGCCGTAATATCGACGCTATAGACAGGGTGATCTTGCTGGGAACCGATCCGCTGCGTGGATTTAATATCGCCTACTCCGGGTACGCCGGACTTACCGGTTTGAGCGATTACCCGGCGGTTACGCCGACGGTAGATCAGGTCGGGTGGGATCAGGGCGGTATTGAGATGTATGATGATGGAACGAATGGTGATGATATACCGGGCGATGGAATTTTTACCATTGATTGGCCATTCACCACGACAGGCCTGGACGGTGCAGGTGAGTCCCTGGTAGGTGGGGTGGATGGATTGCTTCCGCCTTATTTTGGTATTTCGTACGGGCTTTGGCTCGATGACCGGAGTCCCCGCAGTTTCGACTACAAATTCGCCGTTCTGACCAAAAGTGGACAGCCGTTGTTGAGTCCGGAGGGTGGAAATCTCGGGTATTATCTCGGGCCCAGTGATACCACGGTAACCTTGAACACACATGTATGGTCGAATGAAAATCTTCCCGTGCCTCCGCCTTCCAATTCACCGACGATGTTCGGTTTGTCATTTTCAAACAGTCAGACGGTGGTGACATTTGAAGGAACGGATTTGTCTCATGGCGTGCGTATTTCCACCAACTTGAATCATGGATGGATGGACTTTGGTCATCGCGCCAGTACTACCGCAACGCCGAATGTGTGGAGAGCGCTTGTTTCCGGTGCGGTTAACCCCGAACACTACATGGCATTCTCGGGTAACCCTCAGGATCAAAAAGACTGGTACTGGCAGCCCAACGTGTTGCCTTCCACGGGAGGTGTGGTCAGGTATTTCTACAATCAACACAGCCGTTTTACTGCCGGTGCAAGAAATATAGGTGTAACCGGAAGTTTCCTCGGCTGGGGAGCGGCGTTACCCTCCACGTTTGAAACGAACGGATGGTGGTATTTTGATTTGGCCGTTGCCGGAACTGATCCAGTCATCACGCAATTCAAGACCAGAACGACGGCTGGCGACTGGGAGGGGGGAGACAATAACTACATTTCACGCGGTTTTGTGCGCGCTGAATGGGTCCCACTTGCCCTGAACCCCGGTGACAATTTAACCATTACCTATAACGCCAATGGTGGAGTTCTGGCCGCGGCTACCAATGTTAATCTTCATGCCGGATACGGAGCCAACTGGACGGGTGCGCAAAATTATCCAATGTCCTTAAAGGCGGGCGAGACCAACATCTGGGAAGTGACCATAGCTACACCTACCAACGCTCGTACAGGAATCAATTTCGTGTTCAACAATCAACCAACGGCGCCGCAAATCTGGGACAGCAAAGATGCGGCAGGCGGGCTTAATTGGCGGGTTTTCTTTGAAAATCCCCGTAATGAATAGGGCGTAGCTATGACAATACAAAAGCGTTTATTTGGCTTCACCCTGATCGAATTGCTGGTTGTCGTTGCCATCATAGCCATCCTGGCGGCCATACTTGTTCCGGTCGTCGGCAACTCCATCGAGAAAGGGCGTCGAACGGCATGCCGCAGTAATCTCAAACAGATCGGCGCGGCCATGATCAATTTTGCTTCGGATCACAATGGATGGTTTCCCTTGTCCTCGAATACGGTGTGGAATGGTCAACGCTGGTATTCAAGTCCTTACACGGGTAGTGGCGCAAACGCATATTTGCCAAATCAATTTACGCCGCCGCGCTCCGGTGTGACCGGTATTGCTCGCGCCATGCATGCATCCGGTCATTTGAAGGATCTTTCGGTCTGGGTGTGCCCCAGTGATCGAAACGAGGGCCCGAACAACAGGGTTGAGGTCAAAAAGAATAACGATGTTTTGTCCTTCAGCAGTTATGGGAATGCCAGCTATATGTACCTTGCCGGTTTGAATAGCAAAATATACATCACCAGTCTTGCCCGCGCCGCTGTGCTCATGGACGAAGCATCCGCCCGGGAGAATGGTAGCGCTACCCCGGGGAGAATGCCTTCGATCACAGAGTTGGATAATCACGGATCGGATTTGCGGAATGTGCTCTACTTCGCGGGGAATGTGGTAACGCTGGAAGGCCCGGATGTGGCGAACAGTGCGATCTTTCCTGAAGGCGACAGCGCGTGGACCGAGTACCGGTTTGTTAATAGTATTGATTGACGAACAACTGGGACATGCGGCTGGGGACCCTCGCGCCAAGAGTAGCGGCTAATTATTATACAAAGCACGCTGAGTGATTGCGCAGCCCCGTCTCTGTGCGCGCTCGGTCAGTGCTTGCGACTGTGTGGATTTGTCGACCACGTCGTCGATGAACATCTTCTAAATCGTGTTGGTCCGCCCCCCGCTGAACCTCAACTCCTCCACCTCCGCCGCGACGCGGCAGCGTGGATGGTGACGGAGTTCGGCGGCGAGATCCTCGCTGACATACAGCTTTTCCAGATGCAATGTGTTGGGAATAAACATCCAGCGATGGCCGCCGAATTTGGCCTCCAGACTGCGGATGAGTTCCTCGTCGGTGGCGAAAGTGGCGGGGATGGCCATGCGCTGCATCTCGCCGGTGGTGAAGGCATTGATGAACGTTTTTTCCTCGTCGATGGCCTCGCGCAACCGGCGCGTGATAAAATCGGCGAGGCCGACGCCGAGCGCATTGCCCTGCGTTTGTTTACTCAAGCCCAGCGCGGCGATATGCCCGATCCGCGGCCGCGTGAGATCCTCGTGTCCGCGCATGCCGCGCCGGCCGATGACGTTGGTGTCCATGCCGGTGCCGCTGAAATTTTTGCCGATTTCGCTGACGACAAGCACATTGAGTTCATCGCACGGCAGCGAAGGAAAATAATGCCGGTGCCGCACAAGTAATTCCGGTTCCCGTGCCACGATCGCCGCGCCCGCCAGGGCGTGAATCTCGGCGGCGCGATCGTAACCGTCTTCGAGAATCCCCAGTCCGGCGAAAATCTTACCGCTTCCGGCAATTATTCCGCCCATCTCTTCGAGTATGCGCGGCATGCGATCCGGCCGCGCAGCGTGAAAGGTCGCCGCGGAGCGAATCTTGCCCATGCCCACGACCATCATTTTGGTGAGGCCGCTTTGCACCGGACCGGAAAAGGCGGTGTGTAGTTTTATGCGATTGATGACGAGCACGCCGGCGCTCTCGAAGGCATGGCGATCCATCCACACATCGCCGGTTTCCACCTCTCCGATTTTTACGCACTCCATGCTCGCACGGATTTCCATGCCGGTGGCGTCCGGCGTAAAGCCGAGGTTTTCGAGCATACGACGCTGTCCTTCGCCAGTGGCGCCATTGTGCGAGCCCATCGCCGGAATCAAAAACGGCGCGGCCCCGCGCGCCCGCAACCAATCCCCGGCCGCCCGCGTGATTTCCACGATGCGATCGATGCCGCGGCTTCCCGCAGTGAGGGCTATCTCGCCGCGGGGCGGGTTGATTCCCAGTTCATCGAGCGCGCGATGTACTGCCGCAGCGACATCCCCGAGCGGCGCGGCGACGAGTTGCTGGTCCACCCGGACGATGTTCACGCCGCGTACTTTTTAGGGTCGATGGTATACTTGTGCACCTTGTAACCGAAAATCCGCTGCGTTGTGCCGAGAATCCGGGCCGCCGATGCCATGTTGCCGCGGGCGGTTTTCAGCGCGTCGACAATGATGTCGCGCTCGTAGGTGTCGACCAGTTCTTTCAGACTTCCCCGCGCCGACGCGCCGCCGCTGGTCTCGGCGGTCTGCAGGGTGGGGGGAAGGTGATACGGATGAATGACGTCACCCTCGGCCACCAGCACGGCCCGCTCGATGCAATTTTCCAATTCGCGCACGTTGCCGGGCCAGTGATAGCTCATCAGCATGTCGATCACCGCGCTGGAAAGGCGGCGCACCATCTTGTTGTTGTCCTTGGAATATTTACCGAGGAAATGATCCGCGAGAAGCACGATGTCCGCCTTTCGCTTGCGCAGCGGCGGGACGTAGATCGGAAACACGTGCAGGCGGTAGTACAAATCTTCGCGGAACTTTCCATCGGCCACCATCTGCTGCAGGTCGCGGTTGGTGGCGGCGATGAGGCGGACGTTGACCTTGATGGTTTCGGTGCCGCCGACGCGCTCAAACTCCCGCTCCTGCAAGACGCGCAACAACTTGACCTGCATGGCCATCGGAATATCGCCCACCTCGTCGAGAAACAGCGTGCCGCCATGAGCGAGCTCGAATCGACCCTTGCGGTCGGTCGTGGCGCCGGTGAAAGATCCTTTCATGTGACCGAACAACTCGCTCTCGATGATGCTCTCCGGCAACGCGGCGCAGTGGGCGCGCACGAATGGTTTGTCGGCGCGGTCGCTATTGTAGTGAATCGCATGCGCGACCAGTTCTTTGCCGGTGCCGGACTCGCCGAGGATCAAGGCGGTGGTGTTGCTCTTGCAGACCTGGGCGATTTGATCGTACACAAAACGCATCTCGTGGCTGTTGCCGATGATGTTGGAGGGGCGAAAACGTTCGCGCAATTCCTGACGCAGGCGCTCGTTCTCCTGCTCGAGCTTCTCCTTCTCCTCCTGCGCAACGCGGCGCAGTTTGACGGCCTGGGCAATCATCGAGGCGACGATGGTCAGAAGCCGGGCATCGCGTTTGAGCTCGCGGTCGGGATTAAATTGCGTCTCCGCGCTCAGCGCGCCCACGACTTCCTGGCCGACCTTGATCGGCACGCAGATGAAGGAGGTGTCATCGCGCTTGCCGCGCTTGGTCTTGTCGACGATCAGCGGCGATTCGCTCTTGCGCGGCACGATCATGGGTTCGCCGGTGAGGATGACTTGTCCGGTGACGCCTTCGCCGAGTTTGTAGCGGCCTCGCCGGGTTTGCTGTGGAGAGAGGCCGTGGGCGGCTTCGATGGCGATGTCGCCGGTCTTGCGGTTGAGCAGCGTGATGGTGCCGTGCTGAAGGTCCATGCTCCCGGCCATGGACTCAAGCACCGGGGTGACTACTTCGCGCATGTCGAGGCTCTGATCGAGCAGGCAGCTCACCTGGTAGAGCAGGGTGAGCTCAAGCATTTGCCGTTTGCTTTCGCCGCCGGCGGGAAGCAGATCCAGGGTGGCCTCGCGGAGTTTATTTTTTTCGTTCATGGATTGCGCTTTCGCGTTGGTTTCACTCGTTCGTGGTAAAGGTTGGTGATGGGCAGGCGGCGATCGCGCCCGAAGGCCTTGGGCGTAATCTTGATGCCGGGCGGACCCTGACGTCGCTTGTACTCGTTGCCGTCGATGAGTTGGATGACCCGCGTGACGGTGGCGGCATCAAATCCGCCGGCGATCATCTGTTCGGCGCTCCAGTCCTTTTCGACGTAGCGCTCGATGAGGCCGTCGAGTATTTCGTAGGGCGGAAGCGAATCTTGATCCTTTTGGTTATCCCGCAGCTCCGCGGAGGGCGGGCGCGCGATGATCGACTCGGGTATCGGCGGCTGACCGGCGGATTGGGCATTGCGCCAGCGGCACAATGCGAAAACAAGCGTCTTCGGCACATCCTTGATCAGCGCGAAGCCGCCGGCCATATCACCGTAGAGTGTGCAGTATCCGGTGGCCATTTCGCTCTTGTTGCCGGTGGTGACGACGAGCCAGCCGAATTTATTGGAGAGGGCCATGATGATGTTGCCGCGGATGCGGGCCTGCAGATTTTCCTCGGTGGTGTCAGGGGCACGACCGCTCCACAAGGGTGCAAGCTCGCCGAGATACAGATCATGGATGGCGCGGATGGGCACATCATGAAATTCGATGCCGAGGCGCTTGGCAATATCCGCGGCATCGTGACGAGTTTCGGCGGACGAATAGCGCGAGGGCATGG
The DNA here is from genome assembly GCA_964470065.1 of uncultured Verrucomicrobiota bacterium. Lineage (GTDB taxonomy): Bacteria > Verrucomicrobiota > Kiritimatiellia > CAIVKH01 > CAIVKH01 > CALMUP01. The sequence goes on along the minus strand of CAYYAR010000010.1, from coordinate 1,257 downwards.
TCACGCCGACCACGCGCCCGGCGCCCAGGGCATCGACGGCGATCGCGGCGACCAGCGCGGAATCGATCCCGCCACTGATGGCCACGACCACGCGGGAGAAGCCGTTTTTATTTACATAATCAGCAAGGCCGAGCGAGAGCGCGGCATAGACGTCGGTCAAGTCGTCCGATGCAGGATTGGGCGATGCATTATCGGTCGCGGCGGCCGCGGAAAAAGTTCCCATGATTGGAACATGCAGCGGTACGATTTTCCAATCATTGGAACTTGCTGGCGCGGGGCGGCCGGAGGGTGTGACTTCGACATAGAGCATGTCCTCGTTGAAGGCGGCGGCGCGGGTGATGGGGTGGCCATCGGGCGGTATGACCATGCTGCGGCCGTCGAAAATCAGTTCGTCCTGCGCGCCGACGAGATTGCAGTAGAGCAGGGGCGCGCCGAGTTGTTTCGCGGTGGCGGCGAGGGTGGCGCGGCGGTGAGCGTCCTTGCCGCGATGATAGGGCGATGCGGATAAATTGATGAGGGCGTCGAGGTTGGCATCGACCAGTTGGCGGACGGATGGAAAATTGACCGACCAGGAATCCTCGCAAATATGGAGGCCGAGGCGGAGTCCGTTCACTTCGAGCACGACCGGCTCGGCCCCGGCGGTGAACACACGCACTTCATCGAAAACGCCGTAATTCGGCAGGCACATTTTGGCATAGATGTGCCGGATGTGGCCGTCCTGGAGAATAGCCGCGGCGTTGCAGGTGCCCCGGGATGCGGCGAGCGGCGCGCCAATCAGCGCGACCAAGCCGGGCGGCAGTGACGCAGCGATCCGGTGAAGTTGCGTCTGCACATCCGCGATGAAGTGAGGCTTCAACACCAGGTCCTCGGGCGGATATCCGCTGAGCGCCAGCTCGGGAAAAACTACGAGCTGCGCGCCGGCGGCTGCGGCCTCGCCGGCTTTGGCGAGGATCAAATCGGCGTTGCTTTCCAGCGCCCCCACGGTGGGATTGATTTGGGCGAGGGCGGTGACAATTTTGTTCATGCGACAAAAATGTAATTCAGCCGGGCCGAATATACAAATTGGTTTTTAGCCAACGCATGCTCTTGAGTTCAACATGTCAATCGCCTGCTATTGCAAGTCATTGAATTGCAAGAGTTGAGTTCTGATCGGGTTCATTTGGGTTGTCTGATGCTCTGTGGATTTGTTTGGCGACCAGTTAATCTGTGGCATCGTCCGTTGGCGCAGGTGATGGCTCGCGGCATCCGGCCGCATCG
>CAYYAR010000009.1:0-96739 GCA_964470065.1 uncultured Verrucomicrobiota bacterium | reverse complement strand
CGCCGCCGACGGCGGATAGATAAAGAAAGCATCAACACCCGGATTCTCCGCAAGCAGATTACCGTAGGCGTATGCTTGTACGTCAGGGTGTCCCATTGTTGAAGTCAGGTGCGGTTGCGGGTTGAAGGTTTCCACCCAGCCACGTTTGCGGCGGCAACAGAACGCCGCCCCCCAGTCTAGTTCGAGTGTGCGGCCTTTTTCGCAGTTTAGACGTTTTCCATCACCACGTTTTGGCGAGGGTTGATTCGTCGACGGCGATGCCGTACTCGACGCGGCCGATTTCCCGGGCGAGGACGAACTTGGGCAGGCCGGACTCGGACTTTTTGTCGACACTCATCGCGCGACGTAGATCGGGCCACGTTAATTCCGGGGCTTTGACCGGCAACCCGGCGCGCACAAACAATTTCTCAATCCGGTCAAGTTGGTCTACCGGCAGTCCGGACAACCGCGCCGCGAAGACCATGCCGATCGCAATAGCCTCACCATGCAGATACTTCCCGTATCCCGCCACCGCCTCGATGGCATGACCCAGCGTATGGCCGAAATTCAGAATCGCGCGCAAACCGGTTTCCGTTTCATCCTGCGAAACCACCTCCGCCTTGATTTCACAACTGCGAGCGACCAGGCGCGCCATGACGTCCGACTCCAGCGCCAGCGCCTTCGCGAGGTTTGCCTCGATGTAGTCAAAAAAAGCCGCGTCGTAGATGATGCCGTACTTGATGACTTCGGCCAGGCCGGCCCGCAACTCCCGCGGCGGAAGTGTTTGCAACACCTGGAGATCGCACACGACAAGCGACGGCTGGTGAAAAGCGCCGACCAGATTTTTTCCCTGCGGCAAATTGATGCCGGTTTTACCGCCGACGGCGCTATCGACCATCGCGAGCAACGTGGTCGGCGCCTGCACAAACTTCACGCCGCGCAAATACGAGGCCGCGACATAACCGGCCAGATCACCCACGACCCCGCCACCAAGCGCCACGATGACGGATTTGCGGTCGAGGCCGGCGCGAAGGGCTTCGTCATACATGCGGAGCAACTGCGCCGGCGATTTGCTTTCCTCGCCGGCCGGCACGGTAGCCACGGGATAGTCCAATCCGGTTGCGCGGGCATGCAACGCCCCCACGCGCTCGTCGGTAATCATAAGACCCTTTTTCGCGGCGACCCCGCATCCGGCCATCAGCGCGGGCAATTTTTTCAGCGATCCGGGTTCGATGACGATCTCGTACGAACGCGAACCAAGTTGTACCGGCACATTCACAATTTCACCATGGGGGGCTTTATAGCGGGTTTACCGGCGTGAACCAACCGTAAAACCGGGACCGCGACCGGCGGCCGGCGAAGCGCAGCCATCGCGACTTGCTCCCCGGCCCCAAAACAGGCATATTCCCCCGCCCGATGATTCCGCAAGAGACCACAACAACCAGGCGCAGCTGGAAAGACATGCTGGATACCACCCTGCACCACAATCTGAAAGTGGAAGAAGCATGGGATGCCACGCACACCACACTGACGCTGCAGATTCCGACCAAGCGCCCTGCATGGCTGGTGCCGCCGGTGTCGTGGGTGGTGCGGCCACCCGCCCGGCGCGCGCTCGTGCTCGATCCGGTCGGGGCGGACTTGTGGGCGTGGTGCGATGGCCACGCCACGGTCGAACAAGTGGTCGACAAGTTCGCCGCCAAACACAAATTAACGTTCCACGAAAGCCGGGTTTCTGCTACCAATTACCTGAAAGAGCTCGTGCGCCGGGGAGCCCTGGCCGTGACTGTATAAACGGAGAATTTCTTGACCTTGCGTGCTGTTATTCTGGGACTCATCGGCGTCGCCTTTGTCTGTTCCTACACTTATTTTAATGACTGGATCATGCGCCAGACCATGTTTGTCGGCAATTTCATGCCGCTTTCGGTCTATGGCTTTTTGGTGCTGTTTCTTGCCTTCATTTACCCGGTTCTCTCCCGCATAAACCGTACGTTGGCCCTTCGCCCCGGCGAACTGGCGGTCATTCTGGCCATGGTGCTGGCCTCCTGCGCGATTCCCGGCTCCAATTTGCTCCGGCTGTTTACCCCGTCGCTGGTGATGCCGCACCGTTTCGAGAAAACCGAACCGGGCTGGCAAAAGCAGGGCGTCATGGATCTGGTGCCCGGGGGTATGCTGGCCGATGTGAGCGAGGATGAGGAAACCGTGTTGAGCGGATTTACCCGTGGCCTCGGCGAAGGGGATGAATCGATTTCGATCGCGGATGTTCCGTGGTCGGCTTGGTCCGGCCCGATGATCTTCTGGATTCCCATTATCCTGAGCCTGTGGATCGCCATGATCGGCTTGTCCACCGTGGTGCACCGGCAGTGGGCGAACCATGAACATCTTCCCTACCCGATCGTCAACTTTACCAAATCACTCTTTCCCGGGGAAAACGGCGAGCGGAGCCCCGTTTTTTCCAACCGGATTTTCTGGATCGGCCTCGGCGCGGTGCTGTTGATTCACGGATACAATTACGCCAACACCTGGTTTCCGGATTACATGCTGGGGAAAATTCCGCTGGGCGTCGACTACAGCTCACTGGCTGAATTGTCCGATACGTTTGCCAAGGGTGGCGGCGAGAATCTGCTGGGCGGATTTTTCACGCTCTACTTTACCGTCATCGCGGTGGCCTATTTTCTTCCCAAGGATGTGTCGCTATCGCTCGGGCTCGGACCGTTTCTCTGGATCTTCGTGGCCGGTAGCCTGGCCACCTACGGCATCGGCGCCACCGGCTGGCAGGGAGGCTGGCCGTTCGGTCTGACGCGCGAGAGCATGATGATCATGGGCGCCTACTTCGCCATGTTGGCCGTGATGATCTATACCGGGCGCTACTACTATCTGAACGTGTTCAAGCGCGCTCTCGGTGGACGCGGGCAAGAAAAAGTAGAATCATCCGCGGTCGGAGGCGCACGCATCTTTCTTGTCGCGATGGCGCTATTTGTCGCGTACACGGCGATCGTCGCCGAACTGGACTGGACGATCGCCCTGCTCTTCGGGATTGGTTGCGTGGCGATTTATCTGGTCATGAGCCGGCTGCTCGCCGAAACCGGCTTGTTCTTTATTGTCACGACCGGCACGCCGGCCACCATTCTCTGGGCGATCTTCGGGGCGCATGCCCTCGGGCCGCAAGTGATGCTCGTCCTATTTATGTTCTGCCTCATTCTTTTCTATGACACGCGCGAGGCACTGATGCCCTACGTCACCAACGCGCTCAAACTTGCGGACGATTGCGGCGAGAAAACCGGCAAGACGGCTGTCGCCATCGTCATCGCCCTGCTCGTCGGCCTTGCCGTCGGTATTCCGGTGACCTTGTACTTTCAGTACGACCGCGGCGTGGATGTCTCCGCCTGGCAGGTCCAGCAAAGCAAAGTGCCATTCAATGATGTCATCGGCATCATGCAACGGCTTGATGCGCAAGGACAACTCGAGACCGCCGGGGATGCCAGCGGTCTCGCCCGCTTCGCCGCCGCCTCGCCGAACACCCAGGCCATTGTCACCTTCTTCATTTCCGCCGGATTGGTTTTGTTGTTTTCGGCGCTTCGCCTCCGCTTCGTCAACTGGCCCCTTCATCCGGTCATGTTTCTTGTCTGGTCCACCTACGCCGGCAATGCCTTCGCCCAATCGTTTCTCATCGGGTGGTTTATCAAAGCCGGCGTCACCAAATACGGCGGGGCCGCGATCTACCAGAAGCTCAAGCCCCTCATGTTCGGACTCATTGCCGGCGAAATGCTCGGCGGCTTGTTGCCGATGGTGGTCAGCCTGATCTATTACACCGTCACCGGCGGCGAAATGCCGAAACCGTTCCTCGTCATGCCGGGCTGATGCCATGAAGAACATCGACGTCCAACCACAACCGATTTTGAGCTTTCGCCGGGTTCTCGGGATCGCCCTGTCCGGGGTGAAGTACCGCCTGTTCCGTGCCGCCGTCACGGTGGCGGTGATCAGCGTGGCCATGGCATTCTTGATGAACATCCTTGCGGAAAGCCTGATCAAGAAAACCGTGGCCGAGACCGCCCGGGAGCGGATTGAAAACATGCGCCGGATCGACCGCTGGATCGCCCGCCTGTCCGTCCCGCAAACCGCCGGCGAAATCATCGCCACCGCCGCCGCGCAGGATCTCGACGAAGCCGGGCGCGATAACCTCAAACAGCTCGGCGGGCTCGCCGCGGCCGATATGGCGGAGTTGCCCGGGCTATGCCGCGAAGCACAGCGTTATCTGGCCTTTTTTGATGAGCTCGATTACGGCCGCCGCCGCGTGCTCGTGGGCAGCGCCGAATCCACCGTTATTTTCGACCGGTTGCAGGATCCCTCTGCCCGCGCCAGTTTCTTTGCGCGCCTGAACGACATGAAGACGGTGCGTTTCGCAAGTGATGAGGAATCCTTCAGCGCTTTCCTGACGCGTTGGAATTCGCTCAAGTCGATCCTTGAGCGCATCCGCGCCGGCCAGACATCCGCCATCACCATGATCCAGCTCTCGCTCGGCGACCGCTCGCTGATGGAAGCGCTGCGCGATGCCGGCGGATCGTTTGGCGAGGTGATCCGCCGCGCCGGCTTTTCGCTCCCGGACGGGGAAGCCGCCATGTTGACAGCACAGGTCGGCGACGTCGCCGACAAGGCGCTCATCGAGGCCGCCATCAACAGCGCACCCGTCCGTCAGGCCGTCGCGGCCCGCCGCGATGTCATGCCCGGCGATGTCACACCGTCGATGGTGTGGGAAATGATCAAGGATGCGGAAAATGCCGCATGGTTTCTCGCCTTGCTCACGGAGGAAGGTTTCAATGTCGGGTCGTGGGATGCCAGGCGCGTCGATCAACTCGCCGATGAGCGCGCCAACGCGTTTCTGCTCAAGCAGGCCGAACTTGCCACCGCCGGCACCAGTGGCGGATTGATGGGCATCGGTCAGCGCATGACCTGGCTGGCGCTGGTATCGATGCTGGTCTGTGCGGTCGGTATTGCCAACGCGATGTTGATGTCGGTCACCGAGCGCTTCCGCGAAATTGCCACGCTCAAATGCCTTGGCGCCCTCGACGGATTTATCATGACCGTCTTTCTCATCGAGGCCTCGATCCTCGGCTTTGTCGGTGGCGTGATCGGCTCCCTGCTCGGCCTTATCATCTCGTTGTTGCGCATGCTCGGCATGTTCAAGAGTTTGCTGCTCGAGTCGATTCCCCTCGCCTCGTTGTGGTGGGCCAGTTTACTTTCCGTCGGCGTGGGGATTCTCCTCGCGGCCATCTCCGCCGTTTATCCATCCCTGCGCGCGGCCCGGTTGGCGCCCATGGAGGCCATGCGAATCGAATGAGCGCTTCCATCGACCAACAAAACAACAGCAGTCGCCGCGTCATCATCCGCTCCGTCGGCATGAAGAAAATCTACCGCCGGGGCGCGGAGTTGACACACGCCTTGCGGGGCGTCGATGTGGAAATTTACACCGGCGAGTTCATTTCCGTGATGGGCCCATCCGGTTCCGGCAAGAGCACGTTCTTCAACATGATCGGCGCGCTCGACAGTCCGTCCGAGGGACGCGTATTCATTGACGAGGTCGATGTCGCGCAGCTTACCGCCGAGGAACTCGCGTTTCTCCGTTGCCGCAAGATCGGCTATATTTTCCAGTCCTACAATCTGATCCAGTACATGACGGCGCTGGAAAATGTCACCACCCCGATGGCCTTCGGCGGCGTCACACCCGACGAGGCCCGCAAGCGCGGCATGCAACTGCTCGAATTGGTCGGGTTGAAGGAACGCTGGTTTCACCGTCCGATCGAGATGTCCGGCGGTCAGCAGCAACGCGTGGCCATCGCCCGCGCCCTCGCCAACCAGCCGAGCATTTTGTTGTGCGACGAACCCACCGCCAACCTCGACCACCGGACCGGCGATGAAATTCTCATTATTCTACAGAAATTGAATCGCGAGCGCGGGGTCACGATCATCTGCGCCACGCATGATCACCGGATGATGAATATGTGCGATCGTCTGATGTGGATTCGCGACGGCGCGATCGAGCGCATCGCCCGCCGCGACGAGGTGGAAGTGCAGTTGGCGAGTATCGAGTAGGCAAGGTTTCATCATGATTTCAGGTTTTACAATTGATGTGCGGAGAGCATGTTTCCATTTACTCTCCGCGGCTCGCCGGGAGTTTGGACTCCGGACTACAAAGACCGGCGTCGCATCTTCGCGCCTATGCGTTACCATGCTGATCGCGCTACTCTTTTTCGCCTCAGGCCCCGTCCGCGCCGGCCAATTCCTTGCGGATGCGGAGGCCCTCCTCCAGTATCCGCACCGCCTCTCCGGCACGCCGGAACTCAAAGCCGCCGCCGACCATATCGAAAAACGCCTCCGCGAAATCGGGCTCGACGAAGTCATCGTGCAGGAATTTCCCGTGGTCCGGAACGAGACGGTACAGTGCGAAGTGATTCTGCCCGGCGGCACTCGCCTCGAGCTGATCCCCGCGCGCCCGAACGGAATTATTCCACCGACCACCCCGCCGGAAGGACTCACCGGCGAAATGGTGGATGTCGGCGATGGTAGCGATGACCAACTCAATCGCGCGCGCATCCGCGATCGCATCGTGCTCATGGATTACAACGCCGGCATGCAATGGCTCAAAGCGTTCCGCCTTGGCGCCAAGGCCATCATCTTTGTCGAAAATGGTGACGCCCACGCCGACCATCACCACTACGCCCGCGCCAACGGCAACCTTCCGCGATTCTACTACAAGGGGCTGCGCGAGGATTTGTCCAGCGTGGGGACGGTCACCATTCAAAGCCGTGTGACGTGGGCGCGCGCAACCGGGCGCAACGTAATCGGCTTCCTCAAGGGCACCGAACCCACCTTTGAGCTCGGTCGTGAGGAAGTCATTGTGCTCGCCGCGCCGCTCGACTCCTTCGGCGAGTTCCCCGCGCTCACGCCGGCCGCCCGCAATGCCGTGAATTGTGCCGGTCTGCTTCAGCTCGCCGAAAAGTTGAAAAAGGACCGGCCGCGCCGGAACATCGTCTTTCTGTTTGTCGACAACCAGGCGCGTTCACACGGCGGAGCGGTGGCGTTTTACTGGGCGCTTGAACAGAAAGAAACCGATGCGACCACGGCTGCCCGCCTCCAGTCCACCCGCGATGAAGCGGCTTTCCTTCAGCAAATGGCCGAGGTCATCGCCCGGCCGGATCCGCTGCGGAACCAGTCCGGCGAAACCGGACGCCAACTGCTGCGGCGCCTGCGCGACCGCGCGCGTGACGAGTCGCTCGACGTTCGCGGCCAGCTCGTTTTGCTGCGCGAGCAACTGGACCTCGGCACCAAACGCGGCGAACTCGACGGGGATGCCGCCCGTGCACTGGAGATACGTATCGAATCCACCAAGGGTGAATTCGACGCCTGGAACGATGTCCGCCGCGCCCTCAATCGCCTGAATGCACAGAGTTTCGAGGATCTCGCCCGGCAACAGGAGAAGGTGGATGCGGTCATCGCCGCGGTGCGCGAGGAGATCGACGCGCGTCGCCAGGAGCTTGTTCGCGACGAGCAGATGCTCAAAACCTCCGCGCAGTTGGCCGGCTTGATGGGCGACAGTTGGATCGCGTTGCACGCCTCGTTGATCCTGGGCGACACATCACCGCGCTGGGGCGTCGTCATCGGCGGCGATTCGGAAATCCGCTCGGTAAATTTCGACGAACCCGGCCTCTACGGTCGCGTGCAACAAAGTTTTCTCCGCGCCTATAACACCATGGCGGCCTCGCCTAACCCGGCCACCTTGTTCGAGCCAGCCTCGGTCGATGGTTCGCTTACCCAGCCGCGCCTGCTCTGGGCGGCTCCCGCGCTCATCCACAGCGGCGAGGTCGCCGGGCGCTACGGCATTTACAATATCGTGCTCGGCACCATGCACGAAACACTTTCGCGCGAGGGAACACCCTCCGACACGATTGACCAGATCAACCTTCCTCAGGTGCAAGCCAAAATCGACGAGATAGCCCGCGTGCTCACCGCCGTGGGCAACGAAGATGGTTCGCTATCGACCGTGGATGCCGTGGCCGACCAGCGCGGATTGTCGCTCCGCCGGGTGATCGCCGCCGATTACCAGTATATTCATCCGCGTTTCCGCGCCAGCGAAGCGGCCGGCGCGCTGGTGATGGGGCGCCATAGCGGCAGCTCGATTCCCAATCAACGCCTGCCGGACGTGGTCATTCAAGTCACCCGCAACGCGCCATGGAACAAGGGTTACTGGCCTTATGGAAATCCCGTCAAGGCGCCGGGCTTCGATCAGTTTGACGTGGTCATGTCGGATCAGAATGGCAGCTATGCGATCGGAGCCCTCCCCCGCGAAGACTCGACGCCGCAACCGGTCGGATTCGCCGCACTGTTCGATGAACACGGCCGGGTCATCCAGGTTTCCGACCGCAAATCCCGCGAGAACATCGCCAAGCGCATGAATCTGATTCGCGTGCGGGGCGCCACCATGATGCTGCCTCCGCGCATGTGGCCGAACGACACCATCTTCCTCGATGCCCGCGGCAACGGCCGGCTTTCCGCCGACAGTTCCGAGCGCGCGTACGCCGAAACCGCCGATGGCCTGGCCGTGATCTATGCCGAGGACAAAGTGGATGCGGTAAAAATGTTCGAACCGAATTCCGTGATTGCCCTCAACAACGGCGGCATGACCGGCGAAGTCACCTGGCGCGATTCGCTCGGTGCGGGAATATCGCTCGCCGATAACTGGCTGACCATCCCGACAGCGTCGATGGGTGCGTGGGACCTCTGGCGCTTGAACGAATCGAGGCTCGCCCTCTTGCGCGCCAAGGACATCCTCAACAGCTCGCTCGAGGAATTGCACGGACGCGTGCGCGATCTGCTGGATGAGGCAGACACCACCGACCAACCGGTGCGGGCCGAGGCGCTCGCCGCATCGGGGTTGCTGGCTTCCATGCCGATTTATGAAATGATCCGCACCAGCATGGACGATCTCGTCACCGCCGTGCTGGTATTGCTCGCACTTTGTATTCCGTTCGCGTTCGCTCTCGAGCGGTTGCTCATCGGCTCCACCCTTATTTATAAACAGGTGTCATGGTTTGTTGCCTTCTTCATCGCCACATTCATGCTGCTCTATGTGTCGCATCCCGCATTTGCCATCGCCCAGACGCCGATCATCATTTTTCTCGGTTTTGCCGTGGTCTCGCTATCGGCCCTGGTGATCTTCATCATCATGCAAAAGTTCGAGGTCGAGCTGAAAGCCATGCAGGGCATGACCTCGACGGTCCATGCTTCCGACATTTCCCGCTTCAACACCGTGATGGCCGCCATGAGCATGGGCATTTCCACCATGCGCCGGCGTCCGTTGCGCACCGCCCTCACCGCCATCACCATTTGCCTGCTCACATTCACAATTTTGTGCTTTGCCTCCTTTGATACCCAGCGCGGCATCATCAAGTTTTTCACCTCGCCCTCCCCCGGCTACACCGGCGTGCTGCTCCACCAGCCGAACTGGGGAACCTACAACCCGGAATTCGTGGAATTGCTCAAGGGGCGCTGGGAAAAGGACTCGAGCATGGCGGTGCGTTACTGGCTGTGCCCGGAGTTCAAGGGTGACCCGGATTTCGTGGCTGCCCATGCCGACGGAAGCAATCCCGTCATGGTCAAAGGCATGCTGGGCATACCCGAAAATGAATTGAACTACCGCGCCGATTTCGTGCAGTTGCTCGGCATCACCAACGCCGCAATGATTCACACCCATGTGTTCATGACCGAGGCTGTGGCGGAACTGCTCAAGGTCGGACCCGGCGCCGAAGTCATCGTGAAGGGTCAGCGGTTGATCGTCGGTCCGCTGATCAGCGCGTCCGCCTTCGGCGCCATGCGCGACATGGACAATTCCAGTATCATTCCCGTCGATTACGCCCAGATGGAGGGCACGCAGGCCGCTACCGAGCAAACGCCGGAGGACATGCTCACCGATCAGGGCACCTGGCCCAATCTGCCGACCGACTCGGTCGTGATCACATCCGATCGCAACACCCTCCGCGCCGGCGGCAAGCCCACGGTGGTGACGTTCTACACGGCGGATGCGCAGAAGGCTTCGGTGATGGCCGAGGATCTCGCCCGCATGCTCGACAAACGACCGGTGCTGGCCACGCGGCTGGATGGCGTCTATCGCCACATCCAAGGCACGGTGGTCGCAGCCAGCGGTGTTGGCGACTTGCTCTTTCCCATCCTGCTCGGCGGGCTGGTCATTTTCGGCACAATGCTCGGCTCGGTCGCCGATCGCGAGAAGGAAATTTACACTTTCAGCGCGCTGGGACTGGCCCCGCCGCATGTCGCGAGTCTTTTCTTTTCCGAAGCGCTGGTCTATTCGGTGATCGGTGGGATGGGTGGATATCTGATCGCGCAGGGAACGATGAAGATGCTTACCGTGCTCGCCGCCTACGGACTCCTGCAGGTGCCGGAAATGAACTACTCCTCCACGAATGCCATAGTAACGATCCTCATCGTCATGGCCACCGTGCTCATCTCGGCGATCTATCCGGCGGTCAAGGCCTCGAAGAGCGCCAATCCGGGCCTGCTTCGTTCGTGGCGTCCGCCCAAGCCGAAAGATGATGTGTACGACATTGTGTTTCCATTCACGGTCTCCGAGTATGACCTCACCGGGGTGGTCAGCTTCCTGCGCGAGCATTTCAACAATTTCAGCGATACCGGACTTGGATCGTTCATGGCCCGGAACCCCCGCTTGGTCAATTACGAGGACGGCAGCCTCGGGCTTACCTCCAGTCTGGCCTTGGCTCCCTTTGATTTGGGCGTCACCCAGGATTTTGAACTGCGCAGCGCCCCCAGCGAAATCAAGGGCATCGACGAAGTGAAGATCCGCCTGACCCGCAAATCCGGCCAGCCCGAAGACTGGGTCCGGCTGAACAAGCAATTGTTTGACGACCTGCGCACGCAGTTTTTATTGTGGCGTTCCCTGCCGCGGGAGACCATGGAGGAGTACCGGCAGGAGACGTTGGTCGCGATGAACAACACGGTTAAAGGTTGAAGGTTGCAGGAAAGAATATAGTTGGAGCCCCCCTCGCCCGCGCAGGGGGAGACGATATTAAATTGGAAATTGAAACAAATCTGTAGCCGCGGTCGGTGACCGCGGCAGTTCATAAAGAAAAAACATGGCCGTAAAGATTGATAAAGAGCTGGAGGAGTTCCGGCAGGTGATGGAGGTTCCGTCCTCGTTCGAGGATGGATTCAACTGGACCTCCCTGCTCGGCGCCATCTTCATCGCCTTGCTCATGGTTCCCGGCGCCATTTACATGGGTCTGCTGGCCGGTATCGACAGCATCGGCTCGGCCTCGCAGTGGGTCACCGTGATTCTGTTTATCGAGGTGGCCAAGCGCGCCCAGAAAACCCTCAAGAAGCCCGAGATATTCGTGCTTTTCTTCATGGCCGGCGCGGCCATGGGCATGCCGTTCAACGGACTTCTCTGGAACCAGTTCTTCGTCCGGAGCGATGCCGCCATCGCCAACGGCATCGCCGACCAGTTGCCGGCATGGTTTGCCCCGCCGGCTTCGTCCGCATCCTACGCCGAGCGCACGTTCTTCCATCTGGACTGGCTCCCGGTCATCGGCATGGTGATCTTCGGCACGTTCTTCGGACAACTGGCTAGCATGGTGCTTGGGTACGGTCTTTTCCGCGTCGCCAGCGATGTGGAAAAACTCCCCTTCCCGATGGCCCCGATCGGCGCCCAAGGGATTATGGCCCTCGCCGAGGATGCCGACGAAAAAAGCATCAAGAACAGCGAGGACAAATGGCGCTGGCGGGTGTTCTCGATCGGCGGTGCGCTCGGCCTTGGCTTTGGCGCTCTCTACTTGCTCCTCCCCACCCTCAGCGGCGCGCTCACCGGATCGCCCATACAGATTTTCCAGATTCCCTTCTCGGATTTCACGCCCCGCACCGGCGAGTACCTGAAAGCGGTGGCTACGGGCATGTCGTGGGATCTTGGCAACTTGATTTTCGGCATGGTGCTCCCCTTTTTCGCCATGGTCGGCAGCGTCATCGGACTCCTCGCCACCATGATCATGAATCCGCTGCTGGAGGCGGGCGGTGTGCTCAAATCATGGACCACCGGCGATAACACCATCACCACGCTCTACAAAAACAACATCGATTTTTATTTCAGCTTCCAGATTGGCATCGCACTGGCCGTCGCTATCGGCGGTATTGCCCAGGTGGTGCGCGCGTTCCGTAACCGCGAAAAGCCCTCCACCGCATCCGGCGGCGCCCCGTTCGCGCAGGAATTGCCGAAGAACCGCGGGGACATCAAGACCTGGTTTGTCGTGCTCGTGTATTTCTTTGTCACTATCACGTACATCATCGTCTCGGGCTGGCTCATTGACTGGCATCCCGGCGTGATGGCGGTTTTGTTCTTTCTCGGATTTGTCTACACGCCGCTCATCAGCTACGTTACGGCTCGCCTTGAGGGCATGGTCGGTCAGGTGGTCGAGGTGCCGTTCATTCGCGAGGCCACGCTGATCATGAGCGGCTATCAGGGGGTGGCGGTATGGTTCCTGCCCATTCCCATCGCCAATTACGGGCAGATGTGCGTGTTTTACAAGCAGTGCGAGCTCACCGGCACCCGCTTCTCCAGCATCTGGAAGACGCAGGTCGCTCTGTTCCCGATCATTCTCATCAGCTCGATCTTCTTCATGAATTTCATCTGGAGCTTGAACGACGTGCCGTCGGCGGTTTATCCGTTTGCCGAGGAAATGTGGAAGCTGCATGCCGAGAACGCCTGCATCATGTTCACGGCCACGCTCGGCGAGTTTTCAATTTTCGAGGAAGCATTCAACTGGTTGTACATCATCATCGGCACCACCTTTGGCGGCCTGCTTTTCGGCATCATGAGCATAGTAGGCGCGCCCATCATGTTGACCTATGGCGTGGTCCGCGGCCTGGGGCAGACCACACCGCACTCGGTGGTGCCCCAGTTCATCGGTGCGCTGCTCGGCCGTTACTATTTTCAAAAACGTCTCGGCCTCAAATGGCGGCAGTATATTCCGGTGGTCAGCGCCGGCTTTGCCTGCGGAATGGGCCTGATCACCACCGTGGGCGTGGGAATTACGTTTTTAAGCAAAGCGGCGTTACCGTTACCTTTTTAGAGTGGTCGGGGTTCGGAGTTCAGGGTTCGGGAGGAAAGAGATTTTTGGAGACCCCCGTGCCCTCACGGGGAGATCGAGGCTGGATGAGGTTCGGGAATGAGCATACGGACGCGAGGTAAGTGCGATGAATGAGAAAACATACCGTGACATCGAGGATTTGCAGGTTTACCTGATGCTTTGCGACTTACACATTGAAGCTTGCGAGTGTGCGAGCACGTGGCCGAAGTCGGAAATGTACGAACTCGGCAGCCAGGTGCGCCGATCCAGCAACAGTTCCCCTTCACAATTGGCCGAGAAGCATGACGACCGGCACGTCCGGAATAAAATTGAAGGCGTCAACCGCGCGCGCGGTGAAACCGGCGAGACTATTCATCACCTTTTTATAGCCAAGCGTAGAAACTACATCGATCAAGCCAGATATGATTACTTCAAGTCTTCCTACAAGCGATGCATTCGTATGCTGAATGGCCTTGAGCGCTCTCTCGAAAAGTATATTCCCGCCAGCGAACGCCGTTGGCCGATGGCGTGTGAAGACCGGTCCACTTATGGTGAAATTCTTCCCTTCACCGGCTACCCTGAACCCGACCCGGAATGCTTGGAACCCAAAGATCTTTAAACCAACAAAACCCTCCTAACTTTTCTTCCCCGAACTCTGAACCCTGAACTCCGAACCCCGAACACCCTAGCCCAGCCATGACCACCACCCTCTCCACTCCCTCTTCCCCGAACTCCGAACTCCGAACTCCGAACCCGCGCGAAGCGCTCATCGAAATTCGCGGCGTCAACAAAGTCTTCGACCTTGGTCACATCAAGGTCCATGCCTTGCGGGATGTGGACCTCGACATTTACCGCGGCGAGTATTTGTCGATCATGGGTCCGTCCGGCTCGGGCAAGAGCACGCTGTTCAACATGATCGGAGCGTTGGACAAACCGACGTCCGGCACGATCAAGGTGGCCGGGATCAGTTTAAGTTCGTTGAGCAGTCGCGAGCTCGCCTATTTCCGCGGCAAGCACATCGGCTATGTCTTTCAGCAATTCAATTTGTTGCCGGCGTACAACGCTACCGAGAACGTGGCCATGCCTTTGGTGTTTGGCGGATGGGAGCAGGAAAAAGCCACGGCGCGCGCGGTGGAGATTTTGAAGAAGGTCGGACTGGGTCACCGGCTCACCCACCGGCCGGATGAATTGTCCGGCGGCCAGCAACAGCGGGTGGCCATCGCCCGAGCGCTGGCCAACGAGCCGGCGATCGTGCTGGCCGACGAACCGACCGGTAATCTCGATCTGCACACCGGCGAGGAGATCATCGCGCTCTTGAGCTCGCTCAGCAAGGAAATGGGCGTGACGATTATTTCCGCCACCCACGATCACAAGATGCTCGCCACTTCCGACCGGATTCTTTGGATCAAGGACGGACGCAAGGACCGTTTGGAACGGCGCGAGGATTTGAATATCAAGATCGGAACCGTGAAGTAGGCGTGGCGCTGAACTCGCGCTAGTTATCGAGCCTCGTTATAAAATCCAGACCGCAGGGAATTTGGCTCTCCATCGTTAATCTCTATGTCCCTTCGCGGCCCCCTTCGCGTTCCTCGACATACTCGCGGCTCGGCAGGAGCCTCGCCCTCCCCATGGGGGCCAGTCGCAGCTGGTGTCTACAGCCCCCGGGAGGGCGAGGCTCCCGCCGAGCCGTGGCGGATTGAACCTCAGGGAGACCAGATAGAGCGTTTGAGGCGGTAATAACGCAGGGCGTTGGTTGCGGGGTCGGAAACCTGGTAGGTGGATGATGGCAGACTGGGGATGAACAGGAGCGTTGGCCAATTGGTCTGGGTGAGGTCTACGTTGTATTCGACAACATAAGCGCGTCCGGTGTTGCCCATGATGTCCAAGAGGATATTCGAACCCGACCATTGAGCGCCCAGTTCAATCACCAAGTCGGTTACGACCGCCATACGAACCACGTTGGTTGCCGCCGCGTAATTGGTGGTGCCAGACTGACCGGCCGTGATCGCGACGACGCCGGTAGCGTAAATCGAAAGCGTGCTTCCCGAGACCGCAGCCACGGCAGGGTTCGATGATGAAAAACTGACCGGAAGCCCCCGGTCCGAAGAAGCGGACATCGTATAGGGCGCATCGCCATACACAAATACGGGCAATGCGTTGAAAGTCACGCTTTGGGGGGCCTTGCGAATGGTCATGATGTTGGTGCCCG
Organism: uncultured Verrucomicrobiota bacterium; assembly: GCA_964470065.1. Lineage (GTDB taxonomy): Bacteria > Verrucomicrobiota > Kiritimatiellia > CAIVKH01 > CAIVKH01 > CALMUP01. Next base: position 81,409 of record CAYYAR010000009.1, on the reverse strand, counting down.
CGCCTTCGTAATTCGCGTTGTCGATCGTGCCCACGACCACATAGTCGCCGGCATTTACAGGACACCCGGCGAGGCCATCGTACGTGATATTCACCAGCCGTCCGGGGGGAGAACTCAAGGCTTGCGCGCAGTAGGCATCTCCGGTGTACGTGTTGGTGAGGTTCAAGAAACTTACGCTGCCAATTGCCTTGTTAATGGTCAAACTTCCCGTGCTGGAGCCGGCATAAATCGGATCATCGATCTGCCCGATCACCGTATATGTGCCGGCATTGGTCGGGCATGAGGTCAGGCCATTGTAGGTGAGATTCACGACCAGCCCGGTCGGCGTGGTTGTGGCCGACGCGCATTGACTACTTTCGTTATATATGGTGGTGAGTCCGGCCAGATGCACGGTTGCCCCGAGCTTGGAAATCAACAGTGTGTTGGTGACCGAGCCGGCATAGTTGCTGGAATTGACGCTGCCGACGACCGTATAGCTGCCGGGATTGGTGGGGCAAGCGGCCAGTCCTTGATAGGTCAGATGAACCGTCAGATTGGTAGGCACCGTCGATGCCGAAACACATTTCGCCGATCCATCATAGGTGGCGAATAGATTCATCAGGTTGATTGCAGGCGTCGCCTTCGCTACCACCAGGGTCCCCGTGGAGAACCCCTCATACGTGGCGTCATTCACTTCACCGGTAACCACATAGCTTCCCGCATGAACGGGCGGAGCGGCGCTTCCGTTATAGGTGATGGCCACCGTTAATCCCGTGGGTACCGTCGTAGCCGTGACCAGGCGCACAGAGCCATCGTAGACTTGTGACAAACCGGCCAGGTTTACGGTAGCTGGCGACTTGAGTGAGTTGACGACGAACGTATTTGTCACACTGGCGGCGGCATTGTAGTTGGTGTCGCCATTCTGGTTAGCCACGATGGATACAACCCCAGCCCCGGTAAACGTGACGCTGGTGCAACATCCGATTACCGCAGGACCACTGAGCACCGAGAAATAAACCGGCAAACCAGAGGACGCGGTGGCACTCAAATTCAGGACATTCGTCGTAGTTTGAGCGGGAATGGACGGGAAGGTAATCGTTTGATTTGATGCACTCGAAGTGTAATTGGACAGTGTGGTGATAAAAATGTCATCGATTCGAAAGGAATTGGTCGTACCACCAAAGTCCAGTGATTCTTGTCCGTAGACCCTGAATTCGACGAACCTTACATCTTGAATGGTTCCGTCAAAAGCCGCTCCTTGATCGGGCCCCGTCCACCCGCCTGAAGCGTAGCAACGCAAATCGGACTGGAATGACAACCATGTACCGGTGGTGGTGGGTGTAAAAAATTTATAGTAGTAATTCGAGCTGTTTCCCCAGCGAAGCTCAACCCTTGAGGTAATGTCGGTCGGGGTGTTATAGACAATCTTGCTGGCCCAATATTTGAAACCAATCGTCGTTATCTCAGCGTTTCTGTAGTTACCGGTGAAGGCTCCACTTGAGACGTTCGCTGTATTTGTGGACGACAACGTGGCCCAGTTTGGGAAAGGTGCGACGAAACCGGAAAAAGGACGTGATGTGACACTGGCAAAGCCGCCGTTTATACTCGACTGCCATAATCCGGAAGGCCTGATCCAGTGCCACCCGTTGGATCCGGAGGCAAATGTCTCCGTATAAACAAAAGCGGCGTTGGTTGACAAACAACCAAACGCCGCTGTGAAAAGAATGACAAGAAGGATTCTTGTAATTCGGCTAGGCATGGCCGAAAGTCCGGCTCATGAGCCGCCGGCGCCAGGCGAGTCCACCAGCGACCACAAGAGCAATGAAGCTCAAGGTGTTCGGTTCGGGAACAGCCGAAGGTCCACCGCCACCGCCAAGCGGCGTATTCAGCGTTTGGAGGTTATCCAACCGGTATTCTTGAGCACCGGTTCCGCTGCGGGTCATTTCAATTTCAATGGCATCGATGGAAGTCAATGCCGTCGCAAATGCTCCGGAGTTAAGCCCGGTCCATCCAAACGAATAAACGAGGTCGACCGTAAACGAATTTGCACCGAGCGCTAACGTCGTGAATTGATAACTGAATACGTTTGATCCATCGATAAGACGAATAAACAGATCGGAGGGAACTACATTCACAGCGAAGAAGTCAAAGGCAATCTGGGTCAATCCGTTACCGGAATAGTCGCCCATAAAGTCAGGAATGGTGATGTTGAACGCATCGGTTTCCGGACTTGGGAATGCCTGACTCGCAAAGGTGCCGGTCATGTAACCAGAACCATTGTGTGCCACGGTCATGTTTCCGTCACGGTCCGTCACGTTACCCGGATCGGTTGTGAAATCTTCTGTAGTCAAGATAGCGGCGTTGGCCGACATCCAGCCACAAAGTAACCAAGTACCTATTGTCTTTGTTGATAATTTCATAATCGTGTTCCTTACTGCTTAGTAGGTCAGGCTCTGAGTACCACTAGCCCGTCGAATGTAGTAGTATCCTTGTCCCGGTGCAAGTTGTAATGTGGTATTTCCGGCCGTGGGATTGGCGGTATCGTACCAGGTGCCATCAGCACGGCGCATCAGGCGGCGCCATGATCCATCGGCATTCTGGATAACCACTTGATCAGCTTGATTAAAGTCACCGTTGGGCGCTCCTGTCGGGCTGGCCGATTCAAAAGCGGAACTTGCGTTCACGGACTTGCCTTCAGACACACTGATAAGGTTGAATCCTTGGGACAGCGTAGCGGTCTTGTCGGCGCTGGTATCTACAGTTCCGGTGAACCTGATTTCCGACTCGCTGCCATTGTTACGCAGATAGAATGCTTGGCCCGGATCTAGCACCGAGCTGGCTGAACCCTGCGTACGTGACCATGTTCCATTCGCCTGCAGGGCGAAGATCGACCAAGACGGGCTGTTGCCCGAAGACATGACCAGAATCTCGGAACCTGTGGATAGACCATCTGCAAGTTGGGCCCCTAGATCTCCGCCCAAATCACGATCGGATTCATAGGGTGCCGACATCAGCGTTAACGCGCCTACACCCGGGGTGATAGTCGGGGTGATTACCGCCTGTGCACCGTCAACATCCGCCACCGAAGGCGATACACCGGAAGGCTTCATCACGAAGATACGATTGGAGCTTGCGCCTTCATTCAATGATATTTGTGCCGTGCTTCCGCTGGCGGTGAAGGTCGTAGATTCTTGCCAGGTATCTCCACCGTCATCGCTATAATACTCGGTATATTGAGACCCGCTGGTGACATTGTAGGTGGCGCTTGTGGTGCTTGCCGATGCCGGCAATATCGTAACCGTTGCCGCAGTGGTGGCATTGGTTGAGGCCGAGCTCGAGCTTGTGCCATTCGCATTGTACGCGCGAACGCGATAGTAGTATGTGGATCCTGGCGTCAGTCCGGACACGGTTTGGTAGGTTCCATTGACGGTCAGGTTGTTGTATCCGACTAGATTGCTGCTGAAGTCGCTGGAGCTAGATACATCCAACCGGTACGAAGCAGCACCCGCGGAAACGCTCCAATTAGCGCGGAACGAATCCGTGGCCACTGCGCTTGGTCCTTGAATGGTCGGCGTGGGCGGCGGACTGCCGGTGGTGGTCAAGCTTCCCGTGGTAGTGCCGGTGGAGTAGTAGTTCCAGTTCTCACTGTAGAGGCGGTAGTAGTATACCGAGCTCGCGGAAAGACCGGTATCGTTGAAGCTCGTGCCACTGCCCTTGTAGACTACGGTATCGCTGCCGATAGCGTTTCCGGCGGAGTATGCCTGACCGGCGGTCGGGGCTGTGAAGGTATCATCGGTGGAGCGAACAATAAGGACATCGCGGCTGTTCCATTTGCTCCAGTTCAAATTGATCTGACTGGAGGGACTTGATCCATCCAATGCCGCAGTTATGCTGGTCGGATCTTCCAAGGCCGAAACCGTGATCGATAGGCTAGCCGAACTGGGCGCTGATACGGCAAGATCTGACCAATCGGCGCGGGAAGCATCAAACCAGAAGTCATTACCTGAGCCGTACGAAACGCGCATCGCCCAGTAGAACGTGCCGGCTTGAGTAAACCGCGGGGCGTCGGCATACATGGCATCGGCAGCGGCACCGGGGTCACGTCCTGCGCCCTGAACTGTTCCGGATGTCAAATTGGCATTGCCGTAACGTCCAAACACCGTGGCATATGACCGGTTGTTGCCATTCCATGTTTGCCAGGCATTGATGTTTAAGGTCACTAAATCGCCCACGAGCGCCGTCGTGGCGAACGCGGTGGTGTGGTTCTTGCCGCCAGGAAGCGCCAGACCAGTTCCGGTCACCGCTTTATTCGTGGTGGTGGCACCGCTGCTGGCGTGGGAGATGTTTCCGTTGTAAGACTGTGCCGCCGACGGAATGAACCGGGCGTAAATCGTGGTGGAATCCACGCTACCGGCCGACTGGGTCAGCACCAGCGAGGATCCATAACCCGAGCCACTGCTAACGGAGACTTCATACCCGCTGGGTGCCGTGACGGTGATGTTCCCGCTCAGGGAGCTGCCCGCAACCGTGTAAGATTGCGCTGAGGAGGTGCTGGTGATCGGCTTGCTACCGAACGCGAGCGTTCCGGAAGCGACCGTAATTGTGGGCGAAGCCGGCGCATCCGTCGTCGCGTCGGTTGACGCACCAGCCGAGTAATAACTGTAATTTTCAGAATATAGCTTGTAGTAGTAGGTGGAACCGGGTGTCAGTCCGGTGTCGCTGAAGCTCGTCGCGGCACCACGGTACACTACGGTATCGCCGCCAATGGTATCGCTGACGCTATACGATGTGCCGCCGGAGGGCGCCGTAAAAGAGGCATCCGTAGAGCGGACCACCATAACTTCACGAGAATTCCACCGGCTCCACGTCAAATCTATCTGGGTTTGACCATTAGCCGTGGCCGAAGCCGATGTTGGATCAGACAATGCACTAACCGTGATCGATAGTGTTGCCGAACTCGGCAAGGAGTTGGCAAGATCGGACCAATCGGCGCGTGAGGCGTCAAAATAGAAATCATTACCGGGGCCGTATGAAACGCGCATGGCCCAGTAGAATGTGCCAGCTTGGGTAAACTTAGGTGCATTGGCATACATGGCATCAGCCGAGGCGCCGGGATCGCGACCGGTACCTTGCGTCGTACTACTGGTCAGATTGGCATTGTCATAGCGGCCAAATACTGTGGCGTAGGACCGATTATTGCTATTCCATGTTTGCCAGGCATTGATGTTCAACTGAACCGTATCGCCCACATATGCCGTGGTTGCATTAGCCGTGGTGGGATTCTTGCCGGCGGGACGGGCCAAGCCGGTTCCGGAAACCGCTTTGTTCTGGGTCGAGGCATCTGTGCTGGTATGTGTGATGTTGCCCGAGAAGGATGACGCCCCGCTTGGAACAAATCGGACGTAGATCGTGGTCGAATTAACCGTTCCGGCGGATTGTGTGAGCACCAACGATGATCCATAGCCTGAACCGCTGCTGGTGGAAACCTCGAATCCCGAGGGAGGAGTCACGGTGATGTTCGCGGTCAAGTTCAAGCCGGAAACTGTGTAATTGGAGGCGCTTGATGTGCTGCCATTGACGAGGCTACCGAACCCGATGCTGCCGGCGGACACCGTGATGGTGGGCGATGATGCCAGAGTGGCATTCGTTGATGCACCGGACGAATAATAGCTCCAGTTTTCGGAATAGAGCCGGTAATAGTATGTGTTTCCGGCGCTCAGTCCTGTATCGCTGAAGCTCGTTCCGCTACCATTGTAAACAACGGTATCTCCACCGATCGTGCCACTAACCGAGTAACCTTGACCGGGCGTGGGCGCGGTGAAGGTGTTGTCGGTGGACCGCACAATCATCACATTTCGACCTTCCCACTTCGTCCAGGACAGATCGATCTGGGTGCTCCCATTCGCGGCCGCATTCACCGAGGAGGGATTAGACAAGGCATTGACCGTCAAGGTCAAATTGCCGTTCGTGCCGGCATAATACATATCAGCCCAGGAGCTTGAGTTACGCACATGCCAGAAATTGGTGCCGTAGGGCGTGGAGTAATCCATTTGGACGCCCCAATAGACGGTAGCGGCAGCGGTGGTGAACTGGCTGGTCACCGCTTTGGTATCTGTGTTGACAAAATCACCCCACGATCCGGCAGATCCGGCAGTCAGCGTGGAGGATGAAGAAGTCCAAAGGCGAGCCTTGCCATAGTTGCCGTTGATTGTTCCCCAGGATTCCATGGTGAAGGTCACGTAGTCGCCCACGTAAATCGTTCCTGGGCTGACTGACGGGCTTCCGCCCGCGGCATTGCGGGTTTGGGCCGTGGTGGTCTTGGCGTTGATGGTGGAAGAGTTGGCGCTGGCTCCTGTCGCATTCGTAGCTCTGACGCGATAGTAGTACTCACCGACAGACAACCCGGATACGGCGTAAGAAGACACATTACCGACGTTTTGGTTGTTAACGACCAGCGAGGTGAATCCGCTGTCGCGTGCAACATCGAGCGCGTAGCCGCTGGCGCCAGTCGAGGAAAACCAGTTCGCGGTGAAACCGCCCAGGCCAGGGCTGCTAGCTGCAGAAGCCGTCGGGGCAGCGGGCTTGGTAAGAATAGTACCACCGGTAGAATAGGAGGTTCCCACGCTGTTTACCGCATATCCACGATAATGAATGGTTGTGCCTGCAGAAAGCCCGGTCGCTGAAACGGTAAACGTATTTGGCGCCGTTACACTTGTTTCTTTTTGAATCTTGTTGTTCGAGGTTGTCGGATTAGCCGAGGTGCCCCAGACAATACCGTAATCGGAGATGGCTGCACCACCATCGGCCGAAACAGTGGCGCCAAGTGTAGCCGTAGTTGTTTCCACACTAACGCCCGTTGGAGATGTGACTGTGGGAGCGGATGTTCCAGCCGACGTAGTACCGTTGGCATCTGCGCCGGAGGAGTAGTAATTTCCGTTTACAGAGTAAAAACGGTAATAATAGGTGGTTGAGGATGAAAGCCCGGAACTCGTGGTGCTCGTACCGCTGCCATTGTAGATGACGGTATCGCCGCCAATCGTGTCGCTAACCGAGTAGGACGTGTTCGCGCTGGGTGCCGTGAAGGAAGCATCACTGCTACGAACGATCATGACATTGTGGCCCGGCGTATTCTTGGTCCAGTTCAGCGTCAATGAGCTTGAGGTGGCGGAACCGGCAGATAGCCCTGAAGGATTAGGGATCGCAGTGACCGAGACGGTCAGATCGGAGGTGGGGGTACCCCATGCATCTGCCCAATTCGAGTTATTGCGGTTGTACCAACCGACGATTGTCCCGCCGGTATTGTACTGCATCCGAATACCCCAATACCAGGTTCCGGACGAAGTGAACTTTCCAGACGTGTTGGATTTTGCATCACCGCTTGAGAAACTTGTAGCGGCTCCAGCAGTTCCGTTGTGTATGTCTGAACCGGTATGAATGTAAACCTGAGCCCCGCCCCACGCACCGTTTAACGTACCCCAAGCGTCGCAAGAGAATGTTAAACCCGAATCGCCCACGTAAATGGTGCCCGCGGGATGTCCCGGAGTTGCGCTCCCACCTGCGTTACGCACTTGGAACCACTGCGCTTGCGCAACGTCGGCCAACGAGATCGAGAATAGAATTAACGCCGAAAGAAAAAGTTTCCAATGATTGGAACTTTTCGCCGCGAGCTTTTCCAAGGATTGGAAAAATTGTTGATTCGTACAACTATCCGAACGGTGGCGCATCGCGATGTTTGCTGCTGGCTGTGTATTCATATTCACTCCCGATAACATGAACGGTTGATTCCTCAAAAAATCCGGTTACAAAGCACATAGGGAAAACCACTATGTGCACGCATGTAAATTCGTACCCATCTACCTAGGTACAGTCAAAAAAAATTTACACAAAATAAATAAATTCCTAATAAAACGTTTTACCAAATTTCTGGATCAACACTCCTTTTTGCCATCTTGGCATGGCTAACATGGCACGGGTATGGGCAACTACTTGATGAATGAACTCAGCTCGTACTCGATGGCCGGGTATGGCATTTGCCAATTTTTACTTTGATTTTGCGATATTTACGAATTATAGCCTTCTACCGGTTGAGCCGTGTGCTCGATTTCCTGTCCGGTTATGATTACGAGGCTTGTGATGCCGCCACCATACGAAAAAAAAAGCGCAGCGCAGGCTAAACCTGCCTTTCCGCGCTTTTTCCTCGCAGGCCTGGTGTTTATAATTTGTTTGGGCGCGGTTATCCGCATTGCCTATTTTGTTGAGGCGCAAAAGATCCCGGATTATGCATCGCCGATGCTTGATGCGCGGTATCACGATTACTGGGCGCGCGCCCTAACCACGGGCGACTGGACCCCACCTGCGGATGTTACCGACCCGGAAATCAGGCGTTACCCATACGTTCGCCCGCCGCTGTATCCTTATTTCCTCGCCGCGGTTTACGCAATAACCGGGAATGAAACGCATGGCCCGCGCGTGGCCCAATTTTTACTTGGCCTGCTAAGCGCCGCTTATGCCGGCATCCTCGCAGGTCGCTGGTTCGGCCCGGTATCCGGCCTGTTGGCCAGTGCATTGATGGTCAGCTACTGGACGTTTCCATATTACGAATCCCAACTGGTCGAGCCGGTTCTGATCATACCATTGCTCTTACTGTGGATTTCCGTGACCGTAACGGCTATGGAACGCCAGCGCATCACGCACTATGCGGTGAGCGGGATGTTATTGGGTCTGTTGGTACTGGGTCGGCCAAATGCGTTGCTGCTCGTCCCAGCCATGACGGCGTGGTTCATCATCACCGGTTGGATGTCACGGCTCGAATTGCGCAAAATTATCTCCACACAATCGATCTTCATCGCGTGCACGGCTCTGGCCATATCACCGGCGATTATCCGCAACGTCACCGTTTCCGGCGAGTGGGTACCGGTCACCGCCGTGGGCGGACAAAATCTCTATTTGGCCAACAATCCGCTTTCCGATGGCTACACTGGCATCGCGCCGGATATTCGCAATTGGAGTTCCTTCGATCATCCACGCTTGGTGAGGGAGCTGGGGAATCAGACCGGAAGATCATTAACGTATACAGAAGCATCGGAGATTTGGACCGGGCGAGCACTTGCCTACATGCGGGCAAACCCGGAACGCGTGGTCGCGCTAACACTGAAAAAAATGCTGCTGGTGATCGGGCCCAGGGAAATCTCGGTGGATCGCGAGGATGAATTCGAACGGATGTTTTCACCGCTTTTGCGCTGGTTACCGGGCGGTTTTTCATGGCTGCTGGCCGGAACGATCACCTCATTGATGCTGGTGATGTTTCGCAGCGGCAAGAATTTTCAGCGAAACCATGCCGTGATCGTTCCTTTACTGACCCTGCTCATACTTTCGGCATCGTATGTGCCCTTCACCATCACGGGACGCTATCGCGCGGCCATGCTGCCGCTCTTGATTCTCCTGCTTTCCGCCGGTGTTCCGGGCGCACTGCTGATGTATGAGCAACGCCGATGGAAATCACTGGCCGGTTGGGCGATCGCCGGCGCCATCATCTTTGTGTTGGTGCGGCCGAATTATGCCGACTATGAACCATCAGAGGCGCGCTGGCATGTCACACGCGGATTGGCGTATGGCCGGCTTGATCAAGTGGAAAAAGCCGCCGGACACCTGGCACGCGCGGTAGAACTCGCGCCCGACTTCGCGCACGCGCAATACAATTATGGTGTCGCCCTCATGAAATTAAACCGCGACAAGGAAGCGCAGGCAGCACTGGAAAAATCATCAGCGCTTGAACCCCGCGCCGAAATCTGGAAGGCCCTCGGCGAGCTGGCACTCAGAAGAAGCGACCGCAAAGAATTGGAGCGTCTATATTCGCAAGCAATCGAACAAATGCCTGAACATGCGTCCCTCCACAATAATTTCGGCATACTTTTTGCCGAGGCCGGACAAGGCGATCGCGCGATCGAAGTTTTTCAACGTGCGGTGGAGCAATCCCCTTATTATTTCGACGCGCTGCGCAATCTTGCCGTGGCCTTGGAGCATGATGGCCGCAACGCGGATGCGCTGCCGTATTACACGCGGGCACTGCAAGTGAATTCGTTTGATGGTGACCTGAATTACCGGATGGCCCGGCAACTCGGCCTGGCTGGCCGCTACCACGAAGCGGTCGATTATTTATACCGGTGCATCCTCATCCAACCGGAAAATGCGGAGTGGCTTGGGGCGCTGGCATGGATTCGCGCTACGCATCCACATGATGGCTTGCGCAATGGACAAGAGGCTGTTGCCTTGGCGAAGCAGGCAAACAGGGCCACACGACAAGAAGAACCGACGGCGCTGGCCGTGTTCGCGGCGGCACTGGCTGAGGCTGGCCTGATGGACGATGCGCGCGTAACGATTGAAGAGGCGATTTCGCTGGCTGACAAAAAGGACAACGCCCTGATCTCCGCGCTGATCGCCCAACAAATAGTATACAAGAGTAATCAGCCATTCCGGGATGAAAACATGAGATCTGGCGGCTTGCTTCCTGCTGTGATCCGGTAACAAGCGCCCGGCGCATGCATCAGGGCGATACATGACTCTTCACGCACACGTAAGGGCCGATAACCAGTACGTCGATACCCGTGGAGAGAAAACACCTGACGGCGTGTTCCGCCGTGGCAACGACGGGCTCCCCTGCCACATTGAACGAGGTGTTGACGAGCACAGGCACTCCGGTTGCTAAACCGAAGGCATGAAGCAACTGGTGAAACAAGAGGTTTTCATTTCGATCAACTGTCTGCAACCGGGCTGATCCATCGGCATGCGCGACGGCGCCCAAAAGATGTTGTTTATCCGGGCGAACTTTGGCGGCAAACAACATCCAAGACGACGGAATCGGCCCATCAAACCATTCTCCAGCCACCTCGACTGGACAGGCGGGTGCAAAAGGACGGAAGGATTCGCGATGCTTCACTCGTTCATTCAGGCGATCCTTCATGGCGATAGATCGCGGATCGGCCAATACACTGCGCCAACCCAAGGCCCGCGGCCCGAATTCCATCCGCCCCTGCGCCCACCCCACAACGGCACCTCCCGCCAATAGACCGGCCACACGCCCCGGCAAATCAACTGGCCTTTCAATTGGATGACCGCAGTCCGCAAGCGCGGCGGCCGCACCCGCTTCGGTGATGCAAGGGCCCAGGGAAACAGAGTCGAGCCCGGTTCGGACTTGATCAAGGCGAGCGGCCAGAGCCATCGCTGCTCCGGCACCCGCGCCGGCATCTGTGGCGGCGGGAAAAACGAACACGTTTTTGAAACCGGATTTTTCCACGATTTTCGTATTGGCCAGGCAGTTCAACGCGCAACCGCCGGCTAGCGCGAGGTCTTTCAAACCGGTAGATAATGCGAGGTGGCGGGCCACATGAAGCATGGCTTCCTCAAATCGCTCCTGCAAGGCAGCGGCGACATCCGCGTGTTGATCCTGCAGTGGCTGATCCGGGGACCGGGCAGCACCAAGCATTGTCACCAGACGCGATGAATAGAGCGGTGCCGGACCGTAGCCATACCATCGATGCCAAGTGATAAATCGCCGGTTGATGCGGAATCGCCCGCCCTTCTCGAGTCGAATCCAGTCCCGGAACAGGGCGCGATAACGCGCCGGATCGCCGTACGCAGCCAAGCCCATGACTTTACCGGCATCGTTACGCTTGTGGAATCCCAGCCATTGCGTGATCGCGTCATACGTCAGACCGAGCGAGTCCGGAAAATGGATCGGCGGAAGCGGCGATAGCGAAGTGCCCGTTCCTACCCCCATCCATACGGTGCTCCACTCGCCCACGCCATCCACGCTCAACACCGCGGCTCGCTCAAAGGGGGAGGCGAAAAAAGCGGATGCCGCGTGACACTCGTGATGGGGCAAGGCGTGAAACGCGGCCCGTTGCAATCCCAAAGCATGAAGCGTGACGGGAAGTTTACGCACCCCGCCGAGACGCTCCCGTCGATCCAGGCCGGCCAGATAATAAAGGGCAACGGGATCCCAGGCGCGAGCCGCCATCGCCCGCAAGCGGGGAGCCACGCCGCATCGCCAATCCCAGCAATAACCGATTGCATCCACATCGCCGGCTTGAGCGCCGATCGTGCGCAAACCGTCCGCCAGCGCTAATCGGGGCACGTCATCGCTATACTTGATGCGATTGAACCGTTCCTCCTCAGCGGCGTAGACGATGCGACCCTTGTGCACGAGCGTGAGTGATGCATTATGATTCAATGCATTGATGCCGGCAATCAGACTCATGCCGCGGGTAATTCCTTGCGGGCCGGCAGTTCAAGCAGGGCCTTCATAACTTCATCAACCGTAATGGACTCGAGGCATATGGCCCGCTGACAGGCGCTTTTCTTGGCATTAAACACGTGCACGCAAGGAGAACATGGCAGCGCCCGGTAAACAATGCGGCATGGACCGGTCAACGGGCGATACAGAGCCGGGTTTTCCGGGCCAAACAAAACGACCGATGGCAAATCCGCAAGACCGGCAAAATGCGCGGGCCCCCCGTCGTTGCAGACCATCGCGCTGGCCCGGTCGCACAACGCGAGAAACCCGGCCAAGGTGGTTCGACCGGCCAGATTGATCAATCGCGCGTCAGCCACGGCGGCATGGACGATCTGCGCCTCCGGCGCATCGGCCGCGCTGCCCACGAGAGCCACGCGGATGCGCGAATCGTGAGCAAGTATTTTGCGGATCAGCGCTTCAAATCGTTCGCGTGGCCAACGCCGGAGCGGCAGCAACTCGGAGGCATTGGTGTTCATCAGGACAAGCGATGAATTATCCTCGACTCCGTGATCACGCAATAACTGCCGGATCAGTTGCGTATCCTCCTCTCGCGGTTGATAGCGAGGCAAGGAGACATCGGCATCATCGAGAGATCCCCGGTAAAACGGCTCGCCCGGGGAAGCGCAAATCGCCGTTCGGACAAGTGCCAGATAGCACATACTCACATGATGCGTCGGCGAATACACGACGCGGTGAGTCAGCAAACGGCCACGCTCCCGGGCGGCGGCATGAAACGGCTGATAACCGATGCGGGCACCGCGACAGGTCAGCCAAGCAAAAACCGCGGTTAGCCGGCTGAAAAAATCAAAATCAAAACAAACGGAAGCGCGAATGCGGCGGAGCCGGAACATAGCCCGCCAGGCGGAAAACAGAAGCCGGGAAATGGACCGGTCGTCCAGCTCGATAATATTTTCCGCCGGCGTTAGCTGAAGAAGGTCAAGGATGGAACGACTGTTGCGAAAAACGACGACATGCCATCTGGCATCCGGCCATGCTCGACGCAATTCACGCAATGCGGGAATAGCAAGTACAGTGCTTCCCATCTCGGTCAATTTGATGATGGCAAGATCTCGCGGCGCCGGCAAAGGCACAGTGGCTGAATATCCGGCTTTCGAAAAAACGCTTAGAAGCCTGCAACAGGTTGAGCCCACATACTTATCCAACGAACGAAGAAGATCCGGATTCATCGCTTTGCGAAAGAAGATAAAGCCTGCCATCAAGCATGACCAGCGAGGAATTGATGAAATATGGAAAATCACCGAATCATTTTCGGCTACTTGGTGTATAGTGCACGTGTCGCCCTTGCTGCCTTGTTTCTGACGCCGTGAGGAACCGCCACAAGCAGCATGAAATCATCCATAAAAAAAGCTATACATCCATTTTTTTACCGCTACCGCCACGAAATCGGCCTCGCCTTTCTGGCCCTCGCCGTGCGGTGCCTCTTTCTACTGCTCCAGTCGCAGGCCGATCCGCTCTTTTTCGCGTGGAGCGTGGATGAAGAAACCTATTTGTCCGACGCGCAGCGATGGGTCGACGCGGGTTTTGCGGCGAGCGGACTGAAGCTGCCCTTCTGGCAGCCGCCCGGCTACATGATGCTGCTCGCGGCCTGGCTCGGCGCGGGCGCGTCGCCGGAGTCGTTTGTTTTTCTGCAAGTGCTTCTCGGTATTGCGAGCACGATCCTGATCTACCGGATCGTCGTCAACGTGTTCGGCGATGACGCACGACGTCACGGGCTCTTGGCGGCGGGCCTCTTCGCGATCGTTCCCGCGATTCTTTATTATGAAACCAAATTGCTCAAGCCGGCATGGGTGATTTTTCTGATGTTGTGGATTCTCTATCTCGCCCTGCCGCGATCGCGCACGAGCTGGTGGCCGCTGCGCGGACTACTCGCCGGCGCGCTGGTGATCTTTGATGTCTACTTCATCATCATTCCGTTCGCCCTGCTGTTTACCACGCAGATGAAACGTGGACCGCTGCTGTCGCTGGCCTGCGGATTGCTGGTCACGGTGGGTCCCATCGCCGCGCTCAACGCCTCGGCGAAGGCGGGATTCGTGCTCGTGTCCTATAACGGACCGATCAACTTGTACGTCGGCAACAACGAGGATTGGACCCGCACCTACAACACCCTGCCCGGTTGGACCTGGTACAAAATCACCTTGCGGCACGAAGACACCGCCGGGGCAAATGCGGGCCAAGTCGCCGCCACCGGCGAACTGTTCGTCGGCGATGTCGTGCGGTTCGCCCGCGAGGAGCCGCTCAAGTTTGCCGAAGGCCTGGCCACGAAAGCACTGCTGTTTTTCTCGCTGCGCGAACTGCCCCGCAACGGATCCATCTTCATGCATCCCGCGGTGATTTTTGCCGGCTCGGTGATCAATGCGGCGATCTTGCTCGTCGCGTTTATCTGTTTGCCCCGCCTCAAACGCGAACCGCTGATCATGCTCTTGCTGTTGATGATTTTCGCGGTGAATGTGGCGTTTTTTCCGACCACGCGTTACCGCTTGCCGGCCATTCCACTGGCGCTGATCGCGATCGGGGCGATGGCCGGGCGGCCGCCGGTCTGGGTTAAGCGTACATCGACCTTTGTGGTGCTGCTGGCCGTGGGCGCGACGATTCTGGCCGGACGAATCGTGCAATATGATGCCTGGCGCTCTTTCTCGCTCAACGAAGCCGCGTGGAATGAGATCAACCGGAATGACCCGGCGCATGCCGAACAATTGGTCCACCAAGCGCTGCAGGCAAAACGTCTGCCCCGCACCCTGGATACCGCCGGCCAGTTGGCCACCACCTACCGGCATGACCGCGGAATGGCGAATTCCTTCTTTGACGAGGCCATCCGTGTTGCCCCCGACTATCCCGAACCCCATTTCAATCGCGCGCGCACGGCCATGGCAACGGGCCAGCCGGATCAGGCCTACCGGCTCTATGATGATTACCTCGCCTTGATCCGGCCGGATCTGGCCGACTTTAACGAGGACGACACCCGCGCCGCGTTGCAGGCGCTTGAATTTAATGCGCGGATGGATTTCGAAAAAGGCCGCTTGTCCATGGCGGCGCAGCGACTCAAGCGGCTCAAGAATATACACGGCATGCATCCGGTGAAGGACATCGTGATTACCGGCCTGGATCGTCAGATCGAGATGATCGAAAGCGCCATCGCACAATAACCATGGCAACTCCGCGCGGCGTTCATCAACTCACACGCCCGTCGCCGCGACCACACGTTGTGCGCTCTTGATGCAATCGGGTATGCCGACGCCATGATATGAACTGCCGGCCAGATGAAGACCCGGCCATTCCGACGCCATCGTCATGATCCGGTCCACGCGCTCTTGATGCCCGACATCGTATTGCGGATTGCCCCGGGGCCATCGAAACACACGGGTGAGCACCGGCGCAGCCGCCATGCCGAACAGCGCGGCAAATTCATCGCGCACCAATTCGACCAGTGGCGCATCGTCCATGTCGGCAAGTGACTCGTTGCGATAGCCACCGACAAAGGCCCTCAATAACACGGTGTCGGGCGGGGCGCGGTGACGGAACTTGGTCGACGTCCACGTGCAGGCAATGATCCGGCGTTGTTCGGATTGCGGGATGACGACACCATAGCCATCGAGCGGCCGTCCGCCGGGAAGATCCGCGGCAAGGTAGGCCAGGGAAACGGTGGCCGTGCTGACAAACCGGATGGCGCTCAACGCCTGGCCAAGTGCGGGATGCAGCGGCGACAACAAGCCGGCAGTGACATGCGCCGGCGAGGTGAGGACGACATCGTCCACCGTCAGCGCATCGCCACCCAGATCGAGCCGCCATCCCCCGCCCGCGCGCGACAAACCTTGCACCCTGGTCCGCAACATCCACTCCGACCGCAGCTGCTCCCGTAATGCTTCGACCAGCTGATACATCCCGCCCTTGAGCGAGTTGAATATCGCGTGCCCGGCGGACGGCAATCCGCCTGCGGGTGGCGGCGGCGGTTGTTTCTTCATCGCGCGCGCGGCGCGAATGAGGCTGCCGTGCGATTGCTCCATCTCGAGAAAACGTGGAAACGTGCTGCGCATGCTCAGCGTTGCCGGATCGCTCACGTAAATGCCCGCCATCAGCGGTCCACCAAAAAGCTCGACGGCCTCGCGACCAAACCGGCGGCCGATAAACTGCTCCACGCTTTCGTCCCCGGCCGCTGGTCGCGCCGGCAGGAAATATTCCATGGCCATGCGGATCTTGCCGGACGCGGATATCAGGGGCGAAAACAGAAAAGGTACCATCCGGGTGGGAATGGTCAGACGAAACCCGGCGGGAAAAGGAATCAACCGGCTGCGCCGCAGCACATAGACTTTGCTCTGGTGCGGATTGCTGGGAATGAGTTGACCGGCAAGACCAAGGTCATGACACAGCTGGAGCGCCCAAGGCTTGTCGGTCACGAACGAATCCGGTCCGCCCTCGATGACGAAATCACGCTCGTATCCGGTGACGATTTTTCCGCCCGGTTGTTCGGCGGCGTCGATCAATGTGCATTGTAACGGGCGACCGGATTCGCGGGCGCGCTTTTCCAGATAATAGGCCGCGGCCAATCCGGTAATACCCGCTCCAACGATGGCGACCCGGCGGGTCATGGGCAGGTTTCCGGTCCGGGAAGCCGGCGCGCGCATGTGGCATGGCGCGGGGGCACGGGCGTGGGTTTCCGCGGCCTCATTCGCTGGCAACCTCGACGCGATATTCATGGACAAGGTCGACCAGAAATTTCACGTTGGCCGGATCGGTCTGCTTCAACACACCGTGGCCAAGATTCAAAATAAATCCACGCCGCGATCCGGCTTTGCGCAAAAGTTCGCCAGCCCGTCGAGCAATCAGGTCGCGTCCGCCAAGCAGCGTCACCGGATCAAGATTGCCCTGCACGGCCACGCCATCGCCCAGTCGCTGCCAGGCCTCGAGCACGTCCACGCGCCAGTCGA
Source organism: uncultured Verrucomicrobiota bacterium (assembly GCA_964470065.1). GTDB lineage: Bacteria > Verrucomicrobiota > Kiritimatiellia > CAIVKH01 > CAIVKH01 > CALMUP01. The sequence goes on along the minus strand of CAYYAR010000009.1, from coordinate 64,195 downwards.
TACCGATCACGGATCCGCCGGCTTCACGCAACTCCGCGAGCATGCCGGATGTTCCGGTGCCGAAGTGAATCGCCGGCAAGCCGGGATGCTTCACCTTGACCGCATCAAACACATACCGCGAATACGGCAGCACGAATTCGCGGTAATCATCGGGACCAAGCAATCCCGCCCAACTGTCAAACACCTGCACGGCTTGGGCTCCGGCCTCAATCTGTCCGAGCAGGTAGTCGGCGGCCGCGCGGGCGAGGCGTTGCATGAGGGCGTGCCAGGCGACGGGCTCATGGTACATGAAGCGCCGGGCTTTTTCGAATTCGCGCGATGATCCGCCTTCGATGGCGTAGCAAGCGAGGGTGAAAGGCGCACCGCAAAAACCGATCAGCGGGATTTTTGCGTCAAGCTCGCGCCGCACCAACCGGATCGCCTCGAGGGTGAAGTTCGTCGCTTCCGCGGCCGCGGTGGCGGGCCAATGAGCCACATCGGCGGGCGCCAGCGGATTCTCGATCACCGGGCCGGTCCCGCTGACAAACTTCAGCCGCAAACCGAAGCCCTCGAGCACCGGCAAGATGTCGGAAAAGATGATGGCGGCATCGACGCCAAAAGCGCGAACCGGTTGGAGGGTGACTTCAGCGGCAATCGACGGATCACGAATCATCGCGAGCAGGCTGTGCCGTTCGCGAATGGCGCGATACTCGGGCATGTACCGCCCGGCCTGACGCATCAGCCAGACGGGAACGCGCGCGACCGGTTCGCGCCGGCATGCCTTGAGAAAAGAATCGTTCACGCCACAACCTGTTGCCACACCGCCTTGCCGATGAAGAACGGGCCGAGACTTTCCAGAAACTCGGAGGTCTGGCGCGTCTTGCGCATGGCCTGGACCATGGCGGAAAGCGGAAAGAGCTCCTTGCCAATAAGGCCGATGACGAAATCGTTGTCGTGCTTGTCCAAGCCGCGGCAATCAAGGCGAATATCGTAACCCATATCGCCGGCGCTGAACAACGCGCCGAGCTGTCCGTGTTCGCCCAGAATTTCGCGTTGTTCCTCGACCGCCAGTTTTTCAAACGCACCGGCGCGGCGCAACGGATACCAGACATGCCATGGCCACGCGGGATTGGTCAGGCGCTGAACCGGACGGCTGACCAGCACATGGTCGAGATCGCCCTCGTAACCAATCGAGTAACTGCGCCCCATCATGGTGTACTCCGGCTTCGGATCAAGCGAGGCGAAGGCGGGTGCATGATACAAATCGCGCCATGGGCCGACGAAAAAGTCCGGGTCCTCGCTGGCCCCCATCACGGCGAGGCCGTAGGGATCGTTGGCATCGGCATATACCGCGAGCGGCGCGCGGAGCTGACGCACGGCATCGATGACCGGGGCGAGACTGGTGCATCCACCGAAGGCTTGCAGCTGCATGAAAAGACGGCGATTTGAACGGATGACCTCGCCGCGCACATCGCGACCCTTCTCGCTCAAATCCGGCAGGCCGGTTTTTTCATCGACGGGAAGTTGCACGCGCATCAACGTAACGCCTCCATCGCATGTTCCCACGCCGCGATCGTGCGTTGGAGGTGTTCCGGGGTATGAGCCACCGAGAGGAAACTGACTTCGAAGGGCGATGGCGGCATGTAGACGCCGTGCTTCATCAGTTCATGAAATACCCGCACGTAACGGTCCTTTTCCGTGCGCATGACATCGTCGAAGTCACGCACGGCCACGGCGCCGAAGAATACGGAAAAAATACTGCCGAGCACGGGAATCGTCACGGGAATCCCGTGCCGCGCCGCAGCGTGGCGGATGGCGGACACGAGGCCGGCGGTGTCGCGTTCAAGCGCGGGGTATGGAGGATGGTTCTTCAACCAGCGCAGCGTGGCCAGTCCGGCCGCGACGGAAACCGGATTTCCGCTCAGGGTGCCGGCCTGGTAGACATCTCCGAGCGGAGCGAGGTGCTCCATCACATCGGTACGTCCACCGATGGCACCCACCGGCATACCGCCGCCAATAATCTTGCCGAGGCAGGTGATGTCCGGCTTCACGCCGCACACATTCTGGTAACCTCCGAAGGTGAAGCGGAATCCGTTGATGACTTCATCAAACATCAACAGCGCGCCCACGGCATCGGCGCGTGAACGCAATCCTTCGAGAAATCCAGGATCCGGCAGGATCAGACCGACATTCGCGGCCACCGGCTCCACCACGATCGCGGCGAGATCGCGGCCATGCTCGGCGATGACGGCATCGACATCCTCCAGATGATTGTAGCGGGCCACCAGCGTGTTGGCGGCACAACCGGCCGGCACGCCCGCCGACGAGGCCGAGGCAATGCCCGCGACCCCGCTGCCGGCCTTGACGAGCATGCAATCGGCATGACCATGGTAACAGCCGCTAAACTTCAGGACCTTTTCGCGTCCGGTAAAACCCCGGGAAAGGCGGATCGCCGTCATGCACGCCTCGGTGCCGGAACTGACCAGGCGCACGCGTTCCATCGACGGAATTGCTTCGCGGATTAATTCGGCCATTTCGATTTCGGCCTCGGTGGTGACGGCATAACTGGTGCCGCGGGCAACCGCCTGCTGCACCGCCTCGACCACCGCGGGGTGGGCATGACCGAGAATCATCGGACCAAACGACATGCAATAATCGATCAGCGTGCGTCCGTCGGTGGTATGGAGTTCGGCGCCGCGGGCGGATTGCGCGTAGATCGGCTCACCACCCACGGAGCGGAAGGCCCGCACCGGACTGTTGACGCCTCCCGGCATGGCGTTCTCGGCCCGCTCTTTCAGATTCGAATGCATGGCATGCGAGAGTACAAAAGTGCGCGCGACCAGCGCGAGAGGAAACTTGCCGCATCTGTTCATCCTTTCCCCGATGAGCTCTTACCTCGCCGGCCCGATGGAGGCGGCGGACTGAATCGCCCATACTTTCCTCATGAAGATGGCGCACGTCAGCGACCCTGCGGCCGGCCCAGTGCAGGCATCTGCCACACCGCCTTCCGGACCGCTGGTCATTCTGGGCAATAATCGCGCCCGCACGCGTGCCCTGGAAGAGGAGATTCGCGGCACGATCCTGGCCGGACACGCCATCGTCACCGGCTCGCTCACCTCCGGAAGTCATCTGCTCGCACAATCGCCGGCCGGCATCGTGGTGCTGGACATTCGCGATGATACGATCGATCCATTGCAACGGATCAAGCAGATGCGGCAACAGCACCCCGCCACGGCCATCGTCATGATCACGCGGACCCGTCATCCCGCCCTCGCCCAGCGGGCATTGCGAGCCGGGGCCAGCGCGTATCTGACCAGCGCGGAGATCGAACAACATCTTCTGATCCCCGCCCTCGCCCGGGTCGCTGGCGGCGAACGGTATGTATCCGATGACACGATGCAGGGCATTCTTCAGGGGATGGTCGAGACCGGTCATCCGGAATGGCGGGGAAGAACCGGTGTGTTGAGCGACCGGGAGATGGTGATTTTCGAAATGATCGGCCGCGGAATGACCTTCGGCGATATTGCCGCGGAGTTGCAGATCCACGTCAAAACCGTGGCCACTCACGCGAACCACATGCGGCGGAAATTGCGTCTCCGGAGCAACCGCGAACTGGAGGAATTATGCCGCGCCGGGACGGAACATGGGCATGGACAACCCTCTGGCGGAGGCCCGATCCGGGAGTGAGGCATGAAAAACAACAGCGTCATCATCGACGGAAACGAAGCCGCGGCGACCATTGCCCACCGATGCAGCGAAGTGTGCGCAATTTATCCCATCACGCCGTCCTCGACGATGGGCGAACTCGCCGACCAATGGTCGAGCGAGGGACGCAAAAACCTCTGGGGCACGGTTCCGGCAGTGGTGGAAATGCAAAGCGAAGGCGGCGCCGCCGGAGCGGTTCACGGGGCGCTGCAGACGGGCGCGCTGGCCAGCACGTTCACGGCATCGCAGGGATTGCTGTTGATGATTCCAAACATGTTTAAGATCGCGGGGGAATTAACGCCGGCGGTGTTTCACGTTTCGGCGCGCTCGCTGGCTTGTCAGGGACTCTCGATTTTCGGCGATCACGCCGATGTGATGGCGGTACGCTCCACCGGGTTTGCCTTGCTTGGATCGTCGTCGGTGCAGGAGGCCGCCGACCTGGCGCTGGTCGCCCATGCGGCCACGCTAAAAACACGCGTGCCGTTCGTTCACTTCTTTGACGGCTTCCGGACCTCGCACGAAATCAACACGATCGAACTGCCGGATGACGCGATGATCCGCGCCATGATCGACGATGACGATGTGATCGCCCATCGCCGCCGCGCCCTGACGCCGGATGCGCCGGTGATTCGCGGCACCGCGCAAAATCCCGATGTCTACTTTCAGGGTCGCGAAGCGGTGAATCCATTTTACAACGCCGTGCCCGACCGGGTGCAGGCCACCATGGATCAACTCGCCGGCTTGTGCGGCCGCGCGTATCGCATCTTCGACTACTACGGTGCGGAGGATGCCACCCGTGTGATCGTGGTGATCGGCTCGGCGGCGGAAACCGTGAAGGAGACGCTCGATGTGCTGCTCGCGCGCGGCGAGAAAGCCGGCGTGATCATCGTGCGGTTGTTCCGGCCATTTTCGGCCCGGCATTTTGTGGCCGCACTGCCCGCCAGCGTGCGGACGATCGCCGTGCTCGACCGGTGCAAGGAGCCGGGATCAGCCGGCGAGCCCTTGTACCAGGACGTGATCACCGCGCTGATCGAGCAACTTCCCGCCGGCGCCCTTCCGCGCGTGATTGGCGGCCGTTACGGACTTGCCTCAAAGGAATTTACACCGGCCATGGTGAAGGCGGTGTATGACGAATGCGCCAAGGATAAACCGAAAAAGCATTTCACCGTGGGCATTCACGATGATGTGACCCACCTGAGCCTGGACGTGGACACCGGTTTCATCATCGAGTCCGACCGCGTTGTGCGCGCGGTGTTTTATGGCTTGGGCGCCGATGGCACGGTCGGGGCGAATAAAAACTCGATCAAAATTATCGGCGAGGAAACCGGCCATCATGCCCAGGGCTATTTCGTGTATGACTCGAAAAAGTCCGGCTCGCAAACCGTATCGCATCTGCGGTTTGGTCCCGGACCGATCCGTTCGACATACCTGATCCAGTCGGCCAACTTCACGGGTTGCCATCAGTTCCATTTTTTGAGCAAGGGCGACGTGCTCCGCCTGGCTGCCCCCGGCTCGGTGTTTCTGCTGAACAGTCCGTTTGGGCCGGACGAGGTGTGGCATCATTTGCCCGACCGCATCCAGCAGCAAGTGATCGACAAGCAGCTGTCGTTTTATGTGATCGATGCCTACCGTGTCGCCCGGGAAACCGGCATGGGTTCGCGCATCAACACCATTATGCAGACCTGTTTCTTTGCCATTTCCGGCGTGTTGCCGCGCGACCGCGCGATTGAGCAGATCAAGCAATCGATCGAGAAAACATACCAGCGCAAAGGCGCCGATCTGGTGCAAAAAAACTATGCCGCGGTCGATCACACGCTCGCGCATTTATGCCCAGTCAAGGTGCCGTCCGGTCCGGTCACTGGCTATGCGTTGTCGCCGGTGGTTCCACCGGAGGCTCCGGCGTTCGTGCAGGAAGTGCTCGCGCCGATGATGTCGGGTCGGGGGGATGATTTGCCGGTGAGCAAAATGCCGGCCGATGGCACCTTCCCGGCGGGCACGGCCAAATGGGAGAAGCGTAACATCTCCGAGCGTGTGCCCGTGTGGGACGAGGATATTTGCACGCAGTGCGGATTGTGCGGCCTGGTTTGTCCGCACAGCGTGATCCGCGCGCGAAGCTATCACGAAAGTCGGCTGACCGGAGCGCCGGCGGGATTCAAGTCTGCGCCGCTCCGCGGGAAGGATGTGGCGCCGGGCACGCGGTACACCCTGCAGGTGTATCTCGAGGACTGCACGGGTTGCGCGTTATGCGTCGGGGTGTGTCCGGCGCGAAATAAAAACGAGCTCGGCCTGCGCGCCATCAACATGGAGTCCAAGACGCCCATCTTTGCCGCGGAGAAGGAGAGCGTCCGTTTCTTCGAAACTTTGCCGCGGCGGGACATGGGCGGACTCGATCCGGCGATGATCAAAGATGTTCAATTCATCGACCCGATGTTCGAGTTTTCCGGCGCGTGTGCGGGTTGCGGCGAGACGCCGTATGTCCGCATGATCAGCCAGTTGTTTGGCGACCGCATGATTGTCGCCAACGCCACCGGTTGTTCATCGATCTATGGCGGCAATCTGCCGACCACCCCATGGACCACCGATGCGCATGGACGGGGTCCGGCGTGGTCGAATTCATTGTTCGAGGACAACGCGGAATTCGGTTTGGGCTATCGCCTCACGATCGACAAGCATCGTGAGTTTGCGCAGGAGTTGTTGATTGGCATGCGCGGGCGTTTGGGCAACGAGTTGGTGGATGCGCTGCTTCACCCGGACCAGCAAACGCGCGAAGGCATCGAGGCTCAGCGCCGGCATGTGGCGACATTGAAAGTGCGGTTGGCCAACGACTCTTCGCGCGAGGCGCGGCATTTGGCGGTCATTGCCGATCATCTGACGCGGCGGAGCTTGTGGATTGTGGGCGGCGATGGCTGGGCGTACGACATTGGTTATGGCGGCCTGGATCACGTGCTCGCCTCCGGGCGTGATGTAAACATGCTGGTGCTCGACACCGAGGTCTATTCCAACACCGGCGGTCAAATGTCCAAGGCCACGCCGCGCGGGGCGGTGGCGAAATTTGCCGCGGCAGGCAAGAAGCTTGGCAAGAAGGATCTCGGATTGCTCGCGTTGTCGTATGGTCATGTCTATGTCGCGCGTATCGCGCTGGGGGCGAATCCGCGTCAGGCGTTGCGGGCGTTGGTTGAAGCGGAGCAATACAACGGTCCTTCGCTGGTAATTGCTTACAGTCATTGCATCGCCCATGGAATTGAAATGGCGAATGGACTGATGCAGCAGAAGCTGGCGGTCGACACCGGTTACTGGCCGCTCTACCGGTTCAATCCATCGCTGATTGGCAGCGACAAGCAAGCCTTCAGTCTCGACAGCCGCGGGCCGGCGGTGCCGTTGCGGAATTACCTGTATAATGAAGTGCGTTACCGGATGTTGCAGCATACCCATCCCGGCGAGGCGGCTCGTCTGCTTGCGCTTGCCGAGACGGATGTGAAAGAGCGATGGGCGGCGCATGAGGAGTTGGCCCGGCGTTATGCGCCCGCGAACGATGCGGCAGCGAACGGAGGTTGAGATGAATCTTGCCACCAACTATATGGGGCTTGCCCTCAAAAATCCGATTGTGCCGTCGGCCTCGCCCATTTCGGAAAACGTCGACAATATCCGCAAGTTGGCGGATGCCGGCGCTTCGGCGGTCGTGATGTTTTCGATTTTCGAGGAGCAGTTGCGGATGGAGGCGGCGGCGCTGGATCATTATGCGACGGCGGGCGACGACATGTATGCCGAATCGACCAGTTTCTTTCCGCGGATGAGCGAATATCATGTTGGGCCATCGCGTTATCTGGACATTATTCACCGCGCGAGCGAGGCGGTGGATATTCCCATCATTGGCAGCCTGAATGGGATGACCAGTGAGGGCTGGATAGATTATGCCGGACAGATCGAGCAGGCCGGAGCGAGGGCCTTGGAGTTGAATATCTTCATGATCCCGACGGATCCCCGGGTCAGCGGTTTGCAGGTCGAGAATTCCTATCTTGAGATTGTGCGTGCGGTGAAGGAATCGGTCACGATTCCGGTCGCGGTGAAGATGAATCCTTTCTTCAGTTCGATTGCCAATGTGGCCAGAAAGTTGGAGGAGGCGGGAGCCGATGGCCTGGTGCTCTTCAACCGGTTCATCCAGCCGGACTTCGATCTGGCGGAAATGGAGGTGGTGCCGGATTTAAAGTTGAGCACGCCGGAGGAAATACGTTTGCCGTTGCGGTGGATCGCTATTCTTTATGGCAAGCTCGGCATTTCGCTGGGTGCCACGGGCGGGGTGCATTCCGGCGCGGAGGTGGTCAAGTATCTGCTTGCCGGGGCGGATATGGTGTGCACGACATCCGCGCTGCTCAAGTTGGGCATTCCCTATCTGGGCACCATGCTGCGTGACCTGGTTGACTGGATGGATGAGCACGAATATGCATCGGTCGAGCAAATGAAGGGCGCGATGAGTCAAAAATCCGTGGCTGATCCATCGGCCTTTGAGCGGGCGAATTACATAAAAACGATCGAGCACTTCAAGCGTCATCATGCCGATCACATGCCGTGGTAATGGTACAGGAGGAGAATGAGATGAAAGTTCAAGTGGATGGAAATATCTGCACCGGTTGTTCGGTGTGCGCCGACCTCGTGCCGGAAGTATTTGAAATCAATGCGGAAAATATATGCGTCACCAGGAGTCCGGACGTCCCTGCCGGGCTTGAACAAAAAGTCCAGGAAGCCGCCGACAGTTGCCCGGTAACTTGCATTTCTCTTTCAGAGCGGAAGGGGACATAGAAAACGCAAAATAATTTCCTTGGCGTCTATGTCCCCCGCCCGAAAACTCGAGAGAGGGGACATAGCAGTATTGTTCAGCGCGGCAAAAATTGGCCACCAAGCTTAATTTTAATCACGGCATGCTTGATTGAGGACGTTTATTGACGCGAATAAATAATTTTTTCGGAAATTTTTGGTCTGATTAGGCTGGATTGAGGCCTGTTGACGAGACCCGTCCTAAGTTTTTGTGAGGAACTGTAGTTATACAACCGTATCTCGGCTCGCGAAACTAAAGTACCGGCTGTAAATGTCGCCAGCAATATAGGCCGGTTAATTCCTCAGGGCTGTTCACGATGCGGCGCGATCCGGCTTGAGGAGCATGCGGAGCCATTACGGTTCGCACAAAGATTTCAGAACCAATGACCAGACCTCGCACCCAGTAGCGAATTCGTTTTTGCACCGACAGGCCGGAGGTGATTTCCAGACTCAAGTCCTCCGCTGGCGCCAATGACGTATTGATCATAAGCCAAACATCGTGCAACCCCGAGCATCCCATCATCGGCACGACCAACGCCTCAACATTTTTCGCGAAGGGATGATGTCCGGTCTGCCGCCATACGCCATACGACGAGAAGCGATAATCGCCAGGATGCTTCACCATTCCTGCCGCGTAAGGATTATTTTCAATATATTTCCAACAATCCCACACGGCTGGACCATCCTCCAGGATGGTGTGTTTAAAGCGGTCTGCCCACAGCTTACCGTGCCGCCGAACCGGCCTGCTCGCATTAAACCAAAAAGTATACAACTGCTGGAGATGACGCATAAACCAACTGATGTCCCGCAAACGAGCCTGCCAACGTTCGCAAGCCGGACTATCGGGATTCATATACTTTCGTCCGCAATGAAATCGATTGTAGCGGCTGCATACTTCCTGCCGGCTAAGCATGTTCTTTGGCGCCTTGACCAATAGGTGGTAGTGGTTGCTCATCACTTGATAGGCCACAACTTTCACGTCATACAATTTGCTTACCCGTTTTAGTATACGGACAAACTGCTCTTTGCCGGCGTCATCGAACGGCCGGTCTTTAGAGGTTCCGGCCGTGCGGTTGTAGCAATGGTACCAAGTGTCTTCCTGGTCAACTTTAATTCGGTAGGATCTGCTCATATAACGCAAAAGGATCGAGCAGGTTGTTTTTGGACAAAGTATTTTCGCCAGCGGAGCTCGATCAGCGTTACACATTCAGCAGCATGGACTTATGCGTGCAACTATTTTGCGGGACAACTATGTCCCCATTTCGTCCTGCTTCTATGTCCCTCTTGAGCAAAGCTTTCACCGCAGCTATCACGCGATGAACACCCCGGGCTGTGGCCGGGCTGAGATCTTCGCCAAGCTCGAAATCGAAACCAGGGATAGCCGCTAGCCAAGCCTCGGTTTCACATCCATAAACCGCGCGCGACAAAGTCATGATCTCAACCGGCTGAACGGCGTGACCGAAGCACGAACGAGGCAGTTTGATCGCTTCCGGATGATCGAGCGGCAACAACAAAACATCCTGTCCGGGCTCGGCCGGAAAAGCATCGAGAAAAATCACACAATCCCGTCCCAACAGCAATTCCGCGTGTTCGGGACATAGCTGATTGAAATCAACCACCTCGACGCCTGGTAACTCTATGTCCCTCAACATGCGCGCGGCGACCCGCCCCGCCCCGTCGTCGCGGCGGAAGTCGTTGCCCCAGGCGAGGATAATGGTGTATGGCGGGCGCGGAATCACGCGGTTAAGGGTCGGGATACCTTCATGCCCGAAATTCACGCACTGAACTCCGATATCGGTTTTCACCGGCACACCTCGCTCACCTTCTCCCCTCGGTGGTTGACTACTTCCATCTTCAAAGCCATCTGGCCCAACGCGTGGGTGGAGCAACTCAGACAGGGGTCGTAACAACGAATCACCGCCTCGACACGATTGAGGGCGCCCTCCTTGATATTTTTGCCGTCGACAAATTTCCGCGCCGCCTGCGCAATACCCCTGTTCATGGCGAGGTTGTTGTTACCGGTGGCGACGATGAGGTTGGCCCACGTGATCAAACCATGTGGATCAATTTTGTAATGGTGAAACAGCGTGCCTCGTGGCGCCTCGGAGACCCCCACCCCCTCAAATTTGTTCGGGCTTGCCATCGCCCGTACATGCGTCTGCATGATATCGGCCGAATTGCAGTACTCCGCCACCCGCTCCAGCGCGAAGAGGATCTCGATGAGTCGCGCATGATGATAGTAGAATGAACTCAGCACCGCTCCCTCCGGCCGCAGCGCCCGGAAATCCGTCAGCTCACGGTCGGCCAGCGGTGTCCCGCAAAAATCCGCGCCATTCAACCGGGCTAACGGCCCGACCCGGTACATGCCGTTATCGATACCAAGCGGCTTGAAGTAGGGCGACTTCAAATAACTGTAAGGCAAGGTCGCTTCGCCAATGTGATGATGATAGGCCGAAGGCTCAAGCCCATCGGTCACAATCCGCCGGCCGGCATCGACTATACGTAAATATCCGTCGTAATGCTCCAAACCCCCATCCGCCGTAACAAGGCACAAAAAGAGCGATGGAAAATTTGCGAAGTAATCAATCTCGTCTTTGAAACGCTGCTGGGCATGCTTCCAGAAGTCGAGCGTACGGCGGGCAATTGCAAGTCCCTTCGCCACGCCCTCCAGAATTTGCTGCCGCGTCTCCTCCCGCAACGGTGCGCTCACCCCGCCCGGCACCGTCCACGCCGGATGAATCCGTTTGCCACCCAACCACGCGATGATCTGCTGCCCGTACTTCCGCAACCAGATTCCATCCCGGGCCAACTCCGGATGCCTCTCAGCCAAACCAAGCACATGCCGCCGCGCCGGATCCGAATCAAACCCAAGCAGAAAGTCCGGCGAGCTCAGATGAAAAAAACTCAACGCATGCGACTGGATGAGCTGACCGAGATTCATCAACCGGCGCAACTTGACCGCGGCCGGCGGAATCTTCACCGCCATCAAGTCGTCGCACGCCTTCGAGGACGCGACCAGATGACTCACCGGACAAATCCCGCAAATGCGCGACGTAATCGCCGGCATTTCCTGAAACGGCCTGCCCTCGGTAAATTTTTCGAACCCCCGGAATTGCGTCACATGAAAATGCGCATCGGCCACCTGGTCATGTTCATCCAGATACACCGTGATTCGCGAATGACCCTCGATGCGGGTCACCGGATCAATTATGATTTCACGGGTCATAACGCTTCTCCGTTACTTCAACCAAATCCGGAAATCTTTCCGGTATCGGGCAGGCGGCCCTCCAGCAACTCGTGGATCACGGCGAAAATGGTGTCGGCACCCGGCGGACAACCTGGCACGTAAATATCCACCTTGATCACTTCATGCAGCGGCCGGGTACGCGGTAATAACGCCGGCACCACTTCCCGCGGAATCTGCTGATCACGCGTCGCATTCTCCATGAACGCGCGACTGTATACCTCGTCGACATCGAAGTAATTCCGCATCGACGGGACATTGCTGGTCACCGCGCAGTCACCCAACGCAAGCACCACCCGGCTGTGGGCGCGGGCCACCAGCGCCTTGCGCCGGTCCTCCTCGGTGGTCACCGCACCTTCAATCAACACAAGATCGACACGCGCAGGAAAACTTTTCAGATCGCACAACGGGCTGTGCACCAACTCGATCCGGCCGGCAATCTCAAGCAGCCGCTCATCCATATCCAACATCGACATATGGCACCCGGAACAACCATCAAGCCAAACCGTGGCCAGTTTGATCTTTCCACTCATTGCCTGGCCTCCCGCATCGTGGTGAGGTAGGGCAGGAACTCGACTCGCTTTTTCATTTCCGCTGCTGCCTTGCCCTTTTCGGTCAATGCACCGGTCGGACACACATGCACGCATTTGCCGCAACTCGTGCACGTTTCCGATGCGCCCCAGGGCTGGTTCAAGTCGGTAATCACCCGGCACTCCGCGCCGCGATTCATCATATCCCACGTATGAGCGCCCTCGATTTCGTCGCATACCCGTACACAGCGTGCACACAGAATGCATCGATTGTGATCTACCGAAAATCGCGCGTGGGTCGCATCCACAGAAAGGCGCGGATAGCGATAGGGCACGCGGATATGCGTGACTCCCAGCGCCTTGGCCATGTTCTGCAACTCGCAATGGCCATTAGATACGCACACAGCGCATATGTGATTGCGCTCGGCAAAAAGTAACTCGATGATGGTGCGCCGGTGATCAAGCAGCCGCTCCGAATTCGTCGTGACCTCCATCCCCTCGGACGGCCGCGTCACGCAGGCCGGCCACAAACGCGGAGACCCCTTCACTTCCACCAGACACATCCGGCAGGCTGCCACCGCCGAAAGTCCCCGCAAAAAACACAGCGTCGGAATGGCGATATCGTTCTGCCGCGCGACATCAAGAATCGTCTCCTCCCCGGAGGCGGTGACCGGCTTGCCATCCATGATAAAGGTGATGACCCGGTTGTCGCTCATACCGGTGCCTCCGTCCCGACGGGCTGCATCCGGCAAACGCCAGCCGGACAAACCCGGTCGTGAATATGCGCGAGATACTCGTCGCGAAAATACCGCAACGTCGAGTTGACCGGATTCGGGGCGGTTTGGCCAAGACCACACAAACTCGTCTCTTTCACCATCACACACAACCGCTCGAGCAAGGCCAGATCGTCCATCGTCGCCCCGCCACGGCATATCTTGCTCAGGAGCCGGTGCATCTGCTCCGTACCCGCACGGCAGGGTATGCATTTGCCGCAGGACTCGGAGCGGCAAAAATCCATAAAGTATTTTGCCACATCGACCATGCAGGAGGTTTCATCCATCACGATCATGCCGCCCGACCCCATAATGCTGCCCGCCCCCATCAGCGAATCATAATCCACGGGCATATCGAGAAATTGAGCGGGAATGCACCCGCCCGAGGGACCTCCGGTCTGCACCGCCTTGAATTTTTTGCCGTCCGGAATGCCGCCGCCGATGTCATAAATAATCTCGCGCAGGGTAATACCCATCGGCACTTCGATCAGTCCGGCGTTGCGGATGCGGCCGGCCAGCGCAAACACCTTCGTGCCTTTGCTTTTTTCCGTGCCGATCGCGGCAAACCATGCCGCACCACGCCGCAGGATCGACGGTATGTTGGCAAAGGTCTCGACATTGTTTATCAACGTGGGACAACCCCACAAACCCGACTCGGCCGGATACGGCGGACGCGGTCGCGGCTGGCCGCGCTTGCCCTCGATGGAAGCGATGAGCGCGGTTTCCTCGCCACACACAAACGCGCCGGCCCCGAGCCGGACCTCGATGTTGAATTTGAAATTTGTTCCGCATATGTCATCGCCAAGCAAACCGGCCTTCTGCGCCTGCCGGATGGCGATTTGCATTCGCTTCACGGCCATCGGATACTCCGCACGGATATAGGCGTATCCATGGCTCGCCCCGACCGCATAGCCGGCTACGATCATGCCTTCGAGTACGCGGTGCGGATCGCTCTCCAGCACGCTGCGATCCATGAAAGCCCCCGGATCACCCTCGTCGCCGTTGCAGATCACATACTTTTGCGCGCCGTTTGATTTCGCCACCGAACTCCACTTCAGCCCGGTGGGAAATCCACCGCCGCCGCGACCGCGCAATCCGCTTGTGGTCACCTCCCGGATAACCTCGTCCGGTTCCATCTCCGTCAGCGCGCGAATCAACCCCTCGTAACCATCGCGGGCAAGATAATCCTCCAGTCGATCCGGATCGATCCGTCCGGAATTTTCCAGTACCACCTGTTTTTGCGCGGTAAAAAAAGGCGCATCCGCCGGCAGCAGGATCCGCTCCACCGCCTTGCCTGGTAAGGCGTCAATAATATCCGCGGCATCACTCTCCCGCACTTGCTGGTAGAGGTAGCCCGAAGGCTCCACCTGCACCAGTGGCCCCTGCGCACACAAGCCAAGGCAACCCACCCCGCGCACATCCACGCCGACCAACCCGCGCCGCTCCACCTCGTCCTTCAGCGATTGATGCACGCGATCGCCATGACACGACTGACAGCCCGCGGCCCTGCAGACATTGAGCCGGCAAGCCGCGCTTTTGCCAGCTTCGCGGCATTCGCTCGCCCACGCGCGGATTTCCTCGGGTGTCATGTGCTCACCGCCTTCTGCAACTGTTTGATCGCATCATCCGGATCAACCTTGCCGCTGATCAGACCGTCCAGCACCATGACCGCGGCAAGACCGCATGAGCCGACGCAGCGCGCGGTGAGGACCGAGAGTTCGCCGTCCCGGGTGGTCTCTTCCGGTTTCACACCGTACGCCTTGTGGATGCGCTCCAGGATGGCCTGGGCACCCTTGATGTAGCAGGCCGTGCCCGTGCACACGACGCACGTGTGCCGGCCCTTCGGTTTCAAGGTGAAGAAATGATAGAAGGTGGCTACGCCATACACCTTGCTGAGCGGAACACGCAATCCCCGCGCGACGAAATGCAGCCCCGTCTCTTCAAGGTAACCGAAGCAATCCTGCATGGTATGCAACGTCTCGATCAGTCCATCGGCGCGGTAGCCATGCTTGCGCATGGTCGCGTCAACCAGCCGCCAGCGCTTGTCCTCGGATGGAAAGATTATTTTTTTCGTCGTCATGATCATCAACGGACATTTTCGATGAGTTGTTTGCGCATGGATTTGATGCGACCAACCATCAGGCGTGAAAAGCGGCTCAACATGGCGAAACCAAAGTCGTGATCGGCTTCCATCTTCCGCCGCAAACAGTCGCCATCGAGGGCAATCGCCCGCACCGGCTCGAGTGATCGCGCATCGAGGATCCAGGTGTGGGGTTCAAACAACCATGACCAACCGAGGACATCGCCATCAGCCAGTGTTTCGATGATGATGGCGCCGCGGCCGGGCGGTTGCACCTCAATCGCCACGCGGCCGCTGCGAATGATATAAAAGCGGTCGGCGGGCTCACCGGTTTTAGCGATATACTGGCCCGGTTCGAATCGCTCGTTGCGGGCGCAACCCGTCAGCAGGTCCATGAACGGTGGCGGCAAATCCTTGAGGAATGGATGAGCCTTCAGCATCGGTTCCAAGGTCGTGATTTCACCCATGGGCCACTTCCTTTCATCGCCGGGCGCGCTCGCTTATCGCGCGCTCCTCACGCATAATTTCAACGGGAAACGGAACGGGAGTCCATCGCATTTGAACGGGACATGGCAAAATCAGGGATACCACGAGGTCCCGGTAGTGGTTTGCGGAAACAGCGGACCGCAGAATCAAATCGCGCGACCGTTCCAATGGCTGGAATGATAGATCACCGGTTTTTCCAACGACTGGAATTTCTGTCTAATCATGCCGGTCGACCGGAAAAAAAAGGGCCGCCACGAGGCGGCCCGGCACACTTGCCACAGGCGGCTCAACCGCCCGGCATGGAATAGCAACTTACAGACCGAGGCGGACAGCCGCACCGAGAAACACGGTGTCGGTGTCGATATCATCGATGGCATCATCGAGGTCCACGCCGCTGTCAAAACGGTAGCTGGCGCCGATATCAAGATAGATGTTCGGCAGGAGTTCCAGGTCGAGTCCGGCTTTCAGCGCGAAAAACGGGTCGTCGGCCCACTCGCCGTCGTAGTTATATATGCCCGCGCCGGCCGCCGCATACAACGCGCCACCCAGCACAATATACGCGGCGGGCGCATAGGCGTCCTCGGCAAAAAGATCGGCCAGATACTCCGCATCCAACTGAATGCCCAGCAATCCCGCGCGATACTGATAGCTGACCAGATAGCTCAAGCCGCTATCATCAAAATCGTTATCCAGATCCTCCAGGGCGACCCAGTAATTCACGCCGGCACCGATGCGGTGACCACCATCTTCCGCGCGTGCCGCGGAAAAACCGAGCGCAAGCACGAATACCACGAACCAAACGAACACGTTCTTCATACTATCTCCTTCTTGTGATGACCGGCTTCATGCCGGTCAAAATGTAAAACCGATGCCGGCGGTACCCAACCAATCGTCATCGCCACTGCTAATGCGACGGTAGCCGCCCACGTTGAGCACCATGCGAGATATCGAGCATTCGCCATCGATGCCGAGAAAGCTTTGATCTTCATCGACGCTGACCGGCTCTACCCATGTTCGCAGCAATGCGGCCTTGATCGCCAGGCCGAATGTTTTTCCAGTCGAGCTTAATCCCACCGCGACCTTGCCACCGCCGACGCCGGCTTCACCGGAAATGACCGGGTGATAACCCTCGCCTTCACCGAACTGCAGCATTCCCTCGGCACTGAACAAAAGCGGGGTGGAGATACGAAGTACCAGCGAGGGTTCCACGGCCCGGGCAAATGCGGGGGCACCAACGAGCATCAACATGAGCACAACTGTTTTTTTCATCACACTTCCTTTTACAAATTTTCCATCACGATTTCACCGTAAACATCAAGGCTTCTCCGGGTAAATTCGCAGCCAGTCATTTTTCATGCTGACCATCAACCACCCTTGGCCGGCGGCGGCGTCCAAGCCGCGCGCCAACTTGCCCACATGCGCCTCGCGATCATACGCCCACTCGCGATCCGCATCATCGTGATGAATGATCACGCCGAGGCGCGGACCGGCGCCGGACGTAGTCCACTCCAGCATCTGGTAGTCGCCATCGGAATTGCCAACCGCAATGACCGGCCGGCGACCGATGTGGCGATGAATACCCACCGGCTTGCCCTCTTTGTCGTCGACAAAGTTGATTTCCGGTTGCCGCATGATCACCGGCTTGCTGTCGCGAACCTCATAGGTGGTTTTGATGCTGCTGCCGATGACCTGTTCGGGTGGTACGCCGTACACACGTTCCGTCCACGGTCGCATGAACTCGATGCCACCACCCGATACGATAAACGTCTTGAATCCATTCGCGCGCAAATAATCGAGCAACTCAAGCATGGGTTGATACACCATCCCGGTAAAAAGCCGGCCCGCATCCGGATGGCGCGCCACCGCGATCCACGCACGGACGATCGACTCGAATTCCTCGGTGCTCATCCCGGCATGCGTGGCCATCGCCAATTCCAAGAGCGCTCGCTCGCCTCCGGCCAGTGCGGACTTCACATCACCACGCAAAATCGAAGCAAACGGTTCGTTGGTTTCCCATGCAGGATGCTGCGGCGCGAGCTCCCTCACGCGATCGAGAATGAAAAAAGCCTGAAAATAAACCGGATGTTCGCTCCACAAGGTTCCGTCGTTATCAAAAACCGCGATGCGTTCCGCTGCAGGCAAAAAATCCGGCGATCCAGCCGTTGTAACCCGCTCCACAAACCCGAGGATCGCCGCTTTCGTCGCCGTGTCACTCCATGACGGTAATTGTCCGGCATACGTTCCGACGGCATCCCCAACTGTCGAGACTCCGAAAATCATTAGTCTGGCCATCAGGTGATGCAACTTTTTCATACGACTTCTCCGGAGCAAATTACTTTTTCAAATACAACCGGCCTTGCTTGATCCCCGCAGATACGCCGCCCGGGGGCGCGATTGAACCACACACGGCATCGAGCCGATCTGAACATGCTTGTCCGCATTTACGGCAGGTTGACGGGCCGCACCACGCAGCGGAAACCCAGATGATTGGCGGCCGTTCGCTCATCGCCGCGTCCGCGCGTGCCGACCATGTACCGCGTGCAGTATTGCGCGGTGCACAGAAATGAACCGCCGCGATGCACACGCTTTTTCACACCCGGTTCGGCGGGATCGTACGATTGCAATGGACCTTTAGGGTTGCGCACCACGTTCGTTCCGTTGCCGCGCGTACGGTATTCATCGGCGCGATACCAGTCGCTCACCCATTCCCAGACATTACCGGCCACATCGTATAAGCCGTAATCATTTGGAGGGAACTGGGCAACCGGGGCCACTCCTTTGAATCCATCCTCCCCGGTGTCGTTTTCGGGAAAGGTACCTTGAAACAAATTTGCCACCCATGTTCCCTCCGGTTTCAATTCGTCACCCCAGGCATAAATCGCGCCGGCGAGTCCACCGCGCGCGGCAAACTCCCATTCCGCCTCCGTGGGCAAACGCTTGCCCGCCCAAGCGGCATAGGCTGCGGCATCCGGATAGGCCACATGCACCACCGGATAATGTTCCCGGCCCGCAATGCTGGAGCCCGGACCTTCGGGATGACGCCAGTTCGCGCCATGCTGATAGCGCCACCAGGTATAGTGATTTTCAAGCGACTCCACATCGTTGACCGGCGTAAACACTGTGGAACCGGCGACCAGATTTTCCGGAGGAGCGCCTGGAAACTCCTCCCGCGTGGGCACTCGTTCGGCGATAGTAATGTAACCGGTGGCCTCCACAAACTTTTCAAAGTCGGCGTTGGTGACTTCGGTTTTATCTATCCAGAAGCCGTCGACGTGCACGCGGTGCACCGGCTGGGCATCGCGGGTCACATGCGGCAAGGCGCAAAGCTGTTCCGTGCTGTCATCGCTACCCATGGAAAATTCGCCGCCGGGAATCCATACCATGCCTTCCGGGGCCGGACCGGGCGGGTGGTGGTTTTCCTCCCGGGTTGGATTAAATAGCGGCGAGGCCCCGGATGAAACCAGTGCCCCGCCCGCCAACAGAAAACAAATAAGCTGCTTAACCACCAGTTCCTTGAGGTGAAGTTACCGCCTCCATCACCCGCTCAAGATTGAAACTGCCAGGTTGCTGGCGGGGCGGGAACTCTCGAAAACTTTGCAGCCATTTTCCCACGAAGGCACCGGCCGGCGCAATAATGAACATCCGGTCCATATACCACTGCTGGTAACCCAGTGCATGTTCCACCTCGGCGCGTTCAAACGGATCCATGCGAAGATTCGTGACCAGCGGAGCGCGCAGCTCGGTGAAAGGTTCCTGCCAAACGCGAAGTCCATGGGCCTTCTGCTCAAGGAAGGTGATTTTCCAATTTCCATAGCGAAGCGCCGCGACCTGTCCATCATCCGTCCAGTATATGAATTCCTTGCGCGGCCATTCCGCGTCGCCCTCCAGGGCGGGACGGAGATCATAACCATCGAGATGCACTTTGTAGGTGCGATCGCCAACCGCCAAGCCCTTGAGGAGATTTTCCTTCACATTCGCGCCGCCGGCCGCGTTGACAAACGTCAGCAACATATCTTCATGCGCACCGATATCGTTGATGACAGTGCCGGGTTGGATGACGCCAGGCCAGCGAATCAGGCAAGGCACGCGATAGCCGCCCTCCCAGTTGGTATTCTTCTCACCACGGAACATCGTCGTGCCGCCGTCGGGCCACGTGAACGTCTCGGCGCCGTTATCGGTCGCGTACATGACAATGGTGTTATCATCGAGACCGAGCTCCTTCAGTTTAGCCAGCACCTGGCCGACATGACCGTCATGCTCCACCATGCCATCGGCGTAGATGCCCAAGCCGGTTTTGCCTTTGGAGCTGTCCTTCAGATGAGTGAAGATGTGCATGCGCGTCGAATTCCACCAGAGGAAGAATGGCTTTTCGTCCTTGGCCGCCCGCTCCATGAAATCAAGCGCCTTCTCGGTGACCTCTTCATCGATCGTCTCCATGCGCTTGCGGGTCAGCGGGCCGGTGTCGGTGATCCGGCCATCCGAAAAACTGTGGATCACGCCGCGGGGCCCGAACTTCTTCTTGAACTCGGGATCCTTGGGGTAATCCGGATTTTCCGGTTCCTCTTCGGCATTCAAGTGGTAGAGATTTCCGAAAAACTCATCAAAACCATGGTTGCTGGGCAGCATTTCATCCCGGTCGCCGAGGTGGTTCTTGCCGAACTGACCGGTCATGTAGCCCTGTGCGCGCAACAGCGTCGCAATGGTCGGATCCTGTGCGGTCATGCCTTCGGGCGCGCCCGGCAATCCGACCTTCGTCAAGCCCGTGCGAATCGGAGACTGACCCGTGATGAAGGCCGCGCGCCCGGCGGTGCAACTTTGCTGGCCGTACCAGTCGGTGAACAGCGCCCCGTCGCGGGCAATGCTGTCGATGTTCGGCGTGCGATAGCCCATCATGCCCATGTGGTAAGCGCTGATATTGAATTGGCCGATGTCATCCCCCCAGATGACCAGAATATTGGGCTTTTTATCGGCACTTGCGGAGCCGGCCAAAGCAACGAGGGCAATCAACAAGGAAGAGAGATATTTAATCATAAGCGAATTCCTTTGGTTATTCAGACTTCGTTGTATGTTAAAGGTTATCTGCTCGCAGATGATACTAAACGATAGTTTAGTTTTTCATGCCGGGTCAATGCCGGCCGTGGCCGCCAAGCGAACGAAGTCGGCCACCGAATCCATGCCGATTTTTTGCGTAATGGAACCCCGGTGAAATTTGATCGTCTGCTCGACGACGCCCAACTCTGCGGCGATTTGTTTGTTCAAGGCGCCCCGGATGACTTTCCTGAACACTTCCAGCTCCCGGGGCGAGAGCTTGACGATTTTTTCGCGCGCCGAGTCGATCTCGTCTTTTCTGATTTTTATTTCGCGACTCTTGTTCAGGGCGTTCTCGACCGCGGCAAGGAGTTCTTCATCATCGGCGGTCTTTTGCAGAAAATCAAAGGCCCCGCGTTTCATCGCTTTCACGGTCATCGGCACATCGGCATGGCCACTCAAGAAGATGACCGGCACATGACTATCCAGGGCGGCGAGATGCTCCTGCAGTTCGGTGCCATTCATTTTCGGCATCTTGACGTCCAGAATCAGACAGCTCGTAGGATCCTTCGGGATGCAACGAAGAAACGCGCGTGCCGAATCATACAACACTACCCGGTAGCCGGCGGATTCGAGTTGCCGGCGCAAGCCCTTGCGAACGTCTTCATCGTCATCCACAACATACACCACGGCGTCGTTATCTTTCATCTCATGTCTCCTGCACCGGAATCTCCACTTCAAACAAGGCCCCTCCCGCCTCTCCGGTCGAACACGCCCGGATCTTTCCCCCATGCCACTCCACGATGGAACGGCTGATTGGCAGTCCCATCCCCATGCCTTTGTTTTTGCTGGTGAAAAACGTGGTAAATACCTCTTCCATGTTTTCCGGTCGAATACCGGGCCCGTTATCGCGCACCGATAAGCGGACGCGACCGGATTCACCCCGTTCCGTGCGTAATTGAATCTGCCGCGGCGATGTCACGCGCTCGCTCAATGCATCGATCGCATTCAACAACAGGTTTAACATGACCTGCTGCAATTGCACGCGGTCACCGCGCACGGGCGGAAGCGCGTCATCCAGCAACTTATCGATCTGGATGCCGCGCGACGTGCATTCGGCCTGCACGATCAGCACCACTGAAGTCACGACGTCATTGAGATGCACCGGTTCTTCCCTGGGAGGTTCCTTTCGCATCAAGGCCCGCAAGCCCCTCACGACATCGCTGGCCCGCTCGTTGGCCGCGAGAATATCCTCCATGGTTTCGCGCACCTCGCGCAGATCGGGCTGTTCGACGGCCAGATAACGCTTGCCCGCCTCGGCGTTGCTTTTTACCGCCGCCAACGGCTGGTTTAACTCGTGGGCAATCGACGCGGCCAGCACGCCGACCGAGGCCACGCGATTCAGGCGCGACAACTCGCGCTGTTGATCTTGCAGTTCCGACTCCATTTTTTTCTGGCGGCTGATATCGAGACCCATTCCCACCAGATGAGGCTTTCCATCAATATCAACGCGAATGCCGGTGAGCAAATACGGAACTTTGCGGCCACCCTTGAATGTAAGATGCGCCTCGAACCGGCCGGTTTGCTTGTCC
The DNA here is from genome assembly GCA_964470065.1 of uncultured Verrucomicrobiota bacterium. Taxonomy (GTDB): domain Bacteria; phylum Verrucomicrobiota; class Kiritimatiellia; order CAIVKH01; family CAIVKH01; genus CALMUP01. The sequence continues at coordinate 41,966 of CAYYAR010000009.1, read as the reverse complement.
ATCGCATGCTGCCACTCGCGCGTCAACGTATGGACGTCCTCGGGATCCAGCCATTGCTCGGGTTTCATGCCGGCCAGCTCTTTTTTTGAATAGCCGGAGTCCGCCTCCACGCGCTTGTTCCATCGAATCAAGCGGGATTCAGGCGAATAAACATAAATCATGCCCGGCAACCCGTCGAAAATGGCGTCCGTGATGGCGCGTTCCCGCACAAGATCGCGATTAAGTCGCACCGCGCTAAGCACATCGCGGCTAAGCTCGTAAGCCATCACGGCCACGATGCCGATAAAAAACAAGCTGGCAATCACCGGCGCCTCGATGACACCCCAATACACCAGGGCTCCCTGCGTGCTGGCCAACCCGACAAAAAGCACCATCGCGCCACCGGCGGCCAAGGCGCGGCGACGGCGACCCCGTCGCCAACAGGTCATGGCGGCGTCGACAGCATAAAGCAATAAAAACACCAGGCTGAGTTGGCCGATCGACATGGCCGGGTTGGATACGCCCACCGGTATCGTGACCCGGTCCCCGAAAAACGGAATCACCGCCATCGAGGTAATTTCGCGGAAATTGAGATTCACCGGCGCCAGAAAATTGATGACCAGGGAGATCAGCCGGATGATTACCGCGAGCGCACCCAACCACAGACGCCCCCCGCCCAGATAAAAATGGAGGAAACCGATCGATGTCGCGATGGCGAAAAAAATCGCCACATGAAACCAGCGCAAGAGCTGCGCATACATCTCCGGCGAATGCGCTCGCATCATCGCCAGATCAAATACGGCCATGATGGCCGATGTGAAGGAAAGCAAGGCGAACATGGCACTGGCTACTTCATCGCGACGCCGGAACCAGATCATGCCATGCACCGCGGAAAGGGTCAGGCATACAGCAACAATCATGATCCAGCCAACTGAAACCCAGCCGATACCGGCGAATCCGGAGACGGAAAAAGTTGCGAGGTGTGAGTCGTATATAATCAAGAGAATCAATGTAGCGAAACTAACTACACATGCAAGCGAAGGCCACGCCAAGCCGGACGGCCGATGCGCAAGGCAAGGAGATGCCTGGCGAATCGAAGCTCAACATCAAGCTTCAGGAGTGGCCACTGCCGCAATCCCGCCAACCCGACGAGACCGGTGGTTGTTATTCCGCCCTCTTCTCCAACGCCTCAATGCGTCGCCTTAATTCCGCATTCTCCTTAACTAGCGCCTGAATCGCGGCCAAGGCCACGCCGTCGGCGTCGACGGTGGCAATCGCCGTATCGGAATTTCCAAAGCCAAAGGCGGCATGAAAATCCTGTGCCATGGGGCCAATATGCGTGCCATTCGGTTCTTCCTTCAGCGTCCATGTGCTGATTGGCAAGGTCACCACCTTGGCGAGAATTTCATCGGGATTTACCGGTTGAATATTCTCTTTCGCATTCCGGTCACTGCTCTGAATAACCAGCGTGGCCTGCATCGTTCCGCCCACGTGGAGAAGATTGGTAGGATTGGTCGTGCCGATCCCCACGAATCCATTGGTCTTCACGACCATCCGGGTAGCTCCTGCGGTTTGATCCCGAATAAAAAATGTTCCAGAACCCTCTCCATTCGCCGTGCCTGCCACAATCAGGCCCCAGTTTCGTTCGGGAGAAACCGAGTCATTCTTGATAGAGACCCATGTTCCAGCCGTACTATTGCCGGTCACACGCATGCTGAATTGATTGGTGGAGCCGACTTCGACCGTATATTGACTGTTGGTGGAATTTATCGCCGTCTTGCCGTCCGCGGCGATGGTCATGCGACCATTCACGGTCTTGATCCGCATGCCACCCACCGCGCGAAAAGCAATTTCATTGCTTGTTGTGGAGTCAAAATACGAAGGTTCACCCGGTGTAGAAAAAACGATGGCACCGTAATCATCAGCCAAGGCTCCCCAACCGGCGGCAAACGAATACAAACCAGAAGCCCGGTTATTATAACCACCGGCAATGACCGCAAAATCATTCGAAACAATATTCCCTTGCCCACCAATGATCGCTGCACGTGTCGAGTTAGATGTGATGATGTTTGCAGTTCCGCCGAGAATCGCCGAGCGCGAAGAGCCGGCCTCTATCTTGTTTCCATTTCCGCTCGCAATGACCGCATCAAAACAGTTGGACTCGATTGTGTTATTGAATCCCCCGCCGATAAAGCTTCCCCCGCTAGATTGCCCGATTGAATTCTTTTGTCCCGACCCGATGAACGAGTGATCGGCAAAAGCAGCGATGGTGTTCGGATAATTCAACGATCCGCCACCCGCGATCACCGCGCCGCCACTGTAGGCACCGATTTGATTTTTTGGGTGACCTTGCGTTATTTTCGGCGCTTCGATTCCCGCCGTATAGCCCTCATCAAACACCGCAGAGTAAACCGTCTCGTTTCGAACTCGTATTTGAAACTGATTTGTATCCGTCGTCCCGATAAATTGATTGGTGCCGATCCCGGTGTTTCCATCCAGCCGCCAGACGCTGAGGTTGGTCAGCCCCGCCCCATCCCCGGCAAAAATATTATTGCTGTTCGTCATCGTGTTGACGCCGTTGAAATAATTCACACCGCTAAAAATCTGGTAGGCATTGGAGGGTGGCGGTTCGATGGTAAGCGTGGTGTTGGTGGCATAGCTGGAGCCCGGATTTCCTACGCTCAAAGTTACCACGGAACCGTTGTATATGGCGGCGGTTACTGATGCATTCATACCCGTGCCATTCACCGTAACCGCAGGGGCCGTTACGTAACCCGAACCGCCGAAGGTCAAGGTGGCGCCTACGATAAAACCATTCACGACTTGCGGCACCGCCGTCGCCTGTTGCGTGGTGTTGGGAGCGTAGAGTCGCGCGACATTCGTGGAGAGTTGGGTATCGGCCAGCGTCCCGGAAATACCGGATGCCGGGGTGCCCAGCGCATACGGCACCGACACCAATCGCTCGCGCGGCGATAGCGCAGTCCCGTTCGCCACCACCTGAAGCCAGAGCTGAGTTCCGCTGAGAGCTGAAGCCAGATTCCCGAATGTCGTATGGTCGCCAACATACGTGCTATAGAGTCCATCAACCACGGTGACACTATTTGAATCAGTATAAACCAGCGTCCCGCCCGACGCACTGTCGTATAAACTGAGTTGCAGCCCAACCGTGCCGTTTACCAGGTTGGTTCCATTCATCAAACGGCCCTGGTAATTGAACATCGCCGGCACTTGGGCCGACAAAGATTGACCAGCCAGAATCAAACCCAGGATGGCATTCTTCTTCATGGAGCACTCCCTATTTTCTGCTCGAGTTTTTCTATCCGTTGCTGAAGACGCTTATTTTCCTCGATCAACGCCTGAATCGCGGCCAAGGCCACGCCGTCGGCGTCGACGGTGCTGATCACCGTGTTCGACTCGCCCAACCCAAAGACCGCGTAAAAATCCTGCGCGATGGGACCCAGGTGCCGGATCGATGCATCCTGGGTCTTGTAGTTCCATGTCTGCAACGGGATAGAAGCGATTTTGGCAAGAATGTCCGCCGTATCCGCAGGGATGAAGTTTTCCTTGCTGTTGCGATCGGACAAGGATGACCACGCACCCGCGCCGCGGGCGAGTAACACGCCGCTCGTCACCGCGCCGTCGTCGTTGGTGTTGATGCCGGATATGAACCGTACCCCGCCGAGCGCCCGGACGGTCCATGAATTGCTGTTGGTGGAACTCGTTTTATTGGTGCTGCTATTGTCACTCCAGACAAATGAACCGCTATTCGTCGCTGCAGCAAAGGATCCGCCGGCGGTTGCGTTGCTGGAGGCGGTGTTCCGAAAGCCTCCCAGAATCGTTCCATATCCCCCGCCGGGCAACACCTGGTTTTCCCTGCCACCGGCGATCACCGCATTGTCGGCATTGGTGCTGACAATATTGTTATCACCGCCAACGATTACCACATGGTCAGATAACGGGTAGATGGCATTATTGGAACCGCTGCCGATAAACGAATAGTAGGCATTAAATAAAAAGTTATCGTATCCACCGACCACCACGGAAGAGATGCCGGCCAATATGTTGTTATTCTCACCTCCGCCGAGAAATGCGTGATCCGAAGAATTGCCAATGGAATTACTGATGCCGCCGACCAAGACCGCATCCCGGGATGAAACAGAATTCATGGCGCCCCCGACAATCACAGATCTGTCCCGGTTATGTTGAATCGTGTTCTGCAAGCCGCCTCCGATAAAGGAGTATGAGACATTGGTGTAAATGGCATTGCTGTAGCCGCCCACAATGACGCTGTGGACGGAGCTGGTCATAATCCGGTTTCCGAAACCGCCGACGATCATCGCGTTGGTGGCCCGGGGATCGATGGTATTTTCCTGACCGCCGCCGATGAAGGCATATGCACTGTTATCCTTGATCACGTTTACCCGTCCACCCGCTACCGTGGCATTCCGCGCCCCGTTGCCAATGGAATTCAAAGCGCCGCCACCGACCGTGGAGAAAATCGCATTGGTGTAGATGGCATTCAGGAACCCGCCACCGATCGCCGAATACCAGGCATTCGCCGCAATCACATTATAGTTTCCGCCATCAATCAGGGCATAGTCGGCATCCGCACCAATGATGTTCTCGTAACCACCACCGATCACCGCGCTGTCCGCGTCTACATCGATGGTGTTCCGCACGCCACCGCCAATCGTGGAGTTATGCGCATGGCGCTCGACCACATTCGAGGATCCGCCGCTGATGGTGGCGTTATCGGTGAAGTCCACGATGGCGTTTTCGTATCCGCCGGCAATCGTGGCATTATCGGTATCATCCCAGAGATCATTGCCATATCCGCCGCCGATAACCGAATACTGTGATCCGGCGCGAATGATATTCTGCTGGCCACCACCCACGACCGAATGAGCCGCATCGGTATCGATCACGTTGTTCTGACCACCGCCGATCGCGCCGAATTCACCTGACGACTGGTTGCTTCCCGCTTCCGGATTCAGGATCACGCTGGCGTTGGTGGCCACGAACATCCCGTAAACGGCGCGCGCATACGGCACCGCAACGAGTCGTTCCCGCGGCGCCAAGGTCACGCCATTCGCGGCAATTTCGAGCCAGACTTCGGAGCTACCCAACGCCGACTGAAGCTCACCAGTTGTAGTACCATCACCGATGTGTGTGGTGTACAAACCATCGACCACCACCACCTCGTTACTGTCGCCGTAAAGAAGGATTCCATCCGTCACTGCATCAAACAAACGCAACTCGATGCCGACTGTGCCGTTCACCAGGTTGGTGCCATCGACCAGGCGTCCTTGGTAATTCATGAGCGCGGGAGCCTGCGCAAACGTTGAAAAACCGCCCGCCAGCGCCAACAATACCGCCCCGGCATAAAATAATTTATTATTCATCATCGAAATCCCGAACACTACTCCCACTTTACGGCAACACCTCGACCGCATAAAACTCCGCGGGCAAGCTGGACACATCCACGAACGAATTGGTCACCACAAACCACGGCGCCGATCCGCCCAACGCGATATTGGTAGCGATCGGGGAGAATTCGCCGGAAAGTAAATTGGTGCGGGCATGCACGACGTAGGTTTTCCCGCCGCGGGCCGTCCAGAGGATCTGCTGGCCGCTGGATTGGGCAATGCGGAAGACCTCGAAAACCGACGTTGCATCCGTAGGATCTGTTCCCGCCACCGCCTCGGCGCCATCGATCACATCATCACCGTCAGAGTCGGCCCGATTGACGTGTGTGGGCGTAACCGGGCTAAAACTGCTGCCGCTGATTTCGGACGCGTCGGTAAGTTGGTCGCCGTCATTATCGCGATCCAGTTCATTTGCCAATCCATCGCCGTCGGCATCGAGACCAGGCATCAGGTTAAAGGTCTGCAAAAAGCCGGCTTGGTTGACGTATGACCCGCCGGCCGACTCCTGAATACCCCCCGGCTGTCCGGCCGCACTGTAATTGGTGTATGAGCCGCCGGTAGACAATCCACCGGAGCCATCGACGACCGAACTGCGATTGGCAAGCTGCCCGTGCCCGGCAAAAGGCAGCGCAATGGCGATCAACGCAAGACAATATTTCGCACAACAAACGACCATGCGCATACGACCTCCAACAAGAATACGCACAAATCAGGAAAAGAGGAAAATTGCGCAAAAGGACTATCCGGTTGCCCTTTACAGGTCAAGATTATGCTTATGCGATTGATTATGAGTGCACAAAAGCGGCGAAGGCGGGAATTGTTGCCGGACGCCGGGACGGCCAACCACCATCAACACAAGGGGTCATTTGTTTAGACGTAGATTCGGGTTGTGCTCGCGGAGTTTTGACAGATGCAAGCCGTAGTCTTGGCGGGACGGAGATACCCGCCCCGGCATTCAATCAGCGCTGATTCGTGTTGAAGATCCGGTCACCCGCATCGCCCAGGCCGGGCACGATGTAGGCCTTCTCGTTCAACCGTTCATCAATGCTGCAGACGAAAACCGGGGTTTGTGGATGAGCTTCTCGCACGGCCGCAATACCTTCCGGCGCGGCGATAATGCTCAACAAGCGCACATCCGGCACACCCCAATCGCGCACGGCGGCAACAGCCGCACATGCGGACCCACCCGTGGCCAGCATCGGATCAACCACCAACGCCACATCCACCGGCCCCGCACCCGGGAGTTTTTTGTAATACTCGACGGGTTGGCGCGACTCTTCGTCCCGGTAAAAACCCAGATGCCAGACCTCGACATCCGGAATCAAATCCGACACCGCGTCCACCATGCCCAACCCGGCGCGCAAAATCGGCACCAACCCGATCTTCTGGCTTAGGCGCGCGCCATGCGCCACCGCCAACGGCGTCTCCACATCGACCGGCTTCAACGCGAGATCTTTCGTCGCTTCGTAACTCAACAGAAAGGTCAGCCGGTTGATCAGGTGGCGGAATGTCGGAGCCGAGATTGTTTTGTCGCGGAGCTTGGTCAGGTGATGCTTGACCAGTGGATGATCGATTTCTGTTACCATGTTAGACCTTTTTTAGCCCGCCGTGTGAGCTTGTGAAATGTTGTTTTCGCATTAACGTACTTCACATCGGTCACGGATCAACACCGGATAGATGCGGAAGGATTGCATGCGAGCTCATTTTGCCAACACCCAGACGATAGCGGATGATGTTTTTGCCGCCGAGATGCTGTCGTTGACCGGCCAGTTGCGCACGGTCATTCAGGAGCAGGCCGGCGAAAAAACGGCCACACGCATTGAGCAGATCGGCCACCTCGCCCAGCGGGTGCGCAAGGATCATCTACCTTCCGACCTGCGGCGCATGTCCTCGCTCATCCGTGGGCACGATGTGCCCTCCGCCTACGATGCAGTGCGGGCCTTCGCCTTGTACTTCCAGCTGCTCAACATTTGCGAGGAACGCGCCCGCATCCGTAGCATCCGGGGCCACAGCGCCATCCGGCAATCCGTCGCCGCCACCTTGCAAGCGCTGAAACGGCGCAAGACCGGCAAGGTCGCCATCCGCCGCATGCTCGATCACCTCTCCGTGGAGCCGGTGCTCACCGCTCACCCGACGGAAAGCAAGCGTCGCACCATCATGCACCACCTCTTGACCATCGCCGGGCACATGCACGATGCCGCGCCGGTGCTGGAAGCGCTCTGGCAGACCGAGGAAGTCCGCGTGCACCGGGTGACCCCGCTCAACGAGGTCGACAATACACTCTTTCTGTTCGAAGCATCGATCTTCGAATCGGTCGCCGATTTTTATCAGGCGCTTCAGCAACAACTCGCCATCCATTATCCGGGCGTCACCGTCGAGCGTCCCCTGCTCACCTTTGCCTCGTGGATCGGCGGGGATCGGGACGGCAATCCGTTCGTCACCCCGGACATCAGCCTCAAAACCGCGGCGATGATGCGGCGAACCATCATGATGCTCTATGATCAGCAGCTTCGCAAACTCGTCGGCGAGTTGAGCCACGCCGATCCCGCGATCATCGGTCACACCGGCGAGCAACCGGCAGATTCGTTTCACCCCGCCGAATCCATCCGACGCACCCTCGAGGCGATGCGCCGCAAGCTTGCCGACGGGGGCTATGCCACGCCGGAGCCGTGGATCGCCGAGCTGGAGGAGCTCCGGCGCCGTTTGCTGGCGCAGAAAGCCCGGCGCGCGGCGGCCGGACGATTGAGCCGGCTTATTTTTCAAGCCAAGGTTTTCCGGTTTCATCTCGCCGAACTCGATTTTCGCGATCATTCCGGAAAGCTCGTTCATGCGCCGGAGGAAATTGATCGCGAGCTGGCGACCATCCGCAAGTTGCAGCGGATCGGCGGAACCGATGCCGCCCACCGGTTCATTCTCAGCATGACCAACTCCGCCGGTCAGATCCTCGACATCATGCAGCGGTCCCGGCGTCAACGATTGCGGCGGTTGGACATTGTGCCGCTGTTTGAAACCATCGGGGATCTCGAATCCGCGCCGCGTCTGATGCGCGAGTTGTGGTCGAACCGTTCGTACCGTCGTCATCTCGCCGCCCAGGGTAACCGCCAGGAGGTCATGCTCGGCTATTCCGACTCGAACAAGGACGGCGGCTACCTGGCCGCGAACTGGTTTCTTTACAAGGCGCAAAAGGCATTGTGCCGCGAAGCGGCCCGCCACAAGGTAAAACTGAGCTACTTTCATGGCAAGGGCGGCACCATCGACCGCGGCGGTGGTCTCAGTTACCGCAGCTTGCTTTCCCAGCCGCACGCGACCCATGAGGGCTGCCTCCGCATGACCGAGCAGGGCGAAGTCATCTTCATGAAATACGGCAACCGCGACATCGCCCGCCGCAACCTCGAGCAGCTCACCTCGGCGGTGATGCAAAACGCGGCGCTTCATCGCGAACTGCTCAAGGCGAATCCCGCGTGGGAAAAGATGATGGAGGCCCTTGCCCGCAGTTCCTACCGGCATTATCGCGCCTTGATCGATGCGCCGGGTTTTCTCGACTATTTTCTCCAGGCCACGCCGATCGAACTGATCGAGCAAACCCGGCTTGGATCCCGCCCCAGCCGGCGCACCGGCGCCAGCAAGCTGGCCGATTTGCGCGCCATTCCCTGGGTATTCTCATGGACGCAGTCACGTCATCTGATTCCCGCTTGGTATGGCATCGGCAGCGCGCTGGAGGAATTGATGGAGGATCATCGCGATGCCTTGCCGGCCATGTATCGCGACTGGCCATTCTTCGCCATGTTGATTGACAATGCGGAAATGTCGCTCGCCAAGGCCGACATGTTCATCGCCGGTCGGTATGCCGCCCTGGTGCAGGACAAAGCGCTGCGCGACAACTTTTTCGGTCGCATCCGCGCCGAACACGAAAAATCAGTTGGTCATTTGCTGGCCGTTACCGGCCATGCCGGATTGTTGGCCAGCCAGCCTCGCCTGGCCGAGTCCATTCGCCTGCGCAACCCTTACGTCGACCCGTTGCATTATCTTCAAATCCGCTTCATCGGCGAATGGCGCAAAACGCCGCCCGAACAACGCACCGAGGAACAACGCCGCCTCCTCGCCATGACCGTCAACGGCATCGCCTTTGGGATGAAGAGCACGGGGTGAGTATTGACATCGGTTCTGTTGCCGTGATCACCGGCCACGGATCGTCGCGTGAGCGCGATCAATGCCCGCGCCTGTTCATTTTTCCGGGTAGCCGCCAACCAACATGCTCAAAACTTTCCATTTAGGATGTCATCGAGCTGGCGGTTGGCCTCGTAAAGTCCCTCGTTGGACTATTTCATGATCCAGAACTTGAGCAAGCTGACGGCAATGATCACGATCGAGAGAACCATTTTCCGCTGAAGTGTCCATCGAGAACCACCGTGGATGTCCGGAAAATCCATGACAGCGGATTTGTTGCGAGCGCAACCGCCGGCCGCGAACCGTCAAGGAATTCGCCGCAAGATCACATGGTCTGTCCCTACGCAACAACGGACGGGGACATAGATGTAGCGGCAAAAGAATCAGCCTGATTGGAGCTTTTGGCCGGCGATTTTACTATCCGTTGAAAATCATGGTTTTGCGGTAGAAAATGATTCTATGTCCCTATTCGTTTTCGCTTTCGGGCGAGGCATGACGAACACACACTCTCTATGTCCCCATTTCTTCCAATGGGGACATAGAGAGTGTGCGCTGCCGCAAGTCGTTGATTTGCAATGTATAACGGCCCAAAAGCGCAGCCATAACATCTACATAATGCGTGCGTCGGGGGTCAGGGACTTCGCGATGGCCAAAAGGCTGATGACGGCGACATCGGTACGCAAGGTGCGCTCACCCAGATGAATTGGTTTGAAATGATGATGGCCGAACAACGCCAGTTCCTCGTCCGTCCAGCCGCCCTCCGGACCAATTGCAAAGACGGTGCGATCTGGTTGTGCGTGGCCGAGAACATCGCGCATGGGTGATGGCGCGGCAGGATGAGCAATCAGCCGTAGCGATTCTCCGGCGAACTCGTCCAAATGATGATCGACAAACCAGCGAAGCGATGGGCGTATTTGGACGGAGGGCAAATGCGTATCGCGCACTTGAGCCAGTCCTTCGATCAGGCGCGGGCGGTAAACCTCCTCGCTGAGTGCGTGACTGGAAAAATAGCCGGGCTCCACTTTTTCCGCACCGATGATCGCGATTTTTCCCAGGCCGAGAGAGGCGAGCGGAGACCAGAGGCGTTTCATCACTTTCGGGCGAGGCATGGCGAGGATCAGATCGATCTCCGGTTCCGGCAGGACCGGGCCACCGGGAAGTGTCACGCATAACATCGATTCATCGAGTGCCACGATACGAACCTCTCCCACCGGACCATGGAGCAATCCGGCGGTCAGGGTGTCGCCGGTCTTTTTCTTCAACACCTCCCGCACGTGGCGCACGGCTGGGCCGCGGACTTGCGCCGTTCCGTCGGCACAAACATCCTCCGGTGTGATGATGAGGCAGTTCATCGCGCCAGTTAACCCGAAAACCGGCATTGTTGGCCACTTCAAGATTGGCCTTTTATGCCCCGACTATTGAGCGGGGACATAGATATCAAACGGGGACATAGAAGATGTCGCTTTTGTAAGTCGTTGATTTCCAATGGTTGGAAAGTCCCGGCAGTAAAAATTCCAATGACTGGAACTTTTGCCACTACTTCTATGTCCCCGTGTCGACTCCCGCGTCGACTACTTCATTAATAGCAGGCTCAGGGCCATGACCAGCATACCGGCGACCAGGCCGATCAGGCTGTCGTGACCCTTGCCGTAGGCGCGGCTGGTGGGAAGCAACTCGTCGAGACTGATATAGACCATCGTGCCGGCTACGCCGCCAAAAAGCACCCCCATGACCTGGCCGGGAATGGCATCGCTGTCGCCGCCGGCCAACAAACGGATGCCCAAAAACGCCAGCAAGGCCCCCATCGGCTCGGCAAGACCGCTCAACATCGACCAGAAAAAGGCTTTGCGCCGGTCGCCGGTGGCGTAATAAATCGGCACGGAGACGCTGATGCCTTCGGGGATGTTGTGCAGGGCAATGGCAATCGCGATGGCCAAACCAAGGCCGGGATCATCGAGCGCGGCGAGGAAGGTGGCCAGTCCCTCGGGAAAGTTGTGGATGCCGATGGCCAGCGCGGTGAACAGCCCCATGCGCATCAATCCGCGATGGCGGGCCGCCGCACCCGCCGCGCCGGCATCATGCAGTGGCGCGAACTCGGATTCGGGATGCGTCTCGTGAGGATTTTCCGATTTGGGAATCAGATAGTCAATCAATCCGATGACCAGCATCCCGGCGAAAAAAGAACCGGTGTTGATCCAATGCGCCATCACCTCGCCAAACCGACCAGCAATCGCATCGAACCCCTTGGGCAAAATCTCGACGAAGGACACGTACAACATCACACCAGCGGAAAAACCGGTCGCCACGGAAAGAAAACGGTAGTTTGTCCGCTTCGCGGTAAACGCGATCATGCTGCCAATCCCGGTGGCAAGACCGGCAAACAACGTCAAACCGAAAGCTATCCAAAGATTATTCATGCGATGGCGCGACGAAATTATTTTTCATGACACGGCGCTTGGCAAAGGCAGCAGCATCACCGGCCCGCAAAAACGGATTGGTGGCATGCTCCTCGGCCATGGTCGAGGGCGGGCTAAACCCACCGGCTGCCAGCGCGGCGGCCACGCGCGCCCGTCGCCCGGCAATGGCCGCATTGGCGGGCTCCACGGCCGCGGCGAAAGCGAGATTGTCGAGCGTGTATTCATGACCGAAATAGACCTTGGTGGCATCAGGAAGCGCGGCGAGCTTTTGCAACGAACGCCACATCACCTCCGCCGCGTCGCCGGCCAGCCGCCCGCAACCGGCACCGAATAGACAGTCGCCGGAAAAGAGCCAACCCGCTTCCTTGAAGTAAAAAGCGGCATGGGGAAAACAATGCCCGGGTGTTTCGATGGCCTCGACGCCGGCGAGCGGATGCGGTCCCGACGAAGGATCAATGACGGCGGCCCCGTAGCGCGCGCGAAGCTCGGCCACTCCCCCGGTATGATCGCCATGATAGTGCGTGATCATGATGTGGGAGAGTTTCCCGCCGACCTGGTCCAACCGCTCGATCACCGGGCCCGCAACGGAAGGATCGACCGCCAGCACGTAATCCCCGTATTCAACGACATACGCGTAGTTATCCTCAAGCACGGGAAGAATATGAACCGTCATGCGCGTCATACTAACGGCATGAGGGCGAATCGTCCACAGGTCATGGCGGCCGGATGAAGTGGCCCGCACGGACACCTGTGGTCTCCCATCGTTTTCTGCCTCCGCATTTGCAATTTTGCCCCGCCTCGGCCAAGATGGAGAACTATGACCAGTGGTTTGAAAATCGCGGGTTGGTCGGCCGTCCTGCTCACCGCGCTCTGGTGGCTGGCTCCCGAAAAAACCAAAACCGTGGATGATGGTGCCATCGTCATCCGCTATATGGCGCCCGAAGGCCCCATCCGCGATGCCATGGAGGATGCGGTTCGCGAGTTCGAGTTTCTCGCCAACGAAAGACATCTTCGCGATCCATCGCAGCCGCGTTATCGCGTGCTTGCCGGCCAACACGCCTCGCGTGATCAGGTCGAGGACCCGACGCGCTTTCTGCTCAGCCTGGCCGGCGGCGATCCGCCGGATGTGATTTTCTTCGATCGCTTCGCCATCAGTGAATGGGCCTCGCGCGGGGCGTTCACGCCGCTGGATTCATTCATGACCGCTGATGCACAGCAATGGCAGGCATGGGAGCAGGCCGGGCAGCCGGCGGATCGACTGCCCTGGCCCGGCGCGCTGGCCGAAGCGCCCCGCGCCGAAGGCGCCTGGCCGCTGGCGGCCGTTGAACCGGTGACCAGCGATAATTTTTTCCCGGGCGCATGGGACGAAATCGTCTACCGGAATCCGCTCACCGGCGAGGCCCACCCCTTCGGCATTCCCAACAATGCGGACAATCGCGTGCTGCTCTATAACAAGGATGCGTTGATTCGCCACGGCTTCGTCGATGAACGCGGCGAGGCCCGTCCGCCCCGCTCATGGGAGGAACTCGAACAGATGGCGCTGGCCATGACCGAGCGCGATGAAAACGGCAAACTTCAGCGCGTCGGCTTCATACCCAATTACGGCAACACCTTTCTGTACATGTACGGCTGGATGGCCGGTGGCGAATTCATGAGCGAGGACGGCCTCCACATCACGCTCACCGACACCAACATCCACTACGCTCTCGATTATGTCACCCGCCTCTATGATCAACTGGGCGGGGCCAGGGAAGTCGATGCCTTCCAAAGCACTTTTCAACGCGATGCGCTCGATCCCTTCATCATGGGCAAGGTCGCGATGAAGATCGACGGCGTATGGGTGATGTCCTCGCTTGCCCGCTACGGGCGCGACCTGAACGTGGGCGCCGCCCCACCGCCGCTGCCGCAGAAGGAAATCGACAAAGGTCGCCACCCGATCAGCTGGATCGGCGGTTGGGCGTATGCGATCCCCTCCACGGCGCAGGAAAAAAGCGGCGCATGGGAACTCATCCGCTTCCTCAGCAGCCGCCGCGCAATCGAAATCATGACGCGATCCGAGCATTACACCTATCTCGCCCAGGGCCGGCCCTACATTCCTCGTCAGGTTGCCAATCGCGCGTTCAATGCCTGGTTGTATGACGAGTTTGTCGCGGCGAATCCCGCCCTTGAGCAAAAATTCAAGGATGTCATGGCGGTCTTCAATGACATGCTCGAATTTTCACGTTGCCGTCCGGTTACGCCGGTCGGTCAGAAGTTGTGGAACGCCCAGCGATACGCCATGGACGATGCCATCAACCACGAGCGCCTGCCGGCGGATGCGCTGGACTACCACGCCGCGATGGTGCAGCGGAATCTCGACGAGGTGCTTTATCCGGTCGCCGGCCGGCCGATCACGAATTGGACCTGGTTCTTTGCCCTGTATGCGGTCTTGATTCTTGCCACCATCGCATGGATCTACCGGGCCGACACAAATCTGAATCGCGCCTCGCGCGGCGGCCTCGGCGCTTTTTTTACCGGCGAAAAAGCGTCCAGTTCGGTCATCGAAGGCAGCAAAGGATCCTACTTCCGCGCGCAGTGGAAGGAAGGCGTGATCTGCGCGTTGCCGTGGATCACCGGTTTCATCGTATTCACCGGGGGCCCGATGCTGTTTTCGATCGTCATCAGCTTCTCGCGGTACGACATCCTGAATCCGGCGGTGTTCACCGGTCTGGACAATTACCTGTTCATGTTCACCAAGGATGATCTGTTCTGGAAGTCGCTCGGCAATACCGTGTTCATGGTCATCGGCATTCCGCTCGGCATGGTGGTTGGCCTTGGCATGGCCATCCTGCTCACGCAAAAAGTCCGCGGCGTGGCGGTGTGGCGCACGCTGTTTTATCTGCCCAGCATTGTGCCGATGGTCGCGGCGAGTATCCTGTGGATCTGGATATTCAATCCGCAGAGCGGACTGCTCAATGGCCTGCTGGCCAGCATCGGCATCGACGGTCCGGAATGGTTGCAGGACAAAAACACGAGCAAGTGGGCGCTGATTCTCATGGGTCTATGGACGGCGGGCGGCGGGATGATTATCTGGATCGCCGGGCTCAAAGGCATCAGCGAATCATACTATGAGGCGGCCGCGATCGACGGCGCTTCGAAATGGCAGCAGTTCACCTTCATCACCATCCCGATGCTCACGCCATACATTTTCTTCAATTTGATCATGGGGCTCATCGGTACCTTCCAGATTTTCACGCAAGCCTTCATCATGACGGGCGGCGGGCCGGTGAACTCCACGCTCTTTTATGCGTATTATCTTTTTAATAATGCGTTCCGCTACCTGAACATGGGCTATGCGGCGGCGATGGCGTGGTTTCTCTTCCTGGTCGTGCTGATACTCACCGCCATCCAGATGCATCTCTCGCGACGCTGGGTGCACTACGAGGACGAAGGCTGATGAAAGCACGACCAATGGCCAGCGCCTTGCTCATCTACGGCCTGCTCTTGGGCGGGGCATCCATTTTCACCATTCCGTTTATCTGGATGGTCGGCACGAGCGTGAAGGTCGACCGCGAAATGTTCGGCGAGAAAATCACCCTGCTGCCGCGCCGGCCGGTACCGGCGATAAGCTCGCCGTATCTCGACGCCACATATTTTTCCGCGCCCGCCACGCCGGCGTCCCGGCAAATCAAACCCTGGGTTGTCGAGCATGTCGCGGGCATTTCCGCCGATGTCCCGGCGGATGCCTTGTTCCCCGGCATCTATCGCCGCTTGCGCGATCTGTTGCCGCGCGAGGCGTGGAACCTGACCGGGGACGCATTGCGTGAAGAGGTGACCGGCCGCATCGACACCAACATGGTCGCGGAAGTTTTCCGGGCGATGTATCGCCCCCTCACCCTCGGCTCGTTGCGGGTGCGCAGCATGGATTTGCAAGAGCAGGAAATGACGCGCGACCGGACGATATCAGGCCTGTGGAGCATCGAGGCGGATGTCCCTGCGGAGCTTCGCGACATCGAGGACCCCACCGGTCCGGCCGGGGTGCTGGCGTATGATTTCAGCGGCGGCGGTGAACGCGTGATGCTGTCCACCAGCCTTGCCCTGCCCTTCGCTGCGGAGCGTTTGTTCCGGATCCAACTCTCCATCACGCCGGATGATTCGTGGCACCGGATGGATTTCACCTTCGAGCGCAACGGCAAACTGTATCGCGCCAACCGGCCCGCTTTTCTCGGCGACAACACGCCGATGGTCGTTACGTTGCAGGAGTATGGTCCGGAAGACGAAAGTTACTCCGGAAAAATCCGGCTGTGGTATGCCTGCGAGGAAATCGATCGCGGTCCGGACTACGAATCGCGCCCCGACCACGTCAAGGTACACATCGAATTAACCAAATCATCCCAGGGTCAAGCGTGGTGGGCCAAGGCCTATCGCAATTACCGCGGGGCGTTGAACTATATTCCGTTCGGACGGTACGTCGCGACCAGCGCGTTTCTGGTGATCCTCAACATCGTCGGCACGATTTTCTCCTGCTCGCTCGTCGCCTATGCCTTTGCGCGCCTGCAGTGGCCGGGCCGGCAATTTTCATTCGCGTTGATGATGGCGACCATGATGATTCCGCCGCAGGTCACGATGATCCCCTACTTCCTCATCATCAAGCATCTCGGTTGGTACAACACACTCAGCCCGCTCTGGGTGATCAGCTTCTTCGGCAATGCCTTCAACATTTTCCTGCTGCGCCAGTTCATGAAAGGAATTCCGCGCGACCTCGAGGACGCGGCCCGCATCGACGGCTGCAATTTCCTGCAAGTGTACTGGCACGTCATCATGCCGTTGATCAAGCCGACGCTGGCCTGCATTGCCATCTTCACCTTCATGGGCGTGTGGAACGACTTCATGGGCCCGTTGATCTACCTGGCCGATCAGCCGCTCTATCCATTATCGCTTGGCTTGTATGCGTTGAATGTGCAGGAAGGCGGCAATTATGGCATGATGATGGCCGGCTCGTTTCTGATGACGTTGCCGGTGGTGGTGATTTTCTTCTTCGCCCAGAAATATTTCATCCAGGGCGTGACGCTGACCGGCATGAAAGGATAATCCGGCCATGCTGCTGCTTTTCCGCGAATACCAATTGGATCATCCCCGCTTTAGCGGACATGCGCGAGTGGCCTACGTCATGGCCATGGTGGTGCCGCTCTGCGCGCTGCTGGTGGCCGATGCGATCGGATGGTGGAATCCATGGTTGTGGTCAGCCAGCGGGGCCGGCGTGGCGCTGGCGCTCATGCTGGCCAGCGCCGTCCGCATGCAACGCCGGCCGGCGGCGTTGAGCCCCGCCGGCCGCCGCATCCTGGCCTCCTCCGGCGGTTGGTTTCCTTATTTTTTCGTGCTTGTGCAGAGCTCCATCGCCTCGTTGATCATGCTGTTCATCTGGTTCAGTGCCACCTCGATGGCCCTGCCGATGCCGGCTTATGTGCATGGACTGGTCATCGCGATAGCCATGCTCATCCCGATCCGTCGCTATGTGGCGGCAAAAATCCAACCCGGCTCACCCCCGGTCTATGAAAAGCGGCGCGAACAGTTGCGCGGGGTCTGGCACGTCCTGGTCACCATATTGATCACCCGGGTGATCATCGGACTGACCATCCCGGATGCCGGCCGAATCACCCAAGGCAATATTGCCTGGCAGACCATTGTCTGGGTGCCGGCGGCGGCGTATATGCTATTTTCCGCGGCGGCGACCATCGAGCATGTGCGCCGGATCAACTTGAATCATGCAACGGCGGACGGAAAAAAATCGCCGGTCTCGCCTTCCACTGGCGGTCCGTTATACTAGGAGCCATGCGCAGTACGCTCGTCAGGCATCTTTGGTTGATTCAACCGCACGAGAATCACACGCCGGTGGTTCCGATCGACGCGGCGGGCGGATTCACGGTTCACTTTTCGCCCGCATGGGATCTCTTGTGCCTGCGGGCCTTCCTGCTTGATCGCACCGGCCACACGTGCTCGTTGATTGATGCCCGGCTTCACGACACGCTCGAGCAGGCCTTCGGGTTGGCCGAGCAGGAGCGCCATCCCGACGAGGGTGTGATCGCCGTCATTTATACGGTGACATCACAACTCGGCTCGGTCGGGGAAATCATCCGATACATCCGGCAACATCATCCGGACATACCGATCGCTCTTTTCGGTCCGCATGTTTCGGCTTTTCCGGGGTCGCTGGCTTTGCTGCCGGGCGTGGATTTCGGATTGGCCGGCGATCCGGAAATCAAGTTGCGCCATTTGCTGGACTCGCTGGATGTGCCGCACCGGCAACGACTTGTCCCCGGCTTGATTCTTCCCGGTTCGCCGGTCAAGGCGGCTCATTGGAGCCCCGATTTGCGCGGGTTCAGCCTTCCCAACTGGCAAACCATCAACTGGGCGGATTATCGTCACAATCCCGGCGTGCGCGGCGCGCATATCGAGGTTCGACTTTCGCGCGGGCACACCGGCACGTCGGCCGATGTGGCCTGGCCGCGGGCAGGTGAGCCGCTGCGCGCGTGGCCGATGGACCGGATGGCGCAGGCGCTGCAAAAGTGTCCGGGCAACGGAATCAACGAGGTGTTTTTTGCCGATCCTCCCGGTTTCTGGACCAACGACCGGCTGGATGCATGGATTAAAAGCCTGAAGAATTTGCGGAACACCCAGCCGTGGTCACTGCAGATTGTCGCCCGCGATGTGCCACAGACGATCATCTCCGAGTTGTCGCTGATCGGGTGCCATCGCATCGAAATAATCATTCCAACCATCGATCCGCATCGACAGGCGGAACTGGGCATGACCATGCCGGATGACCTGTTGCTGGATCTCGTCACGCGCTTGCGCAACGTGGCGGTGGATCCGCAGCTGATTTTCTGGGTGGCGGGTCCTTGGCCCGTCGAGAACGAGGTGGAGCTGATTGCCGCGAAGGTGAAAAGCCTCGGGCGCCCCTCTTTTGCCGTGTACAACTTTCCTTTTCATCACGATGCGCCGCTTTATCAACGACTGATTGACGAAGGTGGCCGTCCCCCGCCGCTCGATGACTGGCTGGCGTGGGCCCAACGCGGCGAGGACCGCGAGCCCCCGGTGGCGTTATGGTCGGGCATGGGCGGTTTGGCAAAGGCCGAATCCACCATGCATGAGCTGCAACGTCGCATCGGCAGCGATCCGTGGCGAACCATGCAGAAATGGCTCCCGGGCGGCGAATCCAGCCTGAAAAGCCTTTTGGAGGACCGGGCGCTGGCGGCCTGGCAGCGCGTGGCCTCCCGCCTGGGTGGCAAGAAATAACCCGGGGCCGGCCCGCGCTCCGCGGTTGCCAAGGGCCATTCAAACCGCTAGATTGCCGGGCCTTCGGTAAGAATTATTGAACGTTTGGAGTATTGCGTATGAATATCACTGTGGTGGGAACAGGTTATGTAGGATTGGTCACCGGCGCATGCTTTGCCGACTGGGGACATCATGTGCTCTGCGTCGACAACGATCAGCGCAAGGTGGATATGCTCAAGCGACTGGAAATGCCCATCTACGAGATCGGCCTCGAGGACTTGGTCAAACGCAACGTAGCTTCCGGACGCCTACGCTTCACCAACTCCATCAAGGAGGGAACCGAGTTCGCCGAAGCCATCTTCATCGCCGTCGGCACCCCGCCCGGCTACCGCGGGGCGGCCAATCTATCGTATGTCGAGCAGGTCGGGCGCCAGGTCGCGGAGAATATGACTGGCTACAAGTTGCTGGTGGAGAAGAGCACGGTTCCGGTCAACACCGGCGAGCAGCTCAAACGCACCATCAACAAATACCTTCGCTCCGATATTCCGTTCGATGTCGCCTCGAATCCGGAATTTCTCAAGGAAGGCACCGCGATCGAGGACGCCTACAACCCCGACCGCATCGTGGTCGGCGTGGAGAGTGATCGCGCCGCCAAATTGCTGCGCGATATCTACGAGCCGATCATCAAGAAAACCGGTTGCGCGTTTTTGCAGATGAACATCGCCAGCGCCGAGCTCACCAAGCATGCGTCCAACTCCTTCCTCGCCATGAAAATCTCGTTCATCAATGCGGTCAGCCGTATTTGCGAGATGGCGGGCGCGGATGTCGAACAAGTCGCTCAAGGCATGGGTCTCGACAAACGCATCGGCCCGAAATTCCTGCAAGCCGGTGTCGGTTACGGCGGATCATGCTTTCCCAAGGACGTGGATGCGTTCGTGCAGATCGCCGACCAGCTCGGCTACAACTTTGAACTGCTCAAGGAAGTACAGCGGATCAACAAAACCCAGCGCGAGCATGTCATGCAGAAGATCCAGCACGAACTGTGGGTCATCCAGGACAAGGTTATTGCCGTTATCGGCCTGGCCTTCAAGCCCGGCACCGACGATGTGCGCGAATCGCCCGCTCTGTATTTTGTTCCCCAATTGATCGAGGCCAAGGCCAAGCTCCAGTTGTGGGATCCGGTCGCCGAGGAGCGGTTCGCCGAACTTTTCCCGCAGGAAAAGTATTTCAAAACCCCGCTGGAAACGGCGGAGGGTGCGGATTTGTTGCTCATTCTGACTGATTGGCCGGAAGTGCGCGATATCGACTTGGCCAAACTCAAGCAGACGATGCGTTGTCCGGTGGTTATCGACGGCCGCAATCAATTCAATCCGAAAAAGATGCGGGAAGCGGGCTTCACCTATATCAGCATCGGCCGGGCCTGATCAGCGCAGGCCGGCCCGCATTTTTTCGCGGACACGCAGGCGCAACTTCTCCGGCCGGATAACCTCGACATCGGGCTGCCAGGAAAGCACCCAGCGCACGAGCTCCTTCCAACCGCGCGTTCGGATGAAAAGATCGATCGCACCATCGCGGCGCCGACTGATTCGTTGACCGGGGTGCCACGTTCTTTCCGCCACATAGGTGGCCACTTCGCGCGAGAAGCGGAGATGCACGTTGATTTCCTTTTCGCCGCCGGTGATTCCGAATGCGTCGGCGAGAAATTTTCCCGCCGCGAAGGGTCGATCAACCGGCACCTCCCGGCGGGCCGGACCGATGTCAAGTATGCGGGAAAGGGCAAACGTCGCGGGGCGCCGCCTGTTTTCGCTGAACGCCATGAGGTACCAGTTGCCATGGTAGGCGACGAGATGTACCGGCGCCACGGTGTAGTTTTTTTCCTCGCCGGCAAAATTCCGGTAGCGCATCCGGATGGTTTCACCCCGGTCAATCACGCCCGCCACCTCCACCCATCGATCGCGATCGAGCGGCACATAATCCTCCCCGAGGATCGTGATGTGATCCGTGAGCGCATCCGCGGCGAAGGTGACCTTGCCCTCGAGTGAGCGCTCAATCTTGTTGAATAGCGATTGCAGATCCATCTCGAGCGGCGTTCCGCGAAATGGCTGTAACATGCGGGAGGCCACCGAAAAGGCGAAAACCTCGCGACGGGAAAGCGTCACCGGCGGCAAACGCCAGTGCACATCCTCGAGAAAATACCCCTTGCGGGAGGCATCGTATGTGATCGGGGCGCCTTCGTCATCGCGAAGGGTGTTCAAATCGCGAATGATCGTGTGCCATGAAACCTCCAGCTCCTTTGCGAAGGTCGAGGCGCTGGGCAGTGCCCCCTTCGCCCGGGGCTGCCGGATCATTTCCATGATGCGCCGCATGCGGTAGGCTTGCGGGCGGGATATCTTATTGGTCATTCGAATCTACCTATGGCAGTGATTGCTATAGGTATAACGGCACGGCGCCGCCTGATCAACCGAAAGGACCGGCACTCCGGCCGCAACGGAATTGCGCGGAAACTTTGAAGATTGACGCGCTTGCGCGGCTCGGCTAGCGTCCCCGGCTTTGTTGATCCATCGCCCGGCGATGATGAAACCTTGAAGGGAGAGTGAATTAGTTACGTGACGGAAGTTAAGATACGCAAAGGCGAGTCCGTGGACCGTGCGCTGCGCCGCTTGAAGAAGAAATTGGACAAGGAGGGCATTATGCGCGAAATCCGGACCCACCGTTACTTCGAGAAGCCAAGTGAGCGCCGCCGCCGCAAGGAGGCCCGCGCCCGTATTCGCGCCCGACAGGCGCAGTAACCACCTCCCTCCGGGGATGCAGACAGGACTCTCCGCTTGGAGAGTCCTGTTTTTTTTAGTATGAGATACGCGATGGAATTTTCTATCTCCACCCACTGGAATACATTCCGCCATGCCACCGGCGAGGCGATGATCGAGGAAATCCTCGCACTCGGGCTCACCTCGGTCGAATTGGGATACGACCTGCGGCTCGACATGGTCGCCGGTGTGAAGCAGATGGTCAGCCGCGGCGAAGTCCGCGTGGCCAGCGTACATAACTACTGCCCGGTGCCTATGGGCACCCATCGTGGTCATCCGGAGATTTGGACGCCGGCGAGCCCGGATGCCCGCACCCGCGAGAGCGCGGTATACCATATGACCAAGACAATCGAATTTGCCGCCGAGGTGGGGGCGAAAGTGGTGGTTGCCCACGCCGGTAACGTCGATATGTCGCAGATGAGTCGCGATTTGATTGATTGGATTGCCACCGGTCGCCAGTTCACGCCGGCCTACGAAAAGATGAAGATGAGTATTCAAATGACCCGGGACAAGCGAGCGCCCCGGCAGTTGAATTACCTGCGTGAAAGCATCGACCGGCTCCTGCCCGAACTGGAAAAACACCGGATGATGCTGGCTTTTGAAAACTTGCCGACATGGGAGTCGATCCCGACCGAGATGGAACTGGAAGCACTGCTGCGCCAGTACAAATCGCCCTGGTTGCGCGCCTGGTACGATTTCGGGCACGGACAAATCCGCCAGCACCTTGGCTTTATCAATGCCGAGCGCTGGGTGGAACGCCTGACGCCCTGGATCGCCGGCACGCACATTCACGATTTTCTCCCGCCCGCCCAGGATCACGTAGTCCCGCCCCGCGGAACCATTCCGTTCGATATTTACCGGGATTTTGCCCAAGGCGATATCGTGCGCGTGCTCGAGCCTTCCCCGGGCGAGGATGCGGGTAAAATCAAGGAAGCGATTGCCTTCCTGAACGACTGCTGGCATTCTCCCGACGCCAAAACAGGAAAAGAATCATGAGCAAAAAAGCATTGATCACCGGTATCACCGGCCAGGATGGATCGTACCTCGCGGAACTTCTGCTAGATAAGGGTTACGAAGTGTACGGCATGATGCGCCGGTCCAGCACCGAAACCGCCGAGCGAATCGAACACCTCAAGGGCAAGTTGCACATTTATAACGCCGATCTCCTCGACGAAATGTCCTTGATCCACATGCTGGAAGAGATCATGCCGGACGAAATTTACAACCTGGCCGCCCAATCCTTTGTGCATACGTCGTGGACGCAACCGGTGTTGACCGGCGAATTCACTGCGCTCGGCGTTACCCGCATGCTCGACGCCATGCGTTATGTTTGTCCGAAGGCCCGTTTTTATCAGGCCTCCAGCAGCGAAATGTACGGCAAGGTCCACGCCGTGCCGCAAGACGAGGAAACACCGTTTCACCCGCGAAGCCCCTACGCGGTGGCCAAGGTGTACGGTCACTACATCACCTTGAATTATCGCGAAAGCTATAACCTGTTCGCGGTGTCGGGCATTTTGTTCAACCATGAAAGCCCCCGGCGCGGCAAGGAATTCGTCACCCGCAAGATCACCGATGGCGTCGCCCGCATCAAACATGGCCTCGCCAAGGAATTGCGCATGGGCAATCTTGAAGCCAAGCGCGATTGGGGATTCGCCGGCGATTACGTCAAGGCGATGTGGCTCATGCTGCAACAGGACACACCCGATGACTATGTGATTGCCACCGGCGAGACCCACTCAGTGCGCGAATTTCTCGAGTTGGCCTTCGGTCGCGTCGGCCTGAATTACCAGGATCATGTCGTGATCGACCCGAAATTCCTGCGTCCGGCCGAAGTCGATTTGCTTCTCGGCAATCCGGCCAAGGCGAAAAAGAAGCTCGGCTGGCAAACCGATGTCAGTTTTACCGAACTGGTGAACATGATGGTCGACGCCGATATGGCGCGCATCAAGCATCAGTTGCGTTAACCCATCATGCGGGTGCTGGTCACAGGAGCGGCGGGCTTTGTCGGCGGACATGCCATCCCCGAACTGCGCCGGGCCGGACACTCCGTGGTCGCGATGGTTATGCCGGGACAGTCCACGGCGCTGACCGGCGCCGATGTCACGGAAGGCGTGGAGCTCGGCGATGCCGCCGGCATTGAGTCGTTCATTCAGCGTCATCTACCGGATGCCTGCTTGCACCTCGCTGGCATGGCGTTTGTGCCTACCGCCTGGGAGCATCCGCAAGAGGCGTTTCGTGTCAACGTCATCGGTACGCTCAATATACTCGAAGCTTTTCGCAAGCACCGTGCCGGCGGACGCGTTCTAACCGTCACCTCGGCTCAACTGTATGGGCACGCCATTCGTGACGAGGCCATCACGGAGGACACACCTCCGGTAGCTGATAGCATTTATGCGGTCAGCAAGTGGGCATCGGACAACTGCACCCGGCTGTATGCAACGCGTTACAGATTGCACGCCATGACCGCGCGCCCCTGCAACCACATCGGGCCGGGTCAATCGGAAAGCTTTGCCGTTTCGTCGTTCGCACGGCAAATGATTGAGATTTCGCGCGGGCAACGCGAGCCGGTCATGCACGTGGGCAACCTGGAAAGCGAACGCGAGTTTACCGACGTGCGGGACGTCGTCCGGGCCTACCGGTTGCTTTTGGAAAAAGGAAGATCCGGCGAGGCGTACAACATTTCCTCGGGCCGATTGATGAAGATTCAAGACGTCTTCAATCAACTCGCCGCCATCGCAGGCGTTAAACCGGAGTTGCGAATCGACGAGAAGTTTTTCCGCCCGACGGACACACAACCGGAAATAAGCACGGCAAAACTCCAGACCGACACGGGGTGGCAAACGGAAATACCGCTCGAGCAAACGCTTCGCGATATCGTCGACGATTTCAGATGCCGCGTGGGTTGACGTCCCTGACGCTTCTTCCGGGCGCAGAGACACGTTCTGCTAGTTGAACATCTACGATGAAGATGATTCGGCCTGCGCCGCCTCGAGTTGCTGACGACGTTTGCGCCGGATCAACTGGGATCGCATCGCCACTGCCATGCCACCGACCAAAGCGAAAAAGCTCATAGAGCTAGGCTCGGGAATAACGATGAACGAGTCGAGAGAGTCTGTTCCCAAATCCGCAGTGGGCGCAAACTCGATGTCCACCGACAGATTGAAGTTGGAACCGGCAAGGTAAACCGCGGACTGACCCCAGTATAAATTGCTGGGATTACCGTATAAATTGGGGACGTCTGTGATCAAATAATCGAAGAAGCGGATGTAAAAATAGGTGCTGTTGACGTCAATGTCCAACTCCGCCGACCAGAAGAATTTTCCGGCGCCAGAATCTCCATAGCCCACCGGGATTTCCGCGATCAGGGTGTCATCACCAACCGTGCTGTTGAGGATCCATGAATTGCCATAGGTTTGGAATCCATCTGCGACACCATCGGTGGACTGCACAATCTGCACCAAACTCCCTACGGCAAGCAACGCATCGGCGTTGTCGACCAGGTTGTTCAGGTCCACATACAAACTGACAATGACCGGAGCCGCCTTCACCGGCAAACTCAGGCATGCTCCCGCCAAAAAGAGGAAGGTCAAGGATCTGATCGCCCTGATCAGCCTTGTTATGGAATTAAAATGGTTCACCAGCCTGAGAAGATAGTCAGATTTCGCAGACTTGTAAACGAGGTAAATTCGAAATCCCGATAAAACAAATCTTGACCATTAGACCGCCGAACGTATATTCACCACTTGAAATTTATCGGACGCTGAACAGAGTGGGTCCAATCCCACTCTTTTTTGTCTAGGCGAATGAAATGCAGGGCGGTTGATTTAACTCAAACGCTTGTCATTGAGGGTCTTACATATGAATAGCGAACTATTGGCAGTGGCAGAATACATGGAGCGTGAACGCGGTATCGACCGCGAGACCTTACTTTCCGCGGTTGAATCCGCTTTGTTAACCGCTTCCAAGAAGAGTTTCAGCCAAGCTCAGGATGTCCGGATAGGGATCGATCGCAAGACATGCGATGTTCGGGCATATGCGCAACTTCATGTGGTGGAAGAGGTTAAGTCGCCCAACGACGAAATAGCCATCGGTGCTGCCCGCATTATCCGTCCCTCCGTAAACGTTGGGGATGTGATCGAGGTGGAAGTCACCCCCCGTGACTTTGGCCGAATCGCCGCCCAAACCGCCAAGCAGGCCATTCTTCACAAGATCCGCCAGGTCGAAAAGGAGAAGACCTTCGACGAGTACAAAGATCGTGTGGGTGATATTATCAGTGGCACCGTTCGCCGCTTTGAACGGAGCGATGTGGTGATCGATCTCGGCCGCGCCGAGGCGATCCTGCCCTCGAAAGAACGTGTCCCTACCGAGCAATACGTTGCCGGCGACCGGATTCGCGCACTGGTGCTGAATGTGGACAATGCACCCAACGGAACACAGATTTTGCTTTCTCGCAGCCATCCCGACTTCGTTCGCCGTTTATTCGAATTGGAAGTGTCCGAAATCAACGACAAGACCGTCGAGATCAAAGCCATCGCACGCGAGGCGGGTTTCCGGTCTAAAATCGCGGTGGTTTCGAACGACGACAAGGTCGATCCGGTGGGCGCCTGTGTCGGCCTCAAGGGTATTCGCGTCAAGAATATCGTGCGTGAACTTTCCGGGGAAAAAATCGACATCGTGCGCTGGAGCGATGATGTCAAAACGTTCGTGACCAACGCGCTCGCACCGGCCAAACTCGTGCGCCTCAATGTCGACGACGCCA
The DNA here is from genome assembly GCA_964470065.1 of uncultured Verrucomicrobiota bacterium. Taxonomy (GTDB): domain Bacteria; phylum Verrucomicrobiota; class Kiritimatiellia; order CAIVKH01; family CAIVKH01; genus CALMUP01. The sequence continues at coordinate 15,157 of CAYYAR010000009.1, read as the reverse complement.
TGCGCACCGTGAATATCATCGTCGATGCCGATCAGCTCTCGCTGGCCATCGGAAAAAAAGGTCAGAACGCTCGACTGACCGCCAAGCTGACCGGCTGGAAGATCGATATCCAGAAGGAAGAAACCGGCGAAAGTTTTGAGGAAAAAGTGGCCAAAGCCGTGGCCAGCCTTGCCGCTATCGATGGAATTGGAGAAGCCAACGCAGAACTGTTGGTTCAGTCCGGATTTCTCACCGTGGAAGGCATTCTTGCCGCCGAAGTGGAAGATTTGGAAGGGATCGAGGGTATCACACCGGAACTGGCTCGCCAGATTCGCGAGGCCGCGGAACGCAGCTCGGAACTGACCGCAGGGGAATAAGTTACTCGATGAGATTACACGAACTAGCCAAGGAGCTGAATGTCAGCCCGAAAGACCTGATGGATGTCATCCGGACGGTCACCCGCGCCGACGTGAAAAGCGAGATGGCGGTCCTGACCCCCGAGCAAGTCACCACCATGCGGCGACTGATCAAGGCCAAGCCAGCCGCCGCCAACCCGCCCCCCACGCCTTCGGAGCCGGTCGCTCCGGCCGAGGAAAAGACGACCAAGACCCCGGAAGCCTCAGCCACACCTGCAGAAATCTCCGCTGCGGGGGAAAAAATACTGGTCGTCAAACCGCCCATCGTCGTGCGCGATCTCGCCGACATGATGGGCATGAAACCCAACATGCTCATCACCTCGTTGATGGGCATGAACATCTTTGCCTCGATCAATCAGAAGATTGAACTGAAAGTCATTCAAGCCCTCGCCGAGAAGCACGGCTTCAAAGTCGAACTTGAAAAGAAGGCCCCCAAGCCTCCGCCTCCGCCCGCCAAGAAGGAGCCGGAAGCCAAGGAAATTGCCGACAAGGCCGCCGACATGATTAACCGCCCACCGGTGGTTGCCTTCATGGGTCACGTCGACCACGGAAAAACCTCCCTGCTCGACAAGATCCGGAACGCGAAAGTGGCGGCCGGCGAAGACGGCGGCATCACCCAGCATATTGGCGCCTACACCGTCAAGGGCAACAACGGTTACATCACCTTCCTGGACACACCCGGCCACGAAGCATTCACCAAAATGCGTGCCCGCGGCGCGAATCTGACCGATATCGTGGTGATCGTGATCGACGCCGTCGACGGCATGATGCCGCAAACCCGCGAAGCCATCCAGCACGCCAAAGCCGCTGGCGTCACCATCATGGTCGCCATCAATAAAATCGACCTGCGCGCGGCCAATCCCGATCGTGTGAAGCAACAACTGCAGGCGGAAAATCTCGCGCCCGAGGAATGGGGCGGCTCCACGATTTGCTGCCCGGTGAGCGCGCTGACCGGCGAAGGCGTAAACAACCTGCTCGACATGATCAACCTCCAGGCCGAAGTGCTGGAACTCAAAGCCAACCCTCGCCGTAAAGCCGAAGGGTATGTCATCGAGGCCCAACTGGAAACCGGCATGGGACCCACCGCCTCGCTGATCGTGCGAAATGGCACGCTGAAAGTCGGCGATGCCATCATCGTCGGACCCCACTGGGGCAAGATCAAAGCGTTGATCGATGACCAGGGCAAAAAAGTCAAAGAGGCCAGTCCGTCCTACGCCGTCAAGTGCCTCGGGTTGTCCGGCGTGCCGGAAGCGGGCGCCGAATTTGTCGTGGCGGAGAATGAAAAGGTCGCCCGCGACACGTCCGATTTGCGCACCGCGGACATCCGCGAAAAAAGCCTGAGCACCGGCCAGCCCAAGCGAGCCTCGTTGGAATCCCTCCTCGCCCGCGCCGAAAGCGGCGAGAAAAAAGAACTGAATATTCTCATCAAGGCCGATGTGCAAGGTTCCATCGAAGCCATCCAGCATATCATCGATGGCATCAAGAGCACCAAGGTCGGGATCAAAGTCCTCCTCACCGGCGTCGGAAATATCACCAACAATGATGTATTGCTCGCCAGCGCCTCCGAGGCTGTCATCGTCGGTTTCCATGTCAGCACGGAAAGCGGTGTGAGCGGCCTGGCCAAGCGTGAAGGTATCGAGATTAAACTCTACAACATCATTTACGAGTTGATGGATGATCTGAAGAACATCATGTCCGGCATGCTCGAGCCGATTCTCAAGGAGAACGTGCACGGCATGGTCGACGTCAAACAGGTGTTTGATCTCGGCAAGAAGGGCAAAGTCGCCGGATGCCTCGTGCGCAACGGGAAGGTGACCTCCAAATCCCGGGCCCGGGTGCGACGCCAAGGCGATGTCATTTTCGAAGGCGCGGTGGCCAATCTTCGCCGCTTCCAGAACGATGCCAACGAAGTCCGCGAAGGTCAGGAATGCGGTATTCGCCTTGATCACTTTGGCGACTTCGCGGTGGGCGACGTGCTGGAGATGTACGAAGTCGAAAAAATTGTCCAGCAACTATAGCTAATCGGCGGAACGCACTCTTTTTTACTGCCGCCCGGCGTTTGCTGCGGTGAATAACAGCATTATGAGCATCGACCGTTTAACCCGTGTAAACCAGTTGCTGAAACAGGAAGTGGCCAGCTCGCTCTTCCGCATCTTCAACGATCCCGGAGCCGACATCGCCGCCGTCACGGTCACCCGCGTCGTCACCAGCAGCAATTTGCGCAACGCCCGCGTGTTTGTCTCCATCCTGGGCGATCCGGCCAAGCAGGATCGACTGATGAATCTGCTCAAGCATCATCGAAAGGATGTGCAAGCGGCCATCGCCCGTCATGTGGTGTTGAAATACACGCCGCACATAGAATTCGAACTCGACCACTCGATCGAGCAAGGTGATCACGTGCTGGATGTCATTGCCCAGCTCGAACGCGAGGACGAGGAAGCCTCCGGCCATGGCTGATGCCCGCAGCTTTGGTTCCGCCCCGCTGGAACCGTGGGATGGCGTCTTGCTGGTGGATAAGCCGGCCGGCTTCACCTCCCACGATGTCGTGGCAAAAATCCGCGGTTTCTTCCGCATCAAAAAAGTGGGGCACGGCGGCACGCTCGACCCCGCCGCCACCGGACTCCTCATCATCCTCCTCGGCCGCGGCACGCGTTTTTCCGACCGCATCATGGGCGCCGACAAGGTCTATGAAGGCGTGATGCGCCTCGGTATAGCCACTGACTCGCAGGATGCCGACGGGGAAATCCTTTCCACCAAGCCGGCCAGTCACATCACCGACGAACAAGTGCTCGCCGAGATGAACAAGCGGGTCGGCGACCAGATGCAAACCCCGCCCATGGTTTCCGCCATCAAGAAAAACGGCGTTCCACTCTACAAACTGGCTCGCAAAGGTGAAACCATCGAACGCGAGGCACGACTGATTCACGTGTATAACTTTGCCATGCTCGGCCGGGAGGGTGACGATATCCGCTTCAGCCTCAAGTGCACCAAGGGCACCTATGTTCGCACCCTTTGCGCCGACATTGGCGATGCCCTCGGTTGCGGGGCCCACCTTGCCGCGCTCCGCCGCACCGCCTCCGGGAAGTTTTCGATCGAACACGCCTGCACCATGCCGCAACTACTGGAACTCGACCTGCAAGGATTGTGCGGAAAAATTATTCCGTTAACCCGGCTGCCCGCCCTACTCTCCTGATCCATGGACATCGTCCGCACCTTCGGCCCGATCAACTCCCGCAAACCCGGCGTGGTGCTGGCCGTCGGTTTTTTTGACGGCGTGCACCTCGGCCATCAACATGTCATCGCCATGTGCCGGGAACAAGCCGCCGCCCGTCAGGCCGCCGCGTGGATCATGACGTTCGAGCCGCACCCGATCACCGTGTTGCGTCCGGCCGATGCGCCCCGCCTGCTTACCTCGCTCGAATCAAAGATCGATCTTATGGCCGGGCTCGATGTCGATGGCGTGATGGTCGTTCCCTTCACCCGCACATTCTCGCTCCTGTCCCCGGAAGCATTTCTTGCCGAACTGCACGGCCACCTTCCCGGACTGCAGGGTATCGTCGTCGGTCAAAACTGGCGCTTCGGCCACCAAGCCGCCGGCCATACCGCCTGGTTGCGGGAACGCGCCGGACAACTTCCGTTCCGGGTCACCATCGCCGGGCAACGCGATATTCAGGGACAGATCATCTCCAGCTCGCGCATTCGATCAGCCATTGCTCATGGTCAACTGGACGAAGCAGCCCGCATGCTCGGTCGTAACCACCGCCTGCGCGGCAGGGTCATCGACGGATTGAAACGCGGACGCCGCCTCGGATTTCCCACCGCCAATATGGACATGAGCGGATATGCGCTGCCCTCACCCGGCATTTACTCGGCCCGGGTTCAGCGCGAGCAAAAAAACATTGCCGGCGGCGCCGTGTATATTCCCGCTGGAGGACCACCTGGACTGCTCGAAGTTCATTTGATCGATTTTCATGGTGACCTATACGGCGAGGAACTGACCGTCGAGTTTACCGGAAAAATTCGCGACGACAATTTGCGTTTTGACCGCGAAGAAGAACTGGTCAGACAAATTTCCTCGGATGTGCAGGCCATTCGTGAAAAACTGCGATGCCATGACTGAGCTGCACACAAAAATTAGCGGACACCTGGTCCACTTGACCCTGCCCGGTCGACGCGAACGTCATCTCGACGGTTTTTGGGTTACCGCCAAACGTAAACCTCGCACCCGCCAACTGCTCGTCTTTGTTCACGGCATGGGCAGCAACTTCTACAAGAGCCAGTTCAAGAAAGCCTGGATGCGGCTCGCCCCGCCGCGCGGCATTGATGTGTTTTGTTTCAATAACCGCGGATGCGAGGCCGACGTCGCCGACGAAACATTCATCGACTGCCTCGCCGACATCGACGCCGCATTAGCGTTTGCCCGGCACGAGGGCTACCGGGAAATCTATCTGCTCGGCCACAGCACCGGATGCCAGAAAATTATGTATTACCAGCACAAGCGGAAGCCGCGCGATGTAAAGGCCCTTCTGCTCACGGCCCCTGGTGATGATCTCGCCATTGCCCGGCGCGATCTGGGCAAGGATTACGACAAATGGATTCACCGGGCCCGGGAGCTCGTCCACTCCGGCAAAGGCGAAAACCGCCTTCCGCCCAAATGTTTAAGTTTCAGCGCGCGCCGTTTCGTCAGCGCGGCGGATCCGCGCTCGCTCGAAGCCAATTTATTTCGTCTCGATGGCGACTTGAAAATTTTCCGCAAACTCACCCTGCCCATCCTCGCCGTATTCCCTGAAGAAGAACAATACGCCTGCATTCCGGTTCGCGAGGCCGGCGAAATGCTTCGCAGAGCCAGCCGCTCCAAACATTTCGCCAACCTTTACATCCCCCGCGCCGACCACAGCTTCCGCGGCGAAGAGGAAGCTTGCGTGCGTGAGTGTCTGTGCTGGCTTGGATTTTAATAAAGGAGAAACCCTATGATTCGCGAAGCGATTGCTAAACTCGTTGACGGCCGGATGATCACCGGTCACGAAGCCCTGCTGACCATGCGCCAAATCATGGCCGGTGAGGCAACCCCGGCCCAGATATCAGCCTATCTCGTGGCCCTGCGCATGGTCGGCGAGACGCCGGAGGTCATTGCCGGAAGCGCAAAAGCCATGCGCGAACATTTCACCTCCGTCGAGCCGCACGCCGATATCGTGGTCGACACCTGCGGCACCGGAGGCGATGGAGCCCATACCTTCAATATTTCCACCAGCGTAGCCCTGGTGGTCGCGGGCACCGGCATCACCGTGGCCAAGCACGGCAATCGCAGCGTATCCAGCAAGAGCGGGAGCGCGGATGTACTGGAATCTCTCGGCGTGAATCTTGCCGTTTCGCCCGATGTCATGTCCGCCTGCATGAAGGAAATCGGTATCGCATTCCTTTTCGCCCCCGCGCTTCATCCGGCCATGAAGCATGCCATTGGCCCGCGCCGCGAAATTGGTGTCCGCAGCATTTTCAACATCCTTGGCCCCCTCTCCAATCCCGCCAATGCAAAATATGGCATGCTCGGCGTATACAGCCGCACCCTCGTGCCGGTGCTCGCCGAAGCCGCCGCCGAACTCGGCGCCAAACATCTCTACATCGTCCACGGCCACGACGGGCTCGACGAAGTCACCCTCACCGCGCCGAGCGAAGTGGCAGAAGTGAAGAATGGCCAAGTCAGGGTTATCACCTTGCAACCGGCCGATTATGGCTTTGCGCTGTGCCGCCCCGCCGATTTGGCCGGCGGAGATCCCGCCCACAACGCCGGCATCATCCGCGAAATCCTTGACGGCAAAAAAGGTCCCGCCCGCGATATTGTCCTCCTCAATGCCGCCCTCGCGATTGTCGCCGGCCAAAAAGCCGCCACAATTCACGACGGCATCACTCTCGCCGCGCAATCCATCGACTCCGGCGCGGCGAAGAAGAAACTTGAACAGCTTGTGGCGAAGACGAAGGCATAAAATTCGCTTAAGCTTACTGTGCTGGCAGGGCGAGGCGTCCCGCCGGGCCGCAGGCGAAGAAATATGTGATCACACAAAGCGGAGAATATTTTTGTCCATCACAGTGCCCCTCTCCGACTTCTCCCACCTCACGCCCGATCATGTCATCGCGCATGTCGAGGACGCGCTTGGTATTCACTGCACCAATCTTTGCCGCCAGCTCAATAGCTACATCAACCGCGTCTACGAAGTGCAAACCGGGGACGGGCGCTGGATCATCATCAAGTTCTACCGGCCGGGCCGCTGGTCCGAAGCCGCCCTGCAGGATGAGTTGGAATTTTTGCAGGAGCTGGCCACCGCAGAAATTCCGGTTGTGGCGCCGTTGGTGCGCGAACGTGACGGTTTGCTCGAAGACGGCCACGGGGTTTTTTTCACGCTGTTTCCGAAAATCGGTGGTCGCCCGCTTGTGGAACCCTCCCGCGAACGCTGGACCGAACTCGGCCGTCTGCTTGGCCGCGTCCATCATATTGGGGAGCAACACGAACCACGCGACCGCATCCACCTCCACCCCGCCGTTTCGACCCTCGACCATCTCGATGCCATTCTTGAGTCGGAGTTTCCTTACGAAAGTCTGCGTCTGGATTACGCCGATGCCGTCGACGACCTCATCGATGTAATCGCGCCGATGTTCGAGCATCTCGATTTCCTCCGCATCCATGCCGATTGCCATGCCCAGAACCTGCTCGATCGCCCCGACGAGCCGCTCCACATCATCGACTTCGACGACATGGCGACCGGACCGGCCATGCAGGACATCTGGATGCTTCTGCCGGATAAACCGGAGCGCTGCCGCGATGAGCTTGATTTAATTCGCCGCGGTTACGAAACCTTCCGGACATTTCCGGACCATGAAGTGAAAATCATCGAAGCGTTGCGGGCCATGCGCTATATTCATTTCACCGCCTGGTGCGCCCGGCAAAAAGCCGATGGCGGCTTCAATCGCCTCGCGCCCGACTGGGGCACCGCGGCCTACTGGAAAAAAGAAGTGGAAGATTTGCGCAAACAGATCGCCCTGATTGAGCGCGGCGCATGAACCCGGCCGACCTCGACGTGGCGGGACCGGCCTTCTGGCAAATTCTATCGCTGTCAACCATCGTCCACCTCGCCTGCTTCGGCTGGGTGCTGCAACACATCATGCGCAACCGGCGAGATCCCGTCTCGGCCATGCTGTGGATTCTGGTGACATGGTCTGTTCCGCTGCTTGGATTTTTGTCGTATGTATCCTTCGGTATCAATCGCGTGGCCGCCAAGACCTGGAAAAAGGAATCGGCCAACCGCCGTCTCGAATCCGCGCGAACCGCTCGCGAAGCCGCGGAACTGCCGCTGAATTACTGGCGCTCCATCCGCGAATCCTTTGCCCATGAACCTTCCCATCCGGTCGCCGAGATTATTGACCGCGCCGTATCCCGTCAGCTTGCCGACAGCCCCTTGCTGGGCGGCAACCAGATCGACCTCCTGATTACCGGCGACGAGGCGTTTCCGGCCATGCTGGCCGCCATCGAGTCAGCCCGGCATCACATTCATGTACAAAGCTTCATTATCGGCAACGATCGTGTTGGCAGGCAAATGATGTCCGCCTTGCGCGCAAAGGCCGGACAGGGCGTGACGGTGCGCGTGTTGTATGACCGCTTCGGATCGACCAAGGCCGTACTGGGTGGATTTTTCCGCCGGCACCGCAACATCCCTCATCTGCACTTGGCCGGGTGGACCATGGCCAACCTCTTCAAGCGGCAAATGCAAGTGAATCTGCGCAATCACCGCAAGTTGATGATTGTCGATGGCCGGCTTGCCTTCACCGGAGGCATCAACCTTCACGATGAAAACATGACGCGCGGCGCGGAGCCGCCGATCCGCGACTACCATGTGGCCCTGCGCGGCCCCGTGGTCAGCGAACTTCAATATGCCTTTCTGCGCGACTGGTATTATATTTCCGACGAGAATCCGGATGTGTTGTTGTCGACGGATCACTTTCCGCCAAATCAGCCGGCGGGACAAGCGCCTGTCCGCGTGGTGAATGGCGGTCCGGCCACCGAGCTCGACGAGATTTACGATTCGATTTTTGCCTGTCTGGTCAGCGCGCAACGTCAGATTCTAGCCGTCACGCCGTATTTTGTTCCCACGTCCGATATTGTCCGGGCGCTTCGTCATGCCGCGATGCGCGGCGTGGATGTGCGCATCGTTGTACCGGAGAAAAACAATCATGTGTATGCCGGGTGGGCCGGGCGTGCCTATTACGAGGAGCTGCTTGAGGCCGGGGTGCGGGTATATGAGCGCCGCCCGCCCTTCATGCATGCCAAGGGTCTGATCGTGGATGATGCGGTGGCGGTGATCGGCTCGGCCAATCTGGATGTGCGCAGTCTGAAGTTGAATTACGAGACGAATCTCATGATTTACGATGCGGATTTTGTCGGTCGACTGAAATCCGTCATGCTCGAGGAAATCGCCATGAGTCATGAATTGGATCTGGCCGTGTGGCGCAAGCGACCGCTCACGCAACGCATGCGCGAAAACGCCTGCAGCATCTTGACTCCGATTTTATAAGTCGCCAGCGGCCCCAACGGAGCGGGGCCCTCCATCAATCTACTTGGATGTTGAGCGTTGCTTACAAGTTATACGCGATCTTCTCCACCGGCACTTCGGACTTCACACCGCTGGCTTTTTCCACCGCGCGAGTCATGGCCGCGAGTTCCTCATCCGAATAATGCGGATATAAATGCACCGGCATGAACCGGCCCGGTCGGGCCGCCTTGACAAATTCCGCCACCGGACCAAAGCAGGCATGGCGCTGGCTTTCCTTTACGTGCGCGGCGGCATCGGCGTCGTTCAACCACAACTCATGCAATAGCAAATGCACACCGCGGACGTGCCCGACATTTTCCATCAGCACAATCGTGTCGGTCACATAGGCTACATCATCATCGATGCGAAAACCGGCGGATCCACCCGGATGCTGCTGCGGCCACACGCGCACGCGATGCCCGGCGATGTCGAGCGCTCCAGCGTTCAGCGGATGAATTTGCATCGTCGTATCTTCGAGAAGAAAAGAATTCAGCGGCGGACAGAAATAACGGCGGATCGCCTCAACCGGATCGCACTGTATAAACGGACACACGGGTGCGTATACGTGAAGCGGTCCCTTGCGCCACGCCGTGAAGGCGTAGTAAAGACCGGTGGTGTGATCCACATGGTAATGCGAAAGCAACACGTGCAGTTCGTTGTAAGGCTCGAGATGCGTGCGGATTTCCTTTTCGTGCAGGCGCGCCGCTCCGGTGCCGGCGTCGAGCAGGAACGCCGCATCGTCAAAAAGCGCGAGAAAACACGACGAGTGGCGACCGCGGATGGGCAGGTAGCCATTCACGCCTAGCGGTATGAGCTTCATGCGCCATCCGTGCTGCGGTAGGTAAATTCATCCGACGGAAACGCGCCCGTCTCCACCTCGCGCCGGTAAGCCAGAAAAGCCTGCAGGATGGTTTCCGACAAATGCGCGTACGATTTGGCGAACTTCGGCACGTGGCCGCCAGTCAAACCGAGCATGTCACTCACGACGAGAACTTGGCCATCGCATGCCGGTCCGGCGCCGATGCCGATGGTGGGAATGTCGATAGCGGCGGTGATCTGGGCGGCAACATCCGGCGGCATGCCTTCGAGCACGACGGCAAATGCGCCGGCATTTGCCACTGCCGCGGCCTCTCCAAGCAACAGTTTAGCGTCCGCTTGCGTTTTACCGCGCACGCGGTAGCCGCCCGCCGACTTCACGCTTTGCGGGAGAATGCCGATATGGCCGAGGACGGGAATGCCATTATCGACCAGAGCCTCGATGGTGGGCGCTCGCACGGCGCCGCCTTCGAGCTTCACGGCATCGGCACCGGCTTCCTTGATGCAGCGACCGGCGCTGAGCATCGCCTGTTCGATCGAGGCCTGATAGCTCATAAACGGTAAATCGGTAATAACGAGAGCATTTTTCGAGCCGCGAACCACGGCGGCGGTATGGTGCAGCATCTGATCAAGCGTCACCGGGAGCGTCGAGTCATAGCCGAGCATGGTCATACCCAGCGAGTCACCTACCAATACGCAGGGAATACCCGCCTCGTCCATCAAGCGGGCGGTGGTGAAGTCGCCGGCGGTCAACATGGCGATTTTTTGCTTACCCTTCAGCGCGCGGACGCGCGGGGCGGTCCATTTCGTACTGCTCATGCGATCATGCGTAAATAATTGGTCGGAGCGGCGAGATTTGAACTCGCGACCTCTTGCACCCCAAGCAAGCGCTCTACCAGGCTGAGCCACGCCCCGACGTACGGGTTGCAAGTGGTGAAACGTAGCACCGGCGGATTCCGCGGGTCAATGCCGGATTAGCCGCCGGGAGCGAGTTGACCGGAAAGCACAAAGTATTTTTCCAGCACGCGGAGCGCGATGGCATCCTCGATTTCCGGGCGGGAGAACTGTTCCACGTAGGCATTGGCTTGCCGGATAATGGCGAGGGCTTCGGCCGGATTTGCCAGGTAGAAGTCCATCTTTTCCTCCAGATCGGAAAAATCATCCTTTAATTGCACATAATGTACGCCGGGCTGGAGCAAGCCCTCCATAAACCAGGTCTCCATGCGGGGGCGACGCATCAGGCAGAGGGAGTTCGATGACATGATCCACTTCAGATTGGTCGCCACATCGTTGCCTTCGATGGACAGGATGAACTTGTATTTCAACTGATCACGGATACCCAGAAAGGGTTTGTCCCACGTGCCGTCTTTCTTACGCTTGTGGGCATGCCCGACATCGCAACGGGGGTGATTACAATAGCGGGACAGGAACTCCTTGCGCCAGGGTTGAAAGGCATTTCCACGCCATACGGCTATGTTCTTTTTTTGTTCGAACGGCATGTGATCATCGACAAAAACGAAATGCCGGATTTTGTTGAGATTCATCAACACGCCGTTTTCATTATCCGGCTGTATTGGTCGCGCCTTCAGGATGGTCGGTTGACCGGGCAGATTACTGATATCGCCGAACTTCCAGTTCAGCCTGAGCGACGAGTCAAAACAGCGCAGGTAGCGGTGCAAATCCATCGCATAATTGCGCCTGCCGCCAAACAGGTTGAAACGGAAGGGCATGGCCGATTCACCGGGATCAAAAAATGCCGTCAAACGATTATAATAGTTGGAGCGAGCCTCCACGCTTGCTGCGTCTGTTCCGGTTAATCGCGAGGCTGCATTCCGGATGCGGCGCCCGTACATGCGAGAGGGCTGGGAAAGGGTCGCCAGATTCTCCAGGTAGTAGGAGAATCTCGATTGCTTCACCGATGCATTGACAATACTTTTCACGCGCCCGATTTTATAGCCACTATCTTCGCGAACGATAGCATCCTCAAAAAACGACGACAAACGAGAACTTGAGATCATTCAAATACACTGCTAATTTAAGATATTTAAGGAAGTACATGAAACGCACGCATGCTAACTGGTTGTTTTGCTTACTGATGGCGGCCTTGGGGGTTGGATGCGAAAGCGACTCCGGCGGAAAACTCGGCGATGGTCACGATTTCGGTGACAACAATCCCGAAGTGGTTCTCGTCATGGGCGACAGCATCTCGGCAGGCGGATATTCCGGCGGACCGCCCTGGCCGTCGCGGTTTGCCGACATGGCTGGAAAAACCGTGGTAAATTATGGCGTTCCGGGCGCCAACAGCATCGATGGTGCCGGCAGGATAAGCCGTGCCATCAACAGCATAAAACCGGGCTACGTCATCATCTGGTATGGCGCAAACGATGCGATACAAAGCATCCGCGTTGATTCCACCGATCGTGCCATCAATTACATGGTCGATGTGGCTAAAACCAATAAGGTGATTCCCGTTGTGATTAATGTGATGCCCATGGCGGGTGGAAGATCCATATTCAACGGAACGGTCGATCGCATCAACGAGCGAATCAAGAGCATCAAGGCCAAAAAAGTGAATGCCCATAAACTCGTCAACTCGGATCCCTTTTTGTATTTGGAAGACGGACTTCACCTCAGTGATACCGGCGAAAATGCTATCGCACTTGAAGTGCTGGATGTCTTTTAGTGCTGCCGGGCTGACCGCGCGAGCCACTCGACGGCAGGAGGATCACGGAGCCCGGACAGCTTTCGCTTGGAGACAATTCGCTCGTATGGCCTGACGACGTGATTACATGCCACGTATCAATCCAGACCGGATATGCATCGCCTTGGGCACTTTTCCCGGCAAGTGGTCTCCGCTTATACTTTTCTTGCTGGCCTTTTGGTTGCGAACGTATGGTCTATCGCACGATTTACATCATGGCCTCGTATATCATCCCGACACTCCAAAGCAGATTCGCACTGTCGAGCGTTTTCTGGACGGCCACTATTATGACCGGACCGGCGGCCGGGACTATCGCGGTTATCCCTACTTTAACAGTCATCTTGTAGAATATCTTGTCCGGGCATACGAGATTGCCGGGGGTGCCGTGGTGCGGCATGCGGGTATCGCCGATGGCGTGACGCGACCAGATTACCTGGATTTATTCTGGATCACGCGAACCCTCAATGCCGTACTTTCCTCGTTGGCCGTCTTAATTCTGACGTTGATTGGGCGGCGTTACATATCCAACGCCGCGGGAGTTGCTGCCGGATTGCTGCTGGCACTATCACCGGTCGACATAACCGCTTGCCACTTTGCCGCCGGCGATACCACGGCGGCTTTTTTCGCTTTTTGCGCTACCGCAATCGCCTTGCGCATTCTTCCCGGCGGTCGCATGCATGCATACATCGGCGCCGGCCTGCTCTCTGCGGCCGCTTTCTCCTCCAAGTATCACGGAGGCATCGGCCTGATCAGCGCCTTGGTTGCACACCTGTTGGTATTTGCTCCCGGACGAATGCTCATGTCGAAAGAGTCGATAGGACGTATGGCGCTTCTGCTGATCTCTTTTATCGCCGGTGTTTTTATCACTTCTCCCGCCCTGCTCATCGCGCCGGACTCGGCATTCAAGGATATCGTTGGCTTTTTTCAATATACCGCCTCGTTCGGCATGACGGCGGAAATGAAAGCCATGTCGTTGCCCGAGCGCATCCGCATGGGCATGAGTCTGAACATGCCGGTTCTTGTTCAGGTGACCGGCGCAATATCTGTTGCTCTTGCCTTGCACGGGTTGTGGAAGGGACGTCGCGCTGCCGCCACATGGATCATCGCTTCCGTTCCAATTTTATATATTCTCGCCGGCCTCTCGACCAAGCCATTGACACATGCTGTTTATCATACGATGGCCATGCCGGGCATCATGTGGCTTGCCGCTTCAGGATGGTATCGCTTGTATGGCAGCAACGCATTTGGCCGCATAACACGAATCGCGTCATCGGCGCTGCTGATCGCCGCCCTCGGCTATCTGGCTCATTACAGCCGGACCGAGCTGTTTTTTTTCAAACACAATGATTCACGTTATCTTTCCCGGGCTTGGGCGGAGGAAAATCTTCCCGTCAGCCTCAAATTAAACTCATCAAAATACACCTTTGACACCTCGGCTTGGTCTCCCGCTGCTGATACGGCAAATGGAGCCGCGTACGTTTTCTCGGATCGCGACCCGGTACGTCCACCCCGGGAAGCCGCACGCCTGTACTCTTTCACACTGGAAAACGAAAAACTGAGCGTGTTTAGAAACTGGCCGCAGCATTTTTTCATACATGCCCCGGAGTATTTTGAGCCGCCAGCATCACGACCCGCCTTCCTGCCCCTACCCTCCATGAGCCAGCAAACAATGATCATGGAGGATGCGCCCTGGATCGTCAGACATACCGGTACGTGGCTCATGACCGGCAAGCAGAACAAATCCGGCGCCTTGGCCGCACCTGGCGAACTCCCGCGGGCTGTCTGGCTGGTGCGGGCGGGGGTCGATCCATGTGAAGTGGAGTTGGATGTCGGTGGTCAGTCCAGAAAAGTGCGCCTTGGTGCGGGACAATCTCAACTGATTGAGGTTGAGGATCTCAAAAGTCTGGGTATTCGGCGGGCTATCAAGTATTTTTATGCTTGGCATGTTCGGGTGCTTTTTGGAACCGCCCGCATATCGCTTCTCACCCGGCCGCATGATGTTGGATGGGCTCAATTCAACGCCGGAGAGTACAGAAAAGCTCTGGCATCATTCGACATGATTCCCGTTGATCAACGAAGGCCAGGCGACGTGATACCAAGTTTGCTATGCAAAATCATATTATCTCCGGGTGACGTCCGTCCGGAACATTTGATTCCGCCCGTTTCCCTGGCCAATGACTACGGAATACATCCGGACTACCTTCGTCAGTTGCCGGCACTCATGCTCGACGAGAATCATTGGCCGCGTGAAACGGTGGCAGCCTACCGTCACCGTGACGACTTGTCGGGCAAAATCATCATTCCGGGCATACCGCTTGACCCGGGAGTCTACTCCATAGAATTGGAAACGGAAACTGATCTACCCGGCCTGAAGCTGGAGGTTACCGATCTGCATGGACGCCTCATCGAACATGTCGCCTTGCGTCGAGACGACGAAAAATCAAACCGCTGGGAGGGTTTGTTCACGGTCGATCATGCGGATGGATTTGCCGAATTTCGCGCTATTTTTCCATCAAACCACCCTCCACGTCTCACGACAGCCACTATTCGCCCGGATTATGCATCCACGTTGAATAGTTATGTGGATCTGGTTAATTCCATCATCTCAACGAACCACCAGCATCAACATACAAGTCGACTGGCGTACCATCTGCTCGTTGCCCTAG
>CAYYAR010000008.1:0-100842 GCA_964470065.1 uncultured Verrucomicrobiota bacterium | reverse complement strand
CCAAAACACCAGTAAAACCGGAAATTTAATCGTCCAACTGCGGAAGATGGGCTAATACTCGATGGGTTTGAGCAAGTGGCAGTATCGATAAATTCGGTGCATGATATCGAGGCATTGCGTGTATTTCTTCAGAAAGCTGACTGAAGTGGTCCCCGTTGTTTGGACAGGTAACTGGGGCTGACTGTATATGAACGTTGGCGGCTGGGGAAGGTTTTTGCCGCTTTCGAGAATGGGCTTTACGGCTCGTCGGAGAAAGCGGCAAAAACCGATGCGCCTGATCGATTCTCATGACGCCTCCTGAAAGAGCCCAGACCCATGAACCTCGGCCGGGGTCTTGCCATGAAGGGAAGAGTGAGGCCGCGCATGGTTGTAGAACCGGAAATAGTTACCCAGATGGTGGCGCAGGTCGGCGACAGATCCGTATTCCCGGCGATACACTTCCTCGTACTTG
Organism: uncultured Verrucomicrobiota bacterium; assembly: GCA_964470065.1. Lineage (GTDB taxonomy): Bacteria > Verrucomicrobiota > Kiritimatiellia > CAIVKH01 > CAIVKH01 > CALMUP01. The sequence continues at coordinate 100,391 of CAYYAR010000008.1, read as the reverse complement.
ACCGTCCGCCACAATCGCTCGACAAATACATTGTCCAATGCCCGTCCCCGTCCATCCATGGAGATCTGGACGCCATGCGACTTCAGCTCACTGGTCCAGGCCTCGCTGGTAAATTGAGATCCTTGATCGGTGTTCATGATCCGGGGCGCGCCGTAGTCAGCCAACGCCTGTCGCAGAGCCTTGAGACAGAATTCCGCGTCCAAGGTGTTGGAAATCTCCCAGGCCAGCACCTGCCGGCTGTGCCAGTCCATGATCGCCACCAGATAGACAAAACCGCCCTCCATGCGGATATAGGTAATGTCCGAGCACCACGCCTGCCGGGGCTGATCGATCCGCTGTGACTTCATCAAATACGGATAAATCACGTGCCCCGCCGCGGGTTTCGAGGTATCGGGCTGTGGGCACTGAGCTTCCAATCCCATCTTCTTCATCAGCCGTCTCACCCGCTTACGGTTCACCACCACACCCTCCCGGCGCAGGGCCCTTGCGGTCTGGCGGGCCCCGTAGAACGGGCACTGGGTGTAGAGTTGATCAATCCGGTTCATCAGGGCCAACTCCGCCACGGCGACCGACACCGGATGATAATAAGCGGTTGAACGGGACAACCCCAGCAAGGCGCACTGACGAGTCATGCTCAAGCCAGAATGATCAATCATGGCCCGCTTTGCCTCCGGGGAGCAGGCCAAGCTGAGTAGCTTTTTTTTTCAACCAGTCCCGCTCGACTTCAAGCTGACCGATCTTCTGGAAAAGCTGTGCTTCCCGATGTTGCCACCGCTGATCTTCCTTCTCCCGCATGCGTCCCTTCGAAAAAACGCCCGGCAGTCGCTCCAGCAGTTGGGACTTCCACTGGGATACCTGGACCGGCAGCACTTCGTAACGACTGGCGATCTGGGCAATCGTCTCTTGTTCCTTCAACGCTTCCTAAGCCACCTTGGCCTTGAACTCATCCGTAAATGCACGGCGCTTGGTCGACATGTTCGTGGTCCTTTCTGGCAGGGTATTTCATAGCTTAAACACCTGTCCAGTTTCCGGGGACCACTTCAATTCGTATGTTTTTACGGCTTCGGTGTCTGCCCTTACTCAACCAGCACGCGATAATATCCACCCAGCCCGATCAGGTTGTTCGTGTAGGTGTTTTGAGCCGGCGTAGCGGGAATTCCCGTGGCAATGGCGCTGAATCCCGACATCAGATTCGTGCTTAATTCAATCCGGTAAGTGCGGCCGCTGTAACTTTCCCATGACAATACCAGTGCCCCTGTTTGCGTTTGCGCCGGCACCTCCGCTTTGAATACCGACGAGGCATTCGTGGGACTCGTGCCGGCATATATTTCCTGATAATCCGGCATGCCGTCGCCATCTGAATCCAATGTTGGCGAAAGTCCGGCGATACCGGTTGCAACATCGCTGAATAGACTCGTGCTTACGGCATTCTTGGTTACCAGCCAGAAGTAGCGCTGCGCATAATCACCGATCGCATTATAACGGTATGATGTGCCGTCGATATCATCGGCGATTAGAATCGCGGTCGCCGGATCCTGTTGTTGGCTTGTCCATAATTGGTAGTAAGCAGCCCCCATTACGGGTGTCCAGGACACATCTATTGCGTCAGGTGTTGTGCCTTGTGAAGCCGTCACGCTGGATGGTGCTGACATCCTGCTGAATCCCCAGTCCCCATCGCTAAAGTAACTCGTACTAAACGGACTTACCGCTTTTACCCAGTAATAATAGACATAACCTTGATGTTGCGCCCAGTGTGACACCGATGTTGATGTTAATCCTGAATACCAGCGCCATGCCGTGGACACATCGTTGTAACTGCTTACCCATAATTCGTAACTTGTTGCCGCTGATACTGGTTTCCAGCTTATTTGCACAAGACTGGTGTCGGTGCCTTTTGCCGCGCTGATTTCTGCTGGTCGTGCTATCGGGCGCATCCCGATTGCGTTATCGCTCACCCGGATAACCGAACCGTTCTTGGGTTTTATCCAATAGTAGTAAAGCTGGCCGCGATAGGCTCCGGTGTCATCGTAGTAATCGTTAATGACGCTATCGGCTACCCTTGACGCATAAACAAAATTATCAACCACACTTCGCCATACCTCAAAAGCCGTTCCGCCGGGCGGAATCGTCCATCGTATTTTCACATAACCATCAAACTCGTCATAACTGGCGGTTATCTCCTGGCTCGTGCCAAATGCCATGCTGCTGAATCGAGACGGCCCCAAGCCAGCCGCCGTTATCCAGTAATAGTTGGTGATCCAGCCTGCGGGATCTTCGTCAAAAAACCATGTCCCCGACACATAGTCGGCAATCATGACCGCCGTATTCGAGTCTGCGTTTGAGGATCGCCACACTTGATAGTACGACGCACCCGATACCGATCCCCATGAAAGCTGCACCTGATCAAACGCAGTCTTCAGTGATCCGTTTACATACGCAGGTGGGGCAATGCGCCGGAATCCCGACTCTCGATCGGTGTTGCTGCTGTTCCCTGCCGGACTCGTTGAACGGGCCCAGTAGTAATAGAGCTGATTCACATTTGGGGGATAATCCTCATACGTGGTGTTTGTATAACCACTGGCCAGTTGAGTTTGTACACCTCCCGAAGCGCTCGTGCTGCGATACAAATCAACACCCGTAATGCCATCCGGTATGCTCCACGATAACAGGACTCGATCCTCAAACTCACCGTCACTCGCGGAAAGATTATCCGGTGGTGTAATCCAGTATCCGGTATTCACTGTACTTGCCGAGCTCGTGCTGATGCTGCTGGTTGCCAGCACCCAGTAGTTGTAGATCCGGCCAGCCACCGCGTTTGTATCCCTGTAAGCGTTTCCGGCCAGTCCTTCAACCAGCGCGGTTGCGTTTGAAAATACGGCGTTGGTCGAACGGTAGATTGTAAATCCGGTTGCGTTTCCGGCGTGGGCCCAACTCACGTCTATGCCATACGCGATCGTTCCATCCGTCGCGCTAACACTCGTAGGGGCCGGCAATCGGACATATCCCATGGCGCTTTGGCTGAAATCATTTATCCCGTACGAGGTTGCCGCGCGCACCCAGAAGTAGTTTCGTTGTCCGCTGTTTGATGCATAGAATGTGTAATTCGTTCCGAAACTGCTGGTGGCGAGTTGGGTTGCCGTCGTCAGGTCATTCGTCGTGCTCTGCCATATAGAAAAGTAGTTTACCCATCTGGATCCGCTCCACGAGATGACGATCTGATCGGTAAATGCACCCGGCGATGCTTGCACATTCGTCACCGGCAATATCCAGTAACCACCTGCTGATGAACCGAGGGGGCCTACACTTAATTCATTTGTGGCCCTTGCCCAGTAGAAATGCTCAACATCACCCGTTGCCGCCAGATCAGTAAACGTGTTGGTCGTGAGTCCTGTGGCTATTTGTGCAGCGCCCGCCAGATTTGATGTTGAGCTTCTAAATAAATCGTAACCCGTTGCACCCGTCCGCGCATTCCATGTCACTATAATCCGGTTTGATGCGGTTCCTCGCGTCGCGGCTAATCCCGTGGGAGCTGCAATCGAAACATACCCTACGCCCGGCACGCCGGGCTCGCTGAGTCCGGTGTTGTTTCGAGACCGTACCCAGAAATAATTCAGGATGGTTGAGTCACTTGTACTATATGAATTTGAGAGCGCGCTGCCCGAGTAAACAAACGATGCGTTATTCGTATTGTTCGTCGTATTGCGGTACACCTCGTAAGATGTGGCTCCCGTCACCGCTGGCCAGCTAACCATAATGCGGTCGGTAAAATCTCCCTGGCTTGCGGTAATGATAGCGGGAGGCGACAGTAGTTGACCCTCGTCAGGCTGGCTAAATGGCCCATTGCCAAGGCTATTGGTGGCTCTTACCCAATAACGGTAAATTAAGGATGGCTGAGCGTTCGTGTCGCTAAATCCGTTGGTCGAGATCACGCTCGCCATCAAGACTGCCTGAGCAACGTTGGCATTTGTTGAGCGCCATATTTCGTACCGGGTAAACGCCTGCAGTTGATTCCAGGCTACGTTAATACGTGTGATCGAGGCACCGTCGGATGCCGTCACGTTTTGAGGTGCCAGCGTGGGCAGGTTCTGAATGATCAAACTTTGGCTGTTCGTCAGCTCCCACCCATCAAACATTCCGTCGCCATCTGTATCCCGGTTAATAGGGCTTGAGTTGTAGGTAAATATCTCATTCTGATCCGTAATCCCGTCCTGATCGCTGTCGGCGATGGGATTATAGAACTCAAAGGCTCCCATATCAGGATTTGCGACCCCGTTATTGAGACCATCCAGGGGCCTGGGCGTTCCCTCTAGATCATTGACCAATCCATAATTAAAGCCCGCGTCAATACATGGTGAATTGGACATCAGCCGAAAAGTAACCAGATCGTACATCGGCGCATTCGTGATGTTGCCGGTGCCGCTCGGCATGGGCGTTGTGCAGGTATAAGCAAATGAGCCTGCCTCATAGTTTATGAACGAATTGTTGGCAAAGTTGCTCACCACGATGCTGTTTCTGATCGTGCCGGAATAGGCCCCGCCGGCGCTTGTATAGGCAAAGTTATTCACCACTGTGCAGTTGGTGATGCTGCTGCCGTATACACCGCCGCCGATATTTGCGTCGTTATCTGTAATCAGGCAGTTGCTCAACTTTGATACATAATCTGCACCTCCAACCGAGCTGGCTGAGTTGCCGGTGTATCTTGATTCAATCGCCGTTACATCGTAGGTGCCGCCGCCATTGCTTGTCGCAATATTGTCCCTGATTGCACAGCGTATTAATGTTGATCGGTAAGCTCCTCCCCCCGAGCTTCCGGTATTGTTTGCGATGGTTGAATTTATCGCGGTTGCCGAGCTTATTCCGCCTCCATCGTATATTGAACGGTTTGAAGATATTACTGAAGAAATCAGGGTGCAGCTTGCCGCGCCGCCTCCATAATAGGATCGATTGCTGGTAATGATGGAATTGTAAATCAATCCGCCCCTGATCCCGCCACCCTCGCTTTCCGCATAATTTCCGCGAATTACACAGTTTGTTACGACGGCGCCCGGTTCGCAAAAAACTCCTCCGCCCGTCGTTTCGCGCGTGGTATCCCCACTTCGTCTCGACGCAGAGTCTCGTATAGTAAAACCGCTTAAAGTTGCTCCGTTTGCGATGTACAGGCCTCGGATGGCGGCATCGTAAGGCGAGTTTGTTGGATTGTTTCCCACAATGTGCGTCAACGCCGGGCCCGCATCGCTTATCACCCTTATTGGCTTATTGATTACAACGCGGTTCGTCAATTGACCGAATACGACACGACCTCCGTTGCTATATGTGCCGGCACCCACAATAATTGTGTCTCCGTCCAGAGAAGCATCAACTGCCGTCTGGATATCACGCGCCGCCGAACTCCAATCAGCATAGGGCGGTGTGGCGCTCCCGCTTTGTGATACATATAGAGTGGCCGCCAGTAATGATGGCGCGTTGACAAAAATTCCCGTGCTTATCAAAGCGAGTAGCCGTGCTTTTGCGGCGTAATTCCTCTTCCTCATACTATCTCCTTGAAGCTCTATTGGCCTCCTCGCCGAATGAGCTCGTTGTAGGCTAGTTAGCCGAGCGTGGTTGCGTCTATCCCTATTTACCAAACCATAGAGTACCAACCGACCCCTGTGAAATGTCGACAGGGGCAAAAGATTTTTATTTTTTGTTTTCGGCCTAATTCGTGGTCGACTCGGTTCCCGGCTTTTCGGCATAGTCTCACCCGAGGAATTGCGGTTAAGGAGTTATGGTTTCAGGGATTTATGCCGTTTAAGTTCAAACCCACGTATCGGCGCGTACTAGATATCGACCGGCGTATCCGGGCTGGCGAGTACCCGAATGCGCCTGGTCTGGCCAAAATATGGGAAGTCCGAGAACGGGCGATCATGCACGATCTAGCGTTCATGCGGAATGAACTCCATGCGCCTATCGCTTATGACCCCAAGCAACGGGGCTTCTATTACGAGCGCAAGAACTGGTATCTGCCGTCCGTCATGGTCTCGGAGGGGGAGATTCTGGGCATACTCCTCGGTCAGCAACTCATGCAGGCCTACAATGGAACTCCTATCGCTAAAGATCTGAGGCGGCTATTCGCTAAGATGGAGGCCATGTTGCCGGATAAGATCGACATCCGGCCCGAGCATATCCAGTCCCGCTTCACGTTCTGCAATCCGCCTACGCGACCAATTAAGCCCGATATCTGGATAACCATGATCCGCGCTGTAATCCATCAGCAGGTTGTGACGATCTCTTATCAATCACCCGCTTCTCCCAAACCAAAAGAACATGTGATCCATCCGTACCACATTTTGAACCTTGAGGGTGAATGGTACCTGCTCGGTAAGAATGAGCGATTCGAAGGGGTCAGCCAGTTCGCCATTCCGCGGATCCAGTCAGCCAAACTTTCCGCGCGGAATTTCACGGTGCCGGCCAGTTTCAGTGTCGATAAAACGCTAAAGACCCGGTTCGGACGCTATCTGCATCACGGGAAAAAGCAGAAGCAGACAATCGTCAGATTGCTGATTGCCCCAGCCGTCGCAGTTTGGGCCGCCGAGAAGGAATGGCACCCCAAGCAAAAGCTAATTTGCCGAAGGGGTGGGGCTATTGAACTACAGATTCCGATTACTGATACTCTCGATATAGAGTCGTGGATTTTGAGTCTGGGGGAGCATGTGCGGGTGCTGGGGCCAAGAATACTCAAGCAAAGTATTAAGGCACGCATTAAGCGCGCATTTAAGGACCACCTCCGTGATAAGCTGAAACTATAATAAGGGATACAATATTGACGGTCCGTTATGCGATCGCCAGAGTCACCGCATGTCAACGGCTTACCATGCCAAATACTTTGCCCATGAACTGACCAAGAGGTGCCCGTCAGATAGCTTACAAAAGTTGGCGGCATCTCTTGCCGATGCCCAAGTTGACCTGAACCCGCACCAGATCGATGCGGCCCTTTTCGCCTTTCGTTCCCCGCTCTCCAAGGGAGCCATTCTTGCCGATGAAGTCGGACTGGGCAAAACCATTGAGGCTGGCATTCTTCTGTCCCAGAAGTGGGCGGAACGTAAACGTCGGCTACTGGTGATTGTTCCAGCCAACCTCCGCAAGCAGTGGAATCAGGAGTTGTCCGACAAGTTTTTCCTGCCGTCGGTCATCTTGGAGACTCGGTCATTCAATGAACAGATCCGCAAGGGCAACCTGAACCCGTTCAATGTACAGGAGACCGTAATCTGCTCCTACCATTTTGCCCGATCCAAGGACGTGTATATACAACAGATTCCTTGGGACTTGGTCATCATCGATGAAGCTCACCGATTAAGGAATGTCTACAAACCGACCAACCGCATCGCCAACGCCATCAAAAATGCGGTTGCTCCATTTCCCAAGGTCCTTCTTACCGCCACCCCTCTTCAAAACTCGCTTCTCGAACTGTTTGGTTTGGTCAGCATCATTGACGACTACACGTTTGGTGATTTGAAAAGCTTCAAGGCCCAGTTCGCCAACCTGACAACGCCACAGGACTTTGTGGAATTAAAGTCACGCCTGAAGCCCATTTGTCAGCGAACCTTACGGCGACAGGTGCTAGAATACGTTCCCTATACCAATCGAAGAGCCATCGTTCAGGAATTCTACCCGTCTCCCGAAGAGCAACGATTATACGACCTCGTTTCGGATTACCTGCAACGACCCACGCTTTTTGCCCTACCCGCTAGTCAACGCACCCTGATGACGCTCATCCTTCGGAAGCTCTTGGCGTCATCCACCTTTGCCATCTCCTCAACACTCGGATCACTGGCCTCCAAGCTTGACCTGCTTGCCAAGGAAGAGGCTGATTCCATTATATCCCCAGAAGAAGTCGCCCCCGACTACGAATCATTGGACGAAACCGAGGATGAGTGGGACGATGATGAGGAACAACCGCAGGAAAAACGCCGATATTCTACCGAAGAGCTTGAGCAGATGTCGAATGAGGCGAAAGCCCTGAAGGAGTTTCAGGCGTTAGGCACATCGATCCTGAAAAACTCCAAAGGCGAAGTGCTTCTGACCGCCCTCAAGAAAGGCTTCGCCGCCGCTATCGAGAAGGGGGCACAGAAGAAAGCTATCATCTTCACCGAGTCTACAAGGACGCAGGCTTATCTGCTCCAGCTCCTGGGGGGGACAGACCTCGCAGGTAAAATAGTCCTATTTAACGGCTCCAACAATGATCCCAAGTCGAAGGAGATTTACCACAAATGGATCAAGAAGCACGAGGGGACTGACCGTATCACCGGTTCGCCCAGTGCTGACATGCGAGCCGCCTTGGTGGATTACTTCCGAGATGAGGCGGTTGTCATGATTGCTACCGAAGCCGCCGCTGAAGGCATCAACCTGCAATTCTGCTCCTTGGTGGTGAATTACGACCTGCCGTGGAATCCCCAGCGGATTGAGCAACGCATCGGGCGTTGTCATCGTTACGGGCAGAAGTGCGACGTGGTTGTGGTGAACTTCCTGAACAAGGCGAACGCCGCCGATCAACGGGTTTACCAACTGCTTGACGAAAAATTCAAACTATTCAGCGGAGTCTTTGGGGCAAGCGATGAAGTCTTGGGAGCCATCGAGTCGGGTGTCGATTTCGAGAAGCGTATTGTTCAGATATACCAAACCTGCCGGACTCCCGAACAGATTGAGTTCAACTTCAATGCCCTGCAACAGGAGTTGGAGCATCAAATCACGGCCACCATGCAACAGACCCGCCAGAAGCTCTTGGAGAACTTCGATGAGGAAGTCCACGAGAAGCTGAAGGTCAAGATTCAGGAAAGCGATGAATACCTCAATCGCTTCGACCATTGGCTCTGGCAACTGACCCGCTACTACCTTGCCCCTTATGCTCAATTCGAGAACGGGCAAAACGCTTTCGTGCTGAAGCGGAATCCATTCCCCGAAGAAAACATTCACGCTGGCCCTTATCGCTCCGGCAAGAACGTCGAAGATGCCAACCTCTACCGGGTGGGTCACCAATTGGCACAACGAATCATACGGGAATGCATGGAGCTTGCCCCCACCACGAACGAGGTGGTTTTCCACTACACGGGATCGGGCAAGAACATATCGATTCTTGATTCTCTTGTCGGCAAGAGCGGATGGCTTGTGCTGGAGCGTATGACGGTGTCATCTTTTGACGTGGAGGACTGGCTTTTGTTTGCCGGATTATCGGATGACGGTCAGTTCGTCGATTCCGAACAATGCCAACGACTGTTTTCCCTTCCCGCCATTGAGTCGAATTCGGATGCATCTCTCGATGGACACACCCGATCACTGTTGCAAAGCCAACTGGAACAACAACGGAATTCAATCATCACCAAGTTGAGTCAGAAGAATGCAGTGTTCTTCGAGATGGAGATGACCAAGCTGGAAAGTTGGGCTGGCGACCTCAAGAACAGCCTTGAGCACGAACTGCGTGAAATTGATCGTGACATCAAGGACACCAAGCGTGAAGCTCAGCTTGCCCCGAATTTGGAAGCCAAGGTTGCCCTCCACAAGAAGATCAAGGAGCTTGAAAGCCGCCGCTCGGAAAAGCGACGGGGTTTGTTTGAGGCACAAGATGTGGTGGATAACCGCAAGGATTCACTGCTCAACGACGTAGAGGCTAGAATGAAACAGGACTGCTCTACCACAAACACCTTCACGCTCAGGTGGAGATTGACATGATCGAAAAAAATAAGGGGGCAACCCTTGCGGATGACCCCCATCGCATTACTGCGAGAAGTAATATGAATATCGTCTGCTTTGGCATGAAAATCAATAGCGATTTTTCATTTCACTATGAATGACGCAACCTGCCTGACCGCAAACAGTTCCTCTCCCGCTCCTGCGGCGGTAAAAATGCGCTGCATTGTATATGTGGACAGCTTCAACTGGTATTTCGGTATTTTTCAGCACCGTCCGGCGTGGAAATGGTTAAACATTCAGGCGTTTTTTGAGCGGGTTCGCCCGCACGAAGATGTAATTGCCGTCAATTTTTTCACCGCGATTGTTGATCCCAAAAGAAATCAAAGCGAAAGGCGTGACCGGCAGAAGCGATACCTCAAAGCTCTTGGAACGCTTTCCAAAGTCAAAATCATCCTTGGCAGTTATCAAGAGAGGGAAGTCACCTGCCGAGCCGTCGAATGTGGGCGACGGCTGAAGTATCTAACTCCTGAAGAGAAAAAGACCGACGTAAACATCGCTATTCAAATGATAGATGATGCCCGGCAAGACAAGGCCGATTCGATGATTCTCGTCTCCAGCGACTCCGACTTTGAACCCGCCGTTAAATGGGTGCGAAAAAACTTTCCGAAAATCAAAATCCTTGTGTATATACCGGTTCTTCCCGATGAAGAAAAACAGCGGCGCATTGACGCCTACGTCGGCATGGGCGTCACCTGCAGACAGCTTCCGATTGGTGATATTCCCGCTTCCGTTTTTCCCGAAACAATCAGCGTGAGCGAGGCTGAAACAGTCACCCGCCCCGTCCAGTGGACCGCATAGCCATGACAAACAAGAAAACAAAACTCGAACTGACGTGGATTGGGAAAGAGAATCGACCCAAACTGGAACCTCGCATTCTTCTCGAAGATCCAGACAAGTCATATCACGCCGAATTCCGGGTTACGGACAACGATCTTTTCGATAACAAGCTTATCTTTGGCGACAACCTGCTTGCTCTGAAGGCCCTTGAGCAGGAATTTACCGGCAGAATCAAATGCATCTATATAGACCCACCATACAACACTGGTAGTGCATTCACGCATTATGACGACGGCGTTGAGCATTCGATTTGGCTTTCCTTGATGCGTGATCGAATAGAAATAATTCACAAGCTTTTAAACAATACTGGCAGCTTGTGGGTGTCGCTTGATGATAACGAGTCACATTATTTCAAGGTATTGTGCGATGAAGTGTTTGGACGGGCGAATTTTATTGGGAATATCGTTTGGCAATCAAAGGATACGCCGGGCAATAACAGTTCCGGAATAGCTCAAACACATAATCACATTTTGGCATATAGGCGATCCGAGTTGTTTGTTCCAAACCTTCTGGGTCGCAGCGACAAGCAGAAGGCGGTCTATACGAATCCCGACAAAGACCCTAGAGGACCATGGCTCGGTACGCCTTTGACACGTGCAGAGCATCGTGATCGTGATTTTTACGCTTTGAAAAACCCAGCGGGGAAAGATGTGTTTCCGCCGAAGGGCAGTAGTTGGCGTCGCCCCCCCGACAAAATAAAGGAACTGGCGTGCGACAATCGTATTTATTGGGGCAAGGATGGACGAGCGGAGTTCCCAGTTGAGAAAAAATTCTTGTCCGAAGTTAAGGAGGGCATTGTAAACCAAACGTGGTGGCCGTACGAGTTTGCGGGTAGCACAAGAAATGCCAGCGCAGAAATGAAGCTACTATATGAAGGAGCAAAATCTTTCGATACCCCAAAACCCGAAAAGCTTGTTCAAAGAATCATCGACATTTCAACAAATCCTGGAGATTACGTACTTGATTCATTCGCCGGTTCCGGCACTACTGGAGCCGTAGCCCACAAAATGGGACGGCGATGGATCATGGTCGAACTTGGTGATCATTGCCATACGCACATCATCCCCCGCTTGCAAAAGGTCATTGCCGGCACAGATAAGGGTGGAATCACCGAGGCTGTTGGCTGGAAAGGCGGAGGAGGCTTCCGCTATTACAGACTAGCCCCATCGCTCATCAAGCAAGACAAGTGGGGCAATCCAGTCATCAACAAGGAATTTAATCCGGCCATGCTTTCACAAGCAGTCTGCAAGCTGGAGGGCTACACGTATTCCCCAAGCGATACCACCTACTGGCAACATGGGCACTCATCCGAAAAGAGCTTCATATACGTCACCACCCAGCACTTGAACCGGGAACAATTGACCCAGCTTAATGATGAGGTCGGGCCGTCCCGATCCCTGCTGGTCTGTTGCTCTGCCTTCAAGGGCAAGGCGGAAAACTACCCGAACCTAGAGATTAAGAAGATTCCCAAGGCAGTCCTCTCCAAGTGCGAGTGGGGACATGATGACTACAGCTTGAAGATCGAAAACCTCCCGAAGGCACCACCGCCCAAGGGCCAGATGGAGTTGCTATGAACCGACATGTCAATGCCATCAGTGGTCGGTTAAGCCTCCGTGCCCCGCAACGGGAGTCGCTGGAGATTTTGGACAGGATCACCGACATCGTGCCCTTGTCGAAAACACCTGACCTGACAACAGCACTTGCTACCATCAAGTCGGAATACCCCAAGGTCACTGATTTTGAGCGGGACTTTCCCTCCCTTTGTTTCGCCCTGGCCACAGGCGTGGGAAAAACACGCCTGATGGGTGCCTTTGTCGCGTACCTGCATCTCGCAAGGGGCATCAACAACTTCTTCGTACTGGCCCCGAACCTGACGATTTACGACAAGCTCATCAAAGACTTTACCCCGAATACACCGAAATATGTCTTTCGGGGTATTGCGGAATTCGCCACGGAACCGCCCGAAATCATCACGGGTGAAAACTACGATCAACGGGCAGGCGGATTTGCCGAGTTTACCCGTGTTCGCATCAACATCTTCAACATCTCCAAGATCAACACGGAAGTACGAGGCGGAAAGTCGCCCCGCATCAAGAGGTTGTCCGAGTATATTGGTCAGAGCTACTTCGACTACTTGGCTGGTTTGCCCGACCTTGTGCTCTTGATGGATGAGTCTCATCGGTACAGGGCATCGGCTGGTGTTCGTGCCATCAATGAATTAAAGCCGATGTTGGGGTTAGAAGTCACCGCAACGCCTTTCGTTGAAGCCAATCCCAAGCCGATCCCCTTCAAGAACGTAGTCTACGACTACCCGCTAGGAAGGGCGATGGCGGATGGATTTGTCAAAGAACCAGCCGTTGTGACTCAGAGGAACTTTGATCCGAAGCAATTTACGGCTCCACAGCTTGAGTTGTTGAAACTGGAAGACGGCATTCGCCTGCATGAGGCGACAAAAGTGGAACTGGAAACCTATTCCCGCCAAAATAACTGCAGGAGGGTTAAGCCGTTCGTGTTGGTGATTGCCCGTGATACGACTCATGCAAAGGAACTCTTGGATCTGATTCAGTCTGAGAAATTCTTTGAGGGACGTTACAAGGAACATGTTATTCAGGTTGATTCTAGCCAGACCGGAGAGAAGGAAGAGGGGATGATTCGGCGGTTAGTTCAGGTCGAGAGCCCGGATGAACCCACCGAGATCGTAATTCATGTCAACATGCTCAAGGAGGGTTGGGATGTAAACAATCTGTTCACTATCGTCCCGTTGCGAACCGCCAACGCCCGAACGTTGGTTGAACAATCGATTGGTCGGGGATTGAGGCTTCCCTATGGTGTACGTACCGGGGTAACAGCCATTGATCGACTGAACATCGTGGCGCATGACCGCTTTCAGGAGATTGTAGATGATACGAGCAGACCGGATTCCCCCGTCCACCTGAAGCAGGTTATTCTTGATCCGAAGGAAGACCTCCAGCCGATTAAGACGGTTATCGCCAAGCCCACAATAGACGCACTCATTAATCCCCCAGCGCAACAACCGTCAGCAAAGGGGGAAACTTCCGCTCCACGGCCGTTATTCGCCACAGAACAGGAGCGCAAAGTGGCAGAAATTGCGGTGAAGGTAATTCAGCGTCACGAAACGTTGCCTCAATCTAATTACTTGATACGGGAGGACGTACAGCTAGCCATCATCAGGGAGGTTACCGCCACTTATATGCCAGCTCCTCAACTTGAAATAGAGGGGATTCTGGAAAAGCCCGATATCGCTAGTGTAGTAGCCAAGGCAACTAAATTGGTGATTGATCAGACCATTGACATCCCTCGAATTGTTGTCGTTCCGACCGGTGATGTGACGAGCGGGTTCAATAAGTTTGATGTTGATTGCTCTTCCATTCGACTAGAGCCGGTCAGCCGGGATCTCCTCATCCAACACTTGAGGACGGCCAAACAGGAGGTTATGGAAAATACTGCCGGGCTTCTGAAGGAGGAGCGACCGGAGGATTATATCGTCCGGGCACTCATTGATTATGATGACATTTCCTACGACGACCACGCCGAATTCCTTTACGACCTCGCCGGACAGGTGGTTAAACACCTTAAGAGTTACCTGGCCGACGAGGGAGACGTTCTGAACATCCTTCAATACCATCAGCAGCGGCTTGCCGCCGAAATTCACTCGCAAATGCAGTTGCCCGGACATCGATGGGAAAAGGCTACGGGTTATAAGGCAACGGTCAGCAAGGGCTTCTCCGCACTCAAGGAAAACGCCTATACCGCCAGTGCGCTCGGTGAAATCAAGCCTTTCAGGATGACGGTTCCCGATCCATCCAATATCAGGAAGTATGTTTTCGGCGGATTTTCAAAGTGCCTCTACGACATGCAGAAATTTGACGTGGATACGGAACGCCGCTTCGCTGTGATTCTCGAAGACGACCAGGATGTGCTGAAGTGGATGAAACCCGCCCGTGGGCAGTTCCAAATCTACTATAGCAAGGATCAGGCATATGAGCCTGACTTTGTGGTCGAGACCAAGACGGAGCTATTTCTTTGCGAACCGAAACGCGCAGACCAAATGGGATCTGAAGAAGTCGTGGCCAAGAAGACCGCCGCCGTAGAATGGTGCAAACATGCAACCGACCACTCTGTTCAACATGGCGGGAAGAAATGGCGATATCTCCTAATTCCCCATGATGCGATCGCCGGAAATATGACAGTGTCAGGCCTAGCGTCAAGATATGCGAATGATTAAGGATTCGGGCTACGTTTATATTCCTGACCTAAATCGGACTTGGGAAAAGATTCATAAGCAATGCCTGTGTATCAGTCAAACGTCGATATTTAACCTAAGATGACAAGGTCGACATCAATCGGATCAAAAACCAATTGGATGCCGGCATGACGCTTCGGGAATTCATGATGGGAAACAATGGTCGGGAGAACAGGCGATATAAGTTGAGAAGGTTGTGGGCGACCTCCTGCTGGAATTCGTCAACACCAAGATCGAACCCTACAAGGTGCTGACCGACTCGCAGGGCAACCCGATTTTCAACCCGAAATGCTTTTAAGAGTATCTGGATGCGTAATAGTATTATTTGTGTATGACTGATTTTGAAAACCAAATTGACGTATATCGCTCAAAGCTACAGGAGCTTGAGCAAAAAATGCAGAGTGAGTATGACAAGTCTGTCGTTGCGTTGTCTGGTGGAGCGATTGGCTTGTCATTTATTTTCCTTCGAGATGTCGTCAAAGATGCCACGATTCAGGATACTGTATGGCTTCTAGCCGCTTGGACTTCATGGGGCATCAGTGTAATCAGTATATTGTTTTCGTTTTTAACCAGTGCTATTGCTTTGCGAAAGGCAATTCAACAAACCGACAACAAAATGATTTATATTCATCAAGTTGGTGGAAGGTGGAACACGATCACGTACATGCTGAACTTCTTTGCTGGGATACTTTTTCTGGCAGGGATAATATGCATTGTTCAATTCGTGAGAGGTAACATGCCATGAGCGATAAAAACAGGGACTCATCAAGCTCAAAGCAAAGCCAACCACCAAAACCCCAGCCGCTTCCGGGTGGCAAGGACCGCTTTTCGGGCGTAAAGGGAGGCACGTTGGTTCCAAAACCACCGCCCCCTCCACACAAGCCAAGGTAATTAGCTCAATACCCGCTCGAAACACTCCCAACTTGGGGAGCAGTGTCAGCCCTTAAATTTAACTAACACCTTTTCGCGCGTGTCGGCCTCTTCGCAAAGTTCCGAATTTTTCGCCCTGGCGCAATTTTTCCAACCACCGGTTCTTTTACGGCTTCCGCTTTCCTGAAGTCGTTGGAACTATTGCGTTGTCCCACGCCCCCAACTCACGGTTGCAGTGACCGCCCCTGTAGCTTTATGCTCCGACCATGCTCCATCCGCTAACCATCAAATTCCCGCTCAACTTCTTCATCCCCGAGAAGTTCGGCCTGACCAGAGCGCAGGCGGACTACGACCCAGACCTTTTCGCCAATAACGTGGCCGAGTCGCTTGGGAAGATATTCCAGAAGATCGGCCAGAACGCCCGGATCGCGGTTACCACGTCGTCGAACTCGTCCTGCCCATGGGCGTCCTCTGCGTGTATCGGATTATCCCGGAGATTTCATAATGACCTATGACCCTCAGATTCCATTTAACGATCTGCCGCCATTGCCGCCTCCGGTTGAGGTGGAAACCAAGGATGTGCTAAAGAAGGCTATCAGCGTCGGCAGCGCCCTCGCCGAACTCAAAGGTCTCGGTCACGTCATCCCCAATCAAGCCATGCTGGTCAACAGCCTTGTGCTCAAGGAAGCCATGGCCAGTTCGGAAATTGAAAACATTGTCACCACCAATGACGCTTTATTCCGGGCCATGGCCACCTCCGTCAATGTCGATCCGGCCACCAAAGAGGTCATGCGTTACCGGCAAGCCGTATGGGACGGCTTCAACCAGATCAAAAAGCGCCCCCGCCTTGATACGGACCTATTCATCAAGCTGGTTCAGACCATCAAAGAGGAAACGATCAGCATTCGATCCGAACCGGGAACGATCATCGGCAATCGCAAAACGCGCGAAATTGTTTACACCCCGCCCGAAGGCGAAGCGCTCATACGCGATATGCTGAAACATCTCACTGCGTTCATCCACGGCGAGGACGAACTCAGTCCCCTCATCAAACTCGCCTTAATCCACTATCAGTTCGAGGCGATCCATCCATTTGAAGACGGCAACGGCCGAACCGGCCGTATTATCAACACCCTCTATCTCGTATCCAAGGGCCTCCTCGAACTCCCCGTCCTCTACCTCAGCAAGTACATCATTGACCATAAGGCCGAGTATTATCGGCGGTTACGCCATGTCACCGAGAAGGCGGACTGGCTTGGCTGGACCCTTTTCATGCTCGATGCCGTCGAGGAAACCGCCCAAATCACCCGCCGTCAGATACTGGACATCCGGTCCCTCATGACGGACACCATCGAATTCGCCCGGAAAAAGTTGCCGCCCCGTGTCTATTCCAAGGAGCTGATCGAACTCATTTTTCGTCAGCCTTACACGAAAGGCCAATTTCTCGTCGACGCCGGCATCGCCGAGCGCAAAACCGCCGCTGACTACCTGAAAGCTCTTGAAGATGCCGGGATACTTATCCTGCAAAAGACTGGTCGGGAAAATCTTTATCTGAACAAGAAGCTGTATGACCTGCTGGCCAAATAATAAGTACCCGTCTTGGACGCATCGCCTGGATATGTCCGTAAACAGCGTTTATTTGGACACATTTCCCGGACATGTCCAAGTCGTGGACATATCTCCAAATCTACGCATAGGCCCGTATCTCACTGTCCATGAATGGATTACTAACGACTTGGGTGTTGAATTTTCGGGCGAATATTCGGGGACATAGAGTTTGTGGCACTGGAAGGCCCCTCCACAAAGTTCCAGGGTCACTGGAACTTTTCCGGACCCGGTTTTCCGCGTCATTGGAACTTTTGGCCTTTCCGCGCCCGCAACTCTCGGTTGCGATAATCGCCCCTGTGGGTTTAAGCTCCGTCCATGCTCCATCCCCTGACCATCAAATTCCCACTCAACTTCTTCAACCCGGAGAAGTTCGGTCTGACCAGAGCGCAGG
The DNA here is from genome assembly GCA_964470065.1 of uncultured Verrucomicrobiota bacterium. Classification (GTDB taxonomy): domain Bacteria; phylum Verrucomicrobiota; class Kiritimatiellia; order CAIVKH01; family CAIVKH01; genus CALMUP01. The sequence goes on along the minus strand of CAYYAR010000008.1, from coordinate 82,698 downwards.
CGGACAACAATCCAGACCTTTTTGCCAACAACGTGGCCGGGGCGCTGGGGAAGATATTTCAGAAGATCGGCCAGAATGCCCGCATTGCCGTCACGACAAGCGAGGTTACGGTGACCACCGAGTTGCCGGTTACCGATAACTCCATCAACTTCGCCGTCGACCTGCTAAAGAAGGGCGACGTTTACTTTGCTATTCCGATTCTTGAGGCCATGCTCAGGGTTGCTCCGGACAACACCGGCATCCTCTACAACCTTGGCATGGCGCTAAGCGACGTGGACCGGCTTGATGAGGCGGTTGTCGTTTTGCGGCGGCATACGGATTTGGCTCCTTCGAATCCCTTCGGTTGGACAGCTCTGGGCGTTGCGCTAGGCCGTATGGGCGATCAGCCAGGTGCCGTGACTGCTCTTCGCAAAGCTTTAGAGTTCGACCCCAACGACGGCTACGCCCATCGCAACCTCGGCAGCATGCTCGCCAATACCGACATCAACGAGTCGCTGAAGCACTTCCGAATCGCGCTCGAAATGCTCCCGGACGATCAGCTTGCTCTCTACAACTACGGCAACGCCTTGAAAGTCTCCGGCGATATCTCCGAAGCCCACATTATCCTGAAGCGGGCGATCGAACTTGATCCCCAGTCCGACATTGCCGAGAAATGCGAGAAGCTGCTTACCGCCATCGCTGAAGAAGTCATGCGGAAGACCGCCGGCGGCACACTCCGCATGGATGTGGTCATGTACTGCCTCTCCGCGCTCCGGCTCTTCAAGAATGACTTGGAGCTTTGCAAGAAGGTCACCTTCGAAATCGCGCTGATGGGGCAGGGCGGCCTGGCCATCAACAACATCGACAAGAAATACCGGCTCAAGAGTCTGAGCGGCGAGTTCACCGCCCTTCACCTAGTGTCCTACATGTACGTTGGCACATCCATCATCATGCCCGGCCAGGACGCAGGAATCGATTTGTCAGCAGAGTTCAAGGCCGCCAAGTCGCTGTTTAAACAATAGCTCTCAGTCGAAAAGACTGCCCAAGCGTCCGCCCATGGGTTCGTCAAACTCCATTGGATCAGCGAGTGCAACAGCGTCGGGTGATCGCACGATAGGGCTTAACCAAACCTTGCAGTATCCGTCTCGTGTTTCGGCACGAACCATCAATCCTTCGGATTTCTCGCCCGGCTTTAGGTCCGAAACCGCCATTTCGCCTTCTGACACCTGCTTGAACGTGTGATCGTTTGGGCGCCGCGGAAAATAGGCCCATATCTCGCTGACATGCACAAAGCCATACACTTCATAGTCTCGAATCGTAGATAGCTTAGGGACAGACAGATAGTGACAAATTAATTGATTGCGTAACCGTCTTGTTGCCAGTGTTTTACGCAGACGCGGTGTCTGTCCCCAAAAAAGTTTGTCCAAATCAGACCTGCTCGTTCCTTTTGATTGGTATGAGAGCTGCGCGCATCAAAGTCGACCAGGCCGACACGTGGTATCATTGCTTTAATCGCGCTGTCGGCACGTCCGAGGACCGGCCCTTTGGTAATGTCGAGAAGGAGCAGTTTGTCCGGTTCTTGCGACGGGTCAGCTTGCTGTATGGAGTGCGGGTGATCGCTTATCAGGTCATGTCCAACCACTTTCACCTGCTGGTGCATGCCCCGGCCGCGTTGCCGTCCGAAGAGGAAATATGCCGACGATACCGGATCTTCCACCGGGGCAAGAAGACGCTCAAGCCCGGCACCCCCGAATGCGCGAAGTGGCAAAAGCGCAGCCGGGATATCAGTTGGTTCATGCGTCACCTCCAGCAACTGTTCACGATGTGGTACAACCCGACCCGCGACATTCAGTTGTGTGCGTCAAGTTCTGCAAAATGGTCATGGTGATCCCCGCGAGGAGTTATCCATAGCCGCCGCTTCCGATCGAGAATGGGCTCTCCCAGCTCGTCGGAGGTCGGGCGGCGGTTGTGGGTAACTCCGTGTTACATCATGCCACCTCCATCCGGAGCAGGACTTTTTTGTGTTCCCGAAGCAGTTCCATATTCAGATACCGGTGCTGCTCGATCCAGTCCTCGTGGATCTCCACGGCCAACGCACGGGTTAGTCGTAGACAGCTGGCGCTATTGGGAAAGATGCGGATCACATGCGTCCGTCGCTTGAGTTCCTGATTCAGCCGCTCCAACATATTGGTGGACTTCAGATGCTTGTGATGCGCCAGGGGCCAGCGATAAAACGTGAACGTTTCCTCAATACTGTCCTCCACCCAGACGCATAACTTGGGATAGCGGCTGGACCACTTTTTAAGCCACGCGGCCAGATCCGCCCGCGCTTCTTCCAGTGTGCGCCGGTCATAGATCCAGCGCAACTCGGTCAGACAGTCGTCATCGGCTTTGCGCGGCAGGTAATCGAGCGCATTGCGGAGGAAATGGACATAACACCGCTGCCACGCCGCACATGACAACACCTCCTGGACGGCCCTTTGTAGGCCCGCATGATCGTCGGTAATGACCAGTTCCACGCCAGTCAGGCCCCGCTTGACCAACCCCTCAAGAAAATCCCGCCAGCTGCTCTGGCTCTCCCGGTTGGCCAACTCCACCCCCAGAATCTCCCGACGCCCTTCCCAGGTAATCCCGATCGCTACTTGCACGGCCTGGCTCCGAATAACCCCGTCCTGACGGACCTTCTCATACCGGGCGTCCAGAATCAGGTACGGATACTCTACCTCCAAGCGCCGGCCGGCAAAACGCTGGAGGTCCTCGTCGAGTTTTTGATTGATACTGCTGACCGTGCTGGCGCTGAAGGCGTGCCCGCAAAGCTCCTCGGTGATCGTCTTGACCTTCCGGGTCGATACACCCTGGATGTACATCTCGCCCAGCGCGCTCACCAGCGCCTTCTCGCTGCGCTGGTAGCGCTCAAAAAGCTCGGTATTGAAGCGACCCTGCCGATCCTGCGGGATCCGCAGTTCCACCTGTCCAACCCGGGTCGTCAGTTCCCGGCTGTAGTGTCCGCTGCGGTAGCCTCTGCGCTCCGGTGTGCGCTCGCTCTTGACCGCACCGAGCAGTTCATCCATCTCGCCCTCCAGCACCTCCTGCAACACCTTCTGGATCATGGGCTTCAGAAAATCCTCATGCTCCGCGAATATCCGGTGCAGTTCCGTCCGACTAATTGTATTGTTCTTCTTGGACATGGTTGGTCCCTTTCTGGCTCCTGTAGAGCCGGTTTCTCGTTTAGTTATGGGGATTTAACCATGACCGCTACCTTTTTGCAGAACTTTCAGGACACTACCAGATATCGGCGCATTTGGTGGGGATTTGATGTCTGCGGTTCGAGCAGGGATATATCTGGCTCGAGACGTTGAAACAAGATTTGTAGAAATGCAGCTAAAAATATTGGAAGGTCTTGCTATCGCAAACGAAGCAGCCTCCATAATAAATGATATTAACAAAGATGTCGGCAAAGACGCAATCAGCCTCTATGGGGAGTTCACTGCCTCTCTGCATGAACTCGGACAAGCAATCAATGAGGTCTGGGTTGGACCAAACACACCGCTGGCTGCAAAGATCCAGGCGCTGAATATGGCGGCGGCCCGCGTGAGAAGCCTCGAGGGCGAGGCGGACCGACTGGTGCTGGAGCGTGCTGCCTTGAACAAACAAATCGCGGCCAAGGCGCAGCGGAACCGGTACGCCGACCTGATCACGCGGGTGAACCGCAGCGATGCGATGCGCAAGTACGACCTCGCACTGGACAACGCCGCGCGTTACGCCTGGCTGGCCGTGAAGGCCTACGATTACGAGACGAGCCTCTCCGAAGGTCACCCCGCCGCGGCCGGTGAGCTGCTGGAGGAGATTGTAAAGACCCGCAGTCTCGGAAACTGGTCGAATGGCGAACCCCACGGGGGCGCAGGCGGACTGGCGGAAATCCTTCAAGAGATGTCGGCGAATTATAACGCCCTGAAAGGCCAGATCGGCCTGAACAACGGCCAGGGCGAAGCGAATCTCCTCTCCCTGCGCACCGAGATGATGCGCATCAGCCCCGATGCGACCAGCGGCAGCCGCTGGCGCGATGCGTTGGCCGGCGCGCGCGTGGCCGACTTGTGGAAGGTGCCGGAGTTCCGCGAGTATTGCCGCCCGTTTGCCGCACCCGAAAGCGGGCCCCAACCCGGGCTCGTGATCGAGTTCTCGACCGAAATCACCTCGGGTAAGAACTTCTTCGGCCGTCCGCTGAGCGGACTGGATCATGCCTTCAGTCCGGCGAATTACGCGACCAAGGTCCGCTCCTTCACCGCCGCCTTCCCGGGCTACGACAATGACGGAACGACTCCACAACTCTCGATCAGCCCGCGCTTCTACCTCGTGCCGGCCGGACTGGACCTGCAGTACTGCTCCGACACGCTATACCCCGAAGCGCGCAGCTGGAATGTGGTCAGCCAGCGCATCCCGGTTCCGTTCCCGGTCAATACCTCCACGCTGGGCGATCTGAATTACAGTCCGAACATGGATGGGGTTGATGGCTCGTATGCCGAGCGCATCCGCTTCGGCGATTCGAGGGCCTTCATCACCGACAACGGGCTGACCGGCGCGGATGACATGCTGCAGTCGCCGCTGACGCCAGGCTGGAATTCCTCGAGTCGCCTGTATGGCCGCTCGATCTGGAACACGCGCTGGCTGCTGATCCTGCCGGGCGCGACGCTTAGCGCGGACAAGGATGCCGGCCTCGACCGGTTCATCAACACCGTTACCGATGTGAAGCTCTATCTGGAAACCTACTCGAATCAGGGAATGTAACGATCATGACGCGCATCTCCATTCAGATCCGTTGCGGTCTGCCGCTCGCGTTGCTCGCGATGCTGGTTGCCGGTTGCGGTCGCGAGACGGCCCGCACCGATGTTCCGGCTTCGGACGAGAAGGTGCTGGCGATGGTGGGTGAACAGTCCATCACCGAGGCGGATTTCCGGCGTCAGTGGGAACGTCGCATGCCGGGTAACGACAGTGCGGAGGCGCGTCGGCAAGTGCTGGAAGAAATGATCACGCGGGCGGCGTTGTTGGAGTCGGCCCGCCGTGAAGGCGTGGATCAGGATCCGGAGATCGCGGCGGAAATCGAGCGCCTGTTGATCGCCCGGTTGCGCGAGACAAAACTGCAGCCGCAGATGCAATCGCTGTCCGTCCGCGAGGAAGAATTACGGAGTTATTACGACGCGCACCGGGAGACGAAGTTCACCGAAGCAGCGCGAGTGCGGGTTGCGGTGTTGTGGTTTGACACGCAAGGGCAGGAGCCGCTGGTCGAGCGATTCCGTCCGCGCCTGCAAGCAGTGCGGGAGCAGGTCGTGGCGGATGCCGGAGCTTTCCCGGTCGCGGCAGGTTTTGGTGCGCTGGCGATCGCGAACTCGGAGCACCGGGCATCACGCTATCAGGGCGGCGATCTCGGCTGGCTGACCGAAAGCGGTGCGTCGTTTGCCGGTGCGGACGGATGGTCCGGCGCGGTGCGCGAGATTGCCGGGTCGCTGAAGGAACCCGGGGATCTGAGCGAACTGATGGAACGGCCCGAGGGACTTTTTCTGGTGCGCTTGATGGAACGTCGTCCGGCGGCCGCGGCGGATTTTGCGGATGTGAAAGATCAAATTCAGAAGGAACTGCTAGCGGAGCGTCGCATGGAACTTGAGGCGCGCTTTCAGACGGATGCGCGGGCGCAGCTCGCCATCCAGCGCGATGCCGCCGCGCTGGCGGCGTTGTCCGGCCTGCAAGCCGGTGTCGCGCTGACCTCGGCGGTGAACCACGTTGTACCCGGAATGGAAACCCAACCATGAAACATTCGATATCAAAACGATTTGTCGTCCGGTGCGTTGCCGGCGGGCTGTGCATGATCATCAGCGCGTGGCCGGTCACGGCGGCGCAATTCACCGAGCCCGATGTGGTGCTCTTCGGCAAAGTACTGAATGTGGGAAGCGGGGGAAGCCATCAGCTCTACCAGGGCACGTTGAAGTTCACAATGGTGAGTTCATCGCAGCCTACGCAGGTGTTGACCCGCACGACGGATCTCTATCCGGTCGGCATCGGCGACGAATATTCCTACCGACACAGCATCAAGATGTTTGTGCAGGCGGATCGCCACGAAGCGGGCACCGGCGTTCCGGTGAGCGGCGTGCCGGTTTCGTATTCGATCATAAATGCCTCGCTGGATGGCCATCCCGTGACGGTGGCCGATCCGGCCCAGCTCCGGCAGTTGGTGATTTCCAGTGACAGCCGTGGCGGCGAGTATCAGGTGGATCTGCATGTCAGCCGGCCGGAGACGGACTCGGATGGCGATGGCATGCCCGACTGGTGGGAAGACCTGCATGATTTGAACAAGTTTTCCGCCGCCGATGCGTCGGCCGATCCGGATGGCGACGGGCTGACCAATCTGGAGGAGTTCAATGGCGGCACCGACCCGAACGTGGCGAACGTCACGCCGCAAGTCATGGACACGGCGCTGCAGGTTCCGGTGGGCGGTACCGCGGGCCTTGCGCTGAATCTGGTGGCGCAAGGCATCAGCGACACGGATCTTTTCCTTTCGTTCACCAATTCCACCAGCGGGGTGACCTGGATGCTGGACGGCGCCACGCTGCCGGTGGGAACGGAATTTTCATGGCAGGCGATGCGCGCCGGCCGGATCAGCGCCGGCATTTCCGCGGGCTTCAGCTCCGCTACGGTTCCGCTGAAGATTCGCAATGCGACGGTGGGGGCATCGAACGCCGTCACGCAGGTGGCATTGCGGCTCCAGGGTTTTTCACCCAGCCTTGGCATGTCCGCCGTACCGTCGCTGTGGTTGAGCGGTGGATCGTATGTGCCCGGCAGCGACTGGGCGGATCTTTCCGGCAATGCCCGCGTGGCCTATCAGCCCTCGGTGAGCGCGCAGCCGACAACGAATGCAGCGAGCGGGGCGGTGACATTCGCGTCGCCGAAGTTCCTGTATGTGGATGACCGGCAGTGGTCCCCGGCGGACTTCACCGCGCTGGTCGCCTTCAACCGTGATGCCGGCGGCGGTGCGCGGCAAACCTTATTCAACAACAGCAAGATCGAGATGAGCATCACCGGAAATGCCGACGACACGCGACGGATCAACATCCGGCAGAACAAGCGCGCGGCCGAGAGTCTGATGCTGCGGCAATCGAATGGCATCATGACGGTCTACAGTGCGGCGTCAGCGGCCTGGGTGGATATTGCCGATCAGGCTCGGTATTTCTCCATGACGAACACGACGGTCAAGCCGAGCGCTTACACCACGCTGGGCGCGATGCGCGCCTTGACCGCCACAACGGCGACCAATTACTTCAAGGGCGGACTGAGGGAACTGGTGTTCTTCGACAACCTGATCTCCATCAAGAGTCAGGGCCAGTTGCAGGATTATCTGCTTTCGCGCTGGGAAGCTGTGACGGCCTGGAATTACCGCAACGCTGTATTGCCGCTTACGATCAACGGAGCGGGCGATACGCGTAATTCCATCGCGGGCGGCTTCGGAGATGATGCACTGGAGGGTGGCGCCGCGGCCGACATCCTGCGCGGCGGACCGGGATCCAACGACCTGACCGGTGGCGATGCGGGCGACCGGTTTGTCTTCGAGCCGAACGAAAGCGACGACACCGTGCAGGACTTCGACATGGCGGAAGGCGATGTGCTGGACTTGAATGCGATCTTCGCCGATGTGCGCGGAAATCCGTTGTCATACGTCAACCTGCGCCCCGTCGTGGTGCGCGGGGTGGACGGACCCGAGGTGGATACGGTGATCGACATCAGCTACAGCGGCAATGTCGGTGGTTCGGTGGATCAGACCATCACACTCAAGAACGTGAGCCTCGAGGGCAGCGAGTTACTCAACTACATGGCGATGGGTTCGATCCAGTTGGGCGGGTTGAGTTTCGGCGAACCGGCGGTGGCGGGTCCGGCGACCGCGCGGGTCATGACGGTTGGCGAGTCCACGTGGCTTGAAGTCTTCCCGACCGGCACGCAGCCGACCGGCTATCGCTGGCAATTCAATGGCATCGATATCCCGGGCGGCGGAACGAACCAGCTGCAGATCGCCGCGACCAACCGCGCCGCCGAGGGTTACTACACGGTGATCATCAGTAACCAGAACGGCAGCGTGACCAGCAGTGCGACCTTCATGAAGGTGATCGTGCCGCAGGAATTTGCGACCCCCGAAATGGGACCGGACGGCAGCATCATGTTCATGTTCCGTGATCCGGACGGCATGCTGGCGTCGGATCTCAGCCGGTTCGATGTGCAGTGGACGACGAATTTCATCGGCGACAGCACCGTCTGGTTCAGCAGCGTGAATCAGTTGACGTACACGAACGGTTATATCATGTACAAGGATACGGATCCCGGCGATCGTGCCCGCGCCATTTACCGTGTGTTCGAGCGCTGACGTCCGGCCATCAATTAAAACCAGACAACGAAGGAGCTGCTGAATCATGCTGACATTGAACTGTGGTGGAGTGAAAGCGCTGGTCCTTTTCGCCGCGCTCGTCGCGATGCAAGCCCGGGCCGAAAGTGTGTCCGACCTGGTGGTGACGCATGGGCCCGCACCAAAGCCGACCTATGTCGATAACGGCAGCGAAGGGGAGTCGGCCGGGGATGTGCGGGTCTGGCATTTTGAGGGCAAGACCGCCGATGACGCGGTTGTGACTCTGGATGTGATTATGACGACCACGGGACTGGACACGGCGGGCGAGGGTATCGAGTCCCGAGTTGCTTTGGGCGTATTTTCCTTTACGGGACCGGTCACGGATCAAATCCTGATTCAGGGCGTGGGTCTTTATCCGGGCAGTGCCAGCACAGTCAAATTGCACAGCGATCTCACCCGGGCAATCATTGGCGGAACCGGCAAGTACAAGGGCGCGCGCGGCGAGGTTGTCACGGTGCACAAGGATGACGACACCTGGGAACACACCTTCAAGTTTTCCAACGACTAGGCGTGGTGCTCGAGACGCCTTTGATCTACGAAAGGTAGCAACATGAAGATATCGGGTAAAACGATGTTCGCGCTTGGCTTTTTCGCCGGCATCCTTGCCATCCATGTCCGAGCTAATCAGGCGGAGGATATCGAGCAGGCCTACCGGAAGCACGAGCAACTGGTCAGCGTCAAGGCACTGTTTGCCGAGACCCCCACGTCGGCGGTGGGCGAATCAATCGTGTATCCCGGTGGCACGCCGGCAAACATTAACGCCGTCCTCATCACCATCCCGCCCGGCGAGAAGACCAGTTGGCATAGACACGGTGTGCCGCTCTTCATTTACGTGATGTCGGGCACGCTGGACGTGGATTACGGCGACCAGGGTGTGCGTACGTTCAAGGCCGGCGAGGCGTTCATGGAGGCGATGAATCATCGCCACCGCGGAATGAACAATGGCGATGAAGCGGTCGAGGTCCTCGCGGTGTACATGGGTGCCAAGGGGACGGAGAATGTGATTGCGGAGTAGGGAAAACAAAACAAACATAAAATAGGATCAGACTATGAATAAATATTTTCGCGGCTCACCGGGAGGTTCGCCCTCCCATCCGGCAATTATTTCAGGAGGGCGAGGCGAATGGCCGCCTCTGGCGGCCTCCAGCCGAGCCGTCGCGCTCGCCATCACAACGTATGCGCTTCTCTCCATCACCCCTGCCTCGCTACAAGCCGAAGAGGGCGGCAGCGGGCACTACTTGCCGGGATCCATCTCGTCGTTTATCGATGGCGTTCCGCCCGACGAGACCATTGCGGTGCGCTATAACTTCCTTTCCTACTCCGGGGGCCGGAAGTTCGGGGAGCCGTTGCCCATCGCCGGGGTGACGGCGATCAATGCCGAAGCCGATTCGATGGCTCATGGCCTTACGCTGCTCTGGCGTCCCGCCTGGAATCCCGGAGAGAACCTGAGCTACGCGGTGAATGCCACGATTCCGTACATCACCCTGGATGTGGAAGCCGATATCACGACGGTCAACGGCGTTACGATCCGCAATTCCGACAGCGTCGACGGTCTCGGCGATATCGTGTTGATGCCGGTGATGTTGAACTACACCGTGAACAAGGATCTCAGCATCAACGGACGGCTGGGCATCTACCTGCCGACCGGTGACTACGAAGTCGGACGCCTCGCCAACGCCGGAAAAAACTACACAACCTATGAGCCCCTGATCGGCGCGGTATATCTCGGTCACGAAAACGGCCGCGAAGCCTCGCTTTATTTCGGCGCGGATTTCAACACCGAGAACGAGGACACGGATTACGAGACCGGCACGCAGGTGCATCTCGATGGCACGCTGGCCCAGCACCTTCCGGTCGCGGGCGGCCTGGTCGGCGTGGGTGTGAACGGCTACTGGTACGAGCAGGTGGATGGCGACAGCGGCACCGGAGCCAAGCTGGGCGCCTTCAAGGGCCGCACGGTGGGCCTCGGACCGGTTCTCTCGTATGTGCAGGGTGATATGGCCGCTGAGTTGAAGTGGGTGCACGAAACCGAAGTCAAAGACCGGCTCGAAGGGGACTTCATCTGGCTGAAAGTCGCGAAAAAGTTCTAGAGGAGTTCATCATGTTTAAGAATAAATGGTCACGTCTTTTTTCTGCTTCAGCTTATCTATGTTTTTCGGTCACTTTGATGGGTGGTCTGGTCGCGATGCCTTCACTCGCGGCGGATCGTCCCAATATCGTCGTGATCATGACCGATGACATGGCGCCGATGGATGTGTCGGCCTATCATCGCGGTCTCGGCGCGGTCGAAACCCCCAACATCGACCGCCTTGCGAAGGAAGGCATGATGATCTCGGACTATTATGCCCAACCCAGTTGCACCGCCGGACGCGCGGCTTTCTTGACCGGCCAGTATCCGATCCGGACGGGGTTGACCTCCGTCGGGCAGCCGGGCTCGCCGGTTGGTCTCCAGGCCGGGGACGTAACGCTGGCGCAGTTGCTGAAGGCGGAGGGATATGCCACCGCGCAATTCGGCAAGAGCCATGTCGGCGACCGCAACGAATTCCTGCCGACGGTCCACGGGTTCGACGAATTCTACGGCTTCCTGTATCACCTCAACATGATGGAGATGCCAGATCAGCCGGAATTTCCCAAAGATCCCAACTTTTCCGGCCGTCCGCGCAACGTGATTCATTCACTTGCCAGCGCTGTGGATGACGCCACGGTGGATCCGCGTTGGGGTCGCGTCGGCAAACAGACGATCACCGACGAAGGCCCGCTGGGCTCGGAACGCCAAAAGACGTTCGACGACGAAGTGCTGAAGCGAACACTGGTCTGGCTGAAGGACCGTGTCGAGGACAAGGCGCCGTTTTTCCTGTGGTTCAATCCGTCGCGCATGCATCAGGAGATTCATGTGTCGGACGAGTGGGCGGGCCGGAGCGGCCATAGCGCCTACGCGGATGCGGTGATGCAACTCGATTCGCTGGTCGGAAAATTGCTCGATGCGATGGACGAACACAAGATCACCGATAATACAATTGTCGTCTTCACCTCGGACAACGGTGTGAACCTTTCGCATTGGCCGAGCGCGGGCACGGCTTCATTCCGCGGCGAGAAGGGCACGACGTGGGACGGTGGATTCCGCGTGCCGGCGCTGGTTCGCTGGCCGGGGCGGATACCGGCCGGTGGATGGACCGGCGGGCTGATGTCGGCGGAAGATTGGGTGCCGACGCTGATGGCCGCCGCCGGGGCTCCGGACGTGAAGGAGAAACTGCTGGCCGGAACGAAGGTCGGCGATCAGCCGTTCAAGGTGCATCTCGACGGCTATGACCAGACGGCACTTCTCACGGGTGCAGGTCCTTCGAGCCGGAAGGAATTCTTTTTCTATGCGGAGACGGAGCTCACCGCGTTCCGCGTCAACCAGTGGAAGATTCACCTCGCGATCAAGAACGAATGGCTCAAGCCGACGGAGAAGGTCCCCAGCGGATTGCTTATCGACATCAAACTTGATCCATATGAGCGAACCCCGGAGATGCCGGGCCATTTTTCCTGGATGAAAGAGAAGACGTGGGTGTCGCCGGTGCTTGGCGGACCTTTTCTTGCCCATCTGAAAAGCCTGAAGGATTTTCCGCCGCGGCAAGCCGGGACCGGCATCGGCGCTCAGACACTCAATGTGGAGTAGGGCGGCCTGCGGATGTTGCGGGATGGAAAACATCCCTGACGAGCTTCATGTTTGTCTGCTTGTGCGCTGCGGCTCCGCGGGACGCGTCGCCCTACCAGAAAGCGTATAATCGCAAGGTAGGGCGAGCCGTTCCGCCGAGCCGCCGCATTTGAACTGAATGAATACATCATCCATTCGAAGCGTAGCGGTTATCGGTGCGGCCGGTAATTGCGGTCGCCAGGTGGTCACCCAGTTGCTAGCGCGCAGTTTGCTCGGCATGGACTGGCGGCTTCAGCTCGTCGGGCGCCTGGGTGGTCCGAGCGCGAATGCGATACATGGCTTGCGCACCGATTTGCGGGACGCTTTTGCCGATGACGCTCCGACGATCGAGATTATCGATGACCCAAACGGTGTCGACGCCGATCTGGTTGTGATGATCGCCGGCGCGACGATCCCGCTTGATCTCGCCAAGAAAGCCGATCGAACGCTTCTCGCCACCACCAATTACAGTGTATTCGAAACCTACGCCGATGCCTTGAGCCGGCGGCCCGGAAAACCGCCGCTGGTGATCGTCCAGTCGAATCCGGTTGAGCTCGGCGTGGAGATCTTCTCCGAGCGCCTCGAACGTCAACACCTGGTCGGGGCCGGTGCGTGGTCGGACACAATGCGATTCCGGCGGGAGATCGCCGATTCGCTTGGCGTCCGACGCACGTTGGTGCATGCGGGAATGCTTGGACAACACGGCGACCATCTGGTTCCGGTGTGGAGCCGAATCCAAGTGGAGGGAGTCAGTGCGACGCGTCTGGAGTCGTGGATCGCGGCACAACGCAAAGGACGCTTGCTTTCGGATTTTGCCGCCGAAATTCCCTTTCATCGGGCCCGGTTGCTGGCGTTGGTGGGAGCCGGGCAGATCCGCCAGGCCTTTGCCGAGGTCGAAAAACTGCCGGCGGACCTGCGCGCGCCGCTGAAGCCTTTCCTGGTCCATTTCACTGCCGGCCATACCACCGAGATCGTCACCGCACACGCCGTGGTCGATCTGATCGCGCTGGCGATTGCCGGGGACGATATCCAGCGACCCTTGCAGGTGCGCCTCGATGGAGAGATTCCGGGCGTCTCCGGCGTGATCGGGATTCCGGTGTTGTTCGGCCCGGCGGGCTGGCATTGGAAGACGCCGCCGCACATTGCACAGGATGAAATGGATGCCTTGAGCGCCAGCATGAAGGCGATTGCCGCGGCCAACGCCATGGCACGTAAAACATGAAGGAGCTGGAATTAAATTACGAAACGCTTCCATTACGTGTCTGCCCGCTTCTCCGCATACCAGCGTTGACTGTGCACAGCGCAAGGTGCGTGGCCTGGTTGCGTTGGTGTTGATGGCGGCCCTGTCGATGCCATCGTCTTTATCTGCCCAGGTGAAGCCCTTTGCGTTGCCTGATGAAATAGCCGAAGCGGAAGCCTTCGCGTTTCCGGCCCACGAACGGGTATGCGAACATGCCGCTCGACGGCATCTGGCTTCGGGCGCCATACCTGCACAATGGAAGCGTTCCCACCCTGCGCGATCTGCTGACCGCACCGGAGGATCGTCCGAACGTGTTCTACCGCGGCTATGAGGTGTACGATTACGTCAACGTCGGGTTCGTGTCCACAGGGCCGGAGACGGAGAAGGCCGGGTTCAAGTTCGAGACGATGCTCCGGGGAAATTCGAATTCCGGTCACGTGTATGGAGTCGAGCTCAATGCGGCTGAGAAGGATGCGCTGATCGAATTCATGAAGACGTTGTAAGGAGAACGTGATCTGAGATCTTTCACCGAAAACGTAACAGGATAAATCGGCATGAAGCATCACTTTTCGACGATAAACATGTGGGCGCTAATGACGATTACGAGCTTCGCACTGGTGGCCCTGCCGGTTGTTCGAACCGAGGCAAATACCGACGCCGCGCCGACTGCTGCGGCGACGAACTGGATGGAAACCTACGCCTACTCGCTGGGCGTGCAGGCGGTGATCTATGGCTACCCGATGATGAAAGATATGCTGACGCGATGGGTCATGGTCGAGAGCGGCGAGGGCATCGTGCAGGCCACGGTCAACGGTTGGTGGCATAGCCCGCGACCTGGTAATGCCGATGACAAGTACCACTCGTCGATCAACGACGACCAGATTTACTCGGTGAGCTGGTTCGACGTGGTGAATGAGCCCATAGTTATCACGGTGCCTGACGCCGGCGACCGCTATTACAGCATCCAGATGATGGAGATGAACTCCGACATATTCGACTACATTGGTATTCGCGCCACCGGAAACAAGGCAGGCAGCTACCTGCTCGTGGGGACCGGTTGGCAGGGTACGGTGCCAGCGGGAATCGACGGCGTGCGCCGGTCGCCGACGCCCACGGGCATGCTGATCCTGCGCATTACCACCGACGCGCCGGACAAGCTCGATTCGGCAAAAGCGCTGCAGGACCAGACGAAGCTTGCGCCGCTATCATACTGGCTGGAACTCAAGCCTTACGTTGCCACGGTGCGCGACGTACTGGATCCGGTGCCGCCGCAAAGCGGTGATCCGTTTTGGTTCTACAAGACTATCAACCGCGGTTTCACCGAGAATCCGCCGCCGGCCCAGGACGCGGTCTTCATGAAGACCCTGGCCACCGTGGGCTTGGGGCCGAACCATGGAGAGGACTTCGCGAAGCTAGACCCAGCCATCCAGGCTGGCCTGAAGCGAGCTGCCGCCGACGGCATCGCTATCGTCAAGGAGGCCGCGAAAGCCAACTTCGGAAGCAAGGTCGTCAATCAGTGGGCTTACGGCAACGTCAACTGGGGGCGTACGGCACAGGCCGGCGACTACCTCACGCGTGCCTCGACGCAGTCCGAAGCCGGCATGCAGGAGCACCACATCGAGGAGGTCGTCAAGCTGCGCGCCTATGCCGACGGCGGTGGCGCGGCGCTGAATGGCACCAACCGCTATGTGTTGCGTTTCGAGCCGGGTCAGATCCCGAAGGCGAAGTCGTTCTGGTCGGTAACGCTGTACGATGAACACTACGACCTGTTCGCCAACTATATCAACCGCCACTCGCTCGGCACGAAAGACGAGCCCATGATGGTGCGCGGCAAGGACGGATCACTCGAGATTTACATCCAGGCTGACCCGCCCGCCGCGGACAAGCTGGCCAACTGGCTGCCGGCACCGAACGGCTCGTTCAACCTGTTTATGCGCGCCTACCTGCCCGACGAGGCGCTGATCAAGCAGACGTACGTGCCGCCACCTGTCGTGCGCGTGAACTGACACGGTCCGGCCGCTCCGCTCGAAATGCTTGCGGTTTGAATGGGGGCCGATAAAACCGATATGTCTAAGATTTTTGCGGGGACATACATATCGCATGGGGACATACAAATAGTGTCCTGGTTTCAGTCGGCCTTGGTGCCGAAAGCGATGGACCTTTCGATCGCGACCGGGGAGGTAATCGTTCAGCTGTTCCCGCGATTTAGGCAACATGCCGTCGAGCTCTGACCCCGATTCTTTTTTCGGGAGGGCGAGCCTCCCGGCGAGCCGTTGATCATGAATCGAAAATGAGCACATCCTCCATCAATCGAAACCCCATGATCAATTTCTCTCGCGTCCCGCATTCACTGTCCGATTTTTGAATTTGCAAGCGGAATGGTAATACTCCACCCTTTTATCATTGGTTAACGGGGCGGCATCCTGAATTCTGTTGTGCATATAAAATGCTGATCCACACGAACAAGATGGAGATCGCGAAAATAAAGAGTTCAAAGAACATCATGTCAGTTTCCAGCCGGAATATTTTTGCCGCGTTTTGGTTCCTTGTCATCGCGGGGTTGTATTTGCCGGTGGTCGCCGAGGACGGCATCACTTCGGATAAAATCGTCTTGGGGCAGGTCTGTGCATTGCAAGGGCACGCTTCATCGCTGGGCATCGGGATGAACAGCGGCTTGCAGGCGTATTTCAACAAGCTGAACGCCGCCGGCGGTGTTCACGGCCGGACGATCGAACTCAAGGCCCTCGACGATGGCTATGAGCCTGATCAGTGTGTTGCCGCGACGAAAAAGATGATCGAGGAAGAAAAAGTATTCATGCTCGTCGGCGGGGTCGGGACCCCGACATCCAAAGTTGCCGCTCCGATTGCCGAGGCGGCGGGTGTCCCTTTTGTCGCTCCGTTCACAGGTGCCGAGTTGTTGCGCAATCCGTACCGCAAATATGTCATCAATGTGCGCGCCAGTTATTACGAGGAAATGGAAACGCTGGCGGAATACCTGGTGGACAATAAGGGATTGAAGCGTATTGCCTGCTTTTATCAGGATGATGCGTACGGATTATCCGGTCTGGATGGCATCAAGATTGCGCTGAAGCGCCGCAACATGGAGCTTGTTGCAGTTGGCACGTATGCGCGGAATACGCTCGAGGTGGGCGATGGATTGGCGCATGTCGCCGATGGGAAGCCGGACGCCGTCGTCATGGTCGGAGCCTATGAGCCGTGCGCCGCTTTTATCCGGCAGGCAAGAGGGAACCAAGTGCTGAAAGACGCGATCTTGTGCAATATATCGTTTGTGGGCACCAAGGCGCTGCTGGATCATCTCGGCGCTGACGGCGACGGTTGCATCGTTTCACAAGTCGTGCCATTGCCTTGGGATACGACGATACCCCTCGTGGCGGAATTTCAGGAATCGATGAAGGCTACCGGCTTCGAGGATCATATTGGATTCGTCTCGCTCGAGGGCTACCTTGCCGGGAAGCTTGTGCATAGCATGCTGGAACAGATCGAGGGTGAGCCGACCCGCGAGGGATTCATTGCTACCGTGCAAAAATCCGGAGCGCTCGATCTGGGTGGCGTCACGGTGACCTTCGGCCCCGAGGATCATCAGGGCATGGATGATGTTTTCCTGACTGTGCTGAAGGACGGCAAGGTCGAGTTGCTAAAATAAGGCGGTAACGCCTGCTTCGCCGGTCAACATGGACATTATCTCCCACGGACACAAGGATCTCGCCTCGCAATCCGGGACTGATCCCGAGGTGGCGCGCATGCGCGCGGCGCTGGCCGAATTCGAACTCGGTCGCTTCCTGCTCCAAAATCTCGGACTGAACGGGCACTGGACTTCGTTTGTGCTCATGCATCCGGAGCGAGGGCGGTTGACGAATACCAGCAGCAATGGCGCGCCGCGCACCGAGCTGGAGGCCTGGCTGCTTGACCGATGTCCGATCTTGCTCGCGACGCAGGAGCGGTTCCGGATATTCCGAGCGTTGACCCAGCCGCTACTTCTTCCCGGCATGCATCTCGCCTCGCTCCCCGCCGGGCTGATGGATGACTTGCTGACGCTCGATTATTCGCAAACTCGGGGCATCACGCTTTCCGCTGTCGATCTGGATCCTGAAACGCTGCGCGAGGCCGGAAACAATTTCCGCCGGTTGAAGCCTCCGGTGGAGGTGGTTTTTGAACAGCGCGATGCCTGGCCGTTGGATGTCGAGGAACGCTGGGACCTCCTCACCAGCAACGGGCTCAATATTTATGTGCAGGATGATGAGCGGTGCACGGACTTTTATCGCAACGTGGCCCGCGCGCTGAAGCCGGGCGGCATTTTCGTTCTCAGCTTCATCACGCCGCCGGATCAATGGCAGCCGCGCGAAGTGAATGATCTGCAGCGCCAGCGGGTTCTTTTTGCGGACGTGGTTCCGGTCAAGTGGAGTTGTGTCCGGAGTGAAGACCTTACGCGCCAGCAGTTAAGCCTTGCCGGCTTCGAGGTTCTGACGGTGCGCTACGACTCGCAACGCATGTTCCCGGCGGTGGTGGCACGGAAGAGCATGAAGGGTTAGAGACCTTTTGGGTCGTCCGGTGCGATTTTTTTCCGCCTGTCGGAATCCACTTGCTTTTCCTCGGCTCAGCGGGAGCTTCGCCCTCCCGCGCATTTAACCGATGGAAAGATCAT
Organism: uncultured Verrucomicrobiota bacterium; assembly: GCA_964470065.1. Classification (GTDB taxonomy): domain Bacteria; phylum Verrucomicrobiota; class Kiritimatiellia; order CAIVKH01; family CAIVKH01; genus CALMUP01. The sequence goes on along the minus strand of CAYYAR010000008.1, from coordinate 64,697 downwards.
TCGTCCCTGCCTGGAAGGGCGAGTCGGAGAGTCTGAGCTTTGGCTAATCAAGTGCTTGAAATAATAAAACATAACGCTATTATAAATTTGTGACTCAATTATCTAAAGCATTGTTGGTTCGAGCGCTGCAGCGCATGGGCGAACTTGCAGAAGCGCAGGGGATTCGTTTGGAGATTTGTCTCTATGGTGGTGCTGTCATGATGCTAGCGTATGACACGCGCGAGATAACTAAGGATGTAGATGCTATCGTGCGCCCGTCACGCGAGGGCTATGTGTTGGCGAAGCAGGTTGGAGGCGAGCTTGGTCTTGGCGAAAACTGGCTCAATGATCAGGTTAAAATGTTTATTGCGCCGCGCGAGCAGTTACGAAGCATTCCTTGGGAGGGTCCGGGCATCATGCTAACGGCACCCACCGCCAGTTATCTTTTAGCCATGAAAGCGCTGGCTTGCCGTCAACCATTTCCCGGTTATGAGGGTGATTTGGGGGACTTGCGATTCTTGATCGGAAAGCTTGGCATCCACTCGATCGATCAGGTGCAGGAGCATGTGGACCGGTATTATCCGGATGATGTAATCACTGCCGCGCATCGCAAATTGATCGAAGTGTTAATCAAGGAAAGCAAACCCCAATGATCACCAAATTAGTTTTAAAACGTCCGCTCTGCTTAGCCGATGTGGCTTCGGAATCGGATTCCTTGCGAGCCTTCGGAATGAACCTGAAAGATTGGCAGCATGAAATCCAACGGGGCGGGGTGCACAGCCGGAAGGAATTGCGCCGCCGGATGGCCGGCGAGCCGCCGCTTTGCCAAAAGAAATTTGCCGGTGGCGACATCGCCGATGCCTATCTGGCCGCGTATGCGGAGTGGTTGGCTGATCAAGCCGGTATTCGCAGGCCGTTGTGGACTTCCAATCCGAAGCGAGTGGCGGATGATCCCTGGTTCGCCACGCCGTTGCGTGGTCATTTAATTGCCTCCACGCCTGCTTCATTCCGGCAGCGCAATCTCTTTACGATACCAGAAAAATTTTTCCGTTTGCGTCCGGGGCGGCCCCGCGTTCCGGTCGAACAAAAAAGGAAAAAAGCGATTCTGCGTCAACGGGCCTACCGGGCGCGGGTTAGGGATTTGCTCGGCCGGGCCCGCGCTATGAAAAGTAAGTCGGTATAAACGCTCGAATATGCAACTCAACATCTCGGCCACCTCCGCGCTGGTGCTGAACTGGACGGACCAGAAGACATGGCAGACGACGCATGCTGTCGATTACCTGCGCAAGCTTGATTTAAGTGAAGGGAAGCGCCTGCTCGACCTGTTCAGCGAGGAAGAGCACTTCATGCATACCCAGACGATTTCGTGCCGCAAGTTCTACATCAAAAGCAAGGTGTTCTCGTTTCTCGAGACGCTGCAGCGTCAGGGCAAGCGGGGGCAGGTGTTGATCTTGGCGGCCGGACTGGCGCCCTTGTCGGTGGAAATTGCGGCGCGCTTTCCCTCGAGTCTGATCGTTGATGTGGATCAGTACAACATGGCGGAAAAACAGAGGCTGATCGACGGCCAGCTTGCCAATATCCGATTTTGCGCCTGCGACATCACGGATGTGCGCAAGCTGGACAAGGTGCTGGTGCGGGCGGGGTTCCGATCCGATCAGCCGGTGATGACGATTCTCGAAGGTATTATTTACTATCTGAAGCCGGATGCGCTCGGGGATCTCTTGCGATATCTGTCCGGCATGAATTCCGCTGTGGTCGGCGAGTTCGGTTTGGCGCCGGAACGGGTGAATGAAAAGACGCGGTTTTTTCTGGAGAATGTGTTCGCGACAATCAAGCAACAGGCGAAGCTCGATTTCATCACGTTTTATTCCGACGAGGCTATGAGCGACCTTTCTCGCCGTGCGGGATTCGCGAGTGTGGCCCTTACCAATTTTCAGAAAATCCAAAAAGAACGCACGGGAAGCGAGTATCCGTTTGCGGAACTCGATAGTAGTTGGATTAAGGCTGTTTACGCCGAGTGAAAAGAGCGTGCGGTCTTAAATAAGCCATTCGACTATGTGTTCGTGCCGGGCGTAGAAAACAAAGTCGAGGCATCGCGGCACCGCTGCGATTTACACTCTGCGGCTCGGCGGGAGCCTCGCCCTCCCGCAGATCACGTTTTTGGGAGGGCGAACCTCCCGGTGAGCCGCAGGAATCAGCTGGATTAATTGTTTCTTCCCCGCATCCATCCGCGACGCGATTTGCCGGGTGACTATTTCTCCGGAATCTCGCCTACCACGCCTTCGACGAACCAATGGAAGGTAAGCATGTCGGCATCCGACATTTTTTCGCCATCCGCGATCTTCACGTTTCCGCTCTGGTCCTTAATCGGGCCGTAAAAGACATCCCACTCGCCAGACATGATCCTGTTTTTTGCCGCCTCGGCTTCATTCCGGACGTCTTGCGGGACCATCGTGCCGTAGGGGGCGAGCCCGACAATGCCGCTTGCCAAGGTGCCCCAGTATTGCTCCGGCTTCCACGTACCGTTGTGGATCTGCGCTGCGACCTGTTTGTAGTAGATGCCCCAGTTCCAGACCGCCGCCGTGAGGTGCGCATTAGGTGCGAAGGAGGACATGTCGGTGTTGTAACCGACGCTGTATTTGCCGCGCGCCTCGGCGGCTTGCTGTGGTCCGGGCGTGTCTTGGTGCTGGGCGATCACGTCGGCGCCCATGTCGAGCAGTTGCTCCGCCGCGGCGCGTTCCTTGGCCGGATCGTACCAGGTTTGCGTCCAGACGACGTGGACCTTGGCGTCGGGATTGACGGAGCGAACACCCAGCGTGAATGAGTTGATGCCACGAATTACTTCAGGAATGGGGTAGGCGGCCACGAAGCCAAGGATATTGGCTTTCGTCATGCGACCGGCGACGATGCCGGAGACATAGCGCGGTTGGTACATATGCCCGAAATACGTTCCCTCATTTGATGACGTTTTGTAGCCCGAGCAATGAAGGAAAGTGACTCCGGGGTTTTGCATAGCTACCTTCGTTGTCACGTCCATGTAACCATAGCTAGTGGTGAAGATTACATTATAACCTTGCTCGATGTACTCGTTCAGGACGTGCTCCACATCGGATGTCTCCGGGACAGATTCGCGGAAGGCCGTTTCGACATAGGGCAATTCCGCCATGGCTTTGCGCCCATCATCATGGGACCGGGTCCACCCGGCATCTCCCACGGGACTGACATAAATGAAGGCAGCCCTGACGGACTTTTCTACCGCGACTTCGCTATAAACCAGTGTGCCCGCCATGATGCCGCACACCGCCATGATCCATTTCGAACTATACACACTTGATTTGCTCTTCACTTCACCCTCCCTGTTTAAGGCGTCATGGTTGATCGATTTTCCGGTGGCCGCCGGAAAATCCTCTCCGCGTTCTTGTTTAATCAGTTAAAAGATTGGTTTCGTGGCAACGCAAAGTGCCTCCGGTTAGAATCCGGCAACGAAGCCCGCCGCGACCGCCGAGGAACGAAAGGGCGCCCGATTTGACCGCCTCATCCATCCAGTAGCATGGTTTGCACTCCTCCACGCCCTCAAAGACAATTCCATCGATGGCAAAGGTTTGGCCGATAAGGGTATTCAGGTCCACGCCCGAAACGAGAATGTTCCGGCGGAGTACGGAATAGTCGAGTTCGTCGATACCGAGTGCGCGGCACATGCTATCCAGCACGTCACGGGAGATGAAAGTCACCTGGGTTTTCGAACCGGGTCGCTCGCCGTGATACCGGTCGCCGGCCAACCCCAAACCGGCATCGCATACCACCTCATCGACCCGTATCATCGCGTGCTTCGTGCGGTAGCTTTTGCGACCGCCCCGGAAATCATGTCCGGGCGATATCCAGATGTCATGTATGCTGATTCGCATGGTTCGACGCAGTTATTCGTCTTGATCGGAGTGCGTCGCAATTGCGAACGCTAATCGATATCGCCGCGGGCCGGCAAGACTGTTTAGCATCATCATGGTTTGTCGCGTCGCATGATATTTTGAAGTCATGTTTTCCGGACCTTTGCTGTTGAACCCTTCCACCGATTTATCTAGTTTATGCCGCTTAACCGGCGGTTGATTATTTTCTGAAGGATTTTTGCATGCCAAATACCGTATTGATCGGGGCCCAATGGGGGGATGAGGGCAAGGGAAAAATTATTGATGTGTTGACGGAAAAGGTCGACTGGGTCGTGCGCTATCAGGGCGGCAACAATGCCGGGCACACAGTGGAGATCGGCGCCGATAAATATGTGCTTCATCTCATGCCTTCCGGGATTTTACACCCGGGCAAGTGTTGCGTGATAGGAAATGGTTTGGTGGTCGATCCGGTAGCGCTGGTGAAAGAGATTCATGGTGTGGTGGATCGCGGCGTGGATCCGGCCGGTCGTTTTTTCATCAGCGATCGCGCCCATGTGGTGTTGCCGTATCACAAGTTGATCGATGAATACCGGGAAAAGAAGCCATCGACCGGATCCGTCATCGGAACGACCAAGCGAGGCATCGGGCCGACCTATGGAGACAAAGCCTCCCGCACCGGCCTGCGCATGGGCGATTTCATCGATCCGCATTGGGCGACCATGCTGCGTGATCGCATCGCCGCCAACAACCGTATACTGGCTGCGCTGGATGGTCCTTTGGTGGATGCAGATGCCACCATCGCGGCAACCGGGCAAGCCATTGACTATTTGCGACCTTTCATCACCGACACCATTCCGCTTTTGCATGACGCTCTGCGTCGTAATCAGTCGATATTGTTCGAAGGGGCGCAGGGCACCATGCTCGACATAGATTACGGCACCTATCCGTTTGTGACCTCTTCCAGCGCCACGGCGGGTGGCGCCTGCACCGGCTCCGGCGTTCCACCCAACAAGATCAACCGCGTGTTGGGTGTGGTCAAAGCCTACACGACCCGTGTTGGCGAAGGACCGTTTCCGACCGAGTTAAACGACGCCACGGGCGAAGCATTGCGTGCCGCCGGTCATGAGTTCGGAGCCACGACCGGACGCCCCCGGCGTTGTGGCTGGTTTGACGCCGTGGTCGCCCGGTATTCCGCAATGGTAAATGGCATCGATTCCTGGGCGATCACCAAGCTCGATGTGTTGGATGGATTTGAGACGATCCGCATGTGCGTGGCGTATATGTGCGATGGCCGGCGGCTGGAGTCGGTTCCCGCCAACGTCCGGCAGCTCGAGCGTTGTCAGCCGGTCTATGAAGATGTGCCGGGCTGGCATTGCAGCACGAAGGGCGCGACATCGTGGGAGGACTTGCCGGCCAAGGCGCAGGCTTACCTGAGACGGCTCGAGATGATCACCGGTGTCCGCACGAGCATTCTTTCCGTTGGACCTCAGCGGGACCGGACGATTATGCTGGACCCCTCGCTGATTTAATTATGGCCAAAAACGAAAAAGCCGCCGTGCCGCGTCATATTGCCATCATCATGGATGGCAACGGGCGCTGGGCCCGTGCCCGGGGGTTGCCACGGATCAAGGGTCATCAGGAAGGCGCGGAGTCGGTGCGGGCGATTCTCAAGGCCTGCCGCAAGTTTGATATCGAATACCTTACGCTCTATGCTTTCAGTTCAGAGAACTGGGTGCGACCTCGCGCCGAAGTGACGGGACTTATGACCTTGTTGCGGACATTTCTGCGCGATCAGTCGTTCGAGCTTCATGAGAATCAGGTGAAGCTCCGGGTAATTGGCCATATTCGTGATTTGCCAGCGATTGTGCGATCGGAATTGAATCGTGTGGTTGACGAGACGGCGCATTACCGGCGGGGCACACTGACGCTGGCGCTCAGCTACGGCGGACGTGCCGAGTTGACCGATGCGATGCGGGCGATTGCCACAAAAGTGCGCGAAGGCGAGCTCAAGCCGTCCGCCATTACCGAGAAGACGATTCAGCAACATCTCTACGCGCCGGATATTCCCGATCCCGATTTTATGATTCGCACCAGCGGTGAAATGCGCATCAGCAATTTCCTTTTGTGGCAGTTGTCGTATGCCGAGCTCTATGTAACCCCGGTGATGTGGCCGGATTTTCGTGAGCCGGAGTTTGCCGCTGCGCTGGAAAACTACAAATCGCGGCACCGCCGTTTCGGGGACATCAAGTAAATGCTGAAGCACCGGGTCAGGAGCGGTTTTTTGATGGGAGGGGCGCTGCTGGCGGCGCTGTATTTTTTGCCACCGGCCGGGGCCGCCGCACTGGTGGCGTTGCTGGGCGGGCTGGGGTTGCTGGAGTTTTACGCCCTGTTGAAGGCCGGGCAGCTGCCGCATCAGAAGTGGACCGGCGTGACCGGCGGACTGGCGCTGCTGGTTATTCCCGGCGTGCACTATTTCGCCCGCGGATATTTTCATCCCGATCTGGAGGTACTGATCTTGTTTGTGGTCCTGGCCGTGGTGCTGATCCGGCAGATGTTTATCGCACCTCTGGATGCCGCATTGCGTTCGATTGCCTGCACCATGCTCGGCGTGCTGTATATTGGCCTGCTATTTTATTTTATCAGCCGCTTACTTGTGGTTGCCGGCATCGAGCATGATCGTTGGCACGAGGGCCGCTGGCTGTTTTTCCATCTCTGCCTCGTGGTAAAATTGACCGATGTGGGCGCGTATTTTATCGGTTCAAAATTGGGCGGGCGGAAATTTTTCCCTTCCATCTCGCCGGCGAAAACCTGGTCCGGTGTGGTGGGGGGGATGCTCACGGGCATGTCCTTCAGCTTGCTGGGCATGTACCTCATGCAGGCGCACATTCCTCACGTCGGCATGAACTGGATCCATGCCGTGGCGCTCGGCTTGCTGCTCTCCGTGGCCGGTATCGCCGGGGATTTGATTGAGTCCATGCTCAAGCGTGCTTCGAGGGTCAAGGACTCCGGATCCTGCATTCAGGGCATGGGTGGTTTTCTCGATGTGGTGGACAGTCTCATATTCACCGCGCCGATCATGTATCTCTACCTCCGGCTGTTTGTGGACATTGCCCCCTGAGAAGGTATACTACCAGCGGTCACACCGGCCATGAGTGGCGCGGCGTGCGCAGTCGTTAACCAAGTATTGAGTAATCTTATGCTGACCATGATTTTGTCGATTGTGATCGTGATGTTGTTATTTGGCTTCACGATCTTTGTACACGAGCTGGGCCATTTTCTGGTCGCTCGCTGGTTTGGTTTTCAGGTCGATGCGTTTGCGATCGGCATGGGGCCGGCCCTGTGGAAGCGAAAAATCAATGGGGTGGAGTACAAGCTTTGTGTGTTCCCGATCGGCGGTTACGTGGCGTTGCCTCAGATGGGGCCGAGCGAGGAGACCGGTAAAACCGCAGCGGAGGATGACCGGCACTTGCCGCCGGTGAAACCGCTGCACAAAATTCTGGTCGGTTTGGCTGGCGTCACCTTCAACATGATCTTCGCTTTTTTTCTCGCGTGGGTGATTTTCTGGCAGAGCAAATCGATCGCCCCGGAATATGAGACAAGCACTATCGGCTACGTGGAGGCGACCTCGGAAGCTTTCGCGGCAGGCATCCGAGCCGGGGATGTGATTCTGTCTGTCAACGGGGAAGAGGTGGGCACATGGGAGAGCTTCATCGTAGTGGCCGCCTTGCGCGACGAGGTTCAACTGGGTATGCGGCGCCCTTCCGGCGAGGTCTATCAGGTCACGCTACCCACCGACAAGGTTGCCGGTGGGCGCATGGTGCCGGGAATGTCGCCATTTAATTATTGTGTTGTTCTCGATACGTTTCCCGATTCGCCGGCGCGTGAGGCGGGCTTGGAGATAGGCGACCGCATCGTGCGAATCGATGGGGTGGATTTATTCAGCCGCGATCAAATGATCGATCTGATCAATGCATCCGAGGGTCGCACACTGACCATGCATGTGCGGCGCGGTGAGTCGGAGATCGAGTTGCCGATCACCCCGCGCTACAACGATGAACACAAGCGTGCCATGATCGGGATTGCCTTCCGGACCGACGAAGTGAAGAAACCGCTCGATCAAATCAAATCCCACGCCACTCTGATCCTGCGCATCCTCCGCGCCCTGGTGACACCGGAAGAGTCCCGTGCCGCGGCCGAGGGGATCGGCGGTCCGGTGGCGATCATCGATATGTTCCTCAAATTTGCCGCGATGGGTATCGTGCAGGCATTGTGGTTCACCTGTTTGTTGAATGTGAATCTTGCCGTCATGAATCTGCTTCCCTTGCCCGTGCTTGATGGCGGACACATCCTGTTTTCGTTATGGGAGTTGATCACACGTCGTCCGGTGCATCACAAAATCATTGCCTTCCTCTGGAAGGTATCGGCGGCCTTGCTCTTGGGGCTGTTTGTCCTGCTTACCTATCGCGATTTCGTCCGCATATTCTCCAGTGGCGACCAGGCTGCCCCGGTAGAGGAGTCAACTCCGGCCCCGGAATGATGGATTATATCGCCGCGGGTGCGGCAGGTTGCGGCCCCGGGAATTTTTCGACGATCTCGTCCCGGAAACTCTTGTAGGCTTTGCGGTAGCGTTCCTGCTCCGCCGGGGCCAGTCCTTGAATGTTGGCCTGTTGCAGCGTCCGGAATGGTTTGTGGCCGAGGCGAAGCAAATGCCATAGCCCGTGAAAAATATCATCGGCGCGGCGGCGGTAATGCATGGCCGGAAGCACGCACTCATCGGGTCGCGCATCCAGAAACTGGCAGAGAAATCCTTCCTCCCCCTCGAGGTGCGATTGGTGCTGCATCATCGAGTGCGCGGACTGCACGTTGTGCGAAATCAGTTGCATGAAATGAAGCAAATCGTGCTCATGCTGGGTGGTGCGCGGCGATTTCGTGGTGAAGAAAGCGTGAAATTGTGCGGTCTTCAGCAGCGATATGACTTTCTCCACATGCAGAATACGCTGTTCGGTATCCATCTCCTGCATCGGCATGTAGAGCAACTCGACCGCCCGCTCGAAGTAGGCATCACGCCGGGCGAGGTGAATCGGGCGGTTAAGATTGAAGTCCTTGGTCGGCATGTATTCAGTATAACCACATCCGGAGCACTTCGACAACTGGTCGCGACCGCGAAGCGATGTCTTGCCATTCGGCCCCAATACCGTTATCTATCTTACCTTTTTACACGGAGCGTATTTATGACTGGTGGCAAAGAAGATATCATCGAGATGGACGGCACAGTGGTCAAGGTGTTGCCGGCAACCATGTATCGAGTCAAATTGGAGAGTGGACACGAAATTCTTGCCCATATTTCCGGCAAAATGCGCAAGCATTTCATCAAAATCACCACGGGTGACAAGGTGAAGGTGGAAATGTCGGCCTACGACCTGACCAAAGGTCGCATTACCTATCGTCACAAAGCCTGAGCGTAATCGGGCGACCGCTCCCGTCCACGCATCTACACGCCAAGGGCCTTGGCCGCCTGCTGATAGTCGGTAGGCAATCCGGCTCGGACTTGCACGAATTTTCCGGTGAGCGGGTGGGGGAATCCGAGCGTTTTGGCGTGCAACATGTGGCGGTGAATCGTTCGCAGCGCCGGATTTTCCAGTACGGTTGTTCCGTAACTTCGTTCTCCGGCCAGATACAGGTGATATGAGTTCAAGTGACGTCGTATCTGGTGGGTGCGACCGGTAACAAGCGTGAACTCCATGCGCGCAATGGATCCGATCCGACGCAACACCTTGATCATGGTAACGGCTTCCTCGCCCTCGATCGGCCGGTTGATGACATCGACGCCGGGTGGGATTTTGCCCACGACAAGCCCTTCATAGATCTTCAATACCTCGCGGCGCTGAAATACCGGAATCATATCTTCGCGACGAGCGAGGTCCCAAGCGAGCAACATGCAACCCGACGTATCGCGATCGAGCCGGTGAACGGCAAATACCGGGCGGCCGAGTTCCTGCCCAAGTCGTATTTCCACGCTTTCCGGTCCGTTTGACAGCAAACCGGCCGGCTTATTAATCACCAGATACGTATCGTCCTGCCAGAGCAGCGGAATGGCGGTTACGGACGGGCGGATCTCCCCGCCGTCGTGCACTTCGATCCGGTCGCCGACCTGCAGTTCATGGCGCGCCATCCAGACCCGCTGATTGTTAATGAATACCTGACGGGAGTCGATCAGCCGCTTGGCGGCATTACGGGAAAGGCCACGCTTTCCGGCCAGCCAGGCAATCAATTCCATGCCTTTCTCGCCGCCGGTTATTTTATAGGAAATGGATTTTTTCACCGGGTCATGATCGACGGATTCGGATGCCAACGCAAGCACCGGTTACAAAAGCTTGTTTCCGGTGCTGAAGTAGCGTAGGAAGAAACGCTTCATATTTACCGGAGCCAAGTTATGTCGAATCTTTTGACGGAAGAGCAGATCCAGGCGGTGATCGGCAAGGACGATGCCAATTGGACGCAAGTAACCGCCAGTCTCAAAGGTCTTTACCGCTCGGGCGCCGTGGCGCAAGCGGACGGCCTCGTCGAGCTTGCCGAAGTGGCCCTGAAGGAAAACGGCCGTATCGATGAATTGCTCGGCCTGTACGAATTGAGAGCCATCTTTGGCGCCGAACTGAAAGGCGCCACCTGGGCCGAAAAAGCGCAATCGATCATCGGCGCCGAATGGGAGCAGAAGGCATTAATCGAGCAGTCCGGTTTCGATTCCGGTCTTTCACCCGATGAGTCGTTCCGCCGGTTACGCCGGTTGCGCAGCTTGAAGGAAGGTATTTTCTGCTACGACAAAAGCTGGGGCACCGGCGTGGTCGGCAAGATCGATTATTTCTACAAACGGGTGGACATCGACTTCCGCAAGAAGCGCGGACATCAACTGGCGCTATCCTATGCGGCGGAAAAGCTTTTGTTGCTGGATGAATCGCATTTGTACTACTGGATGCATCAGAAGCCGGATGAGCTCAAGCAGAAGATCACCGGCAGTCCGGGCGATATCGTCAAAATGGCCATCGCCTCGTTCGGGCCGATGAATGTGGTGCAACTGCAGGAAAAGTTGTCTCCTGAAGTGATTGCCGACAAGGATTGGAAAAACTTCTGGGAAGGCGCCCGCAAGCAGTTGAAAAAGGATCCGCTGGTGCAACTACCGGCCAATCGCAAGGATGCGATTCGTGTGATCGAGGCGGCGGAGTCGGAGTCGGTCAGTGAAAATCTGAACGGATTGGGCGAGGAGCGAAATCTTGACACGCTGGTCACACGCTTCGAGGAAATTTCCTCCGAGGTCGGCTCCGGTGGGCTGACGCCCAACCAGATAAAGATCTTGCAGGACCGGTTGGCCTTTACCGTCAAAGGTGCATGGCCCCGCCAGCCCACGGTGCTGGCCCGGATCAAAATGGCGGCGGTGTCATTGGGGGTGGATGACGAGTCGAAGACGGAACTAGCGGCGATCGAGCGGTTTTTTGATCCCGATGTGTTCATGGATACGCTCAAGAAACTTCCGGCCAAGCATAGCGCGATGTTTCTCCGTTATCTATCGAATCATGATAAAGCGCGGGTCGATGAGCTAATGATCAAGCGCCTGCTCAAGATGGACATCGGCTCCATGGCCGAAGTCATCAACTATTTGTTCGAGCACGAACAGGAGCGGACCGTGGCCACCATCTTCCGCGGTGCGGTGGAGACGCGGGCCCCCGGCATCGAGGTCGTAAGCTGGCTGTCCCGCAACATGGACAAGGTGGCGGCCTGGAATCTAGGGCCCATGCATCTCCTGCTTAATTTCATGGTGGATGAAATCGAAAACAGTTACTCCGGGGATCAGCTCAAGGCTCAAAATCAGCTCAAAGAGCGTTGGGGCAAATCGGAATGGATGAAGTCGGCACTGGCCCAGCTGGATGCCGCGCAACGGGAGGCGCTGGTGCTCCGGGTCAAGCAATCCACCGGCTGGGCCGTGCTTGATAAGCAGTCGCAGCTCGCGACGATCGTGAAACTTCATCCGGAGCTCGAAGCGTTGATGGCCAGCTCCGGTAAAGAACAGTCCGCCAAGCCCAAGGGTCCGTTGACGTCCATCCGCACCTACGAAGAGCGCAAGGAACAGTTGCAGCGAATTGTGAATTTTGAAATTCCCAAAGTGGCCAAGGAAATTGCCCTGGCCCGCGAATACGGAGACTTGCGCGAAAACTTCGAATACAAGGCCGCCAAGGACGCGCAAGCCTTGCTTTTCCGTCGTCGCGACGAGATCGCGGCCATGCTGGCGAAAGTGACACCCACGGATTTCAAGGATCTGCCCACGGATAAAGCCGGTCCGGCGACCGCCGTGGAGGTGCGCTATGGGGATGGACGCACCGAGGAGTTCTTCTTGCTCGGTGAATGGGATACCGATCCGACGTTGAAGATTATTTCCAGCAATTCGCGCATGGCGCAGGTGCTGACCGGTCATGTGCCCGGCGACTCCCTTATGATTCCGACCGAACATGGCGAGGCGACCTGCACCATTACCTCGGTGAAGGGATTGCCGGATCAAATCCGGTTGTGGATCGAACGCAAGGCATGATGCGCACGTGGACGAAGTTCTCCAGCAATTCCTGCAACGGGACGCCGGCCCGGTCGTTCAGTTCATCAAATACGCCATCGCCGGCGGCGTAGCCACGGCCGTAGATATCTTCGTATTCTATCTCGTTGCTTGGAAGTTTCTTCCGGCGCTGCGCGGCGATGATCCGCTGGTTGTTCGCCTGAAGTTGAAGGTGCATCCGGTGACCGAGGAGCAACGCTCGCGGAGATTTGTCTACGTTACCTTGATCGCGTTCATGTTCTCGAACCTGACGGCCTACCTGATCAATATTTTCTGGGTGTTCGAGCCCGGCCGGCATGCGTGGTATGTCGAGCTGGCGCTTTTTTATGCTGTTTCCGGCATCAGTATCTTCCTCGGAACGGGCATCGGGTGGATATTGATCAAGTGGTTCCACGTCAGCACCACGGCATCCTATATCAGCAAAATGATCGCATCGTTGCTGATCAATTTCGTGTGCCGGAAATATTTCGTATTCAAGGGATAGGTGCACGGCGCGGATGGGGTTACTCCTTCTCCGCCTCCAGCGCGTAGGCCTTTTCATCCTGTTGCAGTCGCCATCGCAGGGCGGTCTTCCGCAGGCCGACGTCGTTGCGGCGCACCGCCATGCCAATGGCCTTCCGGGACCCGACGAGCACCACCAGTTTCCGGCCGCGCGTAATGGCGGTGTAGAGCAGGTTTCTCTGCAGCATCATGAAATGCTGGGTGTGGACCGGAATCACTACGGCCGGGTACTCGCTGCCCTGGCTTTTGTGGACGGTGATGGCGTAAGCCGGGGCGAGCTCATCAAGTTCATTGAATTCGTATTTCACAAACCGGTCGCCGAAGCGAACGACCATCTGCTGTTCATCCACATCGATACGAAAAACAAATCCGACATCGCCATTGTACACATCTTTGTCGTAGTCGTTTTCCAGCTGCATGACCTTGTCACGCTCACGAAAACGGGTGCCGAAACGTTCAAGAAACTCATCGCCCGGATTCAGCAATTCCTGCAGTCGCTCGTTCAAATTTCTCGCTCCGAGCGCACCCCGGATCATGGGCGCAAGAACCTGCACCTGCTGGATGGGTGATATTTTCATCTTGGCCGGGATATGCTTCTTCACCAGTCGCAGGATCGTCTCCACGGCTTTGTCCGGGTCCTCTTCCTCCATGATGAAGAAATCCGAGGCGGAGCCGACCGCGCCGGATTCCGGCATTTCACCGCGATTGATGGCATGGGCATTGGTGACGATGGAACTGCCATCGGTTTGGCGGAAAATCTCGTTCAGATGCGTCACCGGTATGCATTGGCTTTCGATGATGTCTTTCAGGACCGAACCGGGTCCGACCGATGGCAGCTGGTCCACATCGCCGACCAACACCAGTCCGGCATGCCGGGGCAGGGCCTTGATCAAGGCGCAGGCCAGCGGCAGATCGAGCATGCTGGATTCATCGACGATGAAAATGTCGCCCTCCAATGGATTTTTTGCGCCGAATTTAAACTGACCTCGGCCGGGCTCATACTCGAGCAAACGGTGGATGGTTTTAGCTTCCAATCCAGTGGTTTCGAATAAACGCTTGGCGGCACGCCCCGTGGGGGCGCACAGCAATACCCGGACTTTCTTTGCCCGGAGAATTTGAATGATCGCCTTCACCAGCGTGGTTTTGCCAACGCCGGGCCCGCCGGTGATCACGCTCACTTTATGCGTCAATGCGCCAGCGACCGCGGCCCGCTGAGCCGGCGCCAGTGTGAAACCGATTTTCGCCTCGGCCCAGATAAGCGCCTTGTCAATCTGCACGGGTGGTCCCGGGTAGGCGCCGTGTTGCAGCGAGCGGAGGCGGCGGGCCAGCGCAACCTCGTTTTCATGAAGCGCGGCGGAATAGATCAACGTTTCGCCGCCAATTTCATCGCGCACCAACCGGTGACTCGTCAAGCCGTGTTGCAACGCGGACTCGATCACCGGGCGCTCTATATTTAGAATAGTTACGGCCTGGGTGATCAATTCCTCGGCCGGACAGGCACAATGTCCGGCGGATGTCATTTCCAACAGCACATGTTCAATGCCGGCGCGCGCACGCAAATCGCTGTCCGGACGGATGCCCATGTTCATGGCAATCTGGTCGGCGCTCTTGAAACCGATGCCCTTGATATCGCGGGCCAGGCAATACGGATCACGCTTGAGCGTATTGATGGCCTGATCGCCATAGCACTTGTAAATGCGAAACGCCCGCGCGGTGCTAATACCGTTGGACATAAGAAACGCCATGATGGCACGAATCTCGCGCGCCGCATTCCAACTATCCTTGATTAACTGACGACGTGTCCGGCCGATGCCCTCCACTTCTTCGAGGCGCGCCGATTCCCGCTCGATGACATCGAAGATGTCCTTGCCAAAATGGCGTATCAGTTTGCCGGCATAGACCGGTCCAATACCCTTGATCAGACCGGATCCGAGAAACTTTTCTATACCTTCGAGTGAATCCGGGGGATGGCTTTTAAGCTGACTCGCCTTGAACTGCCGGCCATGCGTCCGGTCATTCATCCATTCGCCCTCGGCCGAGATACCCTCGCCAGGTACGATATTGGGGATTTGTCCGACCACCGTCACCGGCATCTTGCGGCCACTGATCAACACCTTGAGCACACTGAATCCCGACTCGTCGTTATGAAAAGTAACGCGATCGACCGTGCCGCTCAGGGTCGATGGTTTGTCAGCGGATGCGGATTCAGCGGGCATGGCGATTATCTACCTTTTTTCGCTCCGCCCGTCGAGTATCCTGCAGGACACTGGCCTCGTCGCGACGGGCTCTTCCGGAACGAGGTGGAGCCGATGATCAAAAAGCGGGGGACTGGTCGGCCAGATACTGGCGTCCCGGTATCCGGCCGATTGCGTGATCCAATTCCACCAGTGCGACGTTGTAGTCGTGCACGGCGGTGATCCGATTGAGTTTGGCCTGCGTGAATTCGAGCTGGGACGAGAGCACGTCCAGTTGGGTGATCGCGCCCACGCCATACCGGTTCTCGGCGAGTCGCAGCGCTTCTTCCGCCTGTTTGATAACCAGTCCGGCGGCGGCCATGATTTCCCGGGCTTCCCGGGCTTTGTTCCACGCATTGCGGACTTCCAGCTCGGCGACAAGGCGGGATGCGTCTTCTCTGAGCCTGGCTTGCTCGAGCCGGGATCCGGCTTGCGCCACCTCGCCGCGAATCCGTCCGCCTTCCCATACTTGGAGCTTGGCGGTAATTCCGGCCTGCCAGCCTTCCAACGGATCGGCATCCGCGGCGTAACGATCATGTTCGAGTCCGTAGTTGGCAAAGAGATCGAGCGAGGGATAACGTTGAGCGCGGGCCCGGCGCAAGTCTTGCGTGGCGGCTTCACGTCGCTTCGCCTGGGCGGCGAGATCCGGTCGCTGCCTCATAGCCTCGTCGAGGGCCTCGTCCAGTTCCAGCAGCGAATGATCATCAGCAAGACCGCCCTCTAATGCGATATCGTCCGGTCCGGTCGCATCGCCGTAGCGGGCACCGAGGGATGTGCGCAGTTGATCGACGGCCAGCCGGTAATCGTTTTGCGCCCGGATCAGCACGGGTTGGGCATTGGCCAGTCGAACTTCCGCCTGCAGTACATCAAAACGGGCGCCGGCACCGGCATCAAACCGGTTGCGGGCGAGCGTCAGTTGTTGCTCGAGCAACGAGATGGATTCCAGCTGCACGGTGATCACCTCGCGGGCCAATAACGCTCCGTAAAAGTTGCGGTGCACATTGGCAAGCACGCGCGATTGTGTGGCGACCGAATCTGATTCAAGTGCACGCGTCTCCAGTCGACGGGATTCTACCGTCGAATCCAGCAAACCGCCGGAGTAGAGCGGTTGGGTCAAATCCACGCCGGCACGCCAATATTTGTCATCCGGTTCACTGCCCGGACCGCCAAACATGCCGAGACGATCGTTGTCATCCTGCTGGTATAAACCGGACAGATTAACTTTCGGAAAGCGCAAGCTCTCCGTGGATTCCAATCGGCCGGCTTGCTCGACTAATTTCTCGCGGGCTTCGTTGATGACCGGATTGTGGTCGTAGGCGAGTTGAATCGACCGGGCAAGATCAAGGTGGAGGGGGATCATTGTGTCGCCACTCGCATTGGCATGCGCGCCGATCGGCGCCAACGCAAGCAGGATCAACCAGCTGGTGAACCTCGATCGCATCATCGCATCTCCGCTGGATCGGCAGCTCCGGCCGCCGACAACTCTTTATGTATACCGGCGGGCCGGCCGGTGAGCTTGAGCGATAGGTCCGAGAAAAGGGTATAAATGACAGGAATGACAAACAGGGTCAACAGGGTGCTCGTGATCATGCCGCCGACCGCGACCACACCCAATGGACGCCGGCTTTCCGCAGCATCACCGAATCCGATGGCGATCGGTAGAATACCGGCGATCGTGGCCAGGCTGGTCATCAAGATCGGACGCAAACGAAGGGCGCCAGCCTTCAGCATCGCCGAGCGGCTGTCCAGGCCACGGGCCATTTGCTGATTAGCGAATTCCACGAGCAGGATTGAATTCTTGGTCACCAGACCGATCAACAAAATCAGACCGACCTGGCTGAAGATATTCATGTTCATGGATGAGATGCGCGGGATGATGGAGGCCAGAATGCCGGCGATGGCGGGCGGATCCGGGGCGTAATTGGCCCAGCCATACATCATGGATCCGGCATAATTCACCCAGCTCAGCAGATAGAGCAAACCAAAGGCGCCGAGAAAAGCGAGGGGGAGGGCAAGCAACACCGTAAACGGATGAATGAAACTTTCAAATTGGGCGGCGAGCACCATGTAGACCACAATTACCGCCAGCAACATGAAGCCATAGATGTCGCGCGAGGATTCACGCAAATTGCGTCCTTCGCCCTTCCAATCGAAGCTGAATCCCGGCGGCAGATGTTGGACGAGCAAACGTTCCGCCTGATCCATGGCGTTTCCGAGAGGAACACCGGCGGGTGTGCCCTCGATGGTGGCGGAGCGCTGCCGCTGGAAGCGCTCGATGGCATTAGGTCCGGCTCCTTCCTCCACACGCACCACGTTGGCGAGCTGTACCAGTTGGCCATTCACACCGCGCACGTATATTTCCTCGAGATCGTCCGGCGTAAAGCGATTTTCGCGCTCAAGCTGAAGGATGACATCGTATTGTTTGCCTTCGCGCTTGAGATCACTGCTGGCATCACCGCCGAACAAGATTTGAAGTGTGCGGGCAATTTCCTGGACGGAAACATGCAGCGTGCCGGCACGATCGCGATCAATGACAACCCGCACTTCCGGCTTTTCAAGGTTAAATGTTGAGCGGGCATTGGCGAGGAATCCGGCCTGACGGAACTGGCCCAGCAACGACTGCACGGTTTGATCAAGCCGGTTGAGATCGGGATTGGAAACCACCAACTGGAAAGGCTGCGAGAAACCGATATCCACCGCCTTGGGCATAATGGGAATGGCGAGTGCGCCCTCGACGCCCGAAATCATTTTGAAGCCGAGGCCTTGCGGCCCGGCGACAATGTCACGCACGTGAGGACGTTCACCCGCCTTCAAGCGGGTGAACATGAAACCGACCGTGGCATCGCCCGGTCCGTTAAAGGGCAAGGCTACCGCGGTAAAGTAGGTATCCACCGAGGGTATGGAGGAAATAATTTCCTCCTGCGTCTGCATCATGCGGTCGGAGTATTCGGGTGTGCTTCCCACCGGATAGATGGAAAAAACCAGCAGGCGCCCCTTGTCCTCTTCGGGCAGGAACTCGCGATCGAGATTGCGAAAGAAATAATAGGATACAAAAATCGAACCGGCGGCAATGACTACCATGGCCACGCGATGGCGAAGCGCCCAATCAAGTGATCGCTCGTAGCGGACATTCAATGCCTGCAGGCGCTTTTCGAAGTAGTTGAAGAACTTACCGTGCTCGGATTCCCGGACCGGACGAAGAATGCGGGCACCCGCCATAGGCGAGAGCGTCAGGGCAACAATGCTCGACACGATCACCGCGCCGGCCAGCGCGAAGGCGAATTCAAGCAGCAGTCGACCGGTCACCCCGCCAATAAACGCGAGCGGCAGAAAAACCGATACCAGCGACAGGGTGGTGGCGATGACCGCGAAGGCGATTTCCTTGATGCCCTTTACGGCCGCGGCATACGGCTCCATTCCGTCCTCGATGTGACGGTAAATGTTCTCCAGCACGATGATGGTGTCGTCGACCACTATGCCGATGGCGAGAACCAGAGCCAGCAAGGTAAAAATGTTGACCGAAAAGCCCATGACATACAACAAGCCGAATGTGGCCAAGATCGAAACGGGGATGGACAAGGCGGGTATCAGGGTGGATCGCACATTGCGGAGAAAAATAAAAATCGTCAGCACCACGAGGACAAAGGCGATGGCCAGGGTCTCCCAGACTTCCACCACCGCGCGCTCGACGAATACCGACTCGTCGTAAGGGAACCGGTAGTTGATGCCCTCGGGCAGCGTGGGGGCCAACTCATCCATGCGCCGTTTGACATCGTCCGCCACGGTGAGGGTATTCGCTTTGGATTGGCGAATGATGCCCAGACCCACCGCGGGTGTGGAATTAAAGCGGGCGATGGTGCGCGCATCCTCCACGCCTTCACGCGCATAACCGATATCCTCCAGGCGCACCACATCGGTACCGTCTTGACGGATGACCACCCGATTAAATGATTCCGCGGAGGCAAACTGGCCGCGGGTCTGGATGGTCAATTCGCGATCACGCCCCTCCACGCGACCACTGGGCAAGTCGATATTTTGCTGCTGAATCGCCCGCTCCACATCCAGCACGGTCATGCCGCGTGACGCCATTTTTTTGGCGTCGAGCCATACGCGGACGGCGAATCTCTTTTCGCCACCTATGATGACCGAGCTGACGCCGTCAATTGTCTGCAGCCGGTCTTTCACCATGGTGTCGGCAATACGGGTCAACTCCGACGTATCATACCGGTCGCTATAGAAGGCTACCCACATAATCGGGCGGGCGTTGGCGTCCTGCTTGGATACGATGGGTTCGTCGATATCTTCAGGCAAATTTCCGCGGATGCGCGCGACCTGATCGCGGACATCCTGGGCCGCGATGTCGATGTCGCGATTCTGGCTGAACTCGATGGAAATGCTGCTGACCTGTTCGCGACTCTCGCTGGTCAGCAATTTGATTCCTTCCACGCTGCTGATCGCTTCTTCCAGGCGTTCGGTAACTTCCGTCTCCACCACGGCCGCCGAAGCGCCCGGATACACCGCCAGCACATTAACGACCGGCGGGTCGATGTCGGGTAATTCGCGAACCGGAAGTTGCATCAAGCCAAGCACGCCAAAAACCAGCAGCGCCGCATTCAGCATGATGGTCGCAACGGGACGACGGATAAATTGCTCAAAGACCGTCATGGAGTCAGGGCGTCACTCCATAGGCCGATGATGAAGGACTGACAATCACGGTCGTGCCCGGGCCCATTTTTTGAAATCCCTCAATCACTACCCGTTCGCCGGCCGAAAGCCCCTCGACGACTTCCAGCTTGCCGTCCATACGCAAGCCAACGCGGATATTGCGGAATTCCGCCTTTTGTTCGTCATCCACGGTCACCACATACGCCTGATCTCCCCGGTAGCGGACGGCGCTCTCCGGAATGACGAGAGCCGCTTCACGAGCGCCCAGCATCACCGCCACATGGCCATACATGCCGGGTTTTAGCGTCAGCGACTGATTTGGTATCAGCGCTTTGACAAGCACGGTCCGGGATTGCGCATCCACAACCGGATCAATGAAAAAAACCTCCCCTTTCACCAGCGCACCGGATCCGGATACGGTGGACATTTCTATCCTTTGCCCCAGTGCGATGGATGGACCGGCCCTTTCCGGTACGCGAAATTCCACTTCCAACGGATCCATCTTCACCAGACGGGTTACGCTCTGACCCACCGATACATATTGACCGGGACTTACATAACGAGCTCCCAGTAGACCGTCAAAAGGAGCTTTGATCAACGCATCGTCCAGGTCCTGCTTGAGCAAGTTCCAGACCGACTCGGCAACGCCAAATTCGGCCACCACTTGATCGTATTCCTGGCGGGAAATGGTTGCGGTAGCGAGCAACTCTTCCGCGCGCCGACGATTGGTATCGGCCAGATTGAACCGGGCTTCGGCTTCGGCGGCGCGGGCTTGCACTTTCGCATCATCCAGACGAACCAGCGGCTGCCCAGCCACGGCGGGTTCGCCTTCCAGAAAAAGAATTTCCTCCACCGTTCCGTTGATCTCCGCCACCACATCCACCGCGTCACGCGCGCGAAGACTGCCCACCACATTTACGCGATCGACGACCGTCCCGGTCTGTACCGCTGCGACCACGGCGTTGACGGGAAAATCACCCGGAGGCCCACCGGCGGACGGGGGACGTCCACAACCAGAAACAAGGAGGGACGCCAGCAGGAGAACAAGAAAAGATGCAACATTCATGGGCAAACGATAACGCGAAAATGTAATTTATCCAGCTTGCGATATGATGGCGGTGATCACACCGTGTTTTTGCGCGATCGAGCCACTTTGATCGCCTGGCGGCGAATTTCTATTGCATCACCCAGTTCGGCGGCAAGCGACGGGGATCGCTGGATGAAACCATCAATAGCTCCGCGCGGAAACACCATCACCCGGACATCGGACAGGGCGTGGATGCCCGGCGCCTCGCTGCGCCCGCCGGAGGACAAATCATCGCCAAAGCATTCGCCGGGACCGATCTCGCCCATGGCGACTTCCGATCCGCGGGCATCGGTGGTCATCAGCGAAGCCCGGCCTTGCAGAATCAGCGCAAACCCGGGAAATTGGCCACCGACCGGCTGAATCATCTCCCCGTTGCCGAATTCGAGCACGCGGGGCGGATGGGTGAGGTTATCGGGCAAGTGGCGTGCGAAATTGGGGTGGGGTTGCAGCCATTGCGCGGTCGTCGGTGGAGCGGGACTGGGTGATTCACCCGGCGCATACTCCATGGCAATCGGATATGGGATGGTCAAACCTTCGCGGCGGATGACATACCATAGACGAGACATGATGGCATCGCGGGTCACCGCCAATTCGGTTTGGGCCGCAACCGAGAAGATCATTTTGTAGATGATCGAGAAGTCGGCGTAGCTGAATGTCCTTACCATGGGCGGCGGATTCTGGAGTACTCCCGGTGTGGATCGCATCAGATCAACCAATACTTCCTTGACCCGGTTGGGCGGATCATCGTAGCTGAACCCCATTTCGATCACTTCGGTTCGCAACGGTGTCGGCCGCGACAGATTGCTGAATGCCCCTTTATATAAGGACACGTTGGGAATGACATGCAGCTCGCGGGTAGCGGTTTCGATGTGAACGGATCGCCAGTTGATCTCGATGACACGCCCGGTAACACCCTCGGCGTTGACGAAATCGCCCACATTGATTGGACGCTCCATCAACAGCATCAAGCCGGAGACGATATTGCCAAGCGGCTCCTGCAGGGCGAGACCGATGACAATCGAACCGAGGCCAAGCGCGGTGAGGGCGCCGCTTACTTCGCGACCCCATACCTGCGAATAAATCACCATGGCCCCGATGCCAACCAGTAACACACGAGCCAGGTCGCGGAACAATTTGGGCACCTTCGACTGCCATGTCCCGGTGGTAAATTGCGATTGGCCAAAAACGAGATCGTTGATGATGCCGAGCAGCGCGTAGAGCAGGGAAATCCAAAACACACTTTCGACCAAACGAACCGCGATGTGCGTGGAGGGAAATTCCACGATGAATCGCATGAAAACGAGAAAGGCGAGACTCGGCACGACGAGATTTCGGAGTGTCGCGAGCGTCCGGCTGACCGGTCGCTCCGCCCGGCGGCTGCGCGCGATCCATTCGCTCAATATCAACAAGAGCAACGGAAAGGCGAGCACCAGGCCGATCGCCGGCCACACATTCCGCCATTCGTTATGGATCCATTCGTTCATGCTGGTTTCTGGCCGGTGCCGGCGGAATTAGCCGGCCACCTGCCATACCTCGATGGACGGTTTGCCCGCGACCTCGATCTTCTCCGGTGCGGTGAACTCGAATTGATCACCCAGCCGTTCCTTCATCGCACCGGTTACGCGGAGTGCGCCGCCTTGCACGCCGGCAAGTTTGCGGGCGATCGACACCGTGTCGCCCCACAAATCATACAGAAACTTGCGGCGTCCCACCACGCCACCCACCACCGGCCCGCTGTTGAGTCCCACGGAAATGGCCAGATTGGTTTTGTGCTCACGGTTGAATACGGAAAGAATGCGCACCATCTCGCGGGCAAACTGAATGACCCGGCGGGTGTGATCAGGCCGGGTGACCGACAATCCACACACCGCTAGGTACGACGCTCCGATGGTGCGGACTTTCTCGACTCCGGACTTCTCCGCCGCCTCGTCAAATGCATCGATTAGATCGCCGAGCAAGGCGAGCGCCCGGCTTTCGCCGGCATGCGCGCTAAACTCCTCCATGCCGAGAATTTCGCCGAAGAGGACGGATACATCGGCAAATTGACGGCTGGCTTTTTCATCGCCGCTGCGGCGCTGATCCACCGCGGAGGGCGGAAGGATGTTCAGCAGAAGCTCCTGGTTTTCGTGGACTTGCTGCTCCAATTGTTCGCGCTGATGCATGATATTTTCAGCCATGCGATTGAACGTGCGACCCAGCTCGCCGAATTCGTCCTCCGAAGGCATCGCCACCCGCACCGAGGTGTCGCCTTCGCCGAGCCGTCGAGCGCCATCCGATAATTCACGCAACGGGCGGGTCAGCAGGCTGGCGAAAATCAGCGCCAGCAATGTGACCAGGAGCGCCGTCGCCGTGGCGGCGATGATGACGCGCCGTCCGAACGAGCGGATAGGGGCGTTGGCCTCTTTCAAATCAATCTCGGCGAGCACGGCCCAACGAAGTGAGTCCAGCTCCAAAGGTCCATACGCAGACAGCACGGGCTCGCCCCGGTAATCGAGCGTCTCCATGATTCCGGACATGCCACGCAGGGCGTGATCGACACTTTCCGACTCCACCGGAAGCGCGCAGATCACATCGCGCTGCCGCTTGATCTGTTCCACATTGCGGTCCGGAATGCTGCTCTCCTGAAGCGCCAGAAGGAATTGTCCGGCATTTTCATGCATGAACCGGGATTGGCTGCGCATGGTCTTGTCCGGACCCACAAGATACGTTTCGCCGGATGCGCCCAGCCCTTCCTCGCGCCAGTTGTAATTGCCGGTCAGCACAGCATTGAAATTGTCGATAGGAAATTGCAACACCAGCATACCAATCATACTGGTGCCATCAAACACCGGGCTGACCGCAAACCCCATGGGCAACCCGAGGCTGGGCCGGAACGGCTCGAAATCGGCAATCATGAAGTCATCGCGATCACGGTTGATCCGCATTGCCCGTACTTTCTCGGCCAGAATCGTATTGGCATACGGGCCATTGCCCAGGCTGGTGCCGAACTCCGGGGTCTTCTGATAGCTGTACACGACATGGAGGGCGTCGGCCTCCACAAGCATGATGTCTTCAAATCCGTAGATCTGGACGGCACGGGAAAATAATTTGTGCATCTTCTCGTGGGTGCGGCCATACGAGGTCAGATCGCCGGTGGCCACGGTCAACGCCTGCTTGCGGCCGATTGGCTGATCATTCGCGGCAATATAATGATACTGCAGGTAGCGCTCGACATTCGATGAAGGCAGATATTGCTCAAGCACGGGGGTTCCATCAATCGCGCTGTCGAGCGCGGGCAAAAATGCATCGCGATAGAAGGAAACGAGGCGCGCCTGTTCCTCGTCGGTCAGGGCGGCGGTGTTGCGGAGATCGCTGAAACTCTCCCGGAAAGCCACCAGACCGTCGATGACGATGGTGGTGTCGGAAAGGGAAATGACCTGGTCACGCAAGGCTTCGAGCATGGTCACGAGCGTGGTGGTTTTGGCCACGCGAATGCCGTGCAAATGATCGCGCGCTGTTTTACCGAGGGCGGATTTGGCGGAGGTAAAGCCGATCCACGCGGTGATGGCGATGGAAGTCAGGCTGACGACAAGCAGGACCAATATCATCTTGGATTGAATACCCAAGCGACTGAATAACCGCATAATTACATCTCCATCGCGAATAGTTTGTGCCGGCAGCGTGATACTGCGGATCGGAGCATCAAGCCACACCGGCGGGCTGTCCGGCTTCCTCGTAATCGGAAAACTTCACCGAAATGATTTTCGATATACCCTGTTTTTCCATGGTGACGCCATAGATGGCGCGGGAGGCCGAGATGGTTTGCCGGTTGTGGGTGATCACCACAAATTGCGAATCCTTCACGAATCCTTTCACGGTGCTGACGAAGCGACCGATGTTGGCATCGTCCAGCGCGGCATCGAGTTCGTCGAGTACGCAGAACGGACTGGGCTTGACCATGTAGAGCGAGAAGAGCAGGGCCACCGCAGTCATGGTGCGTTCGCCGCCGGAAAGCAGCGAGACGGTCTGCAGTTTTTTGCCGGGCGGGCGGGCGATGATTTCGATACCGGACTCGAGCACATCGCCTTCATCGATAAGAACGAGTTTAGCCGAGCCGCCGCCAAACAACTGAGCGAACATCACCTGGAAGTTTTCGTTCACCTTGTTGAAGGTCGCCGAGAACAATTCCGTGGTGGTGGCGTTGATCTGCTTGATCATTTCGACCAATTGCGTCTTGGCGTTCACGAGATCAGTCTGTTGGGCAGTAAGGAACTGGTATCGCTCTTCCAGCTCGGCATGCTCCTCGATGGCGACCAGATTCACCGGGCCCATGGCTTCCAGCTTCGCCCGCATCTCGGCAATCGATGTTTCGATAAAATCGTTCTCCGGCCGGGCGCCGCCTTCCCATTGCGGCTCCGCCGCGGTGAGCAGCTCGTCGATGGTGATGCGGTAATCACCGGTCACTCGTTCGATCAGATTCTGCCGGCGCATCCGTTGTTGCGCCAATTCCACATCGAGCTGGCCGCGCTTGCGTTGGACATCCTCAAGCAGCGTGCGCTTCTGCTTCATGCCTTGCTCGTGGGCGGCAAATTCCTTGTGGGACTCATCCTTGCTCAACCGCGAAGCATCCAGTTGTTGACCGAGGCGCTGAATGTTGGCCTCTACCGGCGCCATTTTTTCCCGCGCGCCGGTGATCCCGGCGCTCAGATTGGCAATGCGATCCTGGGATGAGTTGAACCCGCGGGTGCGCTCATCGATGATGCTTTCCAATTCCTTGATCCGGTTGGTGAGTTGCTCCACTTTGGAACCGATGTATTCCGCGCTCTGCTTCAATTCGGAATAGGCTACACGCTTTTCCGTGGTCTCGGTCTGACTGGCGTTGCGGGCTGATTCGAGTTCGCGCAACTGATTGGTCAGTTGCCCGAGCGTGGTGCGAATTTCGGCTTGCCGGCCGCGATTATGATCAAGTTTCTCCTGAATTCCGGCCCGACGCGTATCGCCGCTGCAATGCTGTGCGGTGAGTTGCTCCATCTCATAGGAAATGGTCTCGACGCGTTGAAGCACTTGATGCTGCTCTTTGCCGATGACTTGGTGCTCGCCCTGGGCAATCGACAATTCATGCCGGGCGGCATCGAGCGCTTCTCTTCGCTGCTCGATGAGTTGATCGATTTCGTTTTCCTCGCGTTGCCGCAAGTCCAACTGCTGACGGGCTGCTTCAATGTTTTGCCGGACCCGGGCCAATTCTTCACGCCAGGCGGCAAGAAGGTGGTGCCGGGTCAGGGGCGAGGCGGATTGCTCGTTGCTGTTACAGATTTCGCCATGGCCGGCGGCGGCCAGCGCTCCGCTGCGCGTGAGGTAGACAAACGTCGTGCCGGGAGTATCGGGAAGGGCGGCGGCTGACTCCACCACGATCACGTGACCAAACAACCGGTTCACGAGGGGGCGAAGCTCATCGCTCACCGTTAAATGATCCACCAGACGATCGGCTCCCGCCGGCACCGGCGGTAATTGAATGGTCCCTTCGCGAAGTGAAACGAGCCGCACGGAACCGAAGTTGTTTTTTTCAATTTCGCGCAACAGGTACGTCACGGTTTCGTCATGACGCACCACGATGGCATCGACCAGCGGCCGTAGAATGGTTTCAAGCGCTTTCTGGTAGGACGATTCGGCTCGAATCAACTCGGCGAGGGGGCCGAGCACATCATGCTCGTGGCAGGGAAGGGCGGGATCGCGGTTAAGAATGCGGCGGGCGCCCTCGGGAAATCCCTCCTGATCCTCGCGGCTGGCCTCAAGCAGATTGATTTTCGCCTCAATGCCGGCGGCCTCTGGTTGCAACTTGTTCAATTCGTTACGGCAGTCGGCAATCGCACCTGTTTTCCCGGACTTGCCGGATTTTGCCTGCTCCAGTTCCTGGGCGGCCATATCCACCGCTTGCTGATGGGCGGCCAGGCGTTGTGTCATCTCATCGCGCCGCGATGCGTAGTCGTCGCGCAGGCGGCTGGCCTCGTTGAGCTCGGCGCCGAGGCGGGCCCGGCGGAGATCGTTTTGTTTTTCACGCGCTTCGATTTCGTTCAACTCGTTTTGCAGGTGGGCCTGGCGCGACTCGAGATCGATCTGCTCGGTACGCAACTGGTTGATCTGACGGGAGGCGTCCTGGACGGCGCGCTCATCCTGTTGCAGACGGGCCACGGCATCGGCTAATTCCTTTTCAAGCGCATCGCGCCGGATCACGGTGGAATCGTGGCGCTGAGCTTCCTCGGCACAATGGGCAGTGTGTTCCGCCAATCGCGAACGAGCTTCGTCGGCGTTGCTCAAGTCGCGCTCCGAGAGTTGGCGCAGTTCAACGATCCGCTCCTCGTTCACCTGCATCAAATCGCGAAGCCGGCCGAGCTCGGCCTTGGCTTGAATGCCTTGTTCCATTAATTGATTGATCTCGGCCTCGATGGCCTCGAGTCGTTCGCGCATCGCCGCCGACGAGGATTCACCCGTGGCAATGTCCTGACGGGCGGCCTCTTCCTGCTCCTGCAGCGAGGACAGGCGGGATTCGATCGAACGGATTTCCGTATCCAGCGCGTTGATGCGTTCGCGGGTGTGGAAGAGTTCGATACCACGCAACTGATCGCGCATTTCCGTATAGCGGCGGGCCTTGCCGGCCTGACGTTGCAGCGAGATGATCTGGCGCTTCACCTCGCGGATGATGTCATCGAGACGAAGCAGGTTGCCTTCCGTTTGTTCCAACTTGCGGAGCGCCTCGCGCTTGTCGGCTTTAAACTTGGTGATGCCGCTGGCCTCTTCGAATACCGCACGCCGATCCTCGGGGTGCGAACTGAGAATGCGGTCGATCTTGCCCTGCTCCATGATGGAGTAGGAGTTGGTGCCGACACCCGTGTCCATGAACAGACGCTGGATGTCTTTCAAGCGGCAGGGGGCTTTGTTGATGAAGTACTGTCCTTCACCGGAACGGAACACCCGGCGCGTGACGGTAACTTCGTTGTACTCGAGCCCCAATACGGATTCGCAATCCGCCAGCGTTAGACTCACTTCGGCCATGCCGAGCGGTTTGGCGGAATCCGTGCCATTGAATATGACATCTTCCATTTTGCCGCCGCGGAGCGCTTTGGCGCTTTGCTCGCCGAGCACCCAACGGATGGCATCACTGACGTTGCTTTTGCCGCATCCGTTCGGGCCTACGATCGACGTCATGCCGGGTTCAAATTCGAGGCGGGTTTTTTCAGCGAAGCTCTTGAAACCGATGATTTCGAGGCGTTTGAGGTACATGTTGGTCGTCCCTGTTTCCCTGACGTAGTGATTGTTTGTTTTTTGTTGGAGCGACCATACTATGTGGTATCGCGGAAAATCAACCCCTATATTTTGTGGTGTGGGGCCGGATTGGCGCTTACAGGTATGAGCCGTTTTGCGCGGAATAGTCTTGTCACAATCCCGCTATTTTTTGCATACTCACACTTTGTGCCAATGTAGCTCAGTTGGTAGAGCAGCTCATTCGTAATGAGCAGGTCGTCGGTTCGAATCCGTCCATTGGCTCCACGTATTTTGGGAGATCGTCGATGAATGTTCATGTGGAAATTATCGGTCCTTCACGCAAGCAAATATGCGTCGAAGTACCATCCAGCCAAGTGGATGAGGCTTTTCAGGGGGCCTTTACCAGTTATCAAAAGGGAGCGCGCATACCGGGATTTCGTCCGGGCAAGGCGCCGGTGCAACTGATCAAGAGCCGGTACCAGAAGGACATTGCCTCGGATGTGAAGGATTTTCTGCTTCCGCGCAACTATCATCAGGCGATCCAGCAGGAGAAAATCGCGGTGGAGACCGTGATCAATGTCGAGGCTGAGGCCCCCGTGGAGGGCAAGCCGTATGCGTTTACCGTGACGGTCGATGTGGTACCGGATTTCCCGCTGCCGGATTACAAGACAATCCGGGTTGAAAGCAAAGCCGTCGAGGTGGGAGAAAAGGATGTCGACAATGTCATCGACAACATTCGCAGCCGCATGGCCACGTTCGAGGACGAGGAAGGCCGCGTTGCCGAGAAGGGCGATCAAGTGGTGGTGAACTACACGGGCACCATCGAGGGCAAGCCGATCAGCGAATGGACCAAGGTGAGCGATGTGTTGAGCGCGGCCACGGAACTTCCGGTGGTGCTTGATGAAGAGCGATTCTTCCTGGTCGAGTTTGTCAAGGAGCTGGTGGGTGTATCGGCCGGGACAAAGAAAACCATCCAGACCAAATTTGATGATCAATTTGTCGAGAAATCGCTGGCCGGCAAACAGGCGATCTACGAGGTCGAGGTGGTAAAGGTGCAACGCCGCGTGTTGCCGGAAATCACCGAGGAATTTGTGAAGAGCATGGGTTCGGAATCGATCGATGTGCTGCGGGATCGTATTCGCAAGGACATCACGATGATGCGCACGAGCGAGGAACGCCGCCGCCTCGAGGGGGCGGTCGCCGCCAAGTTGCTGGAGATGACCGCGATGACTCTGCCACAGTCGCAAGTACAGCGTCAAACCGCGAACGAGGTGTATGAACTCGTGCAACACAACACGCGGATGGGGTTGGCCCGCGAATCCATCGAGGAGAATCGCGAGCAGATTTTTTCCGCCGCGGCCAAAACAGCCGAGGACCGGTTGAAGCTCCGCTACATTTTGATGAAGATTGCAAATGCCGAGGACTTCTCGGTGAGCGATTTTGAAGTCGAACAGCATATCCGCCAGTTGGCCGCGCGGGCGCACAAGGATCCGGTCAAACTCAAGGCGGAATTCAAACGTGATGGCGTTATGGATGATGTGCAAATCGACATCCTGGTCAGCAAAGCCATGAAACAATTGGTCGATATGCAGTTGCCCGCGCCCGTTGCCGCCTGATACCTGAAAGGATAAAGACAGTGAACAACCAAGTACTGGTTCCCATGGTGATTGAGCAGACCGGTCGTGGCGAACGCGCCTTCGACATTTACTCCCGCCTGCTCAAGGAGCGCATCATCTTTATCGGCACGCCGATCAATGACGACATCAGCAATCTTGTTATTGCCCAAATGCTGTTTCTTCAGAGTGAAGATGCCGACAAGGACATCAACCTCTATATCAACTCGCCTGGCGGATCGGTCACGGCCGGACTGGCCATCTATGACACGATGCAATTTGTGAAATGTCCGGTGGTAACGTATTGCGTTGGTCAGGCGGCCAGCATGGGTGCGGTCTTGCTGGCGGCCGGAACCGCCGGTAAGCGATTTGCCCTTCCGAACGCACGTATCATGATTCATCAACCCTGGGGTGGCGCGCAGGGACAAGCTTCGGATATCAGCATTCAAGCCAAGGAAATTCTGCGCCTGCGCGACCGCCTGAATGAGATACTGGCGCATCACACTGGCAAAAAAATGGACGATATCGCCCGCGACACCGATCGCGACTTTTTTATGTCCAGCGCCGAGGCCAAACAATATGGATTGGTGGATGGTGTGTTGGCCCGCGCGAATCCGCCTGCCAAGAGTGCCTGACGCATGGCCAAATCCGACGACAAAAAAGTGCCGGTATGTTCGTTCTGCGGTAAAGCCCAGAGTGACACCGTGCGCCTGGTGGCCGGTCCGGGCGTGCGGATCTGCGACGAGTGCGTAACGCTTTGCCAGACGTTGTTGACGGATCAAGAGAAGAAGGGCGGCAAGACCACACCGCGGGTCAAAAAAGCCGAGGCGAGCCATCGCGTGCCAAAGCCGCACGAGATCAAGGCGTCGCTTGATGAATACGTAATTGGGCAAGAGTACGCCAAGAAGGTGTTGTCGGTTGCCGTTCACAATCACTACAAGCGCATATTTCACCAAGAGGGGCCGGGGGGTGATCGCGATGTTCACATTGAAAAAAGCAATGTGTTGTTGATTGGCCCGACCGGTTGCGGCAAGACCCTGTTGGCCAAGACGCTCGCGCAGTTGCTCGACGTTCCGTTCAGCATGTCCGATGCGACCACGCTGACCGAAGCCGGCTATGTCGGCGAGGATGTCGAAAACATTCTGCTTCGACTTTTGCAAGCGGCGGACTATGACGTCTCGCGCGCCGAGCGGGGTATTATCTACATTGACGAGATCGATAAAATCAGTCGCAAAAGCGATAGCGCTTCGATCACCCGGGACGTCTCCGGGGAAGGCGTGCAGCAAGCGCTGTTGAAAATTCTCGAGGGGACCACCGCGAATGTGCCGCCTCAGGGTGGTCGCAAGCATCCGCAGCAGGAATACATCAAGCTTAACACCGAGAATATTCTCTTCATCTGCGGTGGCGCCTTCATTGGTTTGGATGCCGTCATCAAGCGCCGATTAGGCTCGGGCGCCATCGGGTTTGATACTGTCGCCAAACCGCCGGTAACGATGTCCTCGTCACCGGTTCATTTCCGGGTCGAGCCGGAGGATCTGGTGCACTACGGCCTTATTCCGGAATTCATCGGTCGTTTGCCGGTCGTCTCCATGCTCGATGCCCTCAGCGAGGATGATCTTGTTCACATACTCACCCAACCGCGGAATGCCATGACCAAGCAGTACAAGAAGCTACTTGGTATGGACAAGGTCGAGCTCTCGTTTGAACCGGAGGCTTTGCGCGAGATGGCGCGGGTCGCCATTCGCAAGGGCACCGGCGCACGCGGTTTGCGGGCCATACTCGAGCACATCATGCTCGACATCATGTACGACATACCGCGGCGAGGAGATGTGTCGGAGGTCACCATCACGCGTGATCTCGTGGCGAGCCGGACCGGCGCCGGCGGAATCGATCAGCCCGCATTGAAAATCGCCTGATCCCGGTGGAAAGGCCTGGTGGCGAGTGATGATTCGAACGTTGGCCTATGCAGGGTGTATCACCCTGATGGTTCTCACGAGCGCCTTGGCCCGGCCAGTCGAAATTACCATTTTGCACACCACCGATCTGCACGGTCATATCTGGCCTACCAGCGATTATGACGGACAAACGGATCTGGGAGGTTTTCTTCGCATTGCCTCGCGTATTGAAGCGTTGCGATCCGGCGCGACCAACACGCTTCTGATTGATGTCGGTGACACGTTTCAAGGATCACCCGAAAGTTACCTGACGCGCGGCCGCTTGATGGTGGATGGCCTGAATTATCTCTCATACGACGCGTGGGTGCTGGGTAATCACGAAATTGATTGGGGGCCATCCACCTTGCGCGGTTTGCATGACATGGTCGAGGTGCCATTTCTGGCCGGTAACCTCTACTTTCCGCCTGACGAAGTAAACTGGTTGCCCAAAATTCAACCATTCATCATCCGGGAAATTGATGGCATCCGCATCGCCATCATTGGTCTTACCACGCCGGGGATTCCACGCTGGTCCCGTCCTCACCTGCTGGATGGAGCGATGTTCAAAGGATCGGTCAGCGCGCTGGAGGAAATTCTTCCTGCCGTGCACAAGGCCGGGGCCGATGTGATCATCGTCGCAGCGCATCAAGGATTCATCAGTCGCGGGGATACCTTTGCCAACGAGATCTCGGCCATCGCCCGGACGTTTCCGGAAATCGACATTTTGCTCGGAGGCCATACCCACAAGCCGGTGGATGACATGCGATTTCAAAACGTGCTCTATTCGCAGGCCGGTTACTATGGCATCTGGCTCGGCGAGATCAAGCTCACCTATGACACGGTCGAGAAGCGCGTGGTGGAAAAACGGGGCCGGCTAGAGCGGATGGATGCTCGCGTTCCGTATCACGCCGGGTTGCTGGAACGCTGGCAACATCAACTGGATGAGGCGAAAGCGCAACTTGATCGTGTGATTGCTTATTTGCCGGAGGAATTGGATCCGTCGCCGGATGAAATCGGTCGTTCCTCGATGCAGGATCTGATCGCCCGCTCGATTGCCGATGGCGCGGACGTCGGGTTCGTTGTTCACGGCAGCCTGAGTGACAAACCGGTGGGGCCGGGTCCGTTCACTTACCGGATGGTGTGGGAGATCGTGCCGTACGAAAACAGCATTGGCATCGTGTCCCTTACTCCGCAGGAAATGCGGGAGGTGCTGAATGAAAATCACCTTCGTGCGCTGAGCAGTCAGTCGCTGGGTCCATTCGGTTTTTCGTATCAGCTCGAGTCAACCGGAACGGATGCCCGCCAGGTCGGTGTATTGCGTGATCGCGCCGGTGATGCGTTGCACAGCCGCGGCCGCCACGACATCGCCTTCAACAGCTATTCCCTGGCGTCCGGTGGCAATCGTTACATGCGCCTGCGCGAATTGGCGGATGCGCCGGAATCGCGCTTGCGAATGTTGCCGGTGGATACACGCTCGCTCGTCGTGCGCTATTTGGAAAAAAACTATCCGCGGCGCGAAAATGCGGTTGTTCCGGCCGAGTAGAGCCACATTTAGTACGACTGCCGCGCGGCGGTTTACTGGACACCCGCGAAGCGCCAATCACAAACGATTTAACTCGTCGACGCGTGCGGTTGCCCAGATCAGCGCGGTTTCGCGATTTTTGAATGTGCCATCGAGTTGACGGTCATAGATTTCACGTAGCAACTTCCCGAGCGCGGGCGAGGATGGCAATCCGAGTTCGAGTAGATCGCGGCCACGAATCCAGGGTGGCGGCAAGACCGGTTCGGCCTGCCATTTGTCCCGAAATGCGCGGATCTGCTCCATGTGGCTCAAGTCGCCGTGACTTCCCAGGCAATCAATGCGATGCAACTCCAGCTCAAGCGGAAACGTCGGCGAGCCGACCCACCGGCGCAGGGTGGACTCTTTCATCGATGGAATATCGCCAAAGCGCATGTGGTTTTTTACGGCAATAGCCACGGCATCGATTTCCTCATGGGAGCAGCGAAAGCGCTTCATGATGTCCACGGTCATGACCGCGCCGGCATCCGCATGTCCACGGAATTGGATTTTTGGCTGACCCTGTTTGTCCATGCCGATGGCAAAAGTTGCAGGCTTGGCGATGTCATGCATCAGTATCGACCAGACGAGTTCCGGACTTC
Organism: uncultured Verrucomicrobiota bacterium; assembly: GCA_964470065.1. GTDB lineage: Bacteria > Verrucomicrobiota > Kiritimatiellia > CAIVKH01 > CAIVKH01 > CALMUP01. The sequence continues at coordinate 30,805 of CAYYAR010000008.1, read as the reverse complement.
GCTCTTTCATCAAGTCCAGCATGAGCGCGGTGTGCACAAACACATCGCCCTCGGGATGATATTCCGGTGGCTGGGCTACGCCGTTCATGGCTTGCACTTCGGGAAGAATCACCGACAACAAACCGGCATCGCGCAAGAGATAGAGCACGCGTCCTGGCTTGGGCGATTCCATCAGGGCGCGTATGAATTCCTCGCGGATGCGCTCCATGCTGATGGAAGCCAGCGCCGGAGCCGACTGTTGTATGGCCAGCCAGGTTGGCTCTTCGATGGCAAACTCCAGTACAGAGGCAAATCGAATCGCCCGGAGCATGCGCAAATGATCCTCGGCAAAACGCTCGGCCGCATGGCCAATGCAGGCAAGGCGACGGCGTTCAAGATCAACCATGCCGCCCACATGGTCGATGATCATTCCGGCGAATGGATCATAAAACATACCGTTAATGGTGAAGTCGCGTCGCTGGGCATCATCGGCGGCGGTGGTAAATCGCACCGCGCCGGGGTGGCGTCCATCGGTGTAACCGGTATCGGTGCGGAAGGTGGCGACATCGAAATATCGCTCGTCGGATTCAACCTGGATGACCCCGAACGACTTGCCGATTTCACGGCTTCCCGCAAAGATCGATTGGACCGCATCCGGCCGTGCGTCGGTGGCAATGTCGATGTCATGGATGCCTCGACCGATCAGCAAGTCGCGGGCGAATCCGCCGGCAAAGTAGGCGATGAAACCAGCATCGCGAAGGCGCGTGGCCACGTGGAGCGCGGCACGGTAAACATCATCAGGCGGAGGTGGGGCCACCGGGCGGGTAACGGCCTGAGGAATCGCCATGTTACTGGCCGGCCGTTGGCGGCGCGGCATGGTGGACGTCGTACCGTGTCTGCACGGCTTTGCCCGAGACCTTTCGGCGGGTGATGAACGGTTGGCAGGCGTGCAGGAAGGCCCCGGCATTCGCGGGCGCGATCCACAGGGTGGCCGTGGAATCATACAGACCGATGCGAATCATTTCCCGACTGGAGCCGGCATAAAATTGACCGGAAGACAGTACGGCGGATCCATGGACAAGCGCCATGGATTGCACATCGGAAAAACCGAAGGCCATCGCGTAGTGCGCGCCTTCGATGATCAGGCCCTCGGCACAGGCGCGATATTTTCGCGGAGGATAGAGCAGGGGGCGCCACTGCCAAATCAGGCGAAGGTAATCGCGGACAGCGTATGCGGCCGGTGCCTCATGCAGCCACGATGTTCCGGCAAATCGCTTCATATATTGATGACGGCGTACCATCATCAATAGAAGCGTGATCACTGACGACACGAAAATCACCAATGCGATCTGCCAAGCCACCCATTGCACACCAGCCGCCGGCGTATCCGCCGTCACGCTATGGGCTATACGATAGTGGGCGATCAAAGCCATGACCAGGGGCGAGAGAAAATGCACAGGCGACACCGTGACGCGGTTGATGCCGGTGGCGGCAAGCATGATGTGCAGAACATACACACCGATAATTGCCACGGTGCCAAGAAAGTTCATCTGAGTGGCCAATTGCTTGCGGGCAGGATCCAACCCGCCGCGTACATCGGGCATGGCGTCTCCGCCGAAATACACCGGAGCGAACAGCGAAACCATCAGGAGCAGGAAGATGATGATTTCCAATTCCCAAGGCCAACCGGGTGGATTCCACTTTGTAGATTTAGTTTGCACGAACGGACCACCCTTGAATGTGTGTTAATTGCCTGTGTAAAAAATACTGGAATAGTCTCCCCACCGGCAAGTGCAATGATGAAAAGGTTTCATGACGTGGTTGCCGGTGACGGGATTTTCCATTACACTCGGCGCATGAATTCGCGATATCTCTCGTTACTTTTGTTGCTAGCACTGGCATTGGGCGCCTGCAAGCCGCGCGAGGCAAAGAAACATGACGCTGCCGGCTCGCGTGGGGCTGTGTGGGATGAGCAAGTGCTCGAGCGGGTAGACGGGCAGGGGACAATCTCGCTTAAAGATTACATCGGACGATCCCTGCTGGTGGTGTTTTTCGGGCCGTGGACGGATGGTTCCCGGGATATCGGTAAACAATTGATCGCCTTGCAGGCATCGGGATTGCCGGTGCTTCCCGTGGTGGTGGATCGCATGGTATCCGGCGCGACTGGTATCGACATCCCCGCCAACGGTTCCATTCTGCCCGCGGTAAAAGCCACGAGTGAACTGCTTGCCATGGCCGGCTCCATCAAGGCCTTGCCGACGACCTCTCTCCTTGGCCCGGATGGCCAATTCGGGACCTCCTGGGGCGGTTATGTGGCGGTCAGCAATATTCTCGCCGGGGTCATCAATACGCCCCCGCCAGAAAATGCCGCTAAATGATTTCCTGACTTGTTCAACGTCAGCACTTTATGGTTTATTACGCCTTCTTGATCGTCCGGGTGAAACCGTTCGGCTTGAACTTATCAATCTAGCAGGAGACTTAGGATCATGGCGCCCAAAAAATCGACCACATTGATATCCAGAAATACATCGATAACCGCGGACGACATCAAGGAACGCATCCTGTTCCATGTGAAATACACCCGCTGCAAGGACTGGCGGACGGCTACCCAGTACGACAAATTGATCAGCTTCTCGTACGCGATTCGCGAATTAGCCATGGACCGCATGATTCAGACCCAGCGGACCTACGTCGACAAGGACGTCAAGCGGGTCTACTACATCTCCATGGAATTCCTGCTTGGCCGGCTCCTCGAAAACAACGTAGCCGCGCTCGGCTTATATAATTCCTCTTACAATGCGCTCAAGATGCTCGATGTCGATCTCGAGCAGCTGATGGCGCTGGAGCCCGATGCCGGCTTGGGCAACGGCGGCCTGGGTCGCCTTGCCGCCTGCTTCCTGGATTCGTTGGCCTCGCTTGAATACCCGGGCTATGGCTATGGATTGCGATACGAGCATGGCATGTTCCGGCAGGATTTTGAGAACGGCTGGCAGAAGGAGCGGCCCGATGACTGGTTGAAATTCGGCTGCCCCTGGGAAATGGTGCGACCGGAGTATGCCGTCCCGGTGAAAGTGTATGGACGGGTGGAGCACACCACCGGTCCCGGCGGATCGCGAAAGCCCGTCTGGAAGGACTGGCAGATGTTCGAGGGCGTACCGTACGACATCCCGGTGATTGGTTTCAGTGTGAACACTGTGAATGTCCTGCGTCTTTGGAGCTCCCGCGCCACCGAGAGTTTTCGTCTCGATGTGTTCAATAGTGGCGAGTACGTCAAGGCCGTGGAAGAGAAAAATTGGGCGGAGACCATTACCAAAGTGCTGTACCCGGCCGACTTTACCTACGCCGGCAAGGAACTACGCCTGCTACAGGAATATTTCATGGTCACCTGTACGATCCAGGATGTGATTCGCCGCTACCGGAAGAATCATTCCACGTGGAGTTCGTTTGCCGATAAAAACGCGATTCAATTGAACGATACGCACCCGGCTCTTGCCGTGGCCGAGCTGATGCGCTATTTCATGGATGAAACCGACATGACCTGGGACAATGCCTGGGAGATCACCACCCGGACCATGGGTTACACCAACCATACCCTGTTGCCGGAAGCGCTCGAGCGTTGGCCGGTGCCGCTGATGGAGCGCGTGTTGCCGCGTCACCTGCAGATCATTTACGACATCAACGCCCGGTTCCTGAATCAAGTGCAGTTGACATATCCCGGCGATCAGCAACGGGTGGTCAACATGTCGCTGATTCAGGAAGGCGAGGATCGGCAGGTCCGCATGGCCAACCTGGCCATGGTGGGCAGTCACTCGATCAACGGCGTATCAGCGCTTCACACCGACCTGCTCAAAGAGCTCGTGGTGCCGGACTTTGCCGAGATGTTTCCAAAGCGATTCAACAACAAAACCAACGGCGTTACTCATCGCCGTTGGTTGTTGATCTGCAATCCGGGTCTGGCCCACTTGATCACCGACAAGATCGGCGATGGGTGGATTCATGATGCCGACGAATTGAAAAAGTTGGAGCCGTTCGCAAAGGACAAGGCCTTCCGCGACGAGTTCATGAAGGTGAAGCACCACAACAAAGCGCGCCTCGCCAAGATCATCGAGGAATACACCGGTCAATGGATTGATCCCAAGTCGATGTTCGACGTGCAGATCAAGCGGTTGCATGAGTACAAGCGTCAATTGCTGAACGCGATGCACATCATCACCTTGTATCATCGCATCAAGGACAATCCGAAGATCAACATTGTGCCTCGCACATTCATCTTCGGCGCCAAGGCCGCGCCCAGCTATTACATGGCCAAACTGGTCATCAAATTGATTAACTCGCTCAGCCGGGTGATCAATACCGATCCCGACGTGCGCGATCGCATCAAAGTCGTGTTCCTGCCTGATTATTGCGTATCGCTGGCCGAAGTCATCATTCCGGCCGCGGATTTGTCCGAGCAGATCTCCACGGCGGGCAAGGAGGCATCCGGCACCGGTAATATGAAACTGGCGCTCAATGGCGCGCTCACCATCGGCACATGGGATGGCGCCAATATCGAGATCGCCGAAGAGGTCGGGATGGAGAATATTTTCATCTTTGGTCACAAGGCCCATGAATTGGTTCACATGCAATCCGAGAACCGCTATGACCCCTGGTCTTACTACAACAGCGACCGGGAATTGCAGCGCGTAATCAACGCCATTCGCGACAATCATTTCGCGCCGGGCGAAGACAACATCTTCGGCGACATCTACAAGCATCTGATGGAACATGGGGATGTCTTCTGCCATCTCGCCGATTATCGCATGTACATCGAGTGCCAGGAACGGGCCGCGACCGTCTACCAGGACAAGGATGCCTGGGCGAAGATGGCAGTCTTGAATGTGGCGCGCATGAGCAAGTTCTCCAGCGATCGAACCATTCATGAATATGCCCGGGAAATCTGGGGGCTCAAGCAGTACAGCATCGTGGAGCCGAATCCGGAACCCGAGGCAATCCTGAGCTAAAAGGAATGACGACGTGATCGAACTGCCCACGGTTTCCACCGCGTACTTGTGGTTCGACACCGAGTATTCAACGCTCGAACTGGCCAAGGCACGCCTGCTTCAGGTGGCGCTGGTCATCACGGATGTGCATCTCAAGCGTCTTGGCCGGCCCGGGGATGATGTTAATTTATTCATCCAAGTGCCCGCCGGTGAGCCGCTGAGTCCATTTGTGTTGGAGTCCATGCCGGATCTGGTTGCCCGTTGCCGGGCGCCCTCGGCGGTAAGCGTTGAAGAAGCGGATCAACAGCTTGCGGCGGCGATTGATCGTGCCGTGGTGGTTCCGCTCGGCGATGACAAGAAGAAGCCCATTCTCGCCGGAAACAGCATTCATGCCGATTGGTATCTGTTGCAAAAGTTTTTGCCGATGACCCGTCAACGATTGCATTACCGGCATCTCGATGTGACCACCTTCAAACTCCAGTGGCAGGACCATGCCCGGGGCGAGAAATTCGAGAAGGATGATGCCAGCCTGGTGAAAAAATATTTCCCCGGGCTCGCGATAAATCATCAATCGAAACTGCACGATGCTTATTACGACTGCCAGGCCTCCATTGCGGAGCTGGCATTCTACCGCAAACATCTCTTCAAGCGACGAAACACCACCTCCGCGTGAACGATCCGGTTGCCCATCTATCCCGGCCGGTGAACTGGGGTCGCTTGGCTCTCCGGAACCGGGTGTTGCTCGCGCCGCTGGCCGGGGTTACCGATACACCGTTTCGCCGGATCTGCGCCGATTACGGCGCCGCGTTGACATACGTCGAAATGCTGGTGTCGGTGGCGGTGATCTACAAAAGCCGCCGCACATGGGAGATGTTGAACCGGCATCCGTCCGAGGCTTGCCTGGGTGTGCAACTAACCGGTCGCAATGTCGAAGAGGTTGTGCAAGCAGCCGCCATGCTCGATCGCGAAGGGTTTGATACCATTGATATCAACATGGGTTGTCCGGTGCGTAAAGTGGTGCACTCCGGATCCGGCAGCGCCTTCCTCAAAGATACGCAGCGGATCACCGATACCCTCAAAGGAATTAAATCGGTGGTGACGCGCCCGTTAAGTGCGAAGTGCCGTCTCGGATTCACGAAGGACAAGCTGAATATAACCGAGGTCGCGCCGCGCATGATCGAGGCCGGATGTGATGGTATCACCATTCACGGCCGGACCCGCGATTGCACCTACGCGGCGCCCGTTCAATACGATCAAATCAAGGCGGGAACCGGTGCCGCTCGCAATGTGAATCCGCACGTGCCGGTCATTGGCAACGGCAATGTCTTCGACCGGCAAACCGCCCGGTTGATGCTAGCGCGGACCGGCGTGGACGGTGTGATGGTCAGTCGTGGCGCGCTGGGCAATCCGTGGATATTTTCCGAGCTTACCGACCCATCCTTCCGTCAACCAACCCTGCCGGAATGGCTTGATGGTGTTCTTCGCCACTTTGAATATCACCGGGAGCATTACGGCGATACGGAATTTTCGGCCCGTCTGATGCGAAAACATCTCATCTGGTATGCCAACGGGTTTCCGTATTGCGCCTCGTTGCGGGGCTTTTTCAATACCGTATCGTCCCTGGCCGACGCCCGGGATGAGTTGAAGCGTTATGCCGCCCGGCAACCGAATCACTTGCGGCGCTACGAGGATGGTTCGGCGCGCGTTTTCAAAGAGGATCCAAAATATCAGATGGACCGGGAAATTGATCGCGGGGTGGGCGAGGACGGCGATAGTCTAACGGCGGATGCCATACCCGCAACCACGGAGGTCAAAGCGGGATGACGGCGTCACTTGATTTCATTTTCAGCCGGGAAGTGGGGCGGGCGCGCCTGGCCGGCGATCCTATTCTCGCCCTGGAAAGCACCTTGATCACCCACGGCTTGCCGCGTCCGGACAATGCGCTGGCTGGTCGCCGTCTCGAGCACATAGCCCGCGAGGCGGGCGTTGCACCCGCCACGATTGCCATCATGGAGGGCGTGCCTCATGTGGGCCTCGCCGATGAAGAACTGGAGGCGCTGGCCGGATTGAGCGATGTCCGCAAATGCAGCCTGCGCGATTTGCCCGTGGTGATGGCACGCCGGGAGAGCGGTGGAACCACGGTGGCCGCCACCATGCACCTCGCCCACGCCGCCCGGGTTCCGGTTTTTTCCACCGGCGGCATCGGTGGCGTTCATCGCGGGCACCCCTTCGATGTGAGCGCAGATTTAACGGCCCTCGGCTCGATTCCAATGACCGTGGTTTGCGCAGGCGCTAAAGCGATCCTCGATTTGCCGTTAACCCTGGAGGTGCTGGAGACTCAGGGCGTCACGGTGGTTGGGTATCAAACCGACGAGTTTCCGGCCTTTTACTACCGTCAATCCGGATTACCGGTGGATGTGCGCTGCGACACGCCGGGGGACATCGCGCAAATCATTCACGCGCGTGATGCCGCCAAACTACGATCCGCCATCCTCGTGGTCCATCCGGTTCCGGAATCGGAAGCCATGCCCCGCGACGAAGCGGAGGAAGCCATTGCCCGTGCCCTGGCCGAAGCGGGTCAGGCCGGAGTTAGCGGCAAGGCCGTCACGCCGTTTCTGCTGGCCAAGGTGAGTGCGCTTACATCGGCCAGGAGCATGCACGCCAATCTAGCACTGTTGGAAAACAACGTCCGGCTCGGCGCCGCGATTGCGAAAGAATTGCTGTCCGTCTGATGCCGCCCGCAACTGCGCGGTCAGGGAAATCACATTCCGGATTTCATCCGGTAGATCTTTACCGCCAATCCGATTAAAAAAATCACCAGAACACCGGCGACGAGTAATCGCTCCTCCCGCGTGAGCAGCAGATGGCGACGCAACCAATCCTTCATGATCGCACTACCTCGCGCCAGCGGTAGGCGGGATTGGAAGCGCCGACTGGCAATACGCGGCTGAGTGCATACCCAGTCACGATGGTGAACAACGTGGAGAGGGGAAAATAATGAATTTCGTGCAGCAATTCATTCCGCTGGATATACACGATACCGCCAATCGAAAGCGCGGCCGCCGGCCACCAGCCGGAAAACGAGGCGCGCCGGGTAACCATGCCGAGAACAAACAGGGCCAGCACCGGAGCGCTAAACAAGCCCATGAAGGTATAGAATGCTTTGATGATTCCGCCGATATGCTGATAGACAAACATCGCGACCACCGTGGCAAACAGACCAAGACCCGCCGTGAGCAGTCGAGCGGTCCGGACCGATGGCTCCCGGTGAGTCCGGGCGAGCGGTTGGGCAATATCCTTGAGCAGCACGGTGGCGAGCGAGTTGAGACCGGAGTCCACGCTGGACATCGCGGCGGCAAACAACGCCGCGATCATGATGCCGGAAACGCCCACCGGCAATTGATGCAGAATGAACCAGGGCAGTACGCGATCGGGCTTGATATCGTCCGGAAGTTGACCGGCATGCTGTTGATAATAAACGAACATGCCCAGACCGATGAGCAACAACACTCCGATAATAATGAAATCGACCATGGCATTGAACATGATTGCCCGCGTTACACCGCGATCGGACTTCACCGCCAACAGCCGCTGCACGGACACTTGATCAACGCCGTAATCCTGCACGAGCATGAAGGCGTAGGCGATCGCCACGGCGAGTGCGGTCATGGCATCGGCACGCCATGTCCAGTCAAACACCGCCAGCTTGTCGGCGAGATGACCCTCCCGCAGAATCCCGGCCACGCCATCCGGCACCATGCCGTTAAGTAGCACCGCAATCCAGACGGCGCCGCCAATCATGATGATAAACTGGGGCACATCGGTCCACACTACCGCCGATAAGCCACCAAGCACACAATAGGCGGTAGCCAGCAATCCGATGATTATGATGGCAAGTCCCTGCGGTATGCCGGTCGTTACATGCAGGGCCAATGCCGGGGCGTAAATCACCGTGCCCAGCCAGCTCAAACGCGCCAGCACGAATAACCCGGCCACGGACAGTCGCGCCCGCGAGCCGAAGCGAAGCGCAATGAACTCGTACGAGGTCGTGAGCTGCAACTTGCGGTAGAGCGGATAGATCAAATAAATCAGCACGGGGGCGATCAACGGACTCATCAAGCAGACCACCACCAGGGAAATGTTCTGGCCATAGGCGAGACCGGGCAGCCCAAGAAACGTCATCGCGCTGGTCACCGAGGCATACATGCTCATGCCCACGGCCAGCCAGGGTAATTTGCGCCCGGCGAGGAAGAAGTCCTGCGCAGACCCCTGACGCCGCGAAAAGTAAAAGCCAACCAGCATCATCGCCGACACATAACCAGCCAGGATGACATAATTCAGCGCGCCAAATGACGTTGATCCAACCATTATCTATCTCCCGCCGGATGATCTCCGGACCTGGGTCGACGATCGGGGAACGATACGTCGGCAATTTGCCGCTTATGATCGCTGAAGCGTGTGCGCTGGAGATGGTAATCATTCACCCGTATATCGCGGGATATCCACATGTGATCGATCATGAAGACCGGAAATGGAGCCGGCCAGGTGTAGGGCCAGCCACGACCATGCTGCAGGTAGGCCAGATCGAGGCGATCCTTAAGCGGCGTAATGCTGGCAGTGTCGTGACGCATGTTAAAGTCGCCGGCGATGACGAGGGGTGCAACGTTTGTTCGCGCATCGATCCACCTGGTCAGCGCTTGGATGGCAGGACGACGGTCGATGGTCGGATGCGACACGAGATCGACCGCCGCTACTTCCAGAGGACCATAATCGGTTTCCACGATGGCGTGCCATCCCGCGCCCGAGGGCAGCACAATATTGCCGAGAAAGGTGATTGGATAATGCGATGCCAGTGACATGCTCTCCGCGGAGTGAATGTGGTTCATTCCTAACGCATGCGAAGCGATGTCCGATATCGCATGCGAACGCGGAGGTTCGGAGATAAGAATGATGTCAGGGATGTCATCGATAATCTCCTGCACAATCGAACTGACACCCAATGCCCCGCGGGCCGTGTTCCAATGCAGTATACGGATATTGTTGTCCGGAAGCTCGTCCGGTGGTCGATGCCATCGATGATCGATGATCAACACATTGATCAGACTGGCGACGACGGTGGCAAACACGAACAATTGCAGCATCCGGAACCGGTTACGCAAGGTGAGCGTGAGCCACACGAATCCGGCTAGCGCCACCACGGGTGCCGGCAGGTAAAACAACCAGATCAGCAACGGGTCGCGATCCCTGGCGACAATACCGATCCACCATCCCAGACACATCACGAGCGCACCGAGCGCCCATATGTAGTCGATCAATAACAGGAGTGGGTGGCGTCGATGCGCGCTCATGCGTAGATTCCCCGGCGTATGTTACAGCAAGGTCGCCGCAAGATCCGCCACTTCCGAACGGACACCCTTGCTGAGCACGATATGAGCGGCGATGCCCTGCGGACGGAACTTTTCGACAATCGATGTGAGCCCGTTCGACATGCTGTCCACATACGGATTGTCGATTTGATAAATGTCGCCGGTCAGGACGATCTTTGTTCCCGGACCAACCCGCGTCAACACGGTCTTTGCCTCGAGCGGGGTCAGATTTTGCGCCTCATCGACCACGATAAATTGATTGGGGATGCTGCGTCCGCGAATGTAGGTCAATGGCTCGATGGCAATCTTGTCCGATTCCTCCATCAGCGCCTTGCTTCCCCGGCCGCCGCTGTTTTTCCGGGAATTGCCGAGGAGATCCATGGCGTCGAAGATCGGTTGCATCCATGGATTCAGCTTTTCTTCCACCGTGCCCGGCAGATAACCGATGTCTTTGCCCATGGGAATGGTAGGGCGACAGATCAACATCCGGCGGTAGATTTTCTGATCGAGTGTTTTGTACATTGCCGCAGCCACCGCGAGGAGTGTCTTGCCGGTGCCGGCCTTGCCGATGCAGGTGATCAACTTGATGTCATCGTTGAGCAGGGCATCCATGGCATAGTGTTGCTCCTTGTTGCGCGGCTGCACGGGCCGGATCTCTTCCGGTGCCGGCAAGAGGGGGACCAGTCGCCCGGACCCCTTATCAAAACGGGTGAGTAACGTATGGCTATTTTCAACCTGATCACGCAGGAGCACATACTCGTTCGGAGAGAATCCATCCTCCGCCGCTTCGAGAAACCCGTTCTTGCGAAATTCCTCGATCCGGTCGGCGCTGACATCGCGGGTCGTGTGGCCGAGATACAACTCATCGACATTCACCTGGCCGGTCTCGTAATCCTCGGCCTGCAACCCAAGCGCGTCCGCCTTGAGCCGAAGATTGATATCCTTGCTGACCACAATGACCGGGATCACCTTGTCGCGGTCCTTTTCGATCATGGAGAGGCGCAGGATCTGGTCGTCGGCGGTGATGCGCTGTGTGTATTCGCGCTTATCGCCGGGAAAAGCGATCCGCAAATCGCCGCCGCCGGGCAATTTCACCCCTTGATGCAAATTACCCTGGGCGCGAATTTCATCGAGCATCCGCGACACATGGCGGGCATTGCGTCCGAGTTCGGAGAGGTCGCGCTTGAACCGGTCGATTTCCTCGATGACCTCCAGCGGAATGACCACGTCGTTTTCCTGGAACTGGTACAACGCATTCGGGTCATGCAGAAGCACATTGGTGTCGAGGATATATCGTTTTTTCATGCGCGATGGTTCTCCTTTAAATCCAGCGTTTCTTTCGCAATACGAGGTAAATCATGCCCGAAGAGGCAAGGGCGAGGAAGGTCACCCATACATAAGGATATTTCCACTTCAACTCCGGCATATCGCTAAAATTCATGCCGTAGAAGCCGGTAATCACCACGAGCGGAAGGGTCAGTGTGGCCAGAATGGTTAGAATCTTGATGACGCGATTGACTTCCATTTGCTGGATGTTGAGATGAATCTGGAGAATGGAGGTGAGTGTCTCCCGGTAACCCTCCGTCTGATCGCTGATTCGCTTCAACCGGTCGAGCAGGTCGCGGTAGTAGGGCAACAGATGCGCCCGCACCAGCTTGAATTCGCCGCGGGCGAGCCGGGCAATGACTTCCCGTTGCGGCGTGACAAATTGACGAAAACGGCGCACTTCCGCCTTCAGCACCAGCACCTCGCTCAATATATCGGCGGCACGCGAGGTGAGCACATTCTTTTCGAGGTCGGCAATATCCGATGCGAGCGCATCAATGGCGGGTTCGTATTGATCAAAGAGCAGGTCGAGAATGGTGTAGGTTAGCCGGTCGGATGCCTTGGCCACCGCCACCGCGTTTTTCTTGATCCGGTCCATGGTGGCCCGGATCCCGGGGAGTGGCTTATCATGATGCGTGACGAGAAAATTCCGGCCGATAAACAGATTGAGTTCGTCCAATTCGACCTTGTGTTCGGCGGTGTAATTCAAGGCATGTATGACCACGAAGAGATATTTTTCGTAGTCATCGATTTTCGGCTGCTCGGTAACGGCGATACAGTCTTCAATGGCGAGTGGATGAAAGCCAAAAATCTGCTCGAGCACGTTGCGCGTTTCCTCGGGCGAGGGCGACTCCAGATCGACCCAGATTTGTGCGTCCTCGTCAAACAACATGCTTTTGACAAAGTCGAGACCCAGATCCTCGCCGACCAATTTTCCGCCACTGAATACAAACGATTTTATCATGAATACATGGGACCCGTCGTGACCGCCGAAATGTATATCAGGCCTGGTTCATGCGCAATGTCACTTATCGATTCGCTTGCATCCATTTTCGTATGCGTTCCGGCGATAACGGTGAACCAAAGCGGACTTGCTGATAATCCTCGATCAGGCGATCCAATTGCTGACGATGGCCGGACGGCAAGTCGGGCGAAATCCGTGCCTGCCATTCATGCCATGTCTCCGCCGGTTGGCGGCGCTGATCGGCTGGCAGTGATCGCATGGCCGCCACGCGCATGGCGCGTTCCAGCCGGATGCGCAAAAAACCATCCGGATCGGATGCGCGCAACCGACGGACCTGCTGCCAACGGATATAACCGAACGCGAATGATGCGATGATCATCGTCCATATCCCGGCCCGGCTGGTGATCCAGGGAACCACGACCACGTATACCCGGGCTATGAATTCGGCCAACCAGGTTAACGGATTGCTGTTGCGTGCTTGATCAATGAAATTGCGGATACCCAAACTTGCCGCCTCGACCCACAGCTGCCACCGGGCCGGTGAGGGGAGACCTGTAGGCAATCCACCACCCACCGTCGGTTCCAGCCGTCGCCATCCGCCGGCATCGTCGTCCCAGGCCTCAACCCATGCGTGGGCATCGCGCGCCCTCACCACCCACTCCCCGGTGATGGGATGCCGGTCGGTGGCGAGATAGCCGCTTACCATGCGGGCGGGAACTCCCGCGTGACGAAGCATCAACGTCCCAGCCGTGGCGAACAATGTGCAATGTCCCTGTCTGGTCGACATGAACGCCCGTAAATCGCCGGATGATCCGCCCGGCGGGCCCTCCAACCGGTATGAAAAGTTTCGATGAAAATGCTCGATCACTGCATGCATGGCGGCAAATGCGTTTGAGGCACCAGCCAAGCCCTCGACGGCTTCCGCCCATTTCGCGGTTTCGTCCGTCCATTTCTTCGGCACCACCCGGTGAAGCGGATCAACCACCTCTTCCGGGGCGGTCATGCCGGTGAGCAGAGGGAATCTGGGCTCGACCGGTCCGTCAACCGCCAGTGCCACGGAAGAACGCTGGCGCAGTTCATCCGCGTCCACGGCGACGGCGTAAGTCGAGGGGGCAAACCCACGTTGCCAGTAGACGGCATCATCACCATTCATCGCGATCTCTTGAGGCTCGGCAAGCCTGATGGAACGGGCCCGTTGCGGAAGTACGATACCCAGACGGCGCGGCGTTTCAAGATGACGGATAAACCACACCGCATCAGCCGGGTCACCCTGCGGAGGTTTCGTCATCCGGTAGGTGGTGAAGCCGTGAGTGGATCCGGATGTTGCGGATTGCCGGGGCAATTGAACGTGCACGGTCGCGAAAGGCCGCGGCGCCCAGGTCGCATTGTTCAGAAAGTCACGGTAGACCTGCTGCCGCAAATACCCGGGAGGCACCGGCGATTGTATGGATAACACCGGGCGAGTATTTGAAATGAATCCGCCGGGAGGCGCGGATAACGACAAATGCATGCCGCCTTGGTCGCGCTGTTGAAAGCGATTGGCAAAGGACATGCTGGAAACCCAACGCACGCTATGTTCGATGGCAAAAGCGGAAGGGAAACAAAGCAGCGCGGACAACATAGCAAATGCGCCCAACAATGAAATACGGGCAACTATTTCGCGGATGCCAATCGCGGATGATCCGGCCGATCGCATGCGAAGCAGTGCATGCAGTTGCCCGGACAACAACAAAATCATCATACCGGCCACGATCAGCGCGATCTGCGCATTGCGATCCGGCGGCATGAGCGTATCCAGACTAAGCGTCAGGATCCATAGCGGCAGACAACCAGCCATCAACATCGTTCCCGCCGCGCGACCGGCTGGCATGAAGAGGGCCAATAGCGCCACCACCAGCGTGACCGTAACCGCGCGGTCGTAGAAAAAGACCCGCATGAAATGCTGACTATTGGGGTCCGGCGTAATGCGCTCGATGTTGGCCGCCAAACCGAGAATCAACAGAAACACGCCCGTCCAAATCACGGCGCGCGTGGTTCGCAAGACATAGCGCGGGAACAGCACGGCGATCAAGGATGTGAAGAATGTGAAGCCGAGCAGAACCCGGCTGCCATCCGCCGTGTACATCCAGACGAACCAGTTCACGACCAAGCCGGAAACCACTGACGCCAAGCGGGAACGGGCCGGCCACGATGCGCTGGCATTCATAGCGTGGCCACCTCGCCACGCAGCACGGCCCGCGCATCGATCGCATGCACGTCAGATGGAATGTCCAGCGCGGCCAAATAGTCTCGAAAATACAGCATATACACGCTCAGACCGACGCCAGCATCTTGCAAATCCCTCACCAGGCTGGCGCGACGCTGGTCCCAGCGACTGAGAAAAAGGATTACGTTCTGAATTTCCCTGATCTCTTCCAGCAGCAGCGAGGACCAGGACGGCAACGGATCTTCCCGCGAGGGTTCGACGGCCGCGAGAATATCCATCACCTCATCCACAAATCCGGACCGCCCGGCCGATTCGAACTGGTACAGGCCCGGTCCGGCGATCAGCAGTTCCAGCACGCGATCGGTGCGGGCCAGATGATCCACCACGGAAGCTGCGAGCGATAGCGAAGCCTCGACCACGGGATCACGCATGAGGTCGTTGCCCACCCAGCGATGACGTCGCCACGTGTCGATGGCCAGGGCGGTCCGGCCCCGTCCCTCCGCTTTGAACTCCTTGACCACCGGGAAGCCCAAACGCGCGGACGAACGGGGATGAATATGCCGCACCAGGTCTCCGGAACGGAATTCGCGACAGCCGTGAAATTCCAGCGCCTCGCGTGTCAGATGACTGGCCGCATGCGTCTCGCGCCGGTGGTGCGCGCCGGAGGGCAAATCGATGGACTGAAGCACGGCATGGGCCGGATAAACATTCATGGTCCGGTCCGACCAGTCGGTGTGACCCCACCGCCACAGGCCCAAGGGAAAGTCGGTGTCCCAGCGAAACGGTTGTAATCGATAGCGACCGCGCTTCAAGGCGCGTCCGCCCCCGGAAACCGTCGCCTGTTCGCCGGGCCTCAGGTATCCGAGCCAGGCCGGACGCGTCCGCAATTCGAGCAAATAAGGAAAGGGGAGCGATTCGAGGGCGACATCACACGCGGGAAGTTGTCCGCGATTGGTCACTTCATAGCGAATGATGAAGTCCGACCCCGCCTCGACGCGGAGAGGCAGGTGCGCCTTCACTTCGATCCGTGGTCGCATGAACCACCCGCCGGCAAAACCGGCGACGATGATGGCGACTATGGCATAGCACAAAAAAACCGCGGCCGGCCGGCCACCAAAAAATAACATGCTGATGGTTGGAACAAATCCCAGAAACACGAGGGCAATCAGCCGGGGCGCGATCCACGCCGCCGAGGCGTAGTAGAACCAGCTGATAAGCGGAAAATGTCGACCTTGCCAACTCCGGTTGTCGATCACGCGCTGCCCGAGGCAGGGAAACAAAATGGCGCTCCACCGCGGTGAGAGCCGCATGCTCATCCCGGCACCGGCTCGGAACGGAGTATTTCATCAATTATGGCCACATCGGTTGTGCCGGCATGACGACTTTTCGGATCCACCATTAATCGATGCGCAAGCACCGGAGCAGCGAGTTGTTTGACATCGTCAGGTGTCACATAATTCCGCCCCTGCAACCAGGCTCTAGCCTGTGCACATCGCCGCAAATCAAGAGCACCACGCGGGCTTGCCCCAAGCCTGATACGTCCATCGCGACGGGTGCGGTGGACAAGACGCACGGTGTAATCGAGCACGGTATCCTCGACGCTCACTTCGCGCGTTTGCGTCTGAGCGGCGAGCAGTGATTGCGGAGTCATGACTGGCGGCAGGGAGTCGATCGGTTGGTGTTGCGCCTGATCCTTGAGTATTTGAATTTCGCGTTGGCGGTCGGGATAGCCAAGCGTGAGACGCAGACAAAAACGGTCGAGCTGCGCTTCCGGCAACGGATAGGTACCGTTATATTCAACCGGGTTTTGGGTTGCTAAGACCATGAATGGTCGGGGCAGGGGACGGGTCTCGCCCTCGATGGACACCTGGTGTTCGGCCATCGCTTCGAGCAACGCGGACTGGGTGCGGGGCGAAGCGCGGTTGATTTCATCAGCCAATATCACATGGGCAAAAACGGGACCGGGCCGGAATTCAAGATGTCCATCGGTAGCGCGATACACCATGCCACCCAGTATATCGGTCGGTAACAGGTCAGGCGTAAACTGTATGCGCGAATATCGCGCCTGCAGCGAAAGTGCGAGCGCCTTGGCCAGCGTGGTCTTGCCCGTACCCGGTACATCCTCGATCAAGACATGCCCGCCCGCCAGCAAGGAGACAAGCAATTGCTCGATGGATTCATCCTTCCCGATGATCGCCCGCTGCAAGTTGTTGCGCAGCAAAGCGATCTGTTCACGCCCGACAGCATGGTGATCAAGAGCCATGCCCAACCATAGTCCTTACCCCAACGCGACTCAAGCAGTACAAGAAAAGTTACCAAGGAAATGATTGGTTGATGGGGGCAAAAAACGAATGCCAAACTCCCGGAGCCCGGGAAATACCGGCCATGTGGTTTAAATTACCACTTTTGGGGGATAGTGGAAGGTTATCCGAGGATTATCATTTGTCTTGCTAGGAAGGGTGCCGCATCTGTAACCAGTATAGGGCACTTGACCGCTTCTTTTTTTAACCTGAACGTATGATTTTTTTGAACAGGTAATCGCTTTATTATGGGCATTCGCGGACGTATTCTAATCTTTATCATTGCTTCGCTGGTCGTGCTAAGCGGCGCGGTAACCTACCTCACCACCCGGCTAGTGGCGGATGCTTATCACCAACTGGAAAACGATGTCATGGAGCGGACATGGCTTGGCATGCAAGCCGCACTCAAGAGTACGAGTGACACGCTTGACCGGTTGACCAGCGATTGGGCTTTTTGGGATGATACCTACCAGTTTATTCGCGGTGAGCATCCCGATTATGTCGATGTGAACTTGAAGGATGAGGATGTCGCCAACATCAACCTCCAATTACTTTTGTATATCGACGCTGTTGGCGAGCTGAAATACGGTACGATTTACGATCCCGAAGGCGAACGCATCAGTCCTTCATCGAACGTTGTTTCTCTGATCATGCAGGAGGTGAGTGCCGCCGCCGAGATGAAACAACCGGGCGATTCGACCGGTGGTTTTATTGTTCTCGACGACCGGGTATTCCTCTTTCGCGCCCACCCGATCCTTCCCTCATCCCGCAGCGGTGAGCCGGCAGGTATTCTAATTTTCGGCATGGATATGCAACCGGGTATCGTGTCGTACGTCAGTGATATTGCCCAACACGAGGCGCGTCTATTCATAGGCAACCCGCAAGATATCCGGGCAAACGGCCCGTCACCGGGGAGCGTATCCGCCGGTGGTCTGATTCAGCACGATGGTGATGTCGTGCACATTTACGCCGGACTTCTAGACAGCCGTGGCGGTATTGTTGGCTATATCCGCACCGAAGTGCCCAGATCCATTCATATCCAGCTCGGCAAAACGCAGAAGCTTATTACCACCTCGGTGGTTGTGACGGTCCTGGTGTTGGGAATCGGTATGCTTCTACTGATGGAGAGGAATACCCTCCGGCCGCTCAGCCGCATCATCGACAGTGTGATTGCCCTTCAGCACTCACCGCCCTCGGCCCGCCTGACTCCGACCGGTCGCGGCGAGTTGCGCCAGCTAGCCCGGGCCGTTAATCAGCTATTAGCGTCGGTGGAACAAAATCAGAAGCTCCGCCAGGATGCCGTCCGGCATTTGCTTTCGGAGAAGGAAAATCTGGCGGTCACGCTTGCTTCCATCGGTGATGGCGTCATCACCACGGATGCCCATCGCAGCGTGTTGCTGATGAATCCTGCCGCGCAAGCCTTAACCGGTTGGACGCAGGAGCAGGCCGCCGGAAAATCATTGGAGCTTGTGCTTCCATTGCTGGACGAGCAGACCAGCAAACCGGTGCCGAATTTGACTGTCGCCGCTGGCCGTGAAAATCAGCCGGTCAGCCGCAATCATCATGTGATGCTGGCCACGGGCGACAACCGCGTGTGTCCGATTACCGACAACTGCGCGCCGATTCGGGATAGCGAGGGGCAGCTCACCGGGTATGTGGTGGTGTTCCGTGACATGACGAAGATTCGTCAGGCCGATCGCCAACAGGCCATTACCGACAAGCTGAACGCCATTGGCACGCTGGCCGGCGGCATCGCCCATGACTTCAATAATTTACTCACCTCCATATCCCACAGCATCTCGTTGGCACGCAACCCGGCAACCAGCTCGCATCGGACCGGCGAGTATCTGTTATCGGCGGAGCAGTCGATTCTGCGGGCCCGCAGCTTGACCAAGAAGTTGCTTACATTTGCTCCCGGCGGTGATCCGGTGCGGGAGCCAACCGATTTGCATGACCTCTTGCGCTCCACGTCAGACTTGGTCTGCGGACAGGGTCCGCATCATGTTCACCTGGACTTTGATGACGGACTTTTGTGCGGGGATGTCGATCCCGGACAAATGGAACAAGTGTTCTACAATGTCATACAAAACGCCGTCGAGGCCATGCCGGATGGCGGCGATGTGCACATCCGCACCAGCAATGTCTTTAGCGATGTCGAGAATCATGCGGACGAATTGTTTGTGCGAATCGAAATCGCCGACAAGGGCGTGGGAATTCCCGAAGCGCTGCAGGAGCGCATTTTTGAACCCTACTTCACCACGAAAAAGCAGGCGGGCGGTTTGGGCCTGGCTTCGGCACGATCAATCGTCGCTAAACATGGCGGCGTCATTCGTGTGGATTCGCGGGTTGGCGAGGGCACAACCTTCACGATTCTGCTGCCGGCTACAACGAAAGTCCGCGAGAGTGATCAAGTTCCGGCGCTGGCCGATTTTGGCGGGGATGCGCAGGGACGCATTTTGTTCATGGATGACGAGGAGATGCTGCTCAATCTATCCAAAGATATACTTTGCTCCGTCGGTTTTGATGTGGATGTCGCGCCCGATGGGGCTACCGCCGTAGCGCTGTACCGGCAAGCTATGGCGGAAGGTCGACCGTTCAATCTTGTCGTCCTTGATCTCGTTGTGCAGGGCGGGATGGGTGGTCTGGAAACACTCCGGCAGATGAAACAAATCGATCCCGCCGTCGTAGCGATTGTTTCCAGCGGTTATAGCAATGATCCGATCATGGCACATTATGCCGACCATGGATTTCGCGAGGTGCTACCCAAGCCCTACAGCTCGGCGTCGCTCATCGAGGCTGCGCACCGGTTGATCGACACCGGAACTTGTTCAGCCGCCTGAGGATTGGACGGTTTTTGATAAATGGTCGGGGCGACTGGATTTGAACCAGCGACCTCTTGGTCCCGAACCAAGCGCTCTAGCCAGGCTGAGCCACGCCCCGATTAGCAAAGAAGTTGTGAAAGTGACAAAAGTTTGCTCCTGATGCAAGTCCGGTTATTTATTGCAATGGATTCGTCCGGATCGGCGGGGTCTCCGGGTTTTCTGATTGTGCCGGACGGGAGGGACGATTACGTTCCCGCTAATAACCAACATGAGGGATTATGGACCAATACACGACGGTTGAACACCGGGGGTACTTTCAACGACTGAAGAGCTCAATCGCCGGCGTGCTGATCGGGATTCTTTTTTTCATCGGAAGTTTTTTCGTCCTCTGGATCAATGAGGGCAATTACGCCCGCGAAAGAAAGGCCATCAAGGAATTGGCCGCCACCGCCGTTGAAGGTTCCGTCGAGCAGATCACGCCCGCCACCGCCGGCAAGCCGGTGCATTTGACCGGCGAGTTGCTTTCGGATGAGCTGGTGGGCGATCCCGGCTACCTGTTGCCCGGCGCATTTCTGATGCTTGAACGCCATGCGGAGATGTATCAGTGGACCGAAGAGGAGCAGAGCGAAACGAGGGAGAAAGTGGGTGGCGGGTCGGAAACGGTGACCACGTATACGTATAGAAAAGAATGGAAAGCCGGCCGGGTGGACTCCGACAGATTCAAGCGTCCGGATGGTCATCAAAATCCCCAGCCCGCTTTTTTCAGCCAGATTTTTTCCGTAACGAGCGCCAGTTTCGGTGCGTGGGATGGCATGGATGTGCTTGGTCATATCTGGCCGGTGGATGAAGTGACCCTGAACGATGAAATAATCGATCCGGAACTGACCGATGGCGAGCGCCTGGGTTCGTTTGTTTACTTTCGCGCCAATCCGGATGCCAGCGGCGATTCCCTCGGCGATGAACGCATCGCATGGTCGGCGCTTTATCCCGGTACGTATTCGGTGCTGGCGAGACATGATGCCAGTGACCGTCTGACGCCGGTGGTGGCATCGAACGGTAAGGAAAAATTTCTCGTCGAGCCGGGCGCCAAAAGTCTGGCCGGCATGATTGAGACGGAGAAGAGCGCGCAATCCATGCTGGCTTGGATTTTTCGCGCGGTGGGATTTGTGGTGATGTGGATCGGGCTGGGACTGATTCTCGAACCACTGGCCACGCTTCTGAGCATCCTTCCAATCGCCGCCAGCATTGGTCGTTTCGCCATCGGGCTGATTGCTTTCTCGGTCTCGATCGGCATGACCGTGGTAACGGTGATCATCAGTTGGGTTGCCCACAATCCGGTTGTACTGGCCGTGGCGATCGCCGGCGGTCTTGCCCTCTCGCTGTGGTGGGTGAAGCGTCGCATGATTACGCCGGAAGCGCCCCGTGCGGCATAGCAGGTCGTCAATCACCCGGACTCGTTGAACGTGCAGACCATTTTTCACATCGACATGGATGCGTTCTTCGCGGCCATCGAGGTGATGGATCATCCGGAGTGGGCAGGCAAGCCGCTGGTGGTGGGATCGCCGCCGGACCGGCGTGGCGTGGTATCGACTGCCTCCTACGAGGCACGCAAATTCGGTATCCACTCGGCGATGCCGTCACGCACGGCGCACCGTTTGTGTCCGCAGGCGATTTTTGCCCCGGTGCGGATGAGTCGTTACCTTGATGTGTCGGGGCACGTGATGGAGGTGTTGCGCAGTTTCAGTCCCGAGCTGGAGCAGGTTTCCGTTGACGAGGCGTTTATCGATGTCCGGGGTGTGATGCACCGTTGGAAGACGCCCGAGGCGCTTGGCCGCGCGATCAAGGAGACGATGCGCAGGCAGACCGGACTTGCCGCTTCGGTGGGCGCGGCGGCGAACAAATATCTGGCGAAACTGGCCAGCGACATGCAAAAACCGGATGGTTTGACCATCCTGCCGGACGATCCGTCGCAGATCATACGGCTGCTCGCCCCGATGCCGGTGAGCCGTATTTGGGGGGTGGGTAAAGTGACTGAGCGCACGCTCAATCAGGCGGGATTTCGAACGATCGGGGATCTCCAGCAGGTGACGGCAGCGGTGCTGGTCCCGGTGGTGGGTGGGGCGCTGGCCGAGCACATTCATGCGCTGGCGCGGGGGGTGGACGAGCGCAAGGTGACGACGGAAAGCGAGACCAAAAGTATCTCCGCCGAACATACCTTTGATGAGGATGTGAGCGATCCGGTTCTGCTGCGCGGTCAATTGTTGGAGCTGGTGGAGCAGGTGGGGCGCCGGCTTCGCCAGTCCGGGCACTACGCCGGTACCGTGCAGATCAAGCTGCGCTTTGACGATTTCCAAACCATCACCCGTCAGGAAACGCTGCCGTACCCGGCCTGTTCGGACCGGCGGTTGATTGCCACGGCCACCGCGCTTTTTCAGCGTCAGCAGATTCAGCAACCCGTGCGGCTGATCGGCATGGGTGTTTCCAGTTTGACGGACCAGCCGGATCGCGATGCCCAGCTGGCGTTGTTCGAGGATCCCTCGGTGGTTCAGGATCGGAAGGATGCGCGGCTTGATGCGGCCCTCGATACGTTGCGCGGCGTTTTGCGCGATGGCGTGATCAAGCGCGGCAGCCAGCTGGCCGGTCCGACGAAATAGTTTCCCACCGGCGGCAAAGATTCCTATAGTCCATGCCCATGCCGAGCGAGTATGAACCGTCAACCAAACCCGTGATCGTCCCGCGCGAGCAGCATCCGGTTAGCCGAAAGCAATTTACGCAAGGCACCATCGATGTGCTGTATCGCTTGCGGGAGAATGGCTATCTGGCCTTTATCGCCGGGGGCGGGGTGCGCGATTTGCTGGCGGGGCGGGCGCCGAAAGATTTTGACGTGGTTACGAATGCCCGGCCCGAGCAGGTCAAGCGGTTGTTTCGTTATTGCCGGCTGGTGGGGCGGCGGTTCCGGCTGGCCCATGTGCATCTGCGCGACGAGGTCATCGAGGTGTCGACCTTTCGCGCCAATCTCGAGGACAAGCAGGAGAAGGCGCATTTTCACGCGACATCCGAGGATGGCCAGGTATTGCGCGATAATATTTACGGCACGCCGGAACAGGATGCCTGGCGGCGCGATTTCACCATCAATGCGCTGTTCTACAACATCGAGGATTTCACGCTGATCGATTATGTCGGTGGCTTGGCGGATATGCAGGCCAAGGTGATACGCACCATTGGCGATCCGGAGAAGCGTATCGTCGAGGATCCGGTGCGGATGATCCGCGCGGTGCGGTTTGCCAGCACGCTCGGTTTTGCCGTGGAGGAGGATACCCGGACGGCGATTCTTAAACTTGCCGGGCTCATCACCAAGGCGTCGCCGGCGCGGATGTTCGAGGAAGTGCAAAAGCTGTTTTTCTGCGGACACTCCCGGGAGGTGTTGCGGCAATTGCACGCGTATGGATTGCTTTGTCACATTCTGCCCGAGGTGGACGGTGCGATGCGGGGATCCGATCACGACCGTGACTGGCTGGATCGCGTGACGAGGCAGATCGATACCTGGCGTGCGCACAAGGCACCGGTTACGCCGGAGTTGATGTTTGCCCTGCTGTTTGGTCTGGTGCATGAGCGGGCGATCGGGGAACGCGTGGCCGCCGGGGCCTCGCGCTTTGAAGCGGCGGAGGATGCGGTACGCGAGCACCTGGTGTCGCTCTCCCCGCGGGTGACGATTCCCAAGGCCATCGGCATTCATCTCAGCCAGTTGATGGGGGTGCAGCCGTATTTTCTGGCCATGGATCATAAAAAGGCCGCGCGGTTCATGCGGCGCGGCTGTTTTCACGATGCCTTTATTTATTTCAAGATGCGCGCCCGGTTCGAGCACACGCACGACGAGGCGGTTCAATTCTGGACCGGATTGATCAAGGGCTCGGCATGAAGGCGCGAGCGCGGGCGATGGCACTGGGTATGCCGGCCGATGCGCTGTTGTTGATTGTCGATGCTGGGCAGCAAGCCATGACGGTGATGAGTCCGGCCTGCGCGATGCTGGCCCGCTACCCGGTATCCACCAGCCGTTTCGGTTTGGGGGAGGTCGCGGGCTCGTATGGCACGCCGCGTGGGTTTCATGAAGTGGTGGAGCGATATGGTGATGGCGCCGCCGTGGGCGCGGTTTTTCATTCGCGGGTCGCCACCGGCGATGTGTTGCCGGAGCATGAATGGCAGCAGGGCGCGGGCGACAAGATTCTGACCCGCATCTTGCGGTTGGCCGGGCGTGAGCCGGGTAAAAACGCGGGCGGAAATCTGGATTCGTATGCGCGCATGATTTACATTCACGGCACGAATCAGGAGCAATTTGCCGGTGTGGAGCCGTCATCGCATGGATGCGTGCGGATGAACAATCACGATGTAGCGGCGCTGTTTGAGCTGGTCAAAGCTCAGCCAGTTTGGGTGTTAATCGTGTGAAAGGATGATTATGCGTACATCAATCGTATCAGTTTGGATGCTGGCGGCAACGCTGGCCGCGGCGGAAGATTTTCCCGGACCCGACTGGAAGGACGAGCCAAGTCCGCTGACCAGTTCACATGCCACGGTCGGCGGCGGTATTCATATCTATGCGCATCAGTATCCGCAGAGTTTCAACTACTACCTCGATAATAATGTACTGAGCGGCGAATTGTTCGGGAATATGTTCGAGACGTTGTTGTCGATTGATGGCATCACCGCCGACTACACGCCGGGCTTGGCCTCGGCGTGGACGATTTCGGAGGACAAAAAAGTATTCACCTTCACGATCGACGAGCGCGCCAGGTGGAGCGATGACCAGCCGGTAACCGCGCACGATGTGGTGTTTACGTTCCAGACGATTCTCGATCCGGCGAACCTCACCGGCCCGCACAAGGTCGGATTGGATTATTTTGAGGCGCCCGAGGCGATCGACGATCGCACCGTGAAGTTTACCGCCAAGGAAGTGCACTGGCGGAATCTGGGCGCCGCAGGCGGGTTGACGATTTTGCCGAAGCACGCGATGGAGGGTCAGGATTTCAACCGGCTGCATTTCGAATTTCCGGTGGTGTCGGGTCCGTACCGGATTAACGAGGTGAAGGAGGGTCAGTTCGTGTCCATGAGCCGTCGCGGTGATTGGTGGGGCCGGGAATTGCCGCGCAATAAATACGCCGGCAATTTCGAGACCTTGACCTACCGTTTTTTTGCCGACACCGAGAATGCCTTTGAGAGTTTCCGGCGGGGGATGATCGATGTGTTTCCGGTGTATATGGCAAGGCTGTGGGTCAATGAGACCACCGGTCCGATGTTCGACAAAAACTGGATTGTGAAGCAGAAGATTTACAACAGCAATCCCATCGGGTTTCAGGGTTTCGCCATGAACATGCGGCGCGCGCCTTACGACGATCTGCGGGTGCGGCAGGCGCTTGCGCATCTGCTCAATCGCGACAAGATGAACGCGACCATCATGTACAACCAGTATTTCCTGCATACATCCTACTACGAGGATTTGTATGACGATGCGCATCCTTGCGGAAATCCGGAATTCGGGTACGACAAGGAGAAGGCGCGCGCGTTGCTCGCCGAGGCGGGATGGGTGGCGAATCCGGAGACGGGCTGGCTGGAGAAGGACGGCCGGCCGTTTGTGGTGACTTTTCTCACGCGTGATCCCTCGACCGACAAATTTCTTGCCATCTACGGGGAGGATTTGAAGGACGCGGGCATCGAGTTGAAGATCGATCGCAAGGATTGGGCGGCTTGGACCAAGGACATGGATGAATTCAATTACGACATGACGTGGGCGGCATGGGGAGCGGGATTGTTCAAGGATCCGGAAAGCATGTGGCATTCAAAGGAGGCCGACCGGCCCAGCGGCAACAACATTACCGGATTCAAAAACGGGGAGGTCGACGCGATCATCGAACAGCAAAAAGTCATATTTGATATTCAGGAGCGCAATGCCTTGTTGCGGAAGCTCGATGCCATCGCCACGCGCGAAGTGCCCTACATCCTGCTTTGGAATTTGAATTATACCCGACTGTTGTACTGGAACAAATTCGGCACGCCGCCGCAGGTGCTGTCGAAGTATGGCGATGAGCGTTCCGCATTCTCGTTGTGGTGGTATGACGATGACGCTGCGGCGGATCTGGAGGCGGCGAGGACGGAGGATCAGAGCCTGCCGCCGCGGCCGCTGGAAGTGCGGTTTGAGGATGCGGCGGGGAGGTAATGGTGGAAGGCGCGACTATTGGTGCGATCATGGGTTTGTTAATCAACATGGTAAGGCGGCGAACATTGGCTGACGGCTTGGTCCCCGGATTCAACATGTAATCCCAATGGACCGTCTCAGCTATTTCATCCGCCGCCTGCTATTGATTGTGCCGACGTTTCTCGGCATCACGGTCGTCTGCTTTACGCTGATCCAGTTTGTGCCGGGCGGCCCGGTGGAGCAGATGATGTTGCGGATGCGCGGGTTGGGGGAAGGCGAGTCGCGGCAGGCGGCGGGGGCGGCCGCCTCGGTCAGCGAGGAATACAAGAAGCAACTGGAGAAGCATTACGGGTTTGATGCGCCGGTGCATGTGCGCTACTGGCGTTGGCTGGTTGACCATCGTCTCGGCCTCACGATGGAGTCGTACAAGTATCCGAACCGAAGCTCGTGGCAGGTTATTCAGGACCGATTCCGGATTTCCCTGATTTTCGGGATCACGAGTTTTGTCCTGACCTACATCGTGTGCGTGCCGCTTGGCATCGCCAAGGCGCTCCGGCAGGGCACGGCGTTTGATGTGGGATCGAGCGTACTGGTGTTTGCCGGCTATGCCATGCCGGCGTTTGCGCTCGGCATGGTGTTGAAAATGCTGCTGTGCGGAACGGTGGATGGTTTCTGGTCGATTTTTCCGGTGGCGGGATTTGAGTCGGACAATTTTGCGACGATGACCTTGCGCGGGCAAATCGCCGATCGTTTCCAGCACATGTTTCTGCCGGTGCTGTGTTACGTCGCCGGCAACTTCGCGGTGTTGACGGTGCTGATGAAAAACTCGCTGCTCGACCAGATTGGCAGCGACTACATCCGCACCGTGCTGGCGCGAGGCGGTACATTCCGCCGCGCCGTGTGGGGTCACGCCTTTCGCAATGCGCTGATTCCCATCGCCACCGGTTTCGGTAGCATCCTCACGCTGATGTTCGCCGGGTCGGTGGTGATCGAGCAGGTATTTGAAATTCCCGGGATGGGCCGGTTGAGTCTTGAGGCCATCGTCGGTCGCGACTATCCGGTGTTCATGGCAGTCCTCGCGATCACATCACTGCTCGGTCTGCTGGGTAATGTTCTATCCGATCTCTGTTATGTGCTCATCGACCCCCGCATTCACTTTCGCAAATGAACCCGCTCGCCCGCAAACGTTGGAATCGATTCCGCCGCCACCGGCGTGGATTCTATTCGCTCGTTTTGCTCGTCGCCTTGTACGCAATCAGTCTTTGCGCGGAATTGATTTGCAATGATCGTCCTCTGTATGTGCGGTTTGAGGGCCGCGCATACTTTCCGGCGCTGCAGTTTTATCCGGACGATGTGTTTACCGGCAGCGGGCGCCTGACCCGGGCCAACTACAAGGATATCGAGCAAGATGAACGATTCCGGCGCGATCCGGCCAATCGCATGATCTTTGCACCCTTCCGGCACGGGCCGTACGAGATCATCGATCCTGCGTCGCTTCGCGATGAGGAACGGGTCGAGTTGGTGCTGCGGCCGACGCCGCGGGTGGGCAGCGTCAACATCAACGCGCAGCGAGACGTGGTGCGGTCGCTATCGGCCGATCACTTCCTGCCGCTGGACCATTGGGATTTGCCTTCCGGTTTCCAGCGCGGCATCGAGGCGCGTCTGGCAAATCAGGCGACCGATGCGATGCGGGTGGTGTTGACCAATCGCGCCAACGCACGTCTGGTAGCCGAGGTCAGCATGACGGCGTTTGCGCCGCGCTCATCGCCGCCACGCGACGTCCGGTTGACTTTTCGCGAGCAGACGGTTTTCGCGGGCCACGAATCACGCCTGTCGATTGATCGCGGTTTAACCGTGTCGTCTGTGGCCGGACATCTTTGGACGGCGATGGATGAATCGCAGCAGCAGTCGATGGTGGACATAGCGGCCCGTGCGTTTGAGGGACTAGCCGTAGCGCCACCGGTGACGATCGGCGGTGTCGAATACGCGGTGCACGTAAAGCGCAATGACATTCAATGGCCGTTTCCTCCGGTGAAGTCGCACTGGATGGGTATCGATGTGGCGGGACGCGATGTGTTCGCGCGCATTTTGTACGGTTTGCGGACATCCATGACCTTTGGTTTGTTGCTGGTGGCGTTCTCGATGGGCGTTGGCATCATCATGGGAGCGTTGCAGGGTTACTACGGCGGCAAGGTGGACCTGGTTTCGCAGCGCATCATCGAGATATGGAGCACGATCCCGTTTCTCTACGTAATGATTTTGCTCGGCTCGATGTACGGGCGGAGTTTTTCCTTGCTGCTGTTCTGTTACGGCATTTTCAACTGGATAGGAATTTCCTATTACGTGCGCGCGGAGTTCCTGCGCCTGCGCACGATGCCGTTCGTCGATGCGGCGCGATGTCTGGGCCTTTCCTCGTCGCGGATCATGTTCCGGCATATCCTCCCGAATGCCCTGACCCCGATTATCACCTTCTTTCCGTTTTCGCTGGTCGGGGCGATCGGATCACTGGCGATGCTGGATTATCTGGGTTTTGGGTTGCCGCCGCCGACTCCGAGTTGGGGCGAGTTGCTGCAGCAGGCGCAATCATTCCGGTGGGCGTGGTGGCTGATTTTATATCCATCGCTGGCGCTGTTTGTGGTGATGCTGCTGGGCGTGTTTACCGGCGAGGGCGTTCGGGATGCGTACGATGCAAAGCCGGTTATGAGAATGGAATGATGAACCTTGCGATTGTATATGTTCGATGTGCGGTGGTGGCGTGCGGATTTCGCGTTCCGCCGGTGACGCGGCGGGAACGACTGATCACCATTCCAAACCGGCCTCACCAGTGGAGTATCGCGTGACCTTGCCGCTGCTGAGAGTTGAAGACCTTGCCGTCTCGTTCACGACGGACGAGGGCATTGTCCGCGCGGTGGATCATGTGTCGTTTGATGTACAGCCGGGCGAGATTCTCGGCATGGTGGGCGAGTCCGGTTGCGGCAAGTCGGTGACGGCAATGAGTCTGTTGCGCTTGATTCCGCAGCCGCCGGGCAAGATCGAGTCGGGCCGGGCCTGGTTCGGTGGGCGTGATTTGCTGGCGTTGCCGGTAGCGGAGTTGCGCAAGATTCGCGGAGCGGAAATCAGCATGATTTTTCAGGAGCCGATGACCGCGCTATCGCCGTTGCACCGGATCGGGCGGCAATTGGTGGAGACGCAACAATTCCATCGCGCGATCGACACCAAAGCGGCATGGCGAACCGGCGTGGAGTGGTTGAAAAAAGTCGGCATTCCCGGGGCGGAGGATCGCATGTATGCCTATCCGTACGAGCTCTCCGGGGGGATGCGTCAGCGGGTGAT
Organism: uncultured Verrucomicrobiota bacterium; assembly: GCA_964470065.1. GTDB lineage: Bacteria > Verrucomicrobiota > Kiritimatiellia > CAIVKH01 > CAIVKH01 > CALMUP01. The sequence continues at coordinate 1,343 of CAYYAR010000008.1, read as the reverse complement.
GATTGCGATGGCGCTGATGCTGGAGCCGAAACTGGTGATCGCCGATGAGCCGACTACGGCGCTGGATGTAACGATTCAAGCGCAGATTCTTTCCTTGCTGAAGGAAATGAAGGGTCGTGATACCTCGGTGATATTCATCACTCACAATCTTGGCGTGGTGTTGGAAATGTGTTCACGGATGATTGTGATGTATGCCTCGGAGATTGTAGAGGAGGGGCCGGTTGATAACGTGTTTGCCCGTCCCGGACATCCGTACACGGAGGCTTTGCTGCAAGCGAATCCGGCGCTCGCGGGGGCGGTGAAGCGGCTCACGACGATTCCGGGTCAGGTGCCCTCGGCGCTGGCATACCCGGCCGGCTGCCGTTTCCGGGCGCGTTGTCCAGTGGCGTTGGACGATTGTGCTTTGCGTCATCCGGATGTGGTGACGCCGTCCGGCCGGTCTGTCCGGTGTTTGCTGGCGGAGAAACTACTGGGAGGGCGGGCATGAGTGCGCCGCTGTTGGAGCTTCACGATGTGCACGTCTGGTTTCCGTTGCGTCGCGGCGTGTTCTCGCGGGTGCACGGGTATGTGAAAGCGGTGCAGGGGGTATCTCTGCGGATGGCCGCCGGCGAGGTGCTGGGGCTGGTCGGCGAGTCGGGTTGCGGCAAGTCGACGCTGGCGCGAACGATCATGATGCTGACGCCGCCGACACAGGGCGAAGTGCGGATCGAGGGTCGCGACATTTACCGGCTCCCGGCCGCGGCGGCGAAGAAAATCCGCCGTGATGTGCAAATAGTGTTTCAGGATCCGTACGCATCGTTGAATCCGCGCATGCCGGTGTACGAAATTGTGACCGAGGGATTGGTGGCGCACGGGATGATGCCGGCGGCCGAGCAGGTGGAGACGGCGCGCGGTTTGTTGAGCGATGTGGGATTGGGGCCGGAGGCACTGTATCGCTATCCACATGAATTTTCCGGCGGCCAGCGCCAGCGGATCAGCATCGCGCGGGCATTGTCGATGAAGCCTAAATTGATTGTGTGCGATGAGGCCGTGAGCGCGCTGGATGTATCCATTCAAGCGCAGGTGATCAACCTGCTGCTGGCGTTGAAGGAGAAGTACGGGCTTTCCTATTTGTTTATTTCCCATGATCTCTCCGTGGTGAAGTTTATTGCCGACCGGGTGGCGGTGATGCATCAGGGGGTTCTTGTCGAGGAAGGGACCTGCGCGCAGGTGATGGATGCGCCGGCGCATGCGTACACCAGGTCGCTGCTGGCCGCGGTACCGGGACGGCGTTGATCTCTTGGCTTGCGTTTCTTGAGTTCAACATGTCAATCGTCTGCTGTTGTAAGTCATTGAGTTGCAAG
>CAYYAR010000007.1:21767-102479 GCA_964470065.1 uncultured Verrucomicrobiota bacterium | reverse complement strand
GATAGATGCGTGCGTGCGAGTGGCATCCGGTCATTTCGCGGCACGCGAAATGAGCATCGCGGTAGGCCCAGTTTGCGGCGATTTCACGGCGGGCGAACGGTCGCAGGACTCATGTCCGCGACCGAGAGCCCAACACCGAAAGCGCCCACAATGGGCCGCCGCGATGCGGCCGGATGCCGCGAGCCATCAACTACGCCAACGGACGATGCCGTAGATCAGCTGGTCGCCATACAAAGCCACATAGCATGAGACACCCAAAGTGACTCCGATCGAAAACTCAACTGTTGCACATCAATGACTTACAATAGCAGGCGATCGATATGTTGAAGTCAGGAAAGAAACGGATGAATTGATCGATCTTTTCCGCAAGGCCGGCGAGCCATCCGGATGGAACGCATCAACGACCGATACCACACCTTCCGGAGAATCCGCGGATGCGCAGGAACCGTAATTAACCTTCCTGCCTGATCATCTGCGGGTAGGCTTGGGAGATGAAATCCTTGATCTCGCCGCGGTAAGCGCCGGTTTTTTCCTCGAGCGGACGGTTTCCGGAAATGGAAATGTAGGCCCAGCGATGCGACCGGTTGTGCAACACCCGGTCGGCGGCCATCCAGATCATACGCGCGTGATGACTGGCGGTTTCGCGATCCTTGCCGACAAACCAGTAGGCGTAGTAGCTGCCGTAGGACCGGGGCACCCCGCCGACACGCACATTGCGTAACATGTTGAGAATCTTGACGTCCATCGAGGAGCGACCGGCAAAATCAACATCGATGATTTCGCTGGATTCAATTTCGCTTCCATGACCGGTCAGGCAGGTTTCGGGGCGATGGATACTGGCGCGTTCCTTGCCGCTCATCACAATCGTGCCGATCAACTGCCGGCCGTCGGAATGCGTGTAGCGTTTTTTGACCACGATCGTATCGGACGGGAGCATGGACTTCTCGATCAGCGTCATGGGTCCAAGCTCGCCGCCGCAATCAGGTTCCGGGCAATACCGGGGATCCTCGAGCGTGCTCTGGTCATACACGCCCTGATGCTTGGGGTTCCAGCAAAAGAGGATGTTGTCCCCGACCCAGGAACCAACCAGATCCGGCAATTCGGGGATAATGCTGGTTTCGTCCGAGCCGGCGGTTTCCACGGTGGATGCCAACAAAACCGAGGTGAGCGCGACCAGACCGATAATTACGAGGCAGTGCGAAGATGTCCGAGCCACCATTGTTTTTTCTCCTTCAACCAGTGTGCGTCCATCATGGACCCGGCACTGATCAGCAATACAAAGACGACGATGAAGATGATGAATCCGGAAAAGTCATGATACAGGTGCATGGCGGTGTCCGTGCCGAACACTTCGGCGACGATGCCGGTGGTGAACACACGCACGATGTTGCCGACAATCGCCAGCGGGATGGAAAGAGCAAAGATGAGCCACTGTTTCCAGGGATTGCGCTGGGTCATGTTCGCGTAGATGGCGGTCAGGGCGGTAATGGCGGTCAGGGAGCGAATCCCGCTGCACGCATCCGCCACATCTAAATCAAATCCCCCCGGCGTGAGCGAGTGCAGGCGGGCGCCGGAGGCTTCCACGCCAATCCCGATCCCGTTGAGAAGAACCGCGGAGACATCGGTGGCGAAGAGGCGCAACGGATGGGTCACGCTGTCGAGAAAGTTAAAGGGAATGCAAAAAATCAGGTAGGCACAGGGAAAAATCAGCTGCTTGGCCACCTGCCATCCATATAAATAGAAGGGGATGCTCCAGCAGAGACCCACCATGGCAAACAACGACAGACGCGTTTGTTGCGCCTTCATGCCCAGCCAATGAAGGAAAAGACTGCCGACCACCAGGGCCAACCCGGTGTAACTGACGTGCTTGGTTGCCGCGGCGATCTCTTTCCGGCGATGCCAAACGAGATAAAGCGAGAGCATGGGAATCAGCCACCCATGGGAGTAATCGCCGCCGTATTCGATATCATCGGTCCAGCGCTCGACCATCCACGAGATTGCTGATTTCCCGAAAGCCTTGGTGTCCAAAGAGTTACCAAGGAAGTGGAACATGGCAAAGATCGATCCAATCATGCAGGCCACAATCAGGGCATGCTTGAAGTCATCCCGGCTCAAGGCGGCGAGGCGCCAGCGTTCACTAATGATTTCCCGTTCCATCTCTCTTGATATCTACCCGTTTGGACCCGGCAGGTCAACGCCATCACACCGCATGAATATTCCGCGAAGCATCACTTTTTTGTTCACAAAACACCCCGGGTAGTGTTCATTTTGTATTGAACGCAATGGTTTATTGCGCCTTCAGATCAAACCGCACTCGCGCTGGTTGTGGACGCGACCGGCACGAAGTGTAGACACAAATCCCCGGGGGGTGTTCATGTCATTCGATTGGAAAAGTCGCCGCGTTGTTGTTACCGGAGGAAAAGGCTTCCTTGGTCGTCACGTAACCGATGCCTTGAAACGACGTCAGCCCGAGGCAATCCATCCGCTTGGCATGAGCGATTGCGATCTGCGCGACACCGAAAGCGTTCGCAATATGCTGAGGGAAACGCGCCCGAATCTCGTCATTCACCTCGCCGCCAAGGTCGGTGGTATCGGGGCCAACATGGAGCACCCCGCGGAATTCTTCTACGACAACCTGTTGATGGGCGTGCAACTCTTCCACGAGTGTTTCAAGGCGGGCGTGGAGAAACTTGTGTTGCTCGGCACGGTTTGCGCCTACCCGAAATTCACCCCGGTGCCCTTTAAAGAGGACGACATCTGGAATGGTTATCCGGATGAAACCAACGCCCCCTATGGCCTCGCCAAGAAAATGCTCCTCGTGCAATCGCAATCCTATCGCCAGGAATACGGCTACAACTCGATCTTCCTGCTGCCGGTGAATCTATACGGACCGCACGATCATTTTCATCCCAGTGTTTCTCACGTGATTCCCGCGCTGATCAAAAAGTGCGTCGAGGCGAAGGAGCGCAACGCACCTTACATCGAGGCCTGGGGTGACGGCTCCCCCACTCGCGAATTTTTGTTCGCGCGCGATGGCGCCGAAGGCATTGTGATGGCCGCGGAACGCTACAATGAAAGTGACCCGGTGAACATCGGCAGCGCCTTCGAGATCAGCATCAAAGACCTTACCGAAACCATCGCCCGCCTCACCGGCTTCACCGGAGAAATCCGTTGGGACACCTCCAAACCTAATGGCCAACCTCGCCGCAAACTCGACGTCTCCCGGGCCGAGCAAAAATTCGGGTTCCGCTCCTCCACCACCTTCGAGGACGGCCTTCGTGAAACCATCGACTGGTACCTCGCGAATCGCGACCAAGCGGATTGAGGAGGGAATTCGGTGTTCGGAGTTCAGGGTTCGGGAAAGAAAACCACGGCAAAAGCTCGCTAGGTCCCGAACCCCGAACCCCGACCCCCCCCCACGCTTAAACCCTACCACTCATGAACTCCTCCGTGGACATCCGTGAACGCTTTGTGGCGGCGGCGGGCGATTTGACCCAGACGTTGGGGTTTGGCCGTAATCTGGGCCAAATCTACGGGCATATCTATTTCAGCCCTGAACCGCAGTCGCTCGATGACCTCTGCGACGCGCTCGGCATCAGCAAGGGCAGCGCCAGCATGTCGGTGCGTCAGCTTGAGCAATGGGGTGCGCTGAAAAAAGTCTGGGTCAAGGGTTCGCGTAAAGACTTCTACGAAGCCGGCGACGAGTTCGGCAAAATCATCCGTCGCGCCATGGTCGACATGGTCGGTCGCGCCACCGAAACCGCCGACGACCTCATCGACGAGTCCGAGGACTGGCTGAAAGCAAAACGCAAAAACGGCGCCGCCAACGATCAAGACCTTGCTTTTCTTGCCGAGCGCGTACAGAAACTGCACGATTTCCGCGCCCGCGCACATGGCCTATGGAACAGCCCGGTGATTCAGGTTCTGCTAAAGAAATGAGCTCGCTCAAACTAGACGTCAGAAAAGTCCGACAAGTCGGACTGGCTTGGACCACGCCCGGTTACCCAAAGGCCGTGCCTTTCCACCCGGATACCGCCTACCCCGAATACACCGGTCCGGTTTCCGCGAAAGCGAACGGCGTTTACGACAGCGTCCGCAACACCCTCCGCGATCTCGGACTCGACGCCGCTCGCTTCGGCAAGCCGGAATGGAATCCCATCGGCGATCTGGTCGAGCCGGGCGGTCGCATCGTAATCAAGCCGAACCTGGTGCTTCATGCCAACGAAGGCAAGGGCGGACTCGATTGCCTATACACGCATCCCTCCGTGCTGCGCCCGATCATCGATTACGCCCTCAAAGCCAAGCCCGCCTCGCTCATCGTTGGCGACGCGCCAGTACAAGTGTGCGACTTCAAAGCGCTGATGGCGCAAGGCTTCGAGCAATTAATTACTTATGTGCGCTCCAACGGAGCGCACATAAGCATCAAGGATTTCCGCCGCACCATTTCCATGCGCAAGCCCGGCGCGCTGAAGGTGCAAACCGAACTTCAGCCGCTTGATCAGTACGCGTTGGTCGATCTCGGAACAAACAGCCTGCTTGAACCAATCGCCGCGGATTACAAGAAATTCCGAGTAACGATGTATAACCCGGACCTGCTTCCGGAAAATCATCAACCCGGCCGGCACCGTTACCTGGTCGCGAAGGATATCCTCGAAGCCAACCTCGTCATCAATGTTCCCAAGCTCAAGACCCACATGAAGGCAGGCGTCACCCTCGCCCTCAAAAATCTGGTCGGGATCAACGGCAGCAAAGAGTTTCTCCCGCACCACCGCAAAGGCGCGGCCAATCGTGGCGGCGATAATTACGAGAAATTCACTATGCCCAAGTGGTTGCTCGAAAACCTGCTCGACTGGTTTAACCGCCACCATCTCGACAAGCCGGGCTTTTACGGCAAGGGCACCCGCCTCGCCTTTAAGTTGCAGTGGTTCGATAAAATTCGCGGCCTGCCCATCAACGTTGAAGGCGGTTGGCATGGCAACGACACGGTCTGGCGCATGTGCCTCGACCTCAACAAAATCCTGCTTTATGCGGATGCGAGCGGGATGCTGCAAGATCGACCGCAACGCGTCACCTTGCACCTCACCGACGGCATCATCGCCGGCGATGGCGAAGGACCATTGCGGGTCGATGCGGTTCCGCTTGGTGCGATCATCGGTTCGCTCAACCCCGCCGCTCACGACTGGATCACCACCCGGCTAATGGGTTTCGATCCTGTCGCCGTTCCAATCACCGCCCACGCCTTTGATGACGCCAATCATCCCATCGCGATCTTCGCGCCGGAAGAAATCGAAGCAAAACATCTCAAGTCCGCGCCGGCAAAATTCAATCCCGCCAGCGGATGGAAGAAGCTGGTGTCGTGAACGGTTGGTCTCCTGGAAGGCGATTGCAGCATCTTCGCAATGCCGGTTCGGTTGTGGCGTTTCGTTCGGCACGGATGTGTTTCTCATCGCACTGACGATCGAAAGCATCTTCTCTACTGATGAGGTAAACAATTTACATTTTCCACTTACACGTACTGATCAAAACTTATCTATCTGAACTCTCGTTACAACCTCGCACCCTTTATTCAATGATAGCCAAGCATAAATTCGCCGCTTTACGGCGTAATGAATAAGTATCTGCAATTTATTCGACGGGCATTTCATCGTTCATTACGCCCGGCCATCATGGTGAACGGCTTTCTCAAGGGAGAACGCTGCCCGGTTTGCGCTAAGCATCGCGTTGAACATCGACGCCAAATCATTTCAGATACGTTAGCCTCCATGTGGGAATTAAACCAAGAGTGGCGGGCCTGGTTCGACGAGCGTGAGGGCGTCTATTGTCCGCTTTGCCACAGTAACCGGCGCTCGCAACACCTCGCCGCGACGCTGGTCCGCCACCTGAACCGCGAACTCGGCCTGTCCTGCCGCTCTCTACGCGAACTCACCAACCATCTGCGCTTCCACGCGTTGTCCGTGGCAGAGATGAACGCCTGCGGCCAGCTCCACGCCTGGCTCGCCCGTCACCCCGGCCTCGCCTACAGCGAATACCAGGCCAAGCCGCCGGTGCGTTCGGAGGATCTGCATCACCTCACGTATGCCGACGCATCGTTCGATCTCGTGCTGACCTCGGAAACGCTGGAGCACATCCCCGACCTGCCGCGCGCGCTGGCGGAGATCCGCCGCGTCCTCAAGCCCGGCGGCGCGCATGTGTTCACCACACCGGTGGTGTGGAACCGCGCGGCGTCGCGGCCGTGCGCGCGGCTCGGTCCGGACGGCGGCATCGAACATCTGCGCCCGGCGTCCTTCCACGGACTGCCCGGCACGACCGCGGGCGATATGATGGTCATCGTCGAATTCGGTGCCGACATCATCGCCCTGCTCGAACGCGCCGGGTTCGAGGTCCAGGTCGAGCAAGACGAGACAAACCCGGCGATCTGTACCTTCATCACCCGCCGGCCCGCCTGAGCGCGCCGGATCCACCAGGAACCATCATGGAATTCACCGGAGAACGCATGGTACCCGAACGGGCCGATCCAGCCACGTTCTGGCACCATGTCTACCGCTACAAGTTTGCCATTCCTTACTGTCGCGGACGGCGAGTGCTTGATGTCGCTTGCGGCGAGGGCTATGGCTGCGCTTCGATCAAGGAGGCTGGGGCGGCGTCAGTCACCGGCGTGGACATCTCCGGCGAAGCCTGCCGCCATGCGCGCGACCGCTACGGCGTGAACGCGATCGAGGGTTCGGCGCTGGATCTGCCGTTGCCCGATGCATCGGTCGATGTGGTGGTGTCGTTCGAGACGATCGAGCACCTGCCCGATCCCGCCCGGTTCATCGATGAATGCGCCCGGGTGTTGGCACCCGGCGGACGCCTCGTCATATCGTCGCCCAACCGCGACCTCTATCGTCTGCGAAACGGACTCAATCCATTTCATTGTTCGGAGCTGTCTGAAAGGGAATTCACTCACGTGGTACAACGAGGTTTCGAGATAGAAAGCATCCACGGACAATATCCGGAGTTGCGGCCAGCCGGCCTGCACTCGCTTTTGATGTGGCCATATGCAGCATGGACCTTAGTGAGAGGTATGAACCGTTTGCGTCGGCTCGTGCGCGGTACGCTCGGACGTTACTATTCTAGCGTACCGAATATTTTTTATGACAACCCGTCATTGGCAGTTAATGGGAAATTGCCGCGCGAACAATCGATCTGGAATCCCAACATCGTGCGCCCGCGCCGCCCGTCGCCGCATCTCGAATTCGTGTTCCTCCTCGTCGTCGCGCGGCTCCGCGCCTGATCGTGTCCGCCATGAACGAAACGCTCGCCATCATCATCCCGGCCTACAAGGCGACCTATCTCCGCGAGGCGCTGACCTCGCTGGCGGCGCAGACCGACCGTTCGTTCCGGGTATACATCGGCGACGATGCCAGCCCGGAGAATTTGCGCGCGGTTGTGGAGGTTTTCGCCGACCGGATGGATCTCCGCTACACGCGGTTTGACGACAACGCGGGCGGCCGGTCGCTGGTCGAGCAATGGAACCGTTGCGTCCGCTTGTCCTCCGAACCGTGGGTCTGGTTGTTTTCCGACGACGACACCGCTGATCCGGGCTGTGTCGAGGCGTGGCGGAACGCAACCGCCGGCGGACGATCTGACGTGTTCCGTTTCAACACGCGGACGATCGACGCAATTGGCGCGGTCACGCGCGAGAATCCCATGCATCCGGCGCACGAGTCGGGGTTCGATTTCGCGGTCCAGCGCGTGAGCGGCGGGCGTTTGAGCTTCGGATGCGAATACATCTTCGCCCGCGCCGCATTCGACTTAAACGACGGCTTCGTCGACTACCCGCTGGCGTGGTGCAGTGATGACGCATCATGGATCGCCTTCAGCCGGCGGCGCGGCATCGCGACCATCGAAGGCCCGCGCGTGAACTGGCGGTACAGCGGCGACAACCTGTCCTCCGTCTCCCCCGCCACCCGCGCCGCCAAACGCGAAGCCCTGCTCCGCCATGCCGAATGGTTGCGCCGCGAATTCGACGGACGCCCCGGCTGGCCGAACCTGGCCGCGCGCCTACCCGCGTGGTTCCGCCATCAGCTCCGCGTCGCGGATTGCAAGGTAGATGCCGCCTCGCTGGCGCGCTTGTGCGCCGCAGCCGGCCTACCCGCCGCTGGCCGCGTGGAAACCCTGGCCGCCTGCCTGTCCATCAACGCCCTCATCCTCAAGCGCCGCGTACGGAAGGTCCTGCGTCCATGAACGCCCCGCATCGCCGCCTGCTCCTGAACACGCTCGCCAACATGGGCGGGCAGTTGCTGGGTCCGATCCTCTCGCTCGCCCTAGTGCCGCTGTACCTCGCGTTCCTGGGGCTGGAACCATACGGGCTGATCGGATTTTTCTCCGCGCTCATCATGTTGCTCGGTGTGTTTTCGCAGGGCATCACCCACGCGCTCCAGCGCGAGTTCGCGCGGCGAGATGCGGAGGAGGCGGCGCGGCCGACCATGCGTCGGCTGGCGCATACCTTCGAGCTCGTGTACCTCGGGATCGGGATCGCCAGCGCCGCGGGTCTCGCCCTGTGCGCCGGCTATCTCAGCCGGAACTGGATCCGCGTCGAGGCCATCGATCCGCGCACCGTGGAGATCGCGATCATGTTACTCGCCGCGCGCATCGGCCTCGCGTTCCCGCAGGGCGTGTACCAGTCGGTCTTCGTCGGTACCCAGCGTCAGGTCGCGTTGAACGCCATTATGGTCGGCATGGCCCTGCTCGGCGCCACCCTCACCGTCACGCTCGTCGTGTTCACGCGCTCACTGGTCGCGCTTTACGCCGGCGAGGCGCTCAACGCCGGACTGCTCGTCGCGGTCCTGCGCCTTCGCGCCTTCCGCATCCTGCCGCCCGCCGGAGCGACGGAAACGTCCCGGTTCAGCCGGGCCGATGTCGCCGCCATCGCGCGGCCGTCCGCAAGTATCCTGTGGACCTCCGGCATCGGCATCATTATCACCCAGTTCGACCGGATCCTGCTCAGCAAGCTGGAGACGCTCGCCCAGCTCGCCGTCTACAACGCCGGTATCGCGGGCGGTCGCCTGCTTAACATGGCGTATATGCCGTTTCTCATGGCGGCGTATCCGGAGACCTGCCAGATCGCCGCCGTCGGCGACCGCGCGAAGATGGTCAGGCATATCGTCCGCAACGCGACCGTGGTATCCGCGCTTGCCGCGGCCAGTGCGGCGCCGGTGGCGTTCTTTGCAGCCGACATCCTGCTCGCGTGGACGCATGAACCGGTAATCAGCGCGGGTGGTTGGCGAATCATGGCGATCTACATCACCGGCTCCTACACGCTGGCCAATGCGTCGGTTTTCTACATGCTCCAGATGGCCATGGGTTCGGTAAGGCAGGCCGCGATCTACAACACCACCGCGCTGGTTTGGTACCCGGCGATCATGCAGGTCCTCATCAAGGCGCGCGGCACCGAAGGCGCGGCGTGGGCGTGGCTGGTCTATGGCGTGATCAGCTGGGCTTTCATGGCCTCCGTCAGCTTCGTCCGCCACCTCCAACCCGGATGCCTCGGCGTGTATGCGCGGCGCACGTTGGTTCCGCTCGCGCTCGCCGTGGCGGGCGGAGGACTGGCCCGGCTCGCCACCGATGCTATCGCGATAACCCATCCGTTGGCCCGCACCGCCATCGCCGGCGCAACGGGCGCGTTGTTATTGCCAGCCGGATTGGCCCTTTGCCTCGGCCGAACGGAGGCGAGCGACCTGATCCGCAAATTGTTCCGCCGCCGGGCGTCCATCCCGGCCTGACCCGATGATGAACGATCACGCCAAAGCCGTCATCTTCGGATTCTCGTTCCGGCACCACGGACCGCACACCGCGTTTCATGGCTTGGCGCGAGCCCTGTCCGACCAGATCGTCATCGATGCCACCACGCCATGGCCGATCTGGACGCCGCATGCGCTGGAATGGCGGATGTCCTGGCGCTGGCTGTATTACTCCGAATACCGGTTGCGTTGCTACTACCGCCGTCGCGACCCCATGGTGATGCACTACTTCTTTCCCGAGAACACGATGTTCCGCGCCCACGAATGGAAGCGCCATCACCGCCTCATCGCCACCTGTCATCAACCGTACGAGCGGCTCAAGGCTCCGCGTACGAGCGACCCGAAAGTCGGTCGCTTCCTCGCCGGCGTGCGCAGTGCGGACGCCGTGGTTGTGCAGTGCGCCAGCCATGTCGAGCAATACCGGGAGATATTCCCGGCATCCCGGCTGGAGAACATTCCCTTGGGTGTGGACACAGATTTTTTCCGTCCGCATGGCCGGGTGGCGAAGCCCACCCGCCCCCGCATTCTCACCGTAGGAAACTGGTTGCGGGATTACGGGACCTGGGCGCAGACGTTGAGGCGGCTTCAGACAGGAGCATGCGATGCGGATTTCATCGTGGTGGCCAATCCGGATACCCAGCAAGCCGCCCGGAACGCATTGGGGGGCGATCACCCGCGCGTGCAACTCCTGTCCGGTTTGTCCGACGAAGCCCTGCGCGATGAATACGAAACCGCGTCGGTTTTCTTTTTGCCCCTGACCCACGCCATGGCCAATGATGCCCTGCTGGAGGCACTCGCCCTCGCCACCCCCATCGTCGTTACCGATCTGCCCGCCACCCGGGACTACGCCGGTCCGGCCGCCCGGTATGTGCCGCCGGGCGATCCGGAACAGGCGGCCGCCGCGATCCTCGATCTGCTTGGGGATACCGATGGCGCAACGCGGCTTGGACGAGCTGGCCGGGCCCGCGCCGAATCCGTCTTCAGTTGGCCGGTCGTCGCCGACCAATACCTCCGCCTTTATCACGATATACGCAACGCCTGACATCATGTAGGATTTCCAACGCCGTGCTACCTCAATCCATTATCGCCCTGATCGGAGTCCTGGTCGTCGTCGGCATCGCAGCCTACGGCTTCACCACGCAAGGATACTTTGTTCACCTGACGCTGCTCGCCGCCCCGATCTTCATCTTCCTGATCAACTCGCCCGCAAACTGGTTCGTGCTGATCGTCGGCCTGACCCAGAGCAAGCTGGTCTTCCCGGGATTGCCGCAGGGCCTGCATGTGGTTCATGTATTCATCGCGGGATTCTCCGCCTTGATGCTGGCGCGGGTGATCATCCTCAAGCCGGGCGGGGCCCGCTTCAAACCATACGAGTACTTCCTGATCGCCTTCACGCTCGTCATCATCGTCACCGCCGCCGTGCGAGGTCTCGGCATCCGCGGCCTGGGCGGCGCGTCATGGGGCGGCATGGCCTACATCAAGCTGTTTATCACCGCCGCATTCCTGCTCGCGGCACGGCAAGTGACGCTCAAACCGAAACAGATCCGCTGGGCCATCATCCTGATGCTCCTGTTCAGCACCCTGCCCCTCATCGCCCAGCTCATATTCACGTTCAGCGATGGCTCGATCTACCATCAGTACGCATTCGTTGAGGCGTACGTCGGCGGACTGATCAGCTCGCTGGAGGCCTCGCAGTCGGGCGGCATGGTCCGCTACCAGATGGCGGGCAGTGTGGCCGGATCTATCGTGCTGTTCGCCCTGATCCTTATTCCGGCGCGCGGCCTGAACAAAGGCCTGCTGGCCTTCTTCATGCTGATCGCGTTTGTGCTGATCGGATTCACCGGCTTTCGCGGACAGGTGCTGTGGCTGATCGGCACGCTGGTACTCTACACGTATTTCAATTCCAACCTAAAATTCCGTAGATCGCGGATGGTCATGATCGGCATGGGCACCATGGCCGCCCTGCTTCTGTGCTATCCGCTGATCCCGTATATGCCCGGAGCCATGCAACGGGCGCTGTCGTGGTTGCCCATGGCCCCGATCCCGTGGGACATCAAATATGAGGCGAGCCAATCATCCTCGGTACGCACAGTGGTCTGGGAAATGGCGTGGGATGAAGTGCCTAATTACCTGCTTATCGGCAAAGGGTTCACCGTCAATCCCGGCGACCTGATGGCGATCAGCGTCCGGACCGACTGGGCTCTCAACGCCTTCCTCAGCCACAATTACCATAGCGGACCGCTCTCGCTTGTTCTCGATACCGGCTTGTTCGGCTTCATTTTCGGAACGGCATTCATGATCACCGCGGCCTTCGAGATGTACCGGCGACAACGTGAAATCGCGGGCCCACCCCTGATGCAACGCGCCTACAACTACTTTCTCGTGCAGGTCCTGTATTCGGTACCGGCCTATTACCTGATCTTTGGCGATGTTCGCGAATCGTTCCCGATCATGTTTATTAACCTGGCGGTGATGATCGTCATCTATAACTCGAGCGAGAAGGTCCGCGATCAGATTCCGACGGCCACCGCCCCGTCGAGTATCACTACGACTCCGTCCGCCCGTTTCGTCCACGGTTCGCGGATGGCCAGGTTCTCACCCGGCCGCACCTAGCCGATCCGCCCTTCCGCCGGTCCATCATGAACAAGCCCGTTTCCACAAAACCCCTGCGCATCGCCTTTATTGCGCCCTATCCGGCCAGCGCGGTGCTCCCGCCTGAAGTCATAAAGCCGAAGTACCGCTATGGCGAGCATCCCGCGACCTGGGTCAAGACGCTGAGCGAAGGACTGACCCGGCTCCCCAATGTCACCGTCGCCGTCTTCATCCACAGCCGTGCCGTCAACCGGACGCATCACGCCGAAGTCAACGGGGTGAACTACACCTTCATCCCCAAATACGAGCCGATCCGCTCCGATCCGTTCCACGGCTACTGGCCCGGCGCCTGGGCCCTTCGGCAAGCGATCGCGCAATTCAACCCCGATCTCGTGCAGGGATTCGGCATCGAAACCGGGTGCGCCGGCATCGCGGTCCGGCTCCCCTGGCCCTGCGTGGTGTTCATCCAGGGCATCATCGAAAAAACCGTCGAGTACCGGAACATCCACCCCCTGAAACTCGCTGTCTACATCCGCGATGAGAGCCGGACGCTGTTCCGGAGCGATGCCTTCATCGCGGAAACCGTGTTCGCGCGCCACTGGGTGACCGGCCACAATCCGCGTGCGGTGGTGCGCGTGATCCCTCATGCGGTGGATCCGAACTTCTTCGCCAACCGACCCGACTTCCGCGAACCGCTCATGGTCTGCATCGGGTCGCTAAACCGCATCAAAGGTCCCGATGTGGTCGTGCGCGCATTCGCCGCCTGCACGAACCCGGAAGCCCGGCTGGTGGTGGCAGGTGATGGCTTCCTGCGCGAACCACTGAAACAACTGGCCCGCGAGCTGGGCGTCGCCGACCGTATCACCTTCGCCGGTCACCAGTCTCGCGAAGAGGTGCGCACCCTGATGGAACGAGCCCGCCTGCTGGTCATCGGTTCGCGGATGGACACCTCGCCGAACATCTTGTCCGAAGCCCACGCGGCCGGCCTGCCGGTGGTCGGCACCACGGCCGGTGGAATTCCCGACATGGTGGAACACGGGGTCGACGGACTGCTATCACCGATCGATGATCCCGATCGCATGGCCGCCAACCTCGACAAGCTAATCGGCGCCCCCGAGACCTGCCGCGAGATGGGCCGCCACGGTCGAGCCAAGGTCCTGTCGCTGAATGACCCGGAACGCATCGCCATCGAACACGTAGAATTCTATCGCGACGTACTGCTCAAGAAAAACGCCGCCACGCTTCAACGCCGCAGACTCCGTCCGGGCATCCGGCAACGCCTCATTATCCGGAAAGTCGCCAGCTTCATTCCGTATCAGGCGCGACTGGGCCACCACTACCGGCGGTGGCGCGACTTTCTTGACAATGCGCAGACCTGGGACCGCGAACACATCCTTGGTTGGCAGTTTGAACGCATCCGCGAAATGGTCCGTTACGCCTACGAGAACACCGAAGGCTATCGCGAATTGTACCGCAACGTCGGCGCGACACCGGATGACATCCGGACCTATGAGGACTTCTACCGCCTCCCCTTCGTATCGAAGGAGATGATCCGCGACAATCTCCAGGCCTTCAGCAATCCAAACTTGCGCGGAATGTATGGTACGACCGGCGGCTCGACCGGCATCCCGTTCGGCTTCTATTACTCAAGCACCACCCGCCAAGTGGAAAATGCATTCATGCACTCTTGCTGGTCCTGGGTCGGCTGGAAACCCGGCACGAAATGCGCCATCCTTCGCGGCGGATTCATCGGCACGCCTGATCACGTTTCCGACTACGACCCCTACCAACGCGAACTCCGTCTCTCCTCCTACTATCTCACCGCCGACACCCTCCCGCACTATCTCGACGCCATCCGCGCCGCGGGCATCCGCACGCTCCAGGCCTATCCTTCATCGCTGAACCTGCTTTGCGACCTTATGCGCAATGCCGGGGCCAGCCTGGCCGGCCACCTCGACCTCGTCCTGCTCGGCTCGGAAAACGTCTATGACTGGCAGCTGGAAAAATTCCGCGCGGTCTTGCCGAATACCCGATTGTTCGCCTGGTACGGTCAGGCCGAACAAGTCACGCTGGCGCCGTGGTGCGAAAAGTCCACGCGCTATCACTCGCGTCCATTCTATGCCCACACCGAGATCGCGGACGAGGCGGGTCGCGCCGTCGGCCTCCATCAGGAAGGCGAAATCATCGGTACGAATTTCCACAACCGTCTGACCCCGTTCATTCGCTACCGGACGATGGACCGCGCCGTGTTCGGCGGTGTCACCTGCCCCGATTGCGGCCGGCAGTTCATGCTAATGGACAAGATTACCGGGCGCGCCCAAGAGGTCATCGTCACCGCCCAGGGCCGCTACATCTCGATGACGGCGATCAACATGCATGACGAGATCTTCGACGGCATCCGCCAATTCCAGCTCCGGCAATCCAAGCGCGGCCACGTCGTTTTCACCTATGTGCCGGCATCGGCGCTCGGTTCCGACAAACTGGCCCGGATCTATGCCGGCCTCTCGGCGAAACTCGGCCGCGATGTTCAACTCGAACTGCGCGAGGTCGACTCCATCCCGCGCACCAAATCCGGCAAATTCCGTTTCCTTCTCCAGGAATTGCCGATTCAATACGGAGACCGCGAACCATGAACCGCGTGGCCGCCGGCCTTACGGAATCGGCCTACAACCGGACGCCGCCGTATCATCCGGACCGCGTGTTTCCGGAATGCCGTTTCCGCGAACAATCCGCAGAGCCGAATCCGGCCTATGCGCTGTTGCGCGACTTGTTCTTCGCGCTCGGATACGATGCGGTCCGGCACGGGTCGGCCGACTGGAATCCGCTCGGTCACCTGATCAGGCCGGGCGACACCGTGGTGCTGAAACCGAACTTCGTCCTCGACTGCAATCAGTCAGGCGATGACCTGTTCGCCTCCATCACCCACCCCTCCGTCATCCGTGCGGTCATCGATTACGTATACATCGCGCTCGCGGGCCGCGGCCGTATGATCGTCGCCGACGCGCCGCAGATGGATTGCTCCTGGGATAAACTCGCCGCGGCGGTAAGGCTCGACACCATTCAGGATTTCTATCGCGAGCGCTTCGGCTTCGCCATCGAGGTGTGCGACCTGCGCAATTTCGAGTTGATCGACGCCCGCCAACCCGCGTTCTCCTCCAACCGCCGCACCCGCCCGGGCGATCCTGCCGGCAGTGTCGTCGTCAACCTTGGCCGGAAAAGCGCGTTCTACGGACTGCCTTCCGAAAACTACTACGGCGCGGATTACGACCGGCGCGAAACCATCGCCCGCCACCACGGCGAGACGCACGAGTATAGTGTGTCCCGCACCGTGCTCGATGCCGATGTATTCATCAGCCTGCCGAAGATGAAGGTGCACAAGAAGGTCGGCGTGACGCTGAACCTGAAGGGCCTCGTAGGTATCAACACCAACAAGAACTGTCTTGTGCATTACCGGCTCGGTTCACCCAGCCAGGGTGGGGACCAATTGCCCGACTCCAGCGCCGCGTACGATGCGACGCTGATCCGCGGACAGCGCAAACTTTTCGACGTCCTGCTCGCCCGCCAGAACCGGTTCGCGGACGCTACCTATAAGATTCTGCGCGCGGCCTACCGCACTTTCATCAAGCCGTTCCGCCCTATCTCCAATGATGCCCGTTCGCTCGACGCAGGCAACTGGCATGGCAACGATTCGGCTTGGCGCATGACCGCCGACCTCGCCGCGGTGATCCACTTCGCCGGAAGCGACGGATCGATCGGCATCACGCCCCGCCGCCGACTCCTATCCGTAGTCGATGGTATCATCGGTGGCGACCGGGAAGGCCCGCTGGCCCCCACCGCACGTCCCGCGGGCGTCCTCGTCGCCGGGGAAAACCTGCTCGCCGTCGACCTCGTCACCGCCCGGCTGATGGGCTTCGACCCGCGCCTCATCAAGACCTTCAGCATCATGCGTTCCAATGACTGGAATTTCGGCATGCCGGATTTCCAGTCATTGGAAATTATCTTCGCCGGAAGTCGCCTCGATCCCGCCACGTTCTTCTCCGCCGGCTGGCTTTGCCCCGTGCCTCCGTTTACTCCTCATCCGGGCTGGATCGGGCAACTCGAAATCAAATCGGAAACTGCACCATGAACAAACCTCGCGCATCCATCGCCCTGCTGGCCGGCGCCCGGCCGAACTACATGAAGATCTTCCCACTGTGGAAGGAAATCCAAATGAACCGCGCGGACCGCATTCGCCCCGTGGTCATCCACACCGGACAACATTACGATCCGTTGATGAACGACATCTTCTTCAAGGAATTCGGAATGCCGCAACCTGATCATTTTCTCGGCATCGGCTCCGGAACCCACGGTGCGCAGACCGGTCGGGCGATGATCGCGCTGGAGGAACTGTTCATGAAGGAACGGCCCAGCCTGCTCGTCATTGTCGGCGACGTGAATTCGACCGCGGCGGGCGCGCTCGTCGCGGTGAAGCTGGGCATCCCGGTCGCCCACCTCGAGGCCGGCTTGCGCAGTGGCGACCGCACCATGCCGGAGGAAATCAATCGATTGGTGACCGATGCGATCTGCGACCTGCTCCTCACCCCCAGCCCCGATGCGGATGATAACCTGCGGCGCGAAGGCGTCGCCCCGGACAAGATCCACTTTGTCGGCAACATCATGATCGACAGCCTGGTCCAACTTCTCCCCCGCGCGCGCGAAAGCCGCATTCTGCACGACGTCGCTGTTCAGGAAAACCAATACGTCGCCGTGACCCTTCATCGTCCGTCGAATGTGGACAATCCGAATAACTTGCTGCGTATCATCAACGAGCTGGAGAAGGTCGCGAACCACCTGCCCGTGATCTTCCCGATGCACCCGCGCACGCAGAGGAATCTGCAATCCTCCCACTCGGCAATCCAGAATCTAAAATCCAAAATCCTATCTCCTCTCGGTTATCTCGATTTTCTCCGGCTGCAGTCGTCGGCCGCGCTGGTAATCACGGACTCGGGCGGCGTGCAGGAAGAAACCACGTATATGGGAATCCCCTGCTTGACATTGCGCCCCAACACTGAACGTCCGGTCACCGTCACGCAAGGCACCAACCGACTGGTCAATCCGGAGACGGAGTCGCTGGCATCGCTGGCGGATGAATCAATGCGGCGCCCCCGCATCGTGCCGAAAATTGAGTTGTGGGACGGCCGCACCGCCCCGCGGGTGATGGATGTAATTGAGCGGGCATTGGCCCATAACTAGAGCGGCTCGGCGGGAGCCTCGCCCTCCCCTCGACTGATTGAATGTAACGCCATGGGAGGGCGAGGCTCCCGCCGAGCCAAAACAAGTGTCGTAAGGAGAATCCCGTGAAACAGATTCTGCAGGATCGCAAATCCGGTCAGGTTGTCGTCGCCGACGTGCCGTTGCCCCAGCGTGCGGCCGGCCAGATTCTCGTGCGCGTGAACGCATCGGTCATCAGCGCCGGAACCGAGAGCGCACTCGTAGCCGCGACGGGTCGATCGCTCATCCAGCGCATAGCCGACAAACCCGATCTGATCAAGAAAGGCTTCGACACGCTCATGTCGCGGGGAATCGGCGCGCTGCGCAACCAGATCGAGGGGAAGTATGCGGGCTGCGAGGCCCTTGGCTACAGTTGCGCCGGCACGGTCGTCGAGTCCGACGCTGCGGCGCAAGGAATGATATCCGGCACTCGCGTTGCCTGCGGCGGAATCGGCTACGCAAATCACGCCGAATTCGTTGCTGTTCCACATCGCCTGTGCGCCATCGTCCCCGATGCAGTCGATGATGAAACGGCCACCTACACCACCATCGGCGCAATTGCCATGCAGGGCGTCCGCCAATCAGGCGCGATCCTGGGCGAAACCATGGCCGTCATCGGGCTGGGGCTGGTCGGACTTCTCTCCGTGCAGTTGCTTCGCGCGGCCGGGTGTCGCGTGATCGGGATCGATCCATCGGCCAGTGCACGCGCACGAGGCCTCTCGTGCGGATGCTCGGCCACGGTTGATTCCGGACAGGCCGGCGAAGCCATCATGCAGGCCTCGCGCGGCCTCGGGGCGGACGCCGTGTTGATCTGCGCCGCCACGTCCACCAGCGACCCCGTTATCCTCGCGGGCGAAATCGCGCGGTCGCGCGGTCGCATCGTGATGGTCGGCGCGACCGGCATGGAAATTCCGCGCGAATTGTACTTCCGCAAGGAACTAAGCTTCACACTCTCGCGATCCTACGGACCCGGGAGATACGACCCGACATACGAGGAAACCGGCATCGACTATCCCGTCGATTATGTCCGTTTCACCGAACAACGCAACATGCAAGCGTTTCTCGATCTGGCGACCGGCGGCGCAATCAATGTCCAACATCTGACGACGCATCGTTTTGCGTTCGACCGGGCATCCGACGCCTACGCGCTTCTCGCGACGCCCAATCCGGATCGCGTCGGCATCATCCTGCAATACGCCGAAAGACCGGTCGCCACCGTTACGAAGCCGGCGGTCACTGCGGCGGGCGGCAACGGTATCGGTTTCATCGGTGTGGGCGGATACGCCGAGGGTGTCCTGCTGCCAATCCTGCAGAAGATAGATGGCGTCAACCTACGCGGCGTCGCCACGCGCCAACCGGCGCACGCCGCATCCGCCGCTTCGCGCTTCGGCTTCGCTTTCGCGGCATCGACGGCCGATGAAGTGCTCGCCGATCCGTCCACGTCCATCGTCTTCATCACCACGCGGCACGACTCCCATGCGGCATACGCCATCGCCTCACTGAAGGCGGGCAAACATGTTTGGGTGGAGAAACCGCTCGCGCTCACGCAGGAAGACCTTCACGAGATTCGGCAAGCGCATGCGGAAGCCGGGACGATCCTCGCCGTGGGATTCAATCGCCGCTTCAGTCCTCTGTCAGTGAAGTTGCGTCAATGCCTTCCGGTCACAGGGCCGGTCATGATGACGTATCGCGTCAACGCGGGCCATCTGCCGCCCGACCATTGGACGCAGGATCCGGCTACCGGCGGAGGTCGACTTGTTGGCGAAGGCTGTCACTTTCTCGACTACCTTTGCTTCATCACCGCCTCGGAACCGGTATCGGTGTTTGCCGCGGGGCTCAACAGCGAACGACGCGACCTGCCCGCGTCCTCCAATTTCGCTGTAACCGTAACCTTCCGTAACGGTTCCGTCGGCCAACTTGTTTACGCGGCGGAAGGGTCCCCGCATCTTTCGAAAGAACGTGTCGAGGTCTTCGCTGGAAATGTCGCAGTTATTCTTGACGATTTCACTTCGCTCACCGTACACGACGCAAAAGGAACGCGAACAGAATCACTGAAACGCCAAGATAAGGGTCAGGCCGCCATGATTGCGGCGTTCATAAGAGCGATAGCCGGACGGCCCTCGCCTGCGCTCAACACCCCTAACTTTCTTAGATCCAGCGAATTGACCCTTGCAGCACAACAAAGCATTGAAACTGGAAAAGTTCTTTTTCTCCCCTGACGCCCGATGAGACGTGCTCTTGTAATTTACCACTCCTTCGACGAGTGGGAGATGGGCCCGATCCGGCTACGCCGGATCGTACGTCATCTGCCCGCCGCGGGTTATAAGCCGGTAGTGCTGACGTCGGAGCGAACGCAGAGATCCACCGCCGACGTGCCGGCATCGCTTGAATGCCTGCGCGCCGGAGGCATTGATCTTGCCGAGCTGTACCGAAAGGCGCGGCGCTCGCACGGAACCGGCTCTGGAGGTGCGCCGGCCAATCGCGACAACCGGCTGACGAGCTTAATCAACCGCTGGTTCATGATCCCGGATAAGCAGATAACGTGGAAGCGCGCGGCGATTGCAGCGGCTCGCCGTTATCTTCGAGAGAATCAGGTCGATGTCCTATTTGCGTCTCTTGCGCCGCGCACGAACCTGCTTGTGGCCGCGCAGTTGGCCCGCAAACTCGACCTGCCTTGCGTGATGGAGTTTCGCGATCTCTGGACGGGAAGTCCGTACTACCACCTGGCCCAGCCCACCGCACTTCACCGCCTGGTGCACCGACGGCTTGAGCGACGCGTCATTGCCTCCGCGACCCGGGTGAGCGCGGTTTGCCAAGGTATCGCGGACTATCTGAGCACGACGTATGCCAGCCAGTTGCCTGCTCCCGTGGCGCTGAACTACAACTTCTACGATCCGGCCGAATACCCCGATCATTCGATTGTGCCTCGGCCGCGACCCATGATCATCTCCTACATCGGCGCGATGTATGCGAGCCGGAGTCCGATGTCGTTCTTCGACGGCTTGAAGCAGTTCATCAACGAACAACAGATCACGCCGAACGACGTCCGCTTCCGCTGGGCCGGTTCGGTGATCGGGGTGGCCGGCATCGACGAAGCCATCCGGGAACGCGGCCTCGAGCCGTACATCGACCGCCTCGGCCAGATGACACACGAGCAGGCGCTGCGCGAACTATGTTCAAGCGATGTGTCGCTGCTGATTCAGGCTCCCGGTGATGCGATTCACATCCCCGGCAAGTTGTTCGAGGCCATGGGGGCGTCGGTTCCCGTACTCGCCATAGCCGACGAGGGTGAAATACGCGACATCGTTTGCGACGTCAACGCCGGCCTCGTCTGTCCCCATACCGCTACGGGCATCGCCACCGGACTCCGCGACTTCTGGCGCCGACACCAGAACGGCGAATTGTGGTCCTTCAACGAGACAAACCGGTTGCGGTACCGGGCCATAGAGGCGACAACGAAACTGGCAGCGCTTTTTGATGAAGCGATAGCGGCCCATGGACGCACGACTTAAGAACGTCTTCCGTTCACCCTTCTGCCGTCATCCGCACCTCCTCGCGCGCAAGGTGATGGCGCGGTGCGGATTTGCAGACAAGCACGTGTTCGCCGACCCACCGATCGGCGTCCGCTGGGCCGGCCTGCCGGCGTGGCGGGATGTCCTTCTTGCCTGGATGCGCGCAAGTGATACCGGCGCACAACCTTTTGCCTGGACACGTGTTTTCCGGCAGGATTTTGATGAGTCGTTCCTGCTCGAACGCTGTGCCCGGGGGCCACTCGCGGAGCGCGACATCCGCGGCGACATCAAGCTCATCTGGGAGTTCGGGCGGCTTCAGGCGTTGTTCCTGGCCCAGGCGATGGGCACGGAAACGCCGTCCGAAAGTGCGTCGAAACTGCGCCGGTGGTTGGATGCCAACACCAATGCGGACGGCCCATCATGGATCAATGCGATGGAGGTCGCCATCCGCGCCGTGAACCTGGCCGCAGCCGACAGCGTGTCCGGGGGACGGCTCGCCGAAGCATTCGGATCTCATGCGTGGTGCCGCCTGATGTGGAACCACGCGAGGGTCATCGAAACGCGCCTGGAGGCAAAATTCATTTCGTCGAATCACTATCTCGCCGACCTGTTGGGCCTCTCCGTTCTTGGCGCCGGCTTCGTCGGCTCGCCTGACGCACATCGCTGGTTCGCGTTCGCATCGGGGGAGTTCCAACACGCGCTGTTGTCGCAGAGCTTCGTGGACGGCGGCGCGTATGAGGCCTCGCTGCCCTACCACGCCCTCGTGACCGAAATGGCCCTGCTCCTTGCGTCGCTTCCCGGCATCCGGCCCCTGTCCGCGTTTACCGAGCGACTTCTGCGAATGAACCGGATCATGGCCGACATGCAGGACATCGATGGCGACGTGTTCCGCTTCGGCGACGATGATGGAGGTCGCGTCCTGCCGCTCGATTTCGTGTCGCGATCGCAAGGTCGCGCCGAGGTTCTGCTTGTCCTGGCCGGCCAATTGGGACTCGGATGCGGACCATGTCGCCCGACCGCCGTTTACCCCGATAGCGGCTGGACCCGCTTTTCAGCCGGCCCCTGGACGCTCGCCGTGGAATTCGGCGGCGTGGGATTCCGCGGGCAGGGCGCCCACGCCCACTGCGACACGCTATCGTTCTGCCTGAATCATCAAGGCGCGCGCCTGTTGATCGATCCCGGCAGCTATATCTACTCGCCCGACCCTGAAGCGCGTCATGCGTTTCGCTCAACCACATCGCACAACACCATACGGATCGACCGTGCCGAACACCACGCCGACCGGCGGGAGCGGCACACTGGACTTTTCAGCCTGCCCGGCCCGGAAGCGCCCGCACAAGTAATCGATTCGGGTCCGCAGGGAATCACGATCCGCTTCTCGCCGACACCGGGCGTGACGACCACGCGATCCCTTGCCCTGGCGGACGGAGTCTCCATCACGGACGAAATCACCGGCGCAGGACGGCGTGTCGTGGAGTGGTTCCTGATACTGGCGCCCGGCAGCCAGGTGTCCGTGGACGCAACCGGCGCGGATGTCGTGATCGCGGGCGGAATGGCGTTCCGAATCGCGACACCGACGAAGCCCGCGATCGAAACCGCGTCCGCATCACCTTTCTACGGAACGCGCGAGACGACGACGAGGCTCCGTTGCGAAACGGAATGCGACTTGCCACGCCGGTTCCACTGGTCCATCACGAAGAAGCCATGAAGAAAATCGCATTCACGTTGATCCTGCTGGCCCTATCCACCCTCGCTGTGCTGACGGCCGCGGAGGTGATGCTTCGCGCGATCGAGCGGCGCCAGATGACCGCGCTCAAGGACAGCGAAGACAAGTCCGTGCTGCCCTCGGCCATTCCCGGCCTCAATTACACGCTCGCTCCCGGCCCGTTCAAAGAAGACATCGTTTTCAACTCGCACGGCTTCAATATGCCGGAGCGCGTCGCCGTGCGACTGCACGAGCGGGCCGGGGATCGATTCGACGTCTGGAACTGCGGCACCGGCGGCTACAATGCCCGGCAGGTCCTGATACAGATGCAGCATGTCCTGCCGCCCTTCCGTCCCGACGTGATCGTGTATGGATTCAATTTCAACGACTACTGGGAACCGTATCAGTTTTTCCACGGCCAGCCGGGTCTGCCGCCCGAGAAGAACGTGGCCGTCGCGAACGAAGGCTGGATGGACGCCCTGAAGCGTTACCGGGTGATCCTGAAGATTCGTGATCTTATCAACAACGCGATGTATCATGTGCGCGGTTACTCCCCGACCTACGTGGACCAGAAGACCGCGTATCCGTCGTGGGCCAGAATGAACTCGGTCATCAGCGAGGTGAAGAACTACTGCAGCGAAAACGGAATCATGTTCGCCGTCGTCATCCACCCGAACGAGCAGTTCCTCTATCGCGACGACGAACAGAATCTGGCCTATGCCGACGTCCGGGCGCATCTCGACGCGGAAGCGATTCCCTCCCTCGATCTCCTGCCGGCGTTAAGACCGCATCGCGGACAACCCATCTTCCTCCGCGACGGCAACCACATGACGGCCGCCGGCTACGATCTCGTCGCCCACGAAGTGGCCGGCTGGATACTGGAGAACCCGGATCTCTTCCGCGGGCCGGGCGCCGCAGCACCATGAGCGCAACCTGCCATGTCATGTCCGCCAGGTACGACGCCGCGTCGCTGCGCACGTTGGTGCAATGCCTGCTTCCAGATGGAGACTTCCGCCGGATCTGCATCAAACCCAACTGGGTCCATCACGCCGATTCTCCGCACTTTCCGATCGAGGCGCTCGTAACGTCGCCGCGCCTGATCGAAGCCGTCATTGACGCGTGCATCGCGAAATACGCGAAGGCGGAATGGATCATCGTCGGCGATGTGCCTCTGCAGAGTTGCGAGTGGGAAAAGCTGGACGACCAGTGCGGCCTCACGGCGCTTCAGGCCAAGTACGCCGCCCTCCCTTCTCCCCGGGTAAGCTTGATCGACCTGCGGCGCGAGCGCTTCCGCCGCGTGAACGGATTCCTGAAAATGGACCCCGCGCCGGCCGGCGACCCCAACGGATATCGCGAAGTAATCGTGGACCGCGAAAGCTACCTCGATCCGATCAGCGCGCGCAGCCCGAACTTCCGCGTCTCCGACTACGATCCCGGCCTGACCACGAGCTCACACCGGAGCGGCTTCCATCGCTACATGATCGCCGGCAGCGCCCTCGAGTCGGATCTGTTCATCAACCTGCCGAAGATGAAGACCCATCAGAAAGCCGGCATAACCGGCGCGCTGAAGAATCTCGTCGGGATCAACGGGCAGAAGGCGTACCTCGTGCACCACCGCAAAGGCACGCCTGCGCAGGGCGGCGACGAGTTCTCGCCGTCGACACCGCTCGCGATACGCGCACAGGTCCGCATCCGCGAACTGCTGCAGAAGCGATCGCGTTTCGCCTTTTCGTTCGCACGTCGCGGATGGGCGATTCTGAAGCGCCTGCGCGGCATCAGGACGGAAGGCACTCGCGAGAACCTGCAAAAGGGCGGCGTCTACATCGCGGCCGGATCGTGGTATGGCAATGACACGATCTGGCGGATGATCTACGACCTGAATCGGATTATACGATACGCGCCGGCGTCTGGCGGCCGGTTGTGCGACAAACACCAACGCGCTTACCTGACCTTGATCGACGGAATTGTCTCCGGCGAAGGCAACGGCCCGCTGCAGCCGCTACCGGTGAAGAGCGGCATACTGATCGGCTGTTCGGACCCGTTCCTCGCGGATTCGACGATGGCCTGCCTCATGGGATACGCGCCGGAGAAGATCCCCTGCCTGGCCAACCGGCGTTCATTTCTTGATGCCGAATGGGGGCAGTTTGATCGCGACGAGGTCGTCATAGAAAGGGACGGCACGCCCGGCCAAGGATTCGCGTCCGTGCATGCACCGCGCTGCTATCTTCCTCCGCCCGGCTGGAAGGGACACATCGAACGATAGACCGCAATGGGTATCCGCCTCGAAACCTTCTTTATCCTTCAGCGCCTGATAGGGTCGCGCGCCGACCGGTGCTACCGACGCCTTCTGGCCATGGAGCGCTGGCCGGCGGACCGGCTTGCCGCGTGGCGCGACGGGGAACTGCGCGCGCTGCTCGATCACGCCGCCTCGCAGATACCACACTACAAGAAGCTGTCCCTGTCCGCAGGCGCGCCGCTTTCGGCGTTTCCGATTATCAGCAAGGATATACTCCACGAGCATTACCGGTCGATGATGACTCCGACATTGCTTGCGGAGTATGAACGCAGCGGCAAGCGGCGCGGCTACGGATGGATGGAAGTGACCAGCGGCGGAACGACCGGCATACCCACCACGGTGATTCACGACGCCGGTTTCCGCGATCAGGATCGTGCGGCCCGGCTCTACGAACAGCACATGGCGGGTTTTCCCTTCGGAACACGCCATATCCGCCTGTGGGGTTCGATGCATGATATCCAGCGCACGAAGACATCTCGACCCCAGCAGGTCATGGCGTGCTTGGCGCGCGAAACGCTGCTCAACGCATTCCAGATGGATGACGATCAGATACGACATTACATCGACGCGTTCAAGCGGCATGCCGGCGGGCATATGATTGCCTATGTCGATGCACTCGAGCAGATCGGCATCTATGCCTGCAATCACGGCATTTCCCTCCCGGCCTTCACCTCGATCATGACCACCGGCGGATCGCTGACCGAAGACACGGAGGCGTTTCTCCGCCAGACGTTCCGCGCCCGCATTCACAACAAGTACGGCAGCCGCGACTGCGGGGAATTGGCCTGCGCATGCGAGCACGGCCTGCTCCATATCCTCTCGCCCAATGTCCATCTGGAGCTGCTGGATGAACACGACACACCCGTTGCCCCGGGCAAATCGGGCCGCGTGATTGTGACGTTTCTCGGCAATAACGCCTTTCCCATTATAAGGTTTGATATCGGTGACATCGCGATAGCCGGGCCCGCCGCGTGCTCGTGCGGGAGAACCTATCCGACCCTCAAGCGCGTCACCGCGCGCAGCGTCGACATCATCCGCAGCACATCCGGCGGCTATATCACGCCGGTCTACATTCGCCATACGGTCGGCGTCATGCACGGCAAGCGTAAGTTCCGCCGGTATCAATTCATTCAGCATGATCGCGCCCGTTATGAGCTGTTGATTCAGCCCGAGGAATCCATGGATCGCGCCGCGCTGGATGAAACCCTGCCGGGTCTGCGCGCGGACTTGATGGAAGTGCTGGGCAAGGACGCGGAACTCAGCATTCACTACCAGATGATCATCCCCGAAACTTCCGGCGGAAAGTTCCGCCATGTGGTCAACAAGTACAAGCCGGGCGAAGAATGAAGGTCTTGTTTGTCCATCACGTGGCCGACATGTACGGGGCCAGCCAGTCACTCCTGAGGCTCTGCCGGGCGCTGATCCGCGAGGGACACGCGGCCGTCGTGATTCTGCAGGAAGACGGCCCCCTGCGCGAAGCGCTGGCGTCGGCCGGCGCTCGCGTGCATATCGCGCCCGATCTGCCGGTCCTTCATCGCAACCGCCTGACAAGCCCGCGCGGGGTGTGTTCCCTCGTTTCCGGCGTTATCAGGGCCACACGCAGGATCGAATCCATCGCCCGCGACGAGAAGCCCGACTTGATACACTCCAACACCGCAACGATCCTGCCGGTCGCGGGCCGGGTGGCGAAACGCTGCGGCATTCCGTACATCCAGCACTACCGGGAGTCCTTTCACGACTTCGCTTTCCTGTGGCCAGTTTATCGGACATGGATCCTTCGCTACGCCGGCCGCGTGATTTCTATATCCGACTACCTCGCCCGCCAGTTTACGGAGACGCAACGGTCTCGCGTCGTGCGTGTTGCACGCAACGGAATACCGGTCGAGGATTTCGCGCCCCCGCTGCAGGACGCAGTGGACGCGTTTCGCATTCGCTGGAAACTCAGGCGTCCCGTTGTCACGCTCATCGGCCGAATCAAACTTAAACGAAAGGGTCAGGAAGTATTCGTGGCGGCGGCCGCTTGCGTGCATCGGGCGTTTCCGGACGCCATGTTCGTGATCGCGGGCGATCCTTTTCCCGGAAACGAGTCGCATCTGATCGAACTCAAGCGCATGGTCACCGAACTGGGGCTTGACGGTTGCGTCGTCTTCACGGGCCATGCTCGCGATGTCCGCGTGGTGCTTGCCAACAGTGATGTTTCGGTCATGGCCTCGTCCACGCCCGAGCCCCTCGGAAATGTCACCATGGAGTCGATGGCGATGGGCGTACCCGTGGTCGGCACGGCCATCGGCGGCACACCGGAATTGATCCAAGACGGGATGACCGGATTCCTGGTGCCTCCGTCCGACCCGGAGGCCATGTCGAACGCCATCACGAGCCTTCTGGGCGATCGCGAGCTTTCGCATCGAATCGCCGGCGCGGGGCGAAGACATTTTGTTGACGACCTGTCGTTTGATCCTTTCTATCGTCGCATCAAGGCCATATACGAGGAGCTCTTGACTCCGTGAAAAAGGTCATATTCAGAATCATCATGCTGGCGATCGCACTCGCAATCGCCCTCGCGGTGCTTGAAGCCGGTCTTCGTATCGCCTTCCCGTTCTATCATCCGGGAAGGCAGATCATCTTTAAGTATGCCGCCGACTACCCGAGCACGGCATTCGGTCCGCGCAACTCCTCGGTCCGGCAGCGCACGCCGAAGGGCGATTACAATCTGGACGTTTTCTTCAATCGCCACGGGTTGCGCGACGACAAGGATCTGGCGTCCGCCTCGCCCGGCGACATTCTCGTAGTGGGCGATTCCTTCAGTTTCGGATGGGGCGTCGAAACCGCGGAGCGCTTCAGCGACCGGTTGCAGGCCCTCGTCGATCGCCGCGTGTACAACGCGGCGATCCCCGGCGATTTCAAGGCCTACCAGGGCATGCTCGACTACGCGCGCGACCAGAGTGCGAGCCCCGATTTCATCGTGGTCGGCGTTTGCATGAACAACGACCTGAAGAACTACCGCCGGGAAGACAAGTTCCAGCCGGCGGTCTTTGGCGACCGGCAACCGTGGAAGGCGCGCCTGCGCAGTCAACTCCAGGCCCGCAGCGCGTTGTACCTGTTCCTGAGCTATGAACTCCAGCGCATGCCGGCCCTCCGCCGCATCTTCGAGAAACTCGGCGTCTCCCGCGACATCAACGAACTGACCCTGCAGAACATCTACGACGAGGACGTGCTGAACAGCTCGCGCGAGGAACTCTTAAAGGTGGTCGAACCGTTCACGCCGGACCGTCACGTAGCGCTGATCATCCCGTCGATGGCCGCCTGGATCGGCGACAACCGCGAACAGGAAAGACGAATCCATGCCACGTTCGTCGAACGAGTCCGGGCCGCCGGTATCACCGTACTCGACATGCTGCCGATATTGGATTCACTCGAGCGTCCGTTGGACTGCTATTTCGAAACCGACCCCCATTGGAACGCCCGCGGCCACGAGATCGCCGCCCGCCAGCTTGCGGTATTTCTGGAGGCGCCGTGATTGCGAAACACATTATGGGCCCGGTGTCTTGCTCGGCGTGTGATATTCCGCATTTGCTGGTCCGCATCAAGACAGCGCTGTCCGACAGGTTGCGGGCCGGCTTCTCCGTGAACTTCATGAATGCGCATTTGTACAACCTATGCTGGACGGATGCCGAAATGCGGAGGCTGATCAACGAGTCGGACGTCGTCGCGGCCGACGGCATGTCCATCGTATGGGCGTCGCGTCTTTTCGGTTTTCGGATCCCCGGACGATGCAACATGACCGACTCGTTCCGTGCGTTTCTCGCGGACCGAACCGCTCCCGCTTCGACGGCCATCCTGGTCGGCGGCACGCAGGAGGAGGCCGAGCGGGCGGCACGCGCGATCGAGAAGGACGGGCCGCACGTTCGCATTACAGAAGCGATCTCCGGATTTCACACTATCACCGAGTATGCCGAATGGCTAAAGCCGGAAACGCCGCCTGACCTCGTGTTAGTCGGCATGGGATCGCCGAAGTCAGAACAGTTTATTGAAGCGGCGAGACGGCTTTGGCCTGGCGCCGTCGTCTGGCACATTGGTGGCGGAACCATTATGTTTTTTGCGGGAAGCCTGGTCGAAGCTCCCGCTTGGATGCGAAGATGCGGACTTCAATGGCTCCACCGACTGGTCATCGAGCCAAGGCGGATGTGGCGACGTTACGTTCTGGGTAACCCTCTTTTCGTCCTGCGTGTTATAGAGGCGGCACTTCGGCGACCGCAGCTTGTGGGTTGTAGATAGTGGACGTGTCGCCTGACCCGTGGCATATTTCTTGTCTATATTGAAAGGTTAGGCAACGTGAGTTTATGTCTTGTTACTGGTGCGGCAGGTTTCATAGGTTCCCATGTGGTGGATTACCTCGTGGCTGAAGGCCATCAGGTACTGGCCATAGACGATCTGTCGGGAGGATTCCGCAGCCAAGTAAACAAGTCGGCCACATTCATCGAGGGTTCGATAATCGACAAGGCGTTGATCGACGGAATTTTCAGGGAGCACCGGGTAGAATACGTATTCCACCTTGCCGCCTACGCGGCTGAGGGCTTGAGCCACTTCATCAAGGTTTTCAACTACAACAACAACTTGATCGGAAGCGTGAATCTTATCAACGCCTCGGTGAATGCCGGCACCGTAAAATGCTTTGTATTCGCGTCTTCCATTGCGGTTTACGGGCGCAATCAGATCCCGATGAACGAAGACGCCGTCCCCCAGCCCGAAGATCCCTATGGCATCGCTAAATATGCGGTTGAGCTGGACTTGCGGGAGGCGCACGAAATGTTCGGCCTCCCCTACGTGATCTTCCGTCCGCACAATGTTTACGGCGAACGCCAAAACATAGCCGACCCTTATCGCAATGTCATCGGCATTTTCATGAACCAGATTCTTCAAGGAAAACCCATGACCGTGTTTGGCGATGGTCTGCAGACCCGCGCCTTC
Organism: uncultured Verrucomicrobiota bacterium; assembly: GCA_964470065.1. Taxonomy (GTDB): domain Bacteria; phylum Verrucomicrobiota; class Kiritimatiellia; order CAIVKH01; family CAIVKH01; genus CALMUP01. The sequence continues at coordinate 72,374 of CAYYAR010000007.1, read as the reverse complement.
AGCTATATCAGCGACGTGGCCCCCGTCATCGCCGCAGCCATCGAGCGGCCAGCGGCATATCAGGAGGTATTTAATGTTGGCGCCGACACTCCCTACACCGTGCTCGAACTTGCAAAAACCGTAGCGAAAGCGATGGGCGTCCAGCCCGACATCAAGCACCTCGAAGCACGCAACGAAGTCGTGCACGCATTTTCTTCGCATGACAAGGTACGAAGTGTATTTGGCAATCTGCTTCATGATGTTTCCTTGCCTGACGGGGTCACGCGCATGGCTAAATGGGTAAATACCGTGGGCGCACACAATGCAAAACCATTCAAAAATATTGAAGTTTACAAAAACTTGCCCCCATCTTGGCGAGCCTTGAGCGAGTCAGCCGAAAAGAAATGATCCCCGGCGGGCCATCCAGGCCAATCCCGAGCCGATCATCGTCATTCGTCACTACGGCATTGTTGTCTTTTCTAATCGGCGTAATCTTTATTTTATACAATTTCTGGGGCGTGACAGATGTAGGATACGACATCCACCGGACGACACGTTCCGCCTTTTATTGGCTATTCGACCGCTGGCGAGTGGACTGGCGTTCAACCTGGTTTGCTCACAGCCACTATGCGCCACTGATTAGCCTAGTCTTGGTCTGGCTAGACCGGAAAAACCTGGCCTCTTTGCCGCGTCGGATTCAATTCAGCGGATTGGTAGTGATTCTTTTCGCCTTGCTTCTTCACTGGGCTGGGGCGAAGACCCAGCAAACGCGCCTAAGCATTTTGAGCATGGTCGTTCTTTCGTGGGGAATTCCCTTTTTTGTGTGCGGATGGCCTGTAGCCAAGCGGTTGCTATTTCCTTGTGCATTCCTTGTTTTCAGCCTGCCGCTAAATTTTTTTGATGCCGCCGCTTATCCGTTAAGGACGCTATCAGCCTTCACGGCATCAGGACTGCTCAATGGTTTGGGGTTAGTGGTCGAGCGCTCGGGATCGGTCATATTGCTTGATGGCAATCGATTCAATCTCGGCGATTCGCGGAACGGTATATTTGCGGTAACCGCAGTTGCATCGTTTTCACTGGTATGCGCTTACCTCATACATGCGGCTTGGTGGAGAAGGGCAGCGATCATTGCGGCGAGCATACCGCTTTTAGTCGTTGCGAATGTTTTGCGCGGTGCCCTCGCGACAATGATCACCAAATTTGTTGGTCCCGAGGCTGGCGCGCGCTTCTTTGATCTCGCCTCCAGTCCAATGGTCACTTTCGTCGCGTTTGGCGGTTTACTTTTGCTGGCTTGGCGCATGCATCGCCCGGCCCCGGTCACAGAAAGGCTTCCGCGAGGCGAGCGCCAAGCCGATCCGGCATGGCGGGCATTACTGCTTACACTGATCACACTGATTCTGGCCATTGCCTGGATTCCCCCGAGCTTGCGCGTTGAATACGTTGAGGATCCGGGCATACACATGGATTGGCCTTCATCGATAGGATCATGGTATGGCGAGCCACTTTTTTACTGTCACAATCCGGCCAATCCTATCGAGGTGACCGGCGCCGCATATACCGCGGGTGATCCCTGTCCTGATTGCGGGGACCCTTTGAGGTCGATGGCCATCATTGAAAAGGCATTGTTGCCGGGCGATACCATCGTAAAAAAAATGCAATTCAGGCATGCTGTTCGGAATGATCGCATTCAATCCGCGGTGGTCGTCAGCGGCAAGGATCGATCCAGCATTCATCGTCCCGAGGTTTGCCTGGTCGGACCAAATAGCGAAATCATGAAGAGCAGTATCGTATCCGTCGAAGTTGTACCCGGCCGGACAATCGAACTCCGCCTGCTGGAGATGCTATTGAGATTGTCCGACGATCAGGGCCACATGCGGGAAGTACCGTTCTATTTCGCATACTGGTTCAGAGGCGCCGGACACGAGACACCATATCATCTGGAGCGTATGGCCTGGATGGCTTATGATCGCCTTCTAAAAAGCACCTCCTCGCGATGGGCTTACATCTCCATATCCGGTTCCAGGCAAGTTGATAACAATGATCATCTTGACCAACTGAGTGATTTCGTGAGAAGCCTTTATCCGTTCCTGTAAGCCGCATGACCAAGAAAAACGCGAGAGACCGCAGAAACCACCAGTATGCCAAAGCATGCCAATCTTGAAGTAGTTGCGTCCGGGCCGCAGTCGCTCAGCATCGACAAGCTGAACGCCCAGCAATCCTCGATTGTATACGGCTACCGGAGCGCTATCAACGGAATGATGATGGGCGTCAGTGAAGCTGCCGTGGTGGCATTATCACTTTTTCTGGGCGGATTTATCCGCATGACCCTTAAGGGCGACCCGATGATCGCTTCCTGGATGATCTATCTGGTCGCAGCCTGGATATTCGGGTCGTTTTTTATGAAATTACTACCCGGATGGGGGCTTGGCCCAGTGGAGGAACTTCGCCGAACCACCCTGCTCCTCATCGGTGTGTTTGCCGCCACCACCGCCATGCTGTTCTGGGGCAAGGCCGCGCACGAGACCAGTCGGTTTACCCTCACGTTGGGCTTTCTTTTGTGCGTGATCGCCGTTCCGTTAACGCGATTGCAAGTCAAACGCTTCCTCATCCGGCGTAATCTCTGGGGGGCGTTGACCGTGATTTACACCGACCGCGATCATGGTCCGGAAGTCATCAACGCTATTCATGATGACCCGGGCTTGGGTTACATTCCATCCGCGGTGGTCATCAACGATCCTCTTTATCCGACCGGTTCCGAATTTTGCGGCTTACCCGTGATTGGACAAATCCATCAAAACAGTCTGGTGGCAAACGCCGCCATCATCGCCATGCCAAATCTATCCGGCGTCGACTCGAGCGAGCTGATCGAGCGGTGCCTGACGCAATACCGGCGCGTGGTCGTTATTCCGGACTTTGCCGATGCTCCCTCGTTGTGGGTTCGTCCGCGGGATTTAGTCGGCGTGCTTGGACTCGAAATACCGAGCAATTTGTTGGACCCGCTGGCGCGGATCAGCAAAAGGGCATTCGATTTTTCCTTTACGATAGTAACGATGCCGGTATGGCTCACCGCAAGCGCATTGCTGGCCTTCGCGATCTGGCTTGAGGATCGCTCCAACCCCCTCTTCATACAGGAGCGCATCGGTCACGATGGAGTGAAGTTTAACGTATGGAAGTTCCGCACCATGCACCATAACGCCGAGGAATTACTCAAGGAGAGCATGTCCAAATACCCGGCTCTGGCTAAAGAATGGGCCAACAACTTCAAACTGAAAGATGATCCCCGCATCACCCGTATTGGTCGGTTTTTACGTCGCACCTCCCTGGATGAGCTGCCGCAGATTATCAACGTACTCCGCGGCGAGATGTCGTTGGTGGGGCCACGACCCCTGCCCTCCTACCACCACGATGAGCTACCGCTGCGGGCGAGGCAATTACGTGAACGTGCCCGACCGGGCATGACCGGCTTGTGGCAGGTGTCCGGACGAAGCGAGTCCGGACACACCGGAATGCCAAAGTGGGACACCTATTATGTGCGAAATTGGTCGGTATGGCTCGATATCGTGATTTTTATCCGGACGATTCGCGTGGTTCTTTCCGGACGCGGGGCTTATTGAAAAAATCAGGAAATTAGCAGCACCAACTAAATCTTTTACCGATGATGCATGCATTTGCTCCGCGCTACTATGCGAGGCAAATGCATGTTTCGTTTATCGATCTGCAGGCACAATTCCTCGCGCTCGAAGCCGAGTTGATGCCGGCAATCCGCGCGGTGATGGAGCAGTCGAATTTTGTGCTCGGCGGACCGGTGGCGGAGTTCGAGAAAAACTTTGCGGCTTATTCGGAGTGCACGCGCGGCATCGGCGTGGCCTCGGGCTTGGATGCCATCAAGCTCGCGTTGCGCGCGCTCGACATCGGACCGGGCGATGAAGTCATCACGGCCGCCAACACCTTCATCGCTACCGCGCTCGGCATCTCTTCCGTGGGCGCGACGCCGGTGCTGGTGGATTGCGATGATCAATACTACAACATAGATCCCGTGAAAATCGAAGCTGCCATCACCCCGCGCACCAAGGCGATCATGCCGGTGCATCTCTACGGCCAACCCGCCGATATGGCTCCGATTATGGACATCGCACGTCGCCACAACCTGCGGGTCATCGAAGACGCCTCGCAGGCCCACGGCGCGCGCTACCAGGGCAAGCGCATCGGATCGTTCGGCGACATCGCTGCTTTTAGTCTGTATCCCGGAAAAAACCTTGGCGCCTACGGCGATGGCGGCGTCATCACCACGAATGACGATGCGCTCGCGGATAAAATGACCACCCTTCGCAACTACGGCTCGAAGGTAAAATATCATCACCTTGTCAAAGGCGAGAACAGCCGTCTGGACACGCTACAGGCGGTGGTCGTGAACACCAAGCTGAAGTACCTCGATGAAGGCAACGCCAAGCGTCGCGCCGCCGCCGCCCGCTACACGAAGGGTTTGTCCGGCATCGCGCAAGTGACCACGCCCCCGGCCATGCCGGGCGTCGAACATGTCTATCATCTCTACGTGATCCGAGTTCCGCGCCGCGATGAACTGATGGAGCACCTCAAGGCGCGCGGCATTCCGACCATCATCCACTATCCCATTCCCATCCACCTGCAGGAGGCTTATGCCGATGCGGGCTGGACAAAGGGGCAGTTTCCGGTTACGGAAAAGTACGCTAATGAGATTCTATCGTTGCCGATATTTCCGGATATTTCCGGCGAGCAAGTCGACCACGTGGTCGCGGGCATCCGTTCGTTTTTTAGCTGAAAAGATTCATCTCTCTTCTATCCGGGGGGCCGCCGTTGCGGCCCTTTTTTTGTGCACATTCCCCGCGCGCGCACTCGGCCCGCATGAATGCATTATCCTCGCGAACAAGCATTCGCCGGACTCCAAAGAGCTGGCCAATTACTATGCGCAGTTACGGAAAATTCCCTCGATAAACGTGATCCATCTGGATATTCCCGAACACGCACGCGAAGCAACCGCCCTTTTTACACCCGGTGAATTCCGCCAATATATTTATGATCCGGTCATAAAAATTATCGGTGAACGCAAGATCGCATCGCACATTCTGGTCTGGCTTTACTCACTCGACTTTCCGACGACGATCAGCACTGCACCTGCCATGTCGCTGACCGGCATGACATTTGTCCGCGGCCAACCCCCATCCGGCAGCGAAATTCAAAGCGGCAAGTGGATTTCCCCCCTCTACCGCGGGCCTGATCAACCGGACGGACCAGCCGGGCCCACTATGAGTATGGAGCAGTTTACGCTTCGGTTGACGACCAACATGCCCATCCCGAGTATGATGCTGGGTTGGTCAGGAAGTCGCGGCATGACCCTGGACGAAATCAAGCAGCAGCTTCGCGTTTCGGCATCCGCCGACGGCACACATCCATCTTCTGCCGGTGTTTACTTTGAGCTCAATGAGGACATCCGCAGCAAATCCAGGGTATGGCAAGTTGAACCGGCGACCACCGAACTTCTCGCTGCGAACATAAGCCTCACGGCCACCGCCAAACCGCCGAACCATCTTCAGTTAATGGGTGTAATGGCCGGAAAGGCCAACCCGGTGATGTCGCAGTATGGATTATTGCGACCAGGCGCTTATGCTGATCATTTAACCAGTTATGGCGCTCTTTTCCATGGTCAGGATCAAACGAAAATAACATCGTGGTTGCGGTTGGGAGCCGCGGGTACGGCCGGCACGATCACGGAGCCCGGTAGCCTGGAAGTGCCGGTGGTTTTGTGGACCAAATTTCCCGCGTTGAGATTGTTTCATCATTACGCGCAGGGCGCGACATTGCTGGAAAGCCTGTTTCAGTCCACGCGATCGCCCCTGCAAATTTTATTTATCGGCGATGCCCTATGTGCACCCTGGGCCAAGTCCCCGGTGGTTACGGTTGTTCATATGGCCGACGACCCGGAGATACCGGTGCGAGGCAAGGCGGAATTCGCCGTAAGCACCTGGGATCAAGCCGGCGCACGGGCGCCAATAATTATGTACTTACTAGACGGGCGTCCGATCATACTACCGGCCGGCGGTGGCTCACAGGTCATCATCGATACCACGTCGCTCGTCGACGGATATCACGAGTTACGGGCGATTGCTTATGGCCATGATACATTCCGCCGTCAAGGATTTGGCAGCAAAGGTTTCACCACGCGCAACCGCGATCAGTCCGTAGCCGTGACCATCGTCAATTCCAACCGGGTCATGGATGTCCGGAAACCCATCACGATAGAGGTGTCGGCTGAGGGGGATCCTGAAGAGATCGCCATCGTGGCCCAGGAGCGCATCATTGCGAGCGCCGCTTATACCAATCCGATGACGATGCTGATTGACCCATCGGATTTGGGCGCCGGCCGGGTATCGCTTCAGGCCGTAGCGGCTTATAGCCGGAGACAACCGGCCCGGAGCAACCCCGTAACGCTTGAATTGGGGATGATCAATCAACCGCCGGTCGTGAAGAAGGTCAGTCTATCGAGCGAACAGACTGAGGATCGCCTGCTAATCAGCGCGAGTAATTCTGATCCGGACGGAGATACCACGTGGACGCGCTGGTACTATTACCTTATCGGTTTGTCCGGAGAATCTTCCGCTCAACACGAAATCAATCTGAACATCGAAGAGGTGACATCCGCTTACACCGTGATCAGCGCCAACGAGGGTGTGGCCGCCCTGTCGTATATGCTGGAAACGCCCAATCGTATCGAAGAACTGAGGGTGACCATACAAACCGGCGAGGGCCTACCCATCGACGAGAGACACCAGGCCGGATTGGTGTTCAACTATATCGACAAGGATAATTATCTTTTTTGGGGCATGGATGGCCAGTTGAGCGCGTGGACCCTCAAAAAGATTACCGATGGTCTTTCGCAAACTATCTTGTCGCGTGGTGCGCCGATACGCCCGGGAAAAAACTATGTGCTGTCCGTGGCATCATCCGGCAACGGCCAGCTCGACCTCTGCGTAAATGATCTTCCGCTGGCCCGCGCACCGGCTCAATTCGGCCCGGGGCGAGTAGGCGTCCGCACCGGCCTGGCCGCGACTCGCGTGGAGGATTTGATGGTGACCCCGGCCACGGCTGCGCACAGCTTTCTGCAGATAACTTCCAACGGGCTCCTCTTGCCGGCCAGTCAAAAAAATATCGCGCGGGCCATTCGTGCCGGAGCAACCGACGGGCAACTCACCAGCATGCGCGCCGTGGAAAACCTGGATTAATCATCCCGGGAATCCGCCGCCGCGGCCCGACTGATCCATCGGTCCAGTATCTCGATATTTTTTTTGGCAATGGGCGTAGGATCCCACGTAAGAGATGTCATATACACTTCGCGCGCCTCGGCGTAACGATTCATCAGTCGAAGCTGTTGGCCTAGTTCATTCAAATGGCTTGCATACCGGGGCGCCCGCTTGACCGCCTCGCGCAAGCAATTCAGCGCCTCCTCGGGTTTGTCCTCGATACGGTACAACAGACCGCGACCAAACCAGAGTTCGGCCACCCATGGATTTCCCGCTTTCGCCTGCTCATAGCATTCAATGCCAGCATCAATCAACCCGGCGCGCGCATCCGGTCGCCTCATCCAAAAAGCCTGCACGCGATTTACGTGACCCAGCAACATCAGGGAACGCCAATTATCAGATCGCCACTTGATCGATTGCTCAAAAGCCATTTCCGCTTCCGGCCACTTCTCGCTCAAGGCATAGGACTCACCCCTCACCTCGTGCAAATACGAAAGCCCGCGGTTGGCATAGGTCGCGATCAGGACGCCGAGGATGATCATCAGCAACATGCCAACCAGTCGTGATCGGCGGGAGGAAACATCGATCATCCCGTCCGGTTTTTCGGGCAAGCTTGCCGCCATCATCGCGGCGACAAGAAACACCATTACATGTACGTTGCCGAAAATGTTGAGGTTGAAGTCAAAGAACGCGTGGGCCAGCGTGCCGGCGATCATGGCCAGCAACCCGCACATCAAGACCGGCGAGGCATTATTTTCCCCGCCACGAATCACCTTGATCGCCCGGCGAGCAATCAACAACCAGAGCGCGGCGCCCAGCACCAAACCGGCAAGACCCATCTCGGCCCAAAAATGGATATAATCATTGTGGGCAAATTCCGGATCGCGGTTAGCCATCATTTTGTCGTGATAGCTTGGATACATGTACCGGTAACTTCCGGGGCCATGACCGAACCAGGGTGCATCCTTCACTATTTCCAACGAGTCCTGCCAAAGTGTTATCCGGACATCACCCCGCAATGCCTGCTCCACGCGCGCCTGCACCTGTGGAGATAATTTCCACACCAGCGCACCGAGCGCCCCCACCACCAAGGGCGCCACAATCAGGGCCACGGCGAATAGCCTGGCGCCCTTGCGGGCAGCCATGGCCACGGCAAAAACCACGAGTCCAGCCATCAAGCCGATCCACCCGCTTCGCGAGAGCGAGAGATAAAGAGGATAAATACCTACCGCCAACATATAGCCGGCAAATAATTTGAGAGGAATACCCACTCCGGGAGCCGCAAGCACGCCGATACTGATCAGGATGAGCATGTGAAGCAAATGGGCAAAGTGATTGGGGCACACATAGGCGCCGCTCGCCCGCATGCCGTAATCATCATGGCGCTGCACCAGTACGGCCATGCGGCTGCCATGCACATCCTGCATAATCGCATAGCAGGCCATGATGCTTACTGAAAGCATCACCAAGCCAAGAGCCCATTTCCATCGCTGATGGTAGCGGAGCAAATTAAACCACATCCAGTAAGCCATGGCGTAGGATAGAAATCGAAAAAACTGATCGCCGGCATCATAGGGCACCTCGGCCCACGGCTTGAGCAATGCCAGGTAGCCGACCAGCAGAAAGGCGGCGATTCCGCCCGGAGGTACAATCAAGGTGCTTCGCCGCGACGCGACCATGAATCGGGCGAGAAACACCTCGCCGGCCAGGAGGGTTAACAGGATCATGGGCGCCATGATCCACATCCGGTTACCGCCAAGTATCCACACGATACCGGCCGCGAGCAGGAGTAATATCGCGAGAGCGATATAATCGGAGATCAAAAGCTCTTTAGGAATCGAGGATCGTTGGCGGCGTCTTCGCACGGAGCTAGGGATCGCTTCCTGGTACATGACGAGATCTAGAAGATCGATCGCTCAACCACGATGACATCACCGCTCTCGAGCCGGACATCCAACTCCGGCCGTCGCTCTATGGAGCGCATGTTGTAGGTTTGCGTGCGACCAGCACGGATCAAGTTCACTTTCTTCGGGTTGGCGAATTCCGTGTATCCGCCGGCGGTGGCAATGGCCTGCAAGAGCGTCATGCCGCCGGCGACAGGGAATCGGCCGGGGCCTTTTACCTCTCCGCGGATAAAGTACGTTCGCTGGGGCATGACCACATTGATCGTGATGTTGTTGTAGAACTTGCCCTCGATGTAAAGACGGCGAATTTCGGCCTCCAGTTGGGAGGTGGATCTGCCCGCGGCCGGGAGATCACCCAGATGCGGCAGTGTAATGTTGCCGAGATCATCCACAATGTCCTCCACCTCCTCGTCGCGCGGATAAATTCCCCGCAGGTGAATCACGACCGGATCCCCGGACTGTAAACGATAGCTGTAGGGTGATGTCACTTCCACCTCAGCCGCTGATTCCGCGGGCGTTTCCGGCGCAGTGTTGCCGGCCGCCGCCGGCGGCGGCAACTGGCTTGCCCGCACCCGGGTGGCTGACATCGATAGCGAGGGTTTCGTGGTGGCGGTTATCTCCTCATCGGATATCCATTCCTCGTCTATCACATCCGGTTGCCGGGAGATGCAGCCGGAGGCAAGCAACAGAAAAAACAACACGGGAGCGAGTATGAAGCGATTTGTATCCATCATCATGAAACCATAGCCGGGGCGGAAGAATCGGCCTTGCCCTTGCGGGTTGAACCAGAAGACGGGCCGTGCTGATCGCGATCCTGTTCGTAATTTTGGGCGTGATAATAATAGTAGTAATCATCCCGCAAAATATTGATGTTGTTCAACACGACACCCATCGGGCGGGCGCCGGCGTTTTCGAGCATTTTCTTGGCCCGGCTGGACATACTGCGCGGATACTTCCGGTATTGGATCACCAGCATCACGCCGTCGACACAACTCGAAATGATGGATCCATCGCTCACGCCGACAATCGGCGGAGAGTCCATGAAAACGTAATCATAGCGATCGCGCACGGATTTAAGGATCACGCCCAGTCGATGACTGTCGAGAATGCCCACGGACGAGCGCGGCAACTTTCCGCTGGGTAGAAAATCCATCCCGGGGATCGCCGTGGATTGAATGGCTTCTTCGATGGTCATTTCCTGCAAAAGCACGTTGGTAAGTCCAACGCGATTACTGACGTTAAAAAACAAATGTTGCACCGGACGTCGAATATCCGAGTCGATGACGAGCACGCGATCTCCCAGCGACGCACAAATATAGGCGAGGTTAAACAGGGTGGTTGATTTGCCCTCGCCCACGCCGCCGCTGACCACGGCAAAAACGCCGCCTCGCTTGCTGCCGTTGGCAAAAAGCAAATTGGTGCGGAGCACGCGGTAGGATTCGGCATGTGGACTCTGCGGGCCTTCCTCGGCCAGCGATCGCACCTTTTGCGGAATAATGCCAATGACGGGCATCGCCAGGAATCGCTCCACATCATCCACCGTTTTCACCGAGGTATCCAAATACTCGATGAAGTAGGCCAGTCCTACACCGGCCCCCAACCCGACGACCAAACTCAAGATGATGTTCAACATGACTCTGGGCCGCACGGGCTTGTCATTGCGCTCGGCCCGGTCCACGATTTGCACCATGGTGCGGGGCAGTTCGAGCTCAACGCCTTTTTGGGTAAAGCGGGCACGCAGGGCATTCAATATTTCCTGTTGGACCAGCAGGTTGCGTTCGGCTCGCTCGAATGGAAGATACCGGTCCTTCTGCGCCTCAATATCATCGCGCCGCACCTGCTCCAACTCCTGATCCAGTGTCTCGAACCGCGTCCTGGCTACTTCATAATCAGCCCGCACGCCCGCCTTCAGCCCCTTCAGCGCATCATCCAGCTTTCGCTTGAGCTCCTCAACGCCGGCGGATGTGCGCCGGACTTCCGGGTGATTTGAACCCAGCGTTTCCATCATCAATTTCAGTTGCACTTCCGACTCGACGAGCTGACGGCGGAGATTCAGGAGCGATGGATCATTGATCATGTAGGCCGACGCGTTCATCAGCTCCTCGCCTTCCAGCGAGTCGAACTGCTCGACGCGGGCCTTCCGGGTAAACATGTCCACCCTGGCGGCAATGCGGTCGGCTTCCATTTGCTGAATGCGGATATTGTCGACGCGCATCCCGCGGCTCAGCGTCATCACCCCGAGGTCTTGGCGGATTTTTTCCAGTTCGTCCTCCGCGTCGCTAACCTTCTGTTGCTGTTTGAGCAGCTCGTTTTCGAGCGCTTGCACACCGGCGCGGATCTCCCCGCGCTTGCTGGTCTGGCGATAATCGCGATACACATCGGCAATCTCGTTGGCAATCTGCATGGCCTCGTCGGGATCATCGCGATAGACCTCGATTTGAATCATGCTGGTGTCGCGGTATTGACTCACCTTCACGCTTTTTTCGAGTATATCCATGCAGATGTTTCGCGGAATCATGCCGGCTTTGTTATCCTCCCGGCTGCTCCAGCGTTGTTGAAGGTTCAATCGATCGAGCACCGAGGACAAAATGGTGCGGGATTGAATCACCTCGAACTCCGTCTTCAAAAAGAAGGGGTTGAATCCACTCGTGAATTGCCGGTCAAACACCTCGATATCCATGGCGTCTTCGCGCACCCGTATCGTCGTGCTTGCGCTGTAGATTTTCGGGAGCATCAGGGTATAGAGCGTGCCGGACAGGGTGATCAGGATCACCACCGCCATGATCACTTCCTTGCGGGAACGAATCACCCGCCAATAATCCAGAAAATGCAATCCGCTATCTTGGTTTTCTTCCATAGCCATGGTTTTATAGAATACAAAAACCTCTGCTCAACGAGCAAAGGTTTTGCGCCGGGTCGTCCGGCAGATTATCGGTTATTCGATTTCCGCAAGATTTCTAGATGTCCAATCGCCATCCGATGGACACGCGGTTGCGATCAAATTCGGTTTCGTAATCAGACGTGACATCGAGCGTGGTGAAGTTGAACTCAATCGAGTTGCGGGCATCCACCTTGTAGTTGGCGCGGACATTGACTTGGGTGGCGGTCTCGTCCCCGCTCTCGGGATCCGCGGGATTGTTCACCACCTGGGAGTCGCGGTCGTACTGACTGAGGCGATACGAGGCGCCGAGGAACAATCCGATTTTGGCCGTTAATTCATGATTGAAGCCGGCGGTGAAGATGGTGCGATCTTGATTGGCATAATTGCTCAACTCTGACTCGAGCATGGAAAACGCCGCACCCAGCGACAAGCGCGTCCGGGGCGAAAACACATAGGTGATGGTCAAGTCGCCATAGGGTTCGTCTTTGTCTTCCAGATCATCGTTTTCATAGTCCTGGTATTGATAACCACCACGAAGAATACCGACAAAATCGCCGGAAACCTGCTCATAACCCAATCCGATGAAGTCTGATGATGAGTCGCGAAGCGCGGCCTCGCCGGCGTCGTCATAGGCAATGTCCTCGCGACGATAGTCGGCGATGATGTTGGCGCGGGCGTTCAGCTTGTGCCGTATCGTTGCGCCGTAGGCGGCGATGCCCCGGTCCTCGGTGATAGAGGTTTGATCATCGTCGTAGTCGATAATGGTGTAGCGTCCCGCCAAAACCACATGCGTCACCGGGAGCGCCAACAGATCAAGGCTGGCGCTGGACTCGTTGTAGAGGTAGTCACCGTTTTCACGCACCACCGAACCACGCAGGATTTCTTCGGGCTGCTCGGATATCCGCATCAGATCCTTCAGCGACAATCCGACGCGCGGTGAGAACTGATGATCCAGCACCGCATCCACGGCATGATGTAGATCCGTGTCGTCGGGGTCGCGATCGTTCCAGTAAACAAACGTCGGGGCATACCGCAGGGTAATGTACGTGGGATCGCGATCAATCACCGCGGTCAAATCGATTTGATCGGAAATCTTGAATGAATCTTCCGGGTCATCGCTCAACTCGTAAATGTTATCGTCGTACTCCAGATTCAAGAAATTGCCGACCTTCAACCAACCAGCGCCACCCTCTTGCGCATAAGCAAGCAATGAGCCGGTCATCATGGCGGCGAAAATGAAGCATTTGAGCTTAGTCCTGTTCATGTGTGTGTATCTCCGTTAAGTGGTGGCGTTAGTTGGGAGTCAGGGGACCCTTGCCTTTGGGCTGAAACGCTTGGTTGTTGTCAGAAGCATTCCACATATCGCTAGGCAAGCCGGGGGGAAGGCGGTAAAGCGGATCGTTGAGCTGGCTACCCGTCGGTTGTCCCTGACGTTGCGAGGAGCTGATGATACCTGCGGACAACAAGGCGGTTCCTACGGAGGTAAAATCGATGTTTGCAGCAATACACGCCTCAACCACCGAGGTGTCGTCATTCCAGTCCGTCACACTCAATCCCAACACGCTGGCGAGAAGGTAAGCCAAGGTTCCCTGGGTGACATCGGCGCCGGCATCCCAACCTTCACGCGGGCTGATACCAGCTTGCATTAACATGTTTATTGCATTATCGGGGGTGGTGTTAACGGGAAGACCGCCGGCCAAGCCAAGCTTGTGGGCCAAGATGACCGCCAAGGCGCCTTGGTTGATGGAGGACTCTTCAGCCGGGGGTTGAGCCTTCAAGTCGACCGTTACAAGCCACGTTGTTGCGAAAACAATCGCCAGTATTGCCATTTTTTTCATAATCATCTCCGTCGTACGTGGTTTTCCACGAAACAGATTTCGGCCGTTGGGTTAAAAGAATAAGTTTCTGGACCTGCCTTGGTCAAACATAAATTACCCCGCGCAGGCATTATTGATTGAGGTGAAAAACAGGTGTATGGCCTTTGAATGGCGGGTGGCGAGGGTGAAAGGTGCCGCGAACCCGAACCCGCCGGTTGTCCAAAGGCGAGATCTGTAGTATGAATGTGACCCATGCCGACAAAAAACTCCTTCACGGTGCCCCTCAACCCTGATCAGCAAAGTCGCCTCATCGAGTTGCTTAAGTCTGGAAATTACCGGACCCGCGAGGTGCCCTACACCCATGCCGCCGTCGAAGGAAGTAACGTACAGATAGCACTTTACACCAGCGGCAAGTGTGTCGTGCAAGGCAAGGGCGCAGCCGAGTGGGTCGAGTTCACCCTCGAGCCGGAAATCCTCGGGGAAGCCCGCGTTGGCTATGAAAATGTTCACGATCCCGCCGCCAACCAACCCCACATGGGTATCGACGAAAGCGGTAAAGGCGACTTCTTCGGTCCGCTCGTCATCGCCGCCGCCTATGTCGATGCAGGCATAGTGGAAAGGTTTCGCGAACTGAATGTCCGCGACAGCAAAACCATCACCAGCGACAAAGTGGCCCACGATCTGGCTGAAAAAATTATCGACGTACTCGGAAAACGCTACGCCATCGTAACCATTGGTCCCGCCGCTTACAACCGGATGTATGGCAAAATGAAAAACGTGAACACGTTGCTTGCATGGGGTCATGCGCGCGCGATCGAGAACCTGCTCGAAATCGTCCCGGAGTGCCCACGCGCCCTTTCCGATCAATTTGGACCGTCCCACCGCATCGAGAAGGCGCTGATGGAAAAAGGAAAGCGCATCAAGTTGGATCAGCGGCCCAAAGCCGAGTCAGACCCGGCGGTGGCCGCCGCCTCGATTCTGGCCCGCGCCGGTTTTTTGCGCGCGCTGCAGCAGATGGGGAAAAAATACGGCGTGACCATTCCCAAAGGCGCCTCTGCACAAACGCAAGCCGTGGCCGCCGGGCTGATCGCGCAACACGGCCCGGGCGTTCTCATGGAAACCTGCAAGGGGCATTTTAAAACCGCCGATCAAGTGCTGGATCGCACCGGCCATTCCCGAAAAGATGTGCCGGAACTGCCCGAAGGCAGCGCCAAACCGTTTGTTCGATTCGCCAAAAGGAAGGCGACATGAAACTGGTTCGTTACGGCGAAGCAGGACGCGAGCGCCCGGGCCTATGGTTGGAACGAGCGCACGGAGCCGTTATTCTGGATGTGCGCGGGATGGCCTTTGATATCGATGATTACGACGGCCACTTTTTCTCGCATGGGGGCCTCGCGCGAATCGCCTCCCTTGCCTGCGAACCGGGAGCGAAGGAGATGCCCGCCGAAGGTGTGCGCCTCGGACCTCCGGTGGCCCGACCGGGAAAAATCATCTGCGTTGGAAAAAATTATGCCGATCATGCCCGTGAATTTGATGACCGCATACCGGAATCCCCCATCCTTTTCGGCAAAGCAACAACCTCGCTGAACGGACCCCGGGATGCTATTGTCATTGCGCCGGGCGCGACCACAACCGATGCCGAAGTCGAACTCGCCATCGTGATCGGTCAACGCGCGCGCCACCTCGCGGAAGCCGACGCGATGGCTCCTATCGCCGGATTCACCATCATCAATGATGTAACCGATCGCATCGCCCAGAAAGAGGGTCATCAATGGTTTCGCGGAAAAAGCTTCGATACCTTTTGTCCGATGGGCCCGTGGCTGGTCACGCCGGATGAATTTGATGCCGGGCGCGGCGCGGCCTTGCGTTCACGCCGGAATGGACTCGAACTCCAGCACGGCCACACAAGTGACATGATGTTCGGGATCGCCGCGCTCATCTCCTTCATCAGCCATTCCATCACGCTTGAACCCGGCGATGTGATCGCCACTGGAACACCGGCCGGAGTTGGCATGGCCCGGAATCCCCCGGTTTACCTGGAGCCCGGCGATGTTATTGAATGTGAAATCGAGCGGATTGGAAAAATTACCAACCGTATCACAACCCGGGCGGGTACATGATTGCCGCCCGCGCCCGCCGGACATGACAAAGCGGGAAATACCGCTATACTGAAGCCGCGAAGGAAGCCGCTTATGGAAAACTTTATTGAGAAACTGATGTATCGATCGCGCTGGATTCTCGCGCCGATTTATCTCGGCCTGAGCCTGGTGCTCGTCGCCCTGGGCATCAATTTTTTCATGCTCATTTTCGAACTGCTGAAAAAAATTCATACCATCGACGACACCTTCCTCATTCTGAAGATACTAACGTTGATCGATCTGGCCATGGTGGGCGGCCTGATCATCATGGTGATGTTCAGCGGCTACGAAAATTTCGTCTCCTCCCTCAACATCACCGGCGACGAGGAAAAACTCGGCTGGCTCGGCACTATGGACAGCGCCTCGCTGAAGGCAAAAATTGCCGCCAGCATCGTGGCGATTTCCTCCATCCACCTGCTCAAGGTATTCATGAATGCGGAGCAAACCGCCAACGACAAGATCATGTGGATGATTCTCATGCATCTGACCTTTGTCGGCACGGCATTTGCGATGGGATTTCTCGACCTCAAGACCAAGAAAAAGTGATTCCGCCATCGACCGGGTGTCAGATATGCGCGCCGCCGGAGAGATAGGCCAGATATTCCCCGGTTCGCTGAAGTAATTCGAAGTCGACCTGCACGTAGGTCAGCTCACCGCCTCGTCGCAACAGCGATCCATCGGGTCTCCGGCGCAGGATGATATGTTTGGGTTTATTGTCGAGTATCCGGAATCCTTTGGCGGCCAACTCCCGGTTCACGCGCAGCGTCAACTGCTCGAGTTCGGCTTCGCTGAGCAATCCTCCGGCGTGGATATCCTCGGCATTTTCTCCGCGCACCCAGCCATACAGCATGATGTACTGCCGCCCGATATCAAACTCGACGCGCTCGGCCAGATGTCGCGAAGCCTGATCCGCTCGCAAGGCGACTTCATGTTCAAAAAATTTCCCCTCGGTCCGGCCAAGCTGCCAGAGTGGCCGCCGCTCCGGGGTCACATAAATGGCCAACGGCCGCTTGGTTTGAATGCGCAAGCGGGAAGGACCGAAAAGCCCCCGCCGCAATTCCGCAATCAATCCAAACTCCTCGAACGGACTGTTGAATCGAACAAGGTCAATCAACTGATCCGGAAAGTCGCGCGGCAAGGTGTCCGGAACAAAAAGCGGGACATGTTCGCCGAACCGGCTGAATTTAATCACCAGTTCAATTCTCGGCGCCTCCGGGGAGGACAGCTTGAGGCGATACACCGTGCCGGTGCTTCCGGCCAGGCGCTGCCCTTCCTTGTGGTACCGCTCGTCCTTGTGCCAGACCTCCGGCTGTAAAGCATGCGCCCAGGATTGGCCGAGCGGCGTTACGAATAATTCCCCGCCGTCATCGTATGTGTAGTGATCATAGCCGACACCAAAAGCCATGATGCGCGTTTTGACCGGATAATTCACCCGCCGGCATCCATCAAAACCTCATGACCACGGAAACCATGAATGTATCGCCTTCAAAACGATCGACGGCGTCAAACTCATGCAACCATTTGGCAATCCAGACCAGATTGCGACTGCCGGTGGTGGTCATCAATCGCAACACGGGGCCAGCCGCCCGCACGCTTCCGCGCAAGCCGCCGAAGACCGCTCCGGACCCGCGGTCGTCGGTCACCTGCTCGATGGCGTAACCGGCAACACCCGCGGTAAATCCCGACGACCAGCGCCATGCTAACGATCCGTCCATAAACCATTCGTCGCCGGTCTCGTAGTTCGTCTCCGGATTTTCCCAGCTCACGATATAGCCGGTTCGTGCATTCAATTCGAGACCGCTCTCCACGGGACGATAGGTCGCGCCCAGACCGGAAAGCAGGGCAACATAATTGCGACTGATGTTCAAGGAGTCACCGGCATCGAAATTGCCGGACGGGATGGTCAACGTTTCGAGCCATTTGAAATTCCAATGGCCCTTTCTCCAACCAAGCGCGAGTGGCGTCAAATACACGTCACCAAGTCCGGTTTGCTCCCCGTTCAATTGTTGCTCCACGGGGGCCTGCGCCGGGCGACGCAAGGTCAGCGTCGCCTCGGTCTCTGCGGCGGCCACCGGCACGGACAGGTACATGGCGTGACGGGCGCCAGCAACTTCCAAACCTGTTCCCCACATCAACCGCGTCGTAACCACCCAACTCTGAAGATCCGCCTCCACGCCCACCGCCCCATTCAACGGATTGGCGGACAAACTTCCGTCATAGCGCCAAATGTCGATCCGCGCGACAAAACCGGTTTGCGGCACCAGGCCCGCGCCAAAATCAGCTGCGGATCCGGATCCGTAGGTGCTGCGGCCGGATTCCGAGGCTAGCGCATGACCTGCCGCCAACCAAAGCACAAGTACAAGGATGAGGCGATGCGTGGACACGGGTGGAAGTAATACGGCCCGGCCAAATGATTTCAAGCACTATCAGCCGGCACGGTCATCAAGAACCATGCTCATGCCTTCGCGCGCGAGCCGGGCAAAGGAACATGCCGACGGCAGCATGCCTTGAATACGATCGAGCTGTTGATCGTCGGCGGAGGGATCATGATGCGTAATCCACAACGAGCGGACCTGGCCGCGCTGCGCAACGGCAACCGCTTCTTGCCAGGTGCTGTGACCCCAACCCCGAAATCGTCCGATGATTTCGTCCTGATACTGACCGTCCATCACCAGCAACTTCGCCGGCGAAGGCTCCGCGATCAAGGCATCCAACGCCGCCCGTTCGTCCGGCGTGGAGAGCCCCCACTCCACATCCGTGGCAATGACCACCGAGGCCCCGGTGGATGGCTCGTCAAATCGATACGCGGTGCAATCGCCGGGATGCCGCAACGGGCACCACCGCACCTCAATGCCTCCGCACACAAACGGTGATTGCGACTCCGCGCCCTCCAGCGTGATGTACGCGGTCTGCGCCTTCATATCCTCCACTTGCAGCGGCCAGAACGGGCGATCAAGAATGCGGGCAATGATCTCACTCGGCGCAAGGCCGCCGTGCCGGGGCGCGGCGATGACAAGACGCCAGTCCGGGTGGTAAATGAACGGCAACATGGGCAGGCCGGCAATATGATCGAGGTGATAGTGGGTCATAAAAAGCCAGGCCGACTTTTCGCCCGGCGATTCCATCAATCCGGCGCCGAGCTGTCGCAGGCCGGATCCGGCATCCACCAGAATGCGTTCGCCCGCGCGCCCTTCGATGAGGAGCGAGGTAGTCTCCCCGCCATAGCCCATGCACGAGGACTGGGCCACCGGACAGGACCCCCGAACGCCTCCCATGGTGATTTTCATATTTTCCTCATTTTTCAGTCAATCGCCAGATGCCGTCCCATGTTACAAGCTCGCCGGACAAAAGTCGCTCACATTGGCGCACATATTTTTGGGCCAGCGCATCCTCCTTCATCGAGGCAAACATGTCCCGCGCCGGGGCCCATCGCCCGGCGCGCACATCGATCATGGCCCGGTTCCATTCAGCCAGCATCGAAGGCGCTGGTTCGTCGGGAAGGCCGAGAATCTCGTATACCGGCACCGGCGCCTGCCGACCAACCACGACGATCGAACCGATTTCGCGGGCATGAAACCCGGCATGTCGCGCTTGCTCCCACGTAACCCCGGACACCATCAAGTAGGTTCCGAAAGGCTTGTTTGCGCCCTCGAGGCGCGAGGCCAGATTGGCGGCATCACCCAGCACCGTATAGTTGAAACGATTGTGCGAACCCATGTTGCCGACCACCACATCGCCGGTATGTATCCCGATCCTCATGAATAAATCCACGCCGGTGCGATCGAAGAATTCCTTGCGCCGCGCGGCGAGCGCACGCTGACAGAGCAGCGCCGCCCGGCAGGCCCGCACGGCATGATCGGGCTGGGAAAGAGGCGCGTTCCAGAATGCAATAATGGCATCGCCCTCGTATTTATCGACCGTGCCGCCCTCGTGCATGATAATGTCGCTCATGTCGGTGAGATAGTCATTCAGCAACGCGGTAAGACCCACCGGGCCGAGCTTTTCGGAAATCGCCGAAAACCCCTGCAGATCGGAAAAGAAAATCGACAACTCCCGCTTCTCGCCGCCGAGCTTGAGTTGCGACGGATCCCGGAGAATCTGCTCGATGAATTCGCCACTCAGGTATTGCTTGAATGCGCTTTTAATGAATCGTTTTTGCCGGCCTTCCGTCGCGTAATTCACAATCTCCGCGATGACCAGAGCCATCATGGCCGCGAGCGCTTGAATCATCACCGGCCACCACCAGCCCAACGGATAAAGGATGAAGCCCGCGACGAAAGGCATCACGAGAAAGAACACAAACCAGCTGATGCTGGCCAGCACGGAGGCTGCCCGCAACACGGTCATGGCTGCCGCCACCGCGAGCAGCAGGGTCGTAGTCAGCACCAGCCATTGCGGCGGGGCGCGGATAAAATCCTGCGCGAGGAGGTTGTCGAGAAAGGTCGCGTGCATCTCCACGCCCGGATAATCGCCACTGACCGGGGTGGGACGCAGATCCTTCAGGCCGGGAGCGCTGACCCCGAAAAATACGAAGGCGTCTCGCAACTCCCCGGGATCAATCAACGGCTCTCCGCCCTCGCGCATACGCAACTCCGACTCGATCACCGCCGCGGCCGTGAACGCCTCGTGCGTCCCCGACTTGCCGCGAAAACGGAGGATGGCCCGGCCGCGTTCATCCAGCGGAACCCGCAGATCATCGATGCGCAATTCATTCTTTTCCAATGCCATCGCAAAAGGTGCCGTGCGGGTGCCGGCCAGATAAGCAGCCAGTGAAAGCATGGGCACCGGCGCGCCGTCAAACATCCGGAACGGTGTTGCCCGCCGGAAGACGCCGTCGGCATCCGGTACATCCTTCACGTTCGCGAGCAAAGCGGCCGCTTCCGCCACGTGCGGAATCGGAAAGGTGGCCCGGGTTTCGACTAGCCCGGCCCGGGAATGACGAGGCATCCAATCGTCGAGATGTTCAATCGTCAGTTCCGGTCGCGGTATGCCGGCTGGCCAGGCGGATGCTTGACCCGCCTGATCGCCGAGAAAAAAGGCCCCGACAAAATTGCCCGAGCGCGCAATCGCCTCCCCGAACATCACATCATCGGCTACCATGTAACCCGACGGTTCCGAATAAAGCATATCGAAGGCAATCACACGGGCCCCGCCGCGGCGGCAAAAATCAAGAATCGGCGCGTACACCTCGCGCGGCCATGGCCACGGAAGCGACATTTGTTGCGAGGCCCAGTCGAGGCTGTACTGGTCGATCAAGATGATCTTGATGCGCCCGGTTGAATCGCCTGGCTGGGCAAATGTTTTCACCCGCCAACTCCAGGTGATATTTTCCCATCCCGGGAGCACGGGTGTCGCCACCCACAGGACCAGCGCCGTCGCCCCGGAGGCCGCGCCGATGAGGATCCCCTGCCACCATTTGTTTTGAAGAATGCGGTTCATGCGGACAGCAGCGCGCCGGTGAAATAATGGCGCACCGGACGGTTAGAGCTGGTCCAAAAAGGACTGGAAGCGACGATCACGCGCGGCCGAAACCCGGGGACCCGGCGCGGCGCCGGCCAGCAACGGCTTCAACTCCTCGATGCGCGATGATGCTGGTGGATGGGTTGCCCCAAATCCGCGTTGATCGGTTTTAAGCACTTGATCCATCCGGGCCAGCACATCGACCAGGGCCGACGGGCGATAACCCATCCGGGAAAGAATTTCCACCGCGGCGCGGTCGGCCTCGCGCTCTTGTCCGCGCGCGTAACCGCCCTTCATCATCGTCGAGGTGATGTCGGAGATGCTTCCCTCGAACGCCGCCGTGACCTCGGCCAAGTCGGATCCGCCAAGATTCTTCGCGCTTTCAAGGGCCAGGATGGTCAAGGCCGACGTCAGCCGGCTCGACTTGATCGCGCGCACGGCATGGCGGTGCTGAATGTGACCCACTTCGTGGGCGATCACGGCGGCGAGATCGTCCTCGCTCCGGCAAAGCCCCATCATGCCACGCGAGATGAAAATGAACCCTCCCGGCGCGGCGAACGCATTGATCTCATCGGTTTCCAAAACCAAAAAGCGATAACCGCGAAACGTCTCCGGCATGTCGGAATGACGGGCTACCGACTGGCCGAGACGATTGAGGTAATCTTTGGCCGCGGCGCGGTCGTACACCTTGTAGGTATTCACGATGGTCGCGCCCACCGAACGGCCGATGTAATACTCCTGCTCGGGCGTGATATCGGCGAACGTCTTCTCCGCCGCCTCGCCCACGCGACGGATGGACTGCCCCTGCTCCTCGGTGATCACGCCGGCGGCTTCACCGATGGTGGCGCCCACATGGGCCACCGAAGCACAACCACTCTGAATCATCAATACCGCGAGCAACGCGAGCGAACCGGCGGCGGGTATTATTTTTTTGATCTGGAAGTTGGCGCGATTCATTTCAGGCCTCCTTCATGCAGAAACGTGGCGATTTCCGCATCATCGACCAGGTAGGTTTCCATCCGGTCAATCCAGGTGAAATCAATATCCTGATTCTTCTGTTTGAAGTCGGCTTCGACCTGGGAGTTGAATCCTTTACCCGCCAGCGCAATTTCCTCGCCGCTCGCAGTGCGACGCACATCGTCGGCTCCGGCTTTCAATTCGATCTTCTTGCCGGTAAGCGCCGAGGCGTTCACCCAACCGGTTTGACCGGAGGCTTGCACCTGTGTCCAGGCTCCCTGTTGACGAACCACCTCCACTTGATCCGCGTACTGCAGATGAGCGAGCACGCGGCCAAGATAGGAAGGCGTTTCCCGCACCTGGGTGGTTTGCACTTGCACACTCATGGTGGCGGCTCCGGCCAGCGCCGGCATGAACAGCAGCGACCACCATATGGTTCGAATAGCATGTTTCATAATCAAACTCCTTTGACGCGGCCTTCCGGTAATTTATTCAACGCGAAATTCAGCCTGGCTTCGGCCTTCCACCGATCGCCGGATCTCCTCAAACAGCTCCGCAATCACCGTCATGGTCTGCTGACCCTCTTCGCCCGGCTGCAGCGGGGCGGCCTGTTCGATCACCCGCAAGGCATCGAGATAGTTGCCCTGGGCCATCAGACTCCGCGCGGCGCGAAAGAAGCGATCAACCGCTGTGTCGATGCGCTCCGCTTTGACGTAGTTGCGACCCGCCTTTTCGAGCGCCAGCGCCATTTCCGGCAACCGGCGGGCGCGCTGCATCGCCGAGGCCTCGCGGTCATAATACGCGCCGGCTTCGGCCCATGCGCCGCTCAACTCGGCGATTCGTCCGCTGACCTCGGCCAACGCGCCGTCCCATCCCGGACGATTCGATTTGGCCAAATATCCGCTGGCGCGCTGCACATGGGCGGCGGCCCGCGCGGCATCTCCGCGATCACAGGCGATGTGAGCGCGCAACACATACGCCTGCCCGCGAATGTCATCGGACACCTTCGCCGCCTCCATGCGATCGAGGATGGCCTCCGCCGCTCCGGCCTGTTCTTGCCTCCGGGCGGTTTCGGCGGCGAGCAGCATGACCGGCCCCACCGGTTCGCCGGCAAGGCGCGCCTCGCGCTCCGCTTCGGCCAGCAACTTCACGGCGGCATCCCAATCCTCGAGAGCGATCAGGCAAGCGGACAGGTTGTACGCGATGGCGGCAATTTCGCGGCTGTTGTCCATCGCACGGGCGCGGTCGAGCGCCCGCCGGTACATCACCACCGCTTTGGAAATTTCACCCTGATCGAATGCCTGCCGCGCCGTGTCGGAAAGCTGGACAATCATGGGATCGTTATCGCGATGATCCGGCCGCTCTTCATCCGGCGAACCGGTGGCGCAACCGGAGATCACGACCAGGCCCATCCACACGATGCATTTTTTTATCATGACTTATGGTTCCTCCGGAGCGGCGTGGCGCGCCGCGGATTCCGGCACGTCATACAAGGGAATGATCGCGGGGGTGCCGGGTTTCGCCGGCACATACTTGCGCACGAGCCAGTGGCGCTGGATTCCCTCCAGCAAGCGACCAGCTTCACTGATCGCCTCCTGGGTCATTAACATCGTGCCGGGCAAATCATCCAATTCGCGGTTTACCTTGTGCGCGATGGGCGGCAGTTCGACGGTGGCCCCGCGCACATCCTTCATGATGACTTCCAACTGCCGGATCACATCCGACACCTGCTTGACCATCTCGTCGATCCTGCCGGCCAACGCCTCATCGCTCAACAACAGGCCAGCCGGACCTTCGCCCTCGTCGAGCTTGCGGGTAATCGCCTCGATATTCGCCAGCGACTGGCCCAACGGTCCTTGCTCCGCGCGCAAATCCGAGGCCAGTCCGGCATATTCATCGGCCAGATTCTTGTAGGAATCGAGCAGCGGCAACACCGCCTCCTTGACCTGGGTCAATAATTCCTGCAACAGCTGGTTCAAGTCCGTGTCCTTCACGGCGGCCAGCCGGTTCTCCGCGGGGAGGTCGGGGCTGATGCCTTTGGTAATTTCGATGAAAGCCTCGCCGGCGATGCCGAATTTTTTCTTCACGATCGCCATCGAGTCCGCGCGCACGAATTGATAAAAGTCATCCTTGATGGTGATGGCGCCGACCATGGCGCCTTCATCGTCGACATCGATCATTTCCAGGCGGCCCACAGTGGCGCCGAGAATCTGCACCGGAGAACCGATTTGCAAATCAAGCGAACCTTCAGCGGGGAAATCAATCTGCATCTCATGCACCGGCTCGAACCAACCCTGGGCCCGGCCCGCCAGCACGATGGCCAGCACCAGCAAAAGCACCACCAGCAGAACGAAGCCGCCGACCAACTCGTTGACGTACCGGAATTGAAATGGCTTGGTTTTCATGTTGCGCTTAACGTGCGGAGTTTGTTTTTTTCCGCGATCAATTTCAAGGATGGGTTGATTCCGGGGTCCATCCACTCGTCGTGACCCTCGCACAACCAGATGACGGCGCCACCACGATCGCGGATTTTTTGCACCATCGGGAGTAGTTGATGCAGCCAGCCCGGAGCAAGATCCAGCCCCGGACGGTCGAGGATCAACAACCACGGCGAGCCCAGAAGTGCGCGCACCCACTCCGCCCGGCGCACATGTTCATGCTCGGCCACCGCCGGTCGAATCTGCGGCAACTCCGGCAGACCGGCCTGGCGGGCCAGTTGCCCCGCCTCCTCGTAAATGTCCTGCTCGCTGCGAAAGGTATGGTGCCGTTCGCCCAGGGTCACATTCTCATCGATATCAAGATTGTTCAACCAGCCATGCGCCTCAAAAACACGCCCGATGCGTCCGCGCGCCCGCGCCTGATCGTCGGGACGCAACGCAGTCCAACGCTGCGCAAACACCTTCACGATTCCCCGATCCGGCGGCTGCAACCCGCACAACACATCGGGCAACGGATGATTTTTTGCCCCCTGCTCCAGCTTGATCAACGCCAGTTCGCCGTGGCGCAAATCAAAAGTCACATCCTCCATGCCCACATCATAGGAGGGAAGGTCTTCGAGAAACACCTGGTGAAATTCCACCACGATTTCGCCGGGCGCCTGCGCCGCTTGAGTGTTGATATGCATAGGTCAGAGATACGTCACGATCGATACCAGCGCCGAGGAAAGAAACAGCGCCATGATGGATTTCACCACGGCGCGGCTCGCCGCCTGTGGCACCTCGGTGGCGTGACCCTCGATGGACAAACCCTCGGCACAACAGATGGCTCCCATCAGCATGCCCGGCACCAGCGTTTTGGCGAGCAGATTGATCACATCGGCCGGGTTCAACGCCCCGAACACGCTGGCAAAGAATTGCCACGGAGTTCCGGTATTGGCGCCCAGCAGAATGCCGCTGGCAAAACCGCTCAAGATGGAAACCGCGGCAAAAATCACCGCGAGACAAAACATCGACAGCGCGGCGCCTATCACCCGCGGAAGCACCAGGTAGATAAACGGATCAATGCCCTGGGCATCCATCACCCGGATTTCGCCGTGCACCCGCATGGACGCCATCTCGGTCGCCATCGCCGTGCCGCTGCGGGCGATGACGATGAAATTGGTGAGCAATGGACCCAACTCGCGAATGATCACCATGACCAGAATCGGTCCGAGCAGACCCGCCTGACCCAGCGCAGCCGTCCACACCTGTACCTGCACGACCACGGAAATGCCCACCAGCAGCGAAACCGTGGCCACGAATTTCGTGGCCTGAAGCCCGGTAAACAACACCTGTCGGGCCAGCACATTGCGCACCGTGCGGCGCCAGTGATCAGGAATGCACGCCGCCCATAGTGCGGAAGCGGCAATGGCTACAATGTAGGAAAGCTTGCGCCAGGACTGCCTGGTCGAAACTCCCATTTCCCGGAGTTGCCGCATAGTTTATCGATGATCCGCTGCGTGCATGGCTTGGTAGGCGGTGAGGGACTCGAACCCCCGACATTCACGGTGTAAACGTGACGCTCTAACCAACTGAGCTAACCGCCTTTTTGATTGGCTCCGCTAGACTAATGGTATTAACTGCGAGGTCAAGCGATGAACACATCTGCGTTTAATCCGGTACTCGGTGTGCTCGGTTCCGGCCGCGGCAGCAACTACCAATCCATCATCGATGAAATTGCCGGCGGAACCCTCGCCGCCCGCGTCGGCTGCGTGATTTCCGACGTGGCCGGTGCGTTCATTCTCGCGCGGGCACGCAGCGCCGGTCATCCGGCATTCCACATCGACATGGCGCCATTCAAAACGAAACTTGATGGTGCGGCGCAGGACCGCGTCATCCAGCTTTTGCGCTCCCACGGCGTCAACCTCGTTGTGCTGGCCGGCTTCATGCGCATGGTTAAACCGCCGCTGTTGCAGGCCTTTCCCGGACGGATCATCAATATACATCCGTCGCTGCTTCCGGCCTTTCCCGGACTGGCCGCGTGGAAACAGGCGCTCGACGCCGGCGCGAAGGAAACCGGCTGCACGGTCCACTATGTCGACGAAGGCATGGACACCGGCCCGGTCATCTTGCAGCGGCGCGTGCCGGTGCTGCCCGGCGACACGCCGGAAACACTTCATGCGCGGATACAGGAACAGGAACAACGTGCCTATCCCGAAGCACTCCGGCGCGTGATCGCCTCTTGCGCGTGGTCGCCGTCATGAATCCGGCCGGATCCTTCATCTCGACAAGCGCCGAGGAAACCATGGCTTGGGCCATGACATGGGCCCACACGCTGAAGAGCGGTACAGTCATCGCCCTGCACGGCGAACTTGGCGCCGGCAAAACCTGCCTGGTGCAGGGCTTGGCCCGCGGACTGGACGTGCAAGAGCCCGTGCATAGTCCCACCTTTACCTTGATCAACGAATACTGCGGCCGGATGCCGCTGTATCATCTCGACCTCTACCGGTTGCACAGCGAGAACCAGGCCCTCGATATCGGCATCGAAAATTATCTTCCCGGCGACGGCATCACCGCCATTGAGTGGGCGGATCGCATCGAGGGATTGCTCCCGCCCGGCACGATTCATCTCGTGCTCGAACACGGGGAAGAGCCCGGGCACCGCATCATCAACCTCCTTCCCGCCGGCGCGGTATGAACATCCTCAGCCTCGATTGTTCCACCCGGCAGCCCAGCGCAGCATTGCTTGTCGATGGCGACGTGTGCCACGAGCAATGCTGGACGAACGAATTGAATCAGCACGAGGATGTGGTCGCGCGCCTGGAGTCCATGCGCGTCAAAGCGGGTTGGCGGTGGGATCAGATTGATCTTTTCATCGCCGGTCGCGGGCCTGGTTCCTATGCCGGACTGCGGGCCAGCTTGCTGGCCGTGCAAGCCCTTGCCGCTCCGGGCAATGCCGCCGTGATGGCGGTCAGCAGCATGGACGCCCTCGCCCTTCAATTGATCGAGGAACAGGAGCAGGACGCCATCACTCTTGTGGGCGATGCGCGCCGGCAATCACTATGGATCGGACAGGCCGGGCGGCATACCCTCCCTGCCTTCGCGATCGCCTGGCGGGTGATTCCCGCCCTCGACGCCGACCGGGAATTGCCGTCCGGGATGGTGGCCACCCCGCACTGGGAGGCCACTGCCGGACTTCGCCATAACACCCCGGGCACCAACTGGTTGCCCGGGAGCCGGTACCCGTCCGCGGCCGGTCTCGCCCGGCTTGCCCTCCTCCGGCGCGAACAGGGAGCCTCACCGGAGTCGCTTTTACCCCTCTACCTGCACGCCGCCGTGCAAACCGAATCAACTTGAATCCGGGCTGAACTGGCCTAGATTAGTCGATCATTTGATCAAGGATTTACTCCACGCATGATCGCAAAGACGTCCTCGGAGCATATTTACGCCGGAAACGCAGACTTTCTGGAGAGCCTGTACAAGCAGTATCTGGCCGACCCTCTTTCCGTCGAAGACCGGTGGCGCACTTTTTTTGACAGCCTGCGCGACGGCCCCGGCAGCGAGAGGGAACCCAGCCAAGAGGACATCCGCAAATTTTTCCGGGAAAACCGCCCGGCCGTGGCCGGACAAGCCTATTCCATGCATGGGCTCCACAGCCTCGAGATGGCCCGCAAACAATCCGCCGTGCTTCGGATGATTCACGCCTACCGGTTGCTCGGCCACCTCCGCGCCGCGGTGGATCCCATCCAGTTGCGCGGCGTGCCCCGCATCCCGGAACTTGAACCCGCCTACCACGGTCTCGCCGAGGCCGACATGGAACTCGTTTTCAACACCGGCGGGCTCGGCGGAAAAGCGGAGATGCCGCTACGCGAAATCATCGCGATGCTGAAAGAAACCTATACGGAAAGCATCGGCTCGGAGTTCATTCACATTTCCGATGTGGAACAAAAAGAATGGATCCAGCATCAACTCGAATTGACCCGCACCAATCCCGACTACCCGGCTGAGGTCAAAGTGCGCATCCTCGAACGGCTGACCGCGGCCGAGGGGCTCGAGACGCACCTGCACCAGAAGTATGTGGGTCAAAAGCGCTTCTCGCTCGAAGGCGGCGAGGCGCTCATCACGGCCCTTGACGAAATCATCATTCGCGGCGGAGCCCAGGGTTTGGAGGAAATCGTTTTCGGCATGGCGCATCGCGGCCGGCTGAATGTCCTCGTCAACATCATGGGCAAATCGCCCGCGGAACTGTTTTCCGAGTTTGAAGGAAAGCACGACTGGGAGAACAACGCCACCGGCGATGTGAAGTATCATCAAGGCTACTCGAGCGACGTGCAGACGCCCGGCGGCCCGGTGCATCTCGCGCTCGGCTTCAATCCATCGCACCTCGAAATCATCGCCCCGGTGACGATAGGCTCGGTCCGTTCCCGCCAGGAACAGCGCGGAGAAAAAGGCCTCGGCAACATCCTTGCCGTGATCATTCACGGCGATGCCGCCGTCGCCGGTCAAGGCGTCGCCTACGAAACCCTCCAGCTCGCCAAAACCCGCGGGTACGGCACCGGCGGCAGCATTCATCTCGTGGTCAACAACCGCATCGGATTCACCACCAGCCATCCCCAGGATGCGCGCTCCTCGATGTACTGCACCGACGTCGGCAAGGTAGTGCAAGCGCCGATTTTCCATGTCAACGGCGACGACCCCGAAGCAGTCGCGTTTATCACCCAGCTCGCCCTCAACTTCCGGATGCGCTTCGGCACCGACGTATTCATCGATATCGTTTGCTACCGCCGCCATGGCCACAACGAGGCCGACGAGCCCGCCGCCACCCAGCCGATGATGTATCGCAAAGTCCGCAAGATCGACACCGTCCGCAAACTGTACGCCGACCGGCTGGCCGCGGAGGGCGTGATCGGGGCGCAACAAGGCGACGAGCTGGTGAAAAGCTACCGCGCCAAACTCGAGGCCGGCCAGCAAGTCGCGCCGCATGTGGTCGAGGGATTGAAAAATCCCCATCGCGTGGACTGGTCCAAATACAAGCAGGCCAAATGGCGCGATGCCGTCGATACCGCCCTCACCATTTCCCGCATCAAACGCCTCGGCGCCGCGCTCTGCGCCCTGCCCGAGGATTTCGAATTGCATCCGCGCGTGGCCAAGATTTACGAGGACCGCGTCAAGATGGCGTCCGGCGCCCTGCCGTTGGATTGGGGCTTCGCGGAAACCATGGCGTATGCCACCTTGCTGGAAGACGGCTTCGCCATTCGTATTTCCGGTCAAGACAGCGGACGCGGCACCTTCTTCCATCGTCACGCCGTTCTCCATAACATGCGCAACGGCGACGAGTACATTCCCCTCCAGTATGTCGCGGAAAGTCAACCGCGCTTCACCGTGATCGACTCCATCCTCTCCGAGGAAGCCGTGCTTGGTTTTGAATACGGCTATAGCGCGGCCAATCCGAATACCCTGGTCATCTGGGAGGCGCAGTTCGGCGATTTCGTCAACGGCGCCCAGGTCATCATCGACCAATTCATCACCGCCGCCGAACAGAAGTGGGGACTGCTCACCGGCCTCGTCATGTTTCTCCCGCACGGTTGGGAGGGTCAGGGTCCCGAGCACACCTCGGCCCGCCTGGAGCGCTTCCTCCAACTCTGCGCCCAGGAAAATATCCAGGTCTGCTATCCGACCACCGCCGCTCAGATGTTCCACATGCTTCGCCGGCAAATGATGCGCCCGTACCGCAAGCCGCTGGTCGTGATGACGCCCAAGAGCACCTTGCGCCGCAAAATTTCCTTCTCCACGCTCGACGATCTCGCCAAAGGAACCTTTCAGACAGTCATCGGTGAACACGACGACATGCAACCGGTCAAGCCCGCCGACGTGCGTCGCGTGGTACTGTGCTCCGGCAAGGTGTATTTCGATCTGCTGGAGGCCCGGCGCGAGCAGAACGTCCGCAACATCGCGCTGATCCGCGTCGAACAGATGTATCCCTTCCCGGCGGAGGAACTCGCCGCCGAAATCCGCAAGTATCCGCGGGCGAGTGAAGTGTGCTGGGCGCAAGAGGAGCCGCAAAACCAGGGAGCCTGGTACTCCATCCAGCACGCCATCCGCACCTGCATGTCACCGGCACAAACACTGTATTATGCCGGGCGCATGGCGATGGCCGCTCCGGCCGGCGGCGATTATCACAAATCAATCGAGCGCCAGCGCGCCCTCGTGCAGAACGCGCTCACCCTGGCCACCAACAGCGAACTGCCGGACATGAGCCGGCAACCCCAATTAACCAACCGGCAACACAACCCGCATTAGCCTGGAGAGAACGAATCATGATCGCCAACATCACCGCCCCGCCCTTCCCCGAATCGATCCAGGAGGGAACCCTGTCCGCGTGGCATAAAAAACCCGGTGACCGCGTGGAGAAAAACGAGAAGGTGGCCGACGTCGAAACCGATAAAATCGTGCTCGAGGTTACCGCGCCGGAGAGCGGCGTGCTCAAGGCCATCCTGAAAAAGGAAGGCGCGACCGTCGCCAGCCGGGAACCGATCGGACAAGTCGAGGCCGGCGATATCGCGGCGGCGCCCTCCGCCCCGCCGCCTGCGGCGGTTAAGCCTGCGACGGCAGCATCGCCGGTCAAGGTCGAGCCGGCGGTTGAGCCGGCCCGTCGCGCCGCGCCAGCCGCCGCCAAAATGCCGGCCGTCGAACTCGGCGATGATCTTCCGCCCGCCGTGCGCAAGTTGATCATCGAAAACAATTTGAATCCCGCCGAAATCAACGCCACCGGACGGGGTGGACGCATCACCAAGGCGGATGTCATTCGTCACCTGGAACACTCGCCACACCTCGCCACCAAGTACGGCGATGCCAGCGTGGAGAGTCCGGCCATCGAGGAAATTGTTCCTCCGCACGTCGAGGAGCCGCGGGACGAGCAAATCGCCGTTCGTCGCGTCAAGATGTCGCGACTGCGCGCGCGTATCGCGCAACGCCTCGTCGAAGCGCAGCACACCGCCGCCCTTCTCACCACGTTCAACGAAGTCAACATGAAGCCGGTGATGGATCTGCGGGCAAAATACAAAGATCAGTTTGAGAAGGAGCATGGCGTCAAGCTGGGCTTCATGTCGTTCTTTGTGCGCGCCGCCGTCGAAGCGCTGAAAAAATATCCCGTTGTCAATGCCACCGTGGAAGGCGACGAAGTGGTCTACTTCGGCCATTACCATGTCGGCGTCGCGGTCAGCAGCGATCGCGGCCTGGTCGTGCCGGTGATTCGCAACGCCGAACAATTGAATCTCGCGGAAATTGAAAAGGGCATCGGGGACTTCGCCCAGCGCGCCCAGGCCGGCAAGCTGGATATCGAGGAGTTGACCGGCGGCACCTTCACCATCTCCAACGGCGGCGTTTTCGGTTCGTTGATGTCCACGCCGATTGTCAACCCGCCCCAGAGCGGCATTCTCGGCATGCACCGGATCCAGGAACGCCCCGTGGCCGAGAATGGCCAGGTCGTGATCCGTCCGATGATGTACATCGCGCTCACCTACGATCACCGCATCATCGACGGACGCGAAGCCGTGCAATTTTTGGTCAGTATCAAACAGAACATCGAGGATCCGGCCCGCCTGCTCCTCGCCCTGTAATCAACCCGGTGGCCGCGCCATGCGCATCGAGCGGCCCGACAGTCGGAGTAATCTTATGAGTTCGTACGACGTAGTAGTAATTGGCGCCGGCCCGGCCGGCTATGTGGCGGCTATTCGCTCGGCCCAGTTAGGAAAGCGGGTCGCCGTGATTGACGCGTGGCTTGGCAAGGACGGCAAACCCGCCCTCGGCGGCACCTGCCTGAATGTCGGCTGCATTCCCTCCAAGGCCTGGCTTGAATCATCGGAATATTACTACGACGTGGCCCATAAGATGGGCGATCACGGCATTCGCGCCGGCGAAATCACCCTGGATGTGCCCGCCATGGCTGCGCGCAAAGACAAGATCGTCACCACGCTGACCAAAGGTATCGAATCCCTGTTCAAGAAGAACAAGGTCAGCTGGTTGCCCGGCAAGGCCCGCCTGTTACCCGGGCGCAAAGTCGAGATCACCAGCGTGACCGACAAGAACGCCGCCCCGCAGGTGGTCGATGCCGAGCACATCATCATCGCCACCGGGTCCGTCCCGCGCCACATCCCGAACGTCACCATCGACGACAAGCATATTTTTGATTCCTCCGGCGCGCTCGACTTCAACTCGGTGCCGCGCAAACTCGTCATCATCGGAGCCGGCGTTATCGGACTCGAACTCGGGTCGGTGTGGAAGCGCCTCGGCTCCGAGGTGATTTTACTGGAGGCGATGGATGCCTTTCTCGCCATGACCGACGAGCAAATTGCCCGCGATGCCCACAAGGAATTCAAACGGCAGGGGCTCGATATTCGACTGGGCACCCGCGTGCTGTCCGCCACGCCGGGCAAAAAATCCGTGGTCCTTCAATACCAGGACGAGACCGGCGATCATACCCTCGAATGCGATCGCGTCATCGTTGCCGTCGGTCGCAAGCCGATGCTGGCCGGCCTCGACGCCGACAAGATCGGCCTCGAGATCGATGAAGGCGGGTATATCCATGTCGATGAATTCTGCAACACCAACCTGCCGAACGTCTACGCCATCGGGGATGTGGTACGCGGCCCCATGCTTGCCCACAAAGGCAGCGAAGAGGGCGTCATGGTGGCCGAGCGCATCGCCGGCGAGGAAACTCGGCTCAACCACGATACCATTCCCTGGGTCATCTACACCGCGCCGGAAATCGCCTGGGTCGGCAAAACCGAGAAGCAACTCAAGTCGGCCGCCCGCAAATACAAGGTGGGGGTGTTTCCGCTTGCCGCGAGTGGACGGGCCAAGGCCATGGGCGTTGATTCCGGTTTGGTGAAAATTATTGCCGATGTCAAAACCGATCGCATTCTTGGCGTGCACATCATCGCCCCCGGAGCATCAGAGTTGATTGCCGAGGCGGTGGTCGCCATGGAATTCGCCGCCAGCGCCGAGGACTTATCGCGAATCGTTCATGCGCACCCGTCGATATCGGAAGCGATGCACGAAGCCGCCCTCGCGGTGCAGGGGCGTTCGCTGCACATCTAACCGCGCGGGCCGGGAGCGCAAGGCGCCCCCATCACCGCATCATCGGCCGGTTGAGGTCTTCCAGCCGGATCGATGTGGTGGGTGGCGCAGATCCGGTGGCCGGCGCCTCCTCGACGACAGTCTCTTCCGCAACCGGCGCCTCGATCACTTCCGGTGCGCGGTCCGGCGCTTGCATGATATCCACGATGTTTTCACGGCGGACGGCGGGCGGCTCGACCGCCCCGGGGGCCGATGAAGGTTCGTCCGACCAGACATTAATGGACAGATCGCGGGTGTAGGGCGCCGGACGATTGTTGTCCCACTCCTTCACATAGTTCGCCTTCTCACGATCGGTCATCTTGCCGAGCGGACTGTCCGACCAACCGGTGTGCCAGTTTTTCTGTCGCGAACTGTTGGCCGAATACAACCGCGTCGATTCCGCACGAGCCTCCGCCGGCGTCATCAACACGTAAGGCGTGAGTAGAACGACAAGCTCCGAGCGTTGCTTGGCGTTTGATTTGAATTTGAACAGGCGCCCAAGCACCGGGATATCGCCCAGGAATGGAATCTTGGTTTCGGATTCAGAATTCCGTCCAAGTATCAGACCTCCGAGCACAATCGTGGAGCGATCCGCCACCGACACTGTTGCATTCAGTTCGCGCTTGGTAATTTCCGGAACCGGATTTCCATCAATTAAAATTTCGCCGGCAACATCGTCGGCCGTTTGATTAACCTCCATCACCACCATCCTCTGGGGATTGATCCGGGGAGTGACGGTGAGGTTGATGCCGATATCCCGGTACTCATAGCTGGAGCGGAAGCCGCTATCCGTATTGCTGGTGACCGTCGTGGTCACCACTGGTCGCTGGGTACTGGCAATGATTTTTGCTTCGGTATTATCCGTGGTAACGATGACCGGCGTCGAGAGAATCTGCGAGTCACGCGACGATTGAGCCATCCGGATGATCGCATCAATATTGAGGTCGAAAATACTCGTGTACCAACTGAGGCCACCGGACCAGCCCTCACGGGAGCCGGTGATGGTGGTGGCATCGACCGGCGTACCGGCGCCCAAACCCGTTCCGCCTCCCCAGGCAATCACCGGATCAATCACGCTCACCCCGCCGCCCGGTCCAACATTACTTTGCGCATACGCCAGCATGGATTTCTGAACCCAGTCGACACCGGACTTGATCTCATCACTCAGCCCGACCTCGATGATCACCGCTTCGATCACCACTTGGGCGAGCATGATGTCGAGATGATCGATCAAGTCCTCCAGGATGGAAAGATCCCTGAGCTTGCCCATCATGAGGAGCGAGTTGGTTCGTTTATCCGCGAGTATTTTGGTGTCGGCGGAAAGGCGGCCGATGGAGGTTTCACCGCTTCCACTGGCGGCTGCCGGTGCCGGCTGTTGCGCGGTGCGCGAGCGGATGAAATCCCGCAGGGCCTGGCTGCGGCTGTCGGTGGCGCCACCGTCGACATCGGAACTCCCCTCGATCGGCGCTCCGCTTTCCTCCGACGCCGAAGCGGCGCCGATAAATTCATTCAGGATGCCGGATATTTCATCGGCCTTGGCATATTCCAGCGCCACCACACGCACGGTGATCGCAGGGTCGATCTGGCGGTCGAGCACATCAACGATCCGGTCAAAGAAAACGAAATTTTCCAACCGCGAAATGACAAACAGGATGTTCGTGCGGTCATCGGCGATGATTTTGACTTTGCCGCTGACGATACCCCGCTCGGCCATTTGCATGGCGGCCTCGACCTCGCCAGTCTCGACGCGTTGCTGGGCCTGCCGGGCGCGAATCACACCCGGTGGCGTCGGAATCGCCGGCGCCGCTTCCTGCACGGCAATTTGCGGGCGTTCCTCCTTGGCCTGCGAATCGGCGATCAGCTCATTCAGCTTGCCGGCCACCTGGGATGCTTCGGCATAGCGTATTTCATAAATGCGCGTTTCGATTTTCGCCTCGACCGGCTGATCGAGAAAATTCAGCAATTCGGTGATCCGGGCAAGATTGGCCTCGGTGTCCGTGATCATCAGACTGTTGGCGCGCTCGAGGGGCTGAATCTTGCCGTAGCCGTGCAACAAACTTTGGATGATGGGCTGAATCTCCTGAAGCTCAATGTGATTCAGGATAAACACCTGGGAGATCAACCGGTCGGTTTCGCGAAAGCCACCTTCCGGCAAGCCCATGTTGATCGTCATGCCCTCCTGGCGGGCCTGACCAGTCTGCACCGCACGCAGAAATTTATCCCCCATCGGCACCAGGGTGATGTTGTTCATGGCGAGAATGGCCTCGATCGCCTCGAGCGCCTCGCTCTTGGTGAGCCTGGTATTGCTCTTGAGGGTGATGGTCGCATTGACCCCGGGCGCGCGGATAATCGTCCGTCCTTCCAGTTGCGAAACCATTTCCAGCACGGTTTCAATCGGCGTATCCTTGAAGTTCAATTGCATCGTCTTGGAGGCATCCGCGGCCGGGGCCGAAGCCGGTGCCGGCGTCGCGGCCGGCTGCGGTTCGGCGGCAGCCGCCTCCGGCCGGCGAATCCCTTCCGGAACCGGCACCGGTGGCTGTTGCGCCATCACCGGAGAGAAGAGAAGCCCGGCGGACATCATGACGGCCACCGGTTTATGCATCCGTCCCCACCAGGGAGACTGAAAAAGCAGGAAAGATTTTTTCATACCATACGTGCCCGTTTACTCTTTCTTGATGACTGCATTCAAGGCGTTTCTCCGCCTCCGGCCGCCGGCGCATCCGCTCGCTGGTAGGCAAAAAAGATCTTCAGGTTGCCCTTGAGCAACTCGCCCTGGGATGGCTGCATGGTCATTTGCCGGATATCATGCGTGGCCCCGGCAATCTGCACCTCATACAGAAATTTGACCAGCGGCTCCAGGCGGGCCTCCCACGCCACTTCGATCGCCCGCTCGTACAAGTCGCCGATGTTTTCTTCCGTGTCCGGCGTGATACGGGTCGTCACGACGCCGTTCTGATCGGCAAGACGCCGGACCTGCATCAGCAACTCCGCCTCCACGGCCTGCGTGACGCCATAGCGCGGCAGCGTCGCACGCGATTGGGTCAATTTGGATTCCCAGTCGCCGCGCGTGGCGATGAGCCGCTCGGCCACGCCCCGGTCACGCTCCAACCGCGCCCGCACATCCGAGGACTGCCGCCCTTGCTGGATCATCGGGCCAGCCAGTAGAAATGTGAATCCGCCCAGCAACACGCCGAGCATGATCATGACCATGATGAAATCGCGACGACCGGCGATCATGACTCCTCCCCGCCAGTGACCGGCAACGTCATGACCAGACGAAACTGCGAACGCGGGCGACCGCCCCGCGAGGCCGTCGAAATGCCCTCGGTGGTGACCGAGGCAAACAGCGGAGACTTTTCCAGCCGCGCGATAAATTCATTGATCGGGCCGTCGGTGTCGGACTCGCCGCGCAAATTCAACTGCGCGGTTTTGTTGTAGGCAAAGCTGGTAATGTCCACGCCCGGCGGAAGCAAGGAGGCAATCTCGCGCAAGCACTCCAGCGTCGAATACGTGCGGTCCGCATACTGCTGGAGCGATTCGTATTCGCTTTTCAACTCGCGCACCTCCTCCACCTCGGCCTGCAAGCGCGCAATCTCCGCCTGCGTGCGCGCGAGCATGGTTTTTTGACGCGCCGACCAGAACCAGAGCCCGCCCAACAGCACCACCCACACCGCCGCGGCGGCGGCCGTGATCACGAGCGCTTTGCGCTGCAACTGGCGGGAGAGAACCGTGCGGATCCACGCCGGCGGCGCCAAATTGAGGGCCAACGAAGCCCGCGATGTCATGCGGCGGTTCAGGCCTTCACTCAACGGAGGAAGCGAACCAAGATCCACCGTCTTCACGTCCATCTGCACATCCGCCGCCAACCCCTCCAACAACGCCGCCGGAACGGCGCCCCGGGTGGCGATGGTCAGCCGGCTGGAGGGAACGGCGCCCCACCCCGCTTCAATCGTCATCAGGGTGTATTCAATTTCCTCGACGATTTCCCGCGACAGCGCCGGATCGGCCAAGGACAACGTCGTGTCCAGTCCGCGGATCACCACGGGCACACCATCGCGCGCGACCATGACTTGCGCGCAATGATCGTCATATACAATAATGACCTCCTGGCCCTGACCAAGCAAACGCTGCTCATCGCGAAGCAACGTCCACCAGCCCAGCACATCCACATCCACCACTTGGGGATACACCCCCGCCTTCATCAGAAATTCGCCGAGTTGATCGATGTAGTCACGCTGCACCGCCGCGACGAGCACGCGCGAGGACTCCGGCTTGCTTTCCAGCACCTCGACCGCCACGGCCATTTGCTCGACGGGAAACGGTGAAAACTTGTCGACCTGCAACTCGGCCATCCCCATCAACTCGTCATGATCGTTCGAAGGCAACTCCACCACCCGCATCAACACGCGGTCGGACGGGATAAAAATGCCGGCCTTTCCTTTAAAGACCGGCAGACTCGACTTTACGAAGGCCGCCGCCTCGGGCGTGCGGTGGTCCTCCATGCCCTCCGGCCAAACCAGCGGAACACCCTTTTGCTGGATGATCTCCGGGCGGCCCTTGTGCAAATCCGAAACGGTCCACTCAATACGATCATCGCGGAAAACCACGGAGATAATGGAACTGTCAGACATAAGCGGCGAGTATGAGTATTTAGAACTTAATATTCAACGTCCAACATAGGGAGGTCCAGGGGGGTCGGCATTCGAAGTTCGGACCGAAAAATCTTCCTGAACCCCGAACTCGCCTCACGGCATCGCCTCTTCCCGCCAGTACACCGGCACAATCCCGCCGGCATCGGCCTGCAGGATGGCCCACACACCATTGCGCACACCCTCGACGTCCCCGATTGAGACCACCCGCAGGTATTTTCGTTCAGTGGTGGTGATTAAATCCCGGTAGGCGACATCAAAGCCGGTCTTGGAAATAACCTCGTCGACATCGCGAAAGCCATCGTCCTTCGTGTTTGGCAGGCCATCGATCCCTGTGCGCTGTTCCAGGATGGCATCAATCACATACTCCTCGATTTCCGGGATCGTCATCAACACCTCGCGCGACGCCGTATTCACATTCAACTTGCCGTCGCCCCACGTGGTCAACCAGCCCGCGATGCCGGCGTAGAAGACGCTGTCATCATCCCTGGCGGGCCCGCCG
This sequence comes from uncultured Verrucomicrobiota bacterium, assembly GCA_964470065.1. Classification (GTDB taxonomy): domain Bacteria; phylum Verrucomicrobiota; class Kiritimatiellia; order CAIVKH01; family CAIVKH01; genus CALMUP01. The sequence continues at coordinate 33,279 of CAYYAR010000007.1, read as the reverse complement.
TAAAGGATGGATTCCTCCCAGCCTTTGATCATCAACAACTCATCCACCGTGTCCACCGGGGCATTTTTCACCTCGTACTCGCGGTCCTCGTAAAAAGCATCATCCGACTCGGCGCCGTGAAGGCGGTGTTCGTCGCCTTCGTCGATCCAATCCATGAAGGTATCAATCAACTCCGCCCAACGCGTGTTCTCCACGCCCGCCTGATCCAGAATTTCCTTCCAATCATCCTCCGTGAGCACATTGACATTGCGCCGGCTCTCCTCCGGCACGATATCGATCACAAACTTCCCGTCGCCGAGCGTTTTCTCCACGCCGCTGATGCCGACCCCGCGCGCGAGGTTGATCGACGCCACCACGAGTTGCTCGTCCTGATCCGGCTCGAGCACCAGCTCCTGATCCATCGTCTCGGTCACCTTGCGGCTCAGCACCGCCGTCGCCCACTCCATCCCGGCCCGCGCGAGATATTGCGCCTTCACCCGCTTGCGCTGATACGCCGCCACATTCGCCTCCACCTGCATGTCAAACGCCATCGAACTGATCAGCAGCGTAAACAGCAAAATCACCCACAGCGAAACGATCAGCGCCGCACCGGAGCGGGAGCGGGGCGATTTGAATTTGGCAGGGCGAACCGTCCCGGTGAGCCGCAGGTCATGCGTGGCATCACGGCTCGGCGGGACGCCTCGCCCTACCCAAAAAGTTCCAACGATTGGAAAACCGCCCCGCAAAAAGTTCCAATGACTGGAACGTTTATCCTGCGCCATTTCCAATGATTGGAACTTTTTCATGGGGTCTTGAATTCAATACGCGGCGCATCGCCGGGCGGCTGTTGTTGCGTGGGTTGATCAACCTGTTGAGCATCATCCGCCGGCGCGTCGCTTGCCGGATTGCGCGTCACCACCACCGCCGCCTCGACCGCCGGCGCGAGGGGAATCTCGACAATGCGCTGCAACTTCACCGGTGGATCCGAACGCTCCATCGGCTCGAGATATAGAGTGATCCTGACCAGGCTCGGAATGGCGTTGGTGTCTTCCCACTCTTCATCCCAATCCTCCTCCTCGAAATTATAGATCTCGCAATCAAGACCCTTCACCCGCGGCGAAACGAACCACGGATCCACATCGTCCATGTCCAACTCGTCCTTCATATGTTGCGCCGAGCGGACGGCAAGTCCCTCATCCTCGACCGACAGCTGAATGCGGTACACCCCCCGGGACAGGGGATCGTCCGGCAACATGAACGCGGCGCCGGACGTGACCCAGCTGATTTCATCGCGCGGGGCATCCCCGCCGCCTTTTGAATCGAGCCAGAAGCCATACTTGTCGGATCGATTCTTGAAGTACGCGGTCGAGCGGAGCGAGGACACCATTTGATCGATGACAAAATCGCCATGCGTGATGCGGTCAAGAAACTCCCCGCTTCGCCGCCAACCATCCAGCGTCGTCGAAAACGTGGCCATGATGATGGTGAAGGCGGTGGCCAGCAAGGTCACCGCGACCAGGATTTCGAGCAGCGTGAACCCGAAGACGGGACTTCGGGATTCGGAGGTCAGGGTTCCGCCTTCGCAAAGCCCGCGGCGGACACGCCGGCGTTCAGGAAAGAGTCTGACTCGGTCCCCGGCGGACGTCTTGAATACCGAACTTTCAACCGGTATGGCCCCGGCCCTCACGTCCCGCCCCCCTGATCATCCGGCCAGTAAATCAACTCCACCACCCGCTCGCGCCGCGCCGTCTTGTCCTCGGTCCACAAAATCTCCGTGGTCACGCGCCAGAGGCCATCTTCCTCGAATCCCTCTTGTTGCACTTCCCGCGTCCAGCGGAAGCCGGGATACGAATCGAAGGTTCCGTTGCCGGCGATGTCCTCCGGTTCCTCCTCCAGCAGCATCGGCTTCTCGACCTCCACCACCGCCAGCAACTCGCGCGCCGTCTCGTAATTTTTCGCCTGCCGCGCCACCGAGATGCACCGCCCCGCCGCCGTCACCAGCGCCACCAATCCGGTGCCGAGTATCACCAGCGCGAGCATGACTTCGATGAGCGTCAGGCCGGCGTGGCGGGATAAGGGAGTTCGGGGTTCGGGGTTCCGCCTTCCTCCTTCAACCTTCAATCTTGAACCTTGAACCTTCATCTCAGAATCGATCGAACTCCGCTTCCACCCTGCCCGAAATGGCGTCGCTCGCGATTTCGACTTTCCGGTTGTGGCCATCGGTCAACACGAGTTCGAATCCATCCGACATGCCGTTGGGATGATAGTTGATCCAATACACACCTTGAAACTCCTGGCCGCCCCGTTCCGATTTGAACAAGGCAACTTCGATTTCCTTGCCGAGTTTGCGCACCAATTCGGTTTGAATGGTGGGCACGGCCTGGTCATCGCCGGTGGCCAATCCGGCGGAACGCGCCGTTCGATCGTCGAGAAATTTGCTGCGCGCGTCCGCGCCCGGCGGCGCCGCGACGGTGATGATCTCGAGTTCCCGGTTGTTTTTGTCGAGCAGGATTGCCATCGGCACCTGCCGGAGCACCGACGTGCTGCGCGCATACTTGTGGGCCATCAACACGGTGCGGGAAGCCGTGCGCAATTCGGAACCACGCATCGCCCGCACAAATCCGGGCAAGGCAATCGTCGCGGCCAAAGCGGCAATGACCACCACGATCAGGATTTCGATCAGCGTGAAGCCGCAGCGGCGGAAGAGCGGTTTTCGGGGTTCGGAGTTCGGGTTTCGGGATGACGCATGAGTTACCGGACGGAAGGTTGAACGCTGCATAATAGCCACCCTCACCGGGTCTCGACAAAATCCGCAAACCAGGTTGCGGATGAGTCCTTATTCCTCCGCCCAGTTTCCTATATCATCCCCGCTCTGGGTGCCGTCCTCGCCGAGCGAATAGACTTCAAACTTCAACCCGCGGCGCGAGCTGGAAGCCGCGTACTGGTAATCGCGTCCCCACGGATCTTTCGGAATCGACGTCATGAATGGATCGTTTCCTTCGGTCAGCGCGCCGAGGCCGGAGGGATACTTCCCCTCCACCATGTTGTAGGCATTGATCGCGGTCGCGATGGAACTCACATCCGCTTTGGCCTTGCCGTCGCGACCCTGACCGAGAAACTTCGGCACATTGATCGCGGCAATCGTCGCGAGCATGCCGATAATCACCACCACCAATAGAATTTCAATTAATGTAAAACCGGCAGCCTTATGCTGTCCTTGATCCACTTTCTTGCTTTTCATCATCATCTCCTGAATTAAATCTTTCGGGGCTATCCCGCTCTTTCCTTCAACCTTGAACCTGCAACCAAGTTAGACATTCAACCCGCTGGTCAACTCAAACACCGCCATCAGCATGCTGATGGCTACGAATCCCACGCCCACCGCGATCACCAAAATCATGACGGGTTCGAGCACGGTGGTCAAAACTTTCACGCTGCGGTCGAGTTCCTTGTCGTACCGCTCGGCAATGTGATTCAACGCGCCGGCCATGTCGCCCGACTCCTCGCCCACGGCCAGCATGTCGGTGAGCAGCGGTGGAAATACCTGCCCGGCAGCAAGCGGACCGGCAATGGTCGAGCCGTCGGTCACGCGGTCGCGTGCTTCGTGAATTTCGCGGGCGATGACCTTGTTGCCTACCGTGTTCTCGACAATCGACAACGCTTGCAACACCGGCACCCCGTTGGAAAGCAACGCGCCCAGCGTGCGGGCGAATTGACCGTAGGCATTGGCGGTGACGATGCGTTGTACCACCGGCATGCGCAACATCCGTCCATGCCACCACAATTCCCCGTTCGGCGTCTTGATGTAACGCCGGAAGAAAATTACGCCGGCGACCAATCCGATCGCCAGCAACCAGCCGTAGTTGAGCACCACCGAACTCGTGCCGATCAACATGCGCGTCGGTAGCGGCAAGGTCGCCCCGAGCTCGGCAAATACCACCGAGAATTTCGGAATGACGAAGGTCATCACGAAAATAATGGTGAGAAACCCCGCGCCAAGAACGATCGACGGATAGGTCATCGCCTGCATGACCTTCTCGCGCGCCTCGAGCACGCGCTCAAAATGTTTGCCGAGACGGTCGAGCGAGTCCGGCACCGCTCCGCTCGCCTCGCCGGCGCGAACCATGCTGATGTAAAGATTGGAAAACGAATCGTTATATTTGGTGAGCGCCTCCGACAAACTCGCGCCCTTGATGATCTGGTCGCGCAGATCGATCACGATCGCATCGCTCGCGCCTTTGGTCTTCCGCCGCGAGAGCGTGTTGAGGGCGTTGCCGAGGGTCATGCCCGATTCGAGCAGATCGCCGAGCTCGCGGGTGAACGTAAGCACTTCGCGCATACCCATCCGGGTTTTCTTGCGGCCAAACGTAATTTCCGGCGAACCGGCCGGCTCTGCTTTCTTTTTTTTCGGAACCGCCGCCTTGGTCTTCGCGCCCGCTTTGTCTGCGGCCACGCCCAACCCGGCCTCCTGCACCGACACCGGCACCAACCCGCGACGTTCCAACGCGATCAGCGCCGCGCGCCGGTCCGCCGCGTCGAGATTTCCCTGCGCGCGATCACCGGAACGGCTGCGGGCGATGTAGGTGAAGGTGGGCATCAGAGGGAGTCCGGAGTTCGGCGTTCAGCGTTCGGACAAGAAAAACGATCACGGAGCCCTCCGCGCCCTCGCAGAGGGATAAACGTTGCGTTGATCATTCCTTTGTCTTCATTTGCAGGTTAAAAGTTGAGCGTTACGCGGCGACGCGCGTCCTCGAGCCCGCCGCGTCATTCTCCCGACATCGCCTCGTCTTCCTCGGTCACGCGCAACACCTCCTCGATGGTGGTCACCCCTTTCAGGACTTTGTTCCATCCGTCGTCGCGCAAGGTGTGCATGCCATCCCGCAGCGCGGCGGCCTTGATGTCGTTGGAAGATGCCCGCGAGACAATCAGCGGGCGAATCGCATCGTTGATCACGATCAATTCGTACACGCCGGTTCGTCCGCGGAAACCGGTGTTGCGGCAATCCTCGCATCCCGCCGGCTCGTAAATCGTGCCTTCGCTGAGGCGATCCATCGGGAAACCCACCGACTGCAAGAACACATGATCCACCGCGCGCGGACGCTTGCACGCCGGGCACAACCGCCGCACCAGGCGCTGGGCCACGAGACCCTCGACCGACGATGCGACCAGAAACGGCTCGATACCCATGTCGATCAAACGCGTCACCGCGCCGGCGGCGTCGTTGGTATGCAGCGTGCTAAACACCAAGTGACCGGTGAGCGCGGCGCGAATGGCGATTTCCGCGGTCTCCTTGTCGCGAATTTCGCCAACCATGATGACGTCCGGGTCCTGACGCAAAATGTGACGCAACCCCACCGCGAAGGTCATGCCGATTTCCGCGCGCACGTTGATCTGGTTCACGCCGGCCATTTCGTACTCGATCGGGTCCTCGATGGTGAGGATGCGCAAGTCGGTGGAGTTGATCGTGTGCAGCCACGCGTACAGCGAGGTGGATTTGCCGGAACCGGTCGGGCCGGTGACGAGCAGAATGCCGTGCGGCTTGGTGATCAGCTTCAGCAACAACTTCGTGTCGCGATCGGCCATGCCGAGTTTGTCGAGGCCAAGCATGCCGCTGCTGCGCATGAGCAAACGCAAGCTCACGCTCTCGCCATACACGGTCGGCATGGTCGACACGCGCACGTCAATCTCCTCGCCCTGCACGCGCAAACTGATGCGTCCGTCCTGCGGCAAACGCTTCTCGGCAATATCCATGTTCGCCATGACCTTGATACGCGAGATGATGGCGGACTGGAAACGCTTCAACTGCGGCGGCACCGGAATCGCGTGCAACACGCCGTCAACGCGGTAACGGATACGCAAATCCATCTCCTGCGGCTCGAGATGAATGTCGGTGGCGCGATCCTTGTGGGCCTCCCAGATGATCTGGTTCACGAACTTCACGACCGACGCTTCCTGATCGAGCTCGCTCAGATCCTGCTTGGAGATATCGTCCTCGGCGGTCACCTCGATGCGGCTGTCCGCCATCATGCGGTCGAAGGTGTCGGCGCCGATGCCGTAGAATTGTTTGGCCGACTTCGCAATATCGGTCGCCGGACTCAGCGCCAACCGGACCCGCATGCCGGAGGCGAGGCGAAGCGCATCGACAAGGCCGGGTAAAAAAGGGTCATGCGTGGCCACGCGCAGGACGTGGTCCTCGATGGCGATGGGTATGACATTGTACTGGAACACCGCCTTGGTCGGCAGTTTCTCGAGCGCGCCTTTATCGATCGGCAAGCTCGCCAACCGGACAAACGGGATATTCATCGCCCCGGCCAAGGCCTTTAAAAAAACATCGTCCTTGGCCAGCCCGAGATCGATCACAAGATCGGCGATCGCCTTGCCATCTTCCTGATGGCGGGCGAGCAATGTCTCCACCTGCTCAGAAGTGAACAGCGCGGTGGCTTCGAGAAGCGTGCCGATTTTAGATTGGATAACCAAGGGCATGTTGAGCGATTCGACACCCTACCGCCGTGTGGCGTTCAGGTATAAATAATGAACATTAGAGACGCCCGCCCCGGCTGTCAACGTCGCCCCCGTTGCGCCGGCATGGTAGAATGAGGCATGGCGGACAACCGGCAGCGCCTGTCCGCGCTCGATGCCGCGGGCATGATGGTTGGCGTGGTCGTGGGGACGGGCATCTTCCTCGCCCCGGCCACGGTGGCAGCGGCTTGCCCCTCACCCGTGCTGCTCTTCAGCGTGTGGATCGCCGGCGGGGCGCTTTCAATCCTCGGCGTGCTTTGCTACGCCGAAATGGCCACCGCGTTTCCCGACCGGGGCGGCGATTATCATTATCTCGATCTCGCCTTCGGCCGGGGCATGGCCTTTCTCTACGGTTGGGCACGCATGAGCATCATCCAATCCGGCACCATCGCCTCGATGGCCTTCGCCTTCGGCGATTACGCCAGCCGGTTATGGCCGGGGCATCCCCGCGCCTCTCCCGTCCTCGCCGCGCTCGCCATCATCGGCCTCACCTTCATTCACGCCAACGGCATGCGCTCCGGCACCCGCATGCAAAATATCCTCACCATGCTCAAGCTCGGCGGACTAGTCGTCATCATCGCCGCCGGACTCACCCTCGCCATCCCGCCCATCGCGCCGCCGCCGGTCGCGCGTCCACCGGTTGGGATTCCGGATATCGGCTTCGCCATGATTTTTGTGATGTTTACGTTCAGCGGTTGGAACGAAGCGGCCTTCGTGTCCGGTGAGATGGCGAATCTACGGCGGGATTTTTTGCGCGCCACGATCGGCGGTATGCTGGTCGTCACCCTGCTCTATCTTGGCGTCAATGCGGCGTTTCTTCGCGGACTTGGTTTCGAGACGATGAGTTCTTCGCGCGTGGTGGCCGCCGACTTCATGGACCGGGCGTGGGGACCGCGCGGATCTTTTTTCATCGCGCTGCTGATCGCGTGCTCGGCTCTCGGCGCTTGCAGCTCGGCCATTTTCACCGGCGCGCGCAGCAATTTTGCCCTTGGTCGCGATTACCCGGCTTTTAGCGGCATGGGCCGGCTGCGCGGCCACAACGGCAACCCGTGGCCGGCCCTGTGGGTGCAGGCAGCGATCGCCCTTGTGCTGGTCGGCATGGGCGCGTGGACGCGGGGCGGATTCGTCACCATGGTCGAATACACCTCGCCGGCTTTCTGGACGTTTTTGTTTCTCGCCGGATGCGCATTTTTCATTCTTCGCCGCCGGGCCCCCGAGCGGCCATATCCATATCGGGCACCATGGTATCCGGTCATTCCCGCCATCTTCTGTATGGCCAGCGGGGCCATGGCCTGGGCCAGTTTGCGCTACGCCCTCACCCTCGAAGGCTTCGGCGCGCGGATGGGATTGTGGGTACTCCTCGCTGGCGCACCTGTGTGGTGGTGGAAAGGACGACCGGCCGCCGCGTCACGTGATGATTCGCCATGAAACGTTCCAACCGCCGGAACGTTTATGCGGTGGTTTTTCGATGGAATGGAAGTTAGAGTCGGTACGCGATGAAAGCATGCAGACAGTTACTTCCGGGTCCGGTAATCGTGGCGATGATACTTCTTGCCGCGCCGCCCGCTCGCTCCGGAGCCGTATTGAAGGATATCGACTTCGCCATCACCAACGATGTCGGCATCGGTTCCGAGGTCTGCGTCACCGGATCGCATCCCCTGCTTGGCGGCCAGGATCCGCTCAAGGCCATCAAGTTGACCTGGAATGCCGGCAATATCTGGCGGGGAACAATCGCCCTCCCGGCCGGCGAAACCATCACCTATCGTTATGCGAAGCGAAATTTCGCCGCCGGCGCGTGGAGCAACAGCGCCACCGATGTGGCCTTGTCCCAGGTGATGACCGCACAAGTCCCCGCCCATGCGGCATCACCCTGGACCGGCAAGACGGTCTTGCTCCGCAGCGACTGGTCACAAGCCAACCTTTTGTACCGCGATGTCACCCGCGGCGGCAACTGGACCCCGGTGCCGATGCAGCCGGTAGGCGATCGTTTATTCCGCGTCGATGGCGTGGCCGATGGCGGATCGGAACTGGAGTTTGTGTTTAATGACGGCACCACCTGGCTGAATGCGCCGGCGCCGCCGGCGGGAATCGCCCAAGGCAGCGCGCCCGCCGTGCCTTATCCGTATCAGGGACTTTCCGCGCCCTACAATTTCCGCACGCGACTCGATGTCTTCCTCGTCCAGCAGCAACAGGTCTTCAATTACCTCGCCCCGACCGGTACGCTCAGCGCGCCCCGCCTGGAGACCCGCACCATCAACTCCACCGTGAGCGGCATTCCCGGGCGGACGATCGGCATCTATCTGCCGCGGGGTTATGACCAGAACACGTGGAAACGCTATCCGGTAGTGTATTTTCATGACGGCCAAAATGTGTTTTTCCCCGGCGGCACCTTTGGCACGTGGGATGCCGACCGGATCGCCACCTATGAAATCAGCCAAGGCCGGATGCGCGAATCGATTCTCGTGGCCATCAACAACGATGGCATGAACCGCCTCGTCGAATACTTGCCCGACGGAGAGACGCTGCTCTACAGCGGCGCCACCTACACCGGCGCGGCATCGAAGTATCTCCAATTCATCCTTGATAACGTAACCCCCACGCTCGATTTCCATTACCGCACGCTCGGCGATTCCGGCAATACCTTGACGGCCGGATCGTCGATGGGCGGGTTGATTTCGGATTACCTCGTGCACCAGCGCAGCGACCGGTTCAGCGCGGCCGGGATTTTCTCGCCCGCCTATTGGGCGGCTCCGGTATATCTGGGCAACCGTGCGCTGACCCGGTTGTCTGTGCGCCGTTATCTGTATATGGGCACGGCGGAATCGAGCACGGGCGAATCAAGCTCTGACATATACTGGCAGGGTGCGTTGAATGTCTGGAATAATTATCTCCGCGCCGGGCATCCGGTGCACCGCGAGTTGTATTTCGAGGGCGGGGCCGCCGCCCTTCACAACGAGCCGGCCTGGTCGCGACGCCTGCCCTCGTTCTTTGCCTATGCACTCGACCCCTGGCGCGAGGCCAATCATCTCGCCCTTAAATATTTCCCGCCCGTGCTTGATGCCGCACCGGAGGAGGGCAACGCCCGGATGCGATGGATCACGCCCTTCGGCGTAACGCCGGAATTGCAGGAGGCAAGCATGATGTGGCCGGCTTGGTATAACGCCACCACTCACCCGGTTCCGGCCACCGCGGAATTCTGGTCGGAACACCTTACCAACATCGCCACGCCGGCCTCGATCAGCTACTGGCGACTGGTCATGCGCATGCCGTAATGTCGATGGGTTTCCTTGACGGGCTCGGCCGTGAATAGACGAGGCCGACGGCATCAAACAGCGGGCGGTTAAACGCGGGCAAGCCAGGAAGAAGCCGCGAATCATACGGTGGAGAAGCTCAGGACCAGCAAGGCGTGGAGCATCAAGGAGCTTTTCCGGGACCTTTATGGATGCCAATCCAAAGACGAAGCCCGCCATTTCTTCGCTGGTTGGTATGATTGGGCTTCGCGATGCGCACTGCGCCCCATCGTACGGGTCGCCAAGATGTTCAAGCGACATCTTGAGCGCATCCTGACGGTCTTCGTTCACCGATTAACCAACTCGTTCTCCGGAGGGATCAACCACAAGGTTCAAAGCCTCATCCAGAAAGCCTACGGTTATCGCAACCGGGAGAGATTCAAGACCGACATCTTGTTCCACTGCGGCGGCCTCGACCTTTATCCTATAATCATCCAATGAAATTTCCCGCGGAAATTCCGGAAGAACCGTGGCGGAGCTTCCGGGTTTGCTGGGCATGGTGTTCCTCATCTACGGCGGCTATATGCTCTGGCGGGGATTGCGACTCCCTTGACAAGGAGAAGAGCCGAGCCTCGCAAGCCCCTTCGGAAACTGCGCGATGTGTGCCTTCCTCCGCACGTAAAGCTAACGTTCGACGGCAAAAGACGACTCGCTTTCGACTTTACCGCAACGTAAACTATCGGCATGAAGGATGAAGTTTTACAAGAAGTTTGGAAAGTGAAGGACGAACTTGCCGGGCGGCATAATTATGATGTGCGTCGTTTGGCCGAGTCCCTAAAGGCCAAAGAAGGCACTTCTGGCCATATCATCCTTGACCTCCACGCGCGTGAACAACAACGCCGAACAATCGCCGGCACAGGGACGCTAGGCGCCCGTGCGCCTTGACGTTCGACCTGCGTTCCTTTGCCCTCCCACTTGCCATCGGTTACAATTTCCGCCGATGAACGAACCGATTAATACCGATTATGAATCGGTCCGGCGGCCGGATGGCCGGTTTGGGCCGGGCAACTGCGCCAATCCGGGCGGACGCCCTAAGGGCCGGGTCGGCGGCCGCACCCTCGCGCTACAGACGCTCGACGCCATGCTCGATGAAGACCGCAATCAGGAAAACCTCCGTCACGCCCTCCAAGCCAGTTTCGACCATGACCCGGTCAAGTTATAGAAGCCGAGTTAGCTCTGGCTAAAAATGCCTCGATGCAAAAACCCGGCCGGAGTGTGATTTGAGGTACTTTTCAAACCCGGCTGCCCTTGATGCATCTTCGAAAGATACTGCGACACGAATCTTCCATGGAGCATGCTTGGCTGTGTGAGTAACCTCGCCCGCGTTATGACGACGAAGCCGGTCCTTAAGATCCGTGGTCATGCCGGTATAGTGCCGCCTGGGATCTGGAATACTCTGTAGAATGTAAACGTAAGCGTAATCGGTTGGCATAGCATTCATATGGCTTGCCCGGGCGTAGTTCGCAGCGCGAAACCGCACAGCAGCCCGGCTACGTCGCCGAAGACGGCAACTTCGCCGGGGCAGGCTTCGTCCTTCGCTGCGCTGCGGACGAAGTGGTTCGTGATTTTCCTGTCCGGTTCGGCATTCATCTGGCTTGCCAGGGCGTAGTTCGCAGCGCGGTATAACCAAACAGCCCGGCTCCGTCGCCGATGACGGCAACTTCGCCGAGGCAGGCTTCGTCCTTCGCTGCGCTGCGGACGAAGTGGTTCGTGATTTTCCTGTC
>CAYYAR010000007.1:0-21667 GCA_964470065.1 uncultured Verrucomicrobiota bacterium | reverse complement strand
GATGACGGCAACTTCGCCGAGGCAGGCTTCGTCCTTCGCTGCGCTGCGGACGAAGCCTGGAGGCGCGGGCCGGAATCGAACCGGCGGATAAAGGTTTTGCAGACCTCTGCCTTACCACTTGGCTACCGCGCCTTTAGATCGGACGGGATATAGTATAACACACAACGCCCAAGACCAGAAAAAACAATGGCCGGGCGACTTAAAGACCCTTTAATGCAGACCGGAGTACGCGCCACGTTTCCCTGAATTTATCGAGGGAAACCGCTCGTTTTTCCCGCCAGACCGCCTCTATACCGGGCGCGCGGATGGCCGGTTGCGCAAGCAGAAATGACAACGCCATATCAAGATCATGCACCCGGCCCAGGTGCCGCTCGCACCGGCGCACGCGATCCATGCACTTCCGGTATCCACCGTCCGTGGACGCCGCCGTCCATTCGCCGAGATAGCGCAGGCGCCGAAGTTTGATGCGAAACGCATGCAGCGTGTCCGCGTCTTTCGATTTTGCCTGTGCCGCCGCGCGCAAAATTCGCCGTCCTTCGCTGCGCACACACTGACGATAGTGCGCACGCCATTTACCGTTGCCTCGCGATTCCGGCGGCGCCTCTTCCAGTGCATCCAGCAATCGCCGGCTTGCCGCCTGGATCTCCGGCCATGCCGGCCCGGCGACCCAGCGCCGGGCCCGCCGCAACGCGGTTTTCCGTTTTGCCGCAATTACTTCCATCGCGACACTGGCATCCGCGGCCGCACCGGCAACCAGCAACCCGATGACATCCAGATCACGCACCGCCCCCAGACAATCTCCAAACAAACGCAACGCTTTCACCAATTCCGAAACGGGATAGTCTCGGAGTTGCTTCTTGAAAACGCGAAACAGCGACCGGTAACGACGCAACGCCACCCGCAAGGCATGCAACGATTCATCGTCGCACTGCGCCCGCCACTCCTTCACGGCCAGCGATAAACGCAAAAGTCCGGCGCGAAAAAGTTCGACCATGACGTCGTGGCAAAGGATCTTGCCGCGGCGCGATGTCCGGCTCACGGGCGGACCAGCGCGGCCGGGCGTTCCGGCTCAAAGGTCAGCGGCTGGTTTTTCCGCGCCAGCCGGCTGGCCTCGACCGCCTGCGCATAAAACCACTCCTGCGAGCGCAGGGGTTTCGCGCCGCGCGTGGATTTGACCCGCTCGTAGGTGCCGTTGTTCTGTTGCCGCCGGGCCTTGATGTTGTCGCGGAAAGCCACCTCGAGCGTATGGATCAATTTCTTGCTGGCTTCTTCATCGTCGACCGGCACCAGCAATTCCACCCGGCGATCAAGGTTGCGGGGCATCCAATCGGCACTGGAGATAAACAACTGCGGCTCGCCACCCTGATGAAAATAGAGGATGCGGCTGTGCTCGAGAAAGCGGTCCACGATGCTGATCACTTCGATGTTCTCGCTCTGACCGGCCACGCCGGCGCGCAGGCAGCAGATGCCGCGCACATTCAGCTGGATCGTCACGCCGGCCTGCGAGGCGCGGTACAACGCCCGTATCACATCGGGATCCACCAGCGAGTTGATCCGCGCCATGATTTTCGCGGGTTGTCCCTGCTCGCAACGCAGGGTTTCGCTTTCAATCAACTGCAGGATTTTCGCCCGCAATCCGATCGGCGCTGCTTCAATCTTCCGGAACGATACCGGCTGCGAGTAACCGCTGATGGTGTTGAAAAACGCGGTGGCGTCGGCGCCATAATCCTCGCGGCAGGTCATATAACTGGTGTCGGTGTACAAACGTGCGGTGATCTCGTTGTAATTACCGGTGCCGTAATGCACGTAACGACGGATACCTCCCGCCTCCTTGCGCACCACGACACAGACCTTTGCATGGGTCTTCAATCCCTTGATGCCATAGATCACTTGCACGCCCGATTGCTCGAGCGCCTCGGCCCAGCCGATGTTGCGGGCTTCGTCGAAGCGGGCCTTGAGCTCGACAATCGCGGTGACATGCTTGTCGCGACTGGCGGCCCGGGCCAGCGCGGCGATGATCGGACTGTTTTCGCTGGTGCGGTAGAGAATCTGTTTGATCGCGAGCACGTTCGGATCATCGGCGGCCTCCTCGACCAGCCGCACCACCGGATCAAAGCTCTCGTAGGGATGATGCAACAGAATATCGCGGCGGGCGATCGCCTCGAAGATCGAGGTGTTCGGCGGCGCGGCGGGCGGTTGTTGCGGCGGCCACGGTTTTTCCCGCAATTCATCGAAGCCGGTCATCCGGGCCAGCCCCATGTAGGCGGAAAGGTCGAGCGTTCCCGGAACTTGATAGATTTGCTCGCCCTTCACGCCGAACATCTGGGCGAGTTGGGCAAGACTGGTGCGGGAAATGGCATCGCTGACCTCGAGGCGAACACAGCGGCTCTGCTTGCGGGCCACCAGCACATCCTTCATCCGGCTCAACAGGTCGCCGGCCAGATCCTCGCGCACGCCCAAGTCGGCGTTGCGGGTGACCCGGAACGGCGTGACCTCGGCCACCGGCTCGCCGGGAAATAGACGGTCGATGAATTCCGCGATCATGTCCTCCACGAGCATGTAGTTGTGGCCTTCCTCGATGGGCGCGGTAATGAAACGTCCGAGCCGCTTCGGAATCAGCACCACGGCAAATCGCGGCTTTTTGGCCCGGGCGCCATCGCCCTTCAACCGCACCAGCAGCATGACGGTGAGACCGGGCAACTGCTCCGCCTCCTCCCCGGTCCGCAGGGCGATCGGCGTGACCACGGGATAGATTTCGTGTTCGAACACGCCTTCAAAATGCTCGTAGAGGGAGGGCGTCAATTTGTTTACATGCAGACGGCGGATGCCGCTTTCGCGCAACTTGACCTTCACGTCGTTCATGAAGCAGTTGTATTGCGCCTTCACCATGTCATGGGTGCGCACGCTGATTTCCCGCAACAAGTTTGCCGGGACCCAGCCGGAATTGTCGGCGGCGACCTTTCCCTCCGTGACCAGTTGCTGGAGTCCGCCGACGCGAACCATGAAAAACTCGTCGAGGTTGGACGAGGCGATGGCAAGAAACTTCAGCCGCTCGAGCAGCGGGTTGGATGCATCAAGCCCCTCCTCCAGCACGCGCTTGTTGAAGTTGAGCCAGCTCAACTCGCGGTTGTTGAATATATATTCGCGGGTATTTTTAGACATCGGAAATCATTCCTTCGCTGCCGGTGGCCACTTCGAGGTTGATCTTCATTCCGTAGACTTCCTCGAACATGCTGCCCTTCTCCTTCATGGCTACGCGTTCGAGGGATAAATCCTGCACATCATGAACAAACAGGGCGATCTGTCCGTGACCACGCACAAACGAGATCTCGCGCACCTGTTGCATATGGTTGCGATCAAGGGCATCGGCCACGCGCAGAATCGCCGCGAGCTTGGAGACCACCAGGCGGTCGTCACGATCGAGGGTGGCATAGAGTTCGTGGTACGGCTGCGGCGTGGCGCGACGGTGATAACGCGCCACCAGGGCAATCAACTGCATATCCTTGCGGCTCAGTCCGAACAGATCGCTGTTGAGAATAATGTACATTGAATGTTTGTGGTGGCTGCGGTTGTTGATGAACAGTCCCACCTCGTGGATCAGCCCGGCCACCCGCAGGATCCGTTCGTGCCGTGGGCCGAGTTGATGGTCGGCCTGCAACTCCCGGAACAACCGCACGCTCAACTCCGACACCTGGCGGCCGTGGCGCTCGTCAAATCCGTACTTGTGTCCGAGCGCCACGGCCGAGTGCACCACCTGCGACTCCAGCGCGGTCGTCCAGCCGCCAAAGCCGATCGCTTCGCGCAGCAAGCCGTGGCGCAGGCTCGATTTCGGCACGATAATTTTTTCCACGCCAAATACTTTGGCGATCTGGGCATATCCAAGCAGGGCGGGACCAAGCGTCTCCGCCTCCTGATAACCCATGCGGTGCTTGCGCACCAACTCGTCGACCATCAAACCGCCGGCCTTGCGGGCAAAGGCGGCAAACGGGCGGGCGTCGAGACGGGCGATGTATTCATCCTTCCATTTTTCCGATAGTTGCGCGGCGGCAAAGCGGGCGTCGCCGGAGATGGCAATCATGCAGGGCGCGCGATCCACCGGCACGCTCCGCTGGATTTGATCCACTGTCAATTCGATATGCCGGAGGAATGTTTCATACAAGCGCGCCGGCGGGGTGTGGCGCGTATCCAGCGTCTCCCGCATGCGCAACGATCCGAGCCGGTAGGTATTCGAAAACGTCACAAACCCGTCCTGCACCAGCAGCAACTCGGAATCACCCCCGCCCACCTCCACCACCAACACATCGCCCTTCTGCAGCTCGGTCTGACGGGCAAGAATTTCCTGCACAGCCAGGTAGGTCAGGCGCGTCTCTTCCGCCTCCTCGATGATTTCGAGGCTGATGTGGGTGGCCATGTACACACGGTCGAGAAACGTATCGCGGTTGGCCGCCTCGCGCACCGAACTGGTGGCCACGGCGCGAACTTGCGATGGCGCGTTGATGCCATACTCCTCCATCACGCGACGGTAATTCTTGAGGATGTTCACGCACTCCTCGATGGTGGATTGCTGGATGCGGCCGAGGGTAAAGGCATCCTTGCCCAGATGCACCGCATGCTGCAGTTGCTCGATGGTGTGGATTTCGCCGCTCCCGGTCAGTTCGGCAATTTCCATGCGCGCCGCCGTGGCGCCGACATCAATCACGGCAAACATGCGCGGAGCCGGCGCGGACGGGGATGCCTCCTGGGCCACAGGTCGGGTCGGCATGATCAATCCTCTTCCGGTTTCACCTGGGCGGCGGCGAGGGCGGCCGCACCCATGACACCGGCATCATCACCCAGCGATGCCACCGCCACGGTGATTGACCGGACAAACGAATCCATCACGCGCTCGCTGATGACATCGTGAATTTCATCGAGGAAAATATCCGACAACGCCTCGACCAATCCGCCTCCCAGCAGCACGCGGTCCGGCGCGAGCAGGTTGCACACATTCGCCGCTGCCTCGCCGATCCGGCGGGCGGCATTGCGGACGATTTTTTCCACCACCTTGTCGCCGGCCTTGATCGCATCGGCGAGTACACTGCTGCGAATATCGGCAAGATCCGTGCCGGCCGCTTCGAGAATCACCGGCGTTTCGCCGCGATAGGCGGCCATGGCCACCTCGGCGGCGATGGCGAGACGGCTGGCCACCGTCTCGAGACAGCCGCGCTGTCCGCAACCGCACATCCGCCCGCGGGGATCGACCATCATGTGACCGAACTCGAAACAGGATGTGGTCTTGCCGCGGAAAATTTTGCCCTCGTAGACGAGTCCGCCGCCAATACCGGTGCCGGGAAAGATCCCGAGCACGCAGCGACCGCCCTTGCCGGCGCCGAAACGGTATTCACCAAAGGTGCCCGCGTCGACATCGTTGGCCAGCGCCACGGGACAGCGGTAATGATCCTCCAACACCTGGCGCATCTTCACGTTTTTCCAACCGAGGTTGGCGCACTCGATCACCACGCCTCTTTCCAGATCCAGCGGACCGGGAATACCAATCCCGATGCCGTGAAGCTGATCGGGTCCGAGCTTGGCATCCTCCAGCGCCTCGTCGATCGTGCGGACGATACGCTCCATGCCGGCGGAAGGACCTTCCGCGCCTTTGGTCTTGCGACGCTTGCGGCCAAGCGGGCGGAATTTTTCGTCAAACACCGTGGCGAGCATTTTGGTTCCGCCCAAATCAAATCCGATCCATGCTTTTTTGTCCTGATCAGCCATGTGTGCTTCCTTTCTTGCCGGATGAGCGAAGCCTGACGAGTTGTCACGCGGAAAACGACGCAAGAAACAGTAGCCGAGGAATCGTTGAAGAACAAGCGCCGCGTGACCCGGGCGGTCAGGGCGTAGACGAGGCTAGACGGGTCTGCAGCCGGTCATATTCGGACGCTTGATCCGGCGGCATGACCGGACGCGTTTTTTCCATGCGCGCCAGGAGAACCCGCGCCTCCTCGAGGCGGCCGGCATCAACGAAAATACCGGTCGCGCGCATGATAATTTCGAGGCTGGCGCCCCTTGCGCTGTTCACGGCTGGTTCGATCGTATCGGCCGCCGCCTGCACCTCGCCCTGTTGATGCTGAATCATCGCCAGCGTATCCCGGGCGTTGCCGTCGTCCGGCATCAACGCCACCGCCTGCACGGCATGTTCGCGGGCTTCTTCCCAATCCCCGCGCGCGGCGAGAATCCAGGCGAGGTCATTGCGGGCCGGACCGTAATCCATGATGGCGAGACAGCGGCGCAAGGGAATCTCGGCGAGGTCGTGATCCCCGGCCACCGTGTGCAGGGTCGCTGCGCCATACAGACCAAGCGGGTTGTCCGGATCAATAGCCAGAATCGCCGCCGACCTTTTGCGCAAGGCCACGGCATCGCGCTCGTAATAATCAATCGTCAACAAACGCTCGAGCACCTTGATGTTGCCCGGCTCCAGTTTTGCCGCCTGCTCCAGATACATCCGGGCAGCAACCGGGTCAGCCTTGCGAAATGCGCGATCGCCCAACAGAAGCATGCCAGGCATATAATTACGCTGGCGGACCAACACGTCGCTGGCCCGGGTGAACAGTTCATCGTCACCGGTGGCGTGGGCCAACAGGCCAAGCTGATACCAGGCATCGAGCATCGGCGAGGAGCGGTCGGCCAGATCGAGTAACAGTCGCCGGGCCTCCTCATAACGACCGCGGGTCATTTCCAGGCCGGCCTTCTCCAACATCAGGCGATCCTTGTCCATGCCAATGGTGGCCAACTCATCCAGCCGTTGCGCGGCTTCTTCGTAGAGACCACGGTATACCGCCACGCGAAACAGTCCCAACTGCGCCTGCTCATCGGCGGGATTTTGTTTGATGATGCGGCGGAACATCTCCTCGCTGGCATCCAGATTGTTGTATTGGAGATAAAGTCGGGCCAGCGACAACTGGAGCCCGGCGTCGTCATCGGTGATAAGACCGGCCGCGCGATTAATCCGGTTTTCCGCCTGATCACGACGACCGGAAAAGCCAAGGGCAACGGCCTCTTCCAGCATGGCCGCCGGACCATGCAGACGTCCCGACAACTGGCCAATGGATCGGGCCGCCAGCAATTCGCGGTTGCGTTCGGTCATCTCGTCCAACCGGTCGCTCCAGGCCACCCGGGCCTCCTGGTCGCCGGAGGCGCGGGCGCGCGACAACTGATTGATTGTCGCGCTGAAGTTGTCCGGCCACAGCGCAAGCGCCTGGTCGTAAGCGACACCGGCCTCCTCCGGCAGATCATGTTCCTCCAGATAGACGCCCAGATCATTGGCCAAGCGACTCAGCCAGACGGAAAGATAATTGCCCGCGCCTTCATCCTCGTCTTCAACGGCCGCCCCCTGGAGGTTCGACCAGTAATCCTGATGTTGCTGATACAGGGACAACGGATCCGCGCCGGAGGCCGTCCGCTCAAGCCGGTAAAAGAGGCGATCGGGAATGCCGGCGTAGCCGACCGGCACAAGCATCTCGGGAGGAACCAGGAGCGCCAGCTTGTGCTCGATGGCGGGGTCGCGGTTGAACCAGTCGCGCATGAGCGGCATCACACCGAGGCGTGCCATGTCCTGCAATTCCGGAGCAACAAACAGCGATGCATGATAGCGGCCATGCGCCGGATCGTTGCCGCGCATCAGATTGATCAACGCCAGCGGCTGATTTGCCCGGTGGGCCGCCAGACGAAGGGAGTGGTCAAAGACGCCGGCGGTGACGATATAATTACGCTCGCCCAACTGCTTGACCACATCATCAGCAAACTGCGCCACCGGCTCGAGCAAGACCGGCCGGCTCATCACGCCGTTCCGGATTATCGCGAAACCGAGCAGCACCACCACTATCACCGGCACCGGCAACCGAAACCGGCGAGCGCCCGGTTGCTGGAAAAGGTAATGATAGTAGCCGGCAAGATAACCGAGCCAGATGGCCGCGAGCAAATACGGCGCCACCAACAACACGCGCGATTGAATTAATTTTCCCGGCGACCCGGGCAGATCCAAGAGCGCCATGACACCCAGCACAATAAAAATGATGCGTAGAACATTCACGCCCGAGGCGGTGAATTTGTCCGCGGGCTCGTCCAGTTCGCGGAACATAACGATGAAAAAAGGAACAAGGTTGGTCGCGATCAGGAGCAGCCAGCCGATCTTGGGCACGCTGTGACGCAATTCGCTGTAATAAATGAGGCCGAATTCCTTCAGCACTTTCCCGGTGGAGGCTATATCGCGGAAGCCCGCCACTGTCGTATCCGCGAACATCACACCGTAGATCATGATGGTGCTAAGGCCGCCGGCAAAAAGCGCCGCCGCCATGATCAACACTGGAAGTTTTAAGTTCGGGGTCTTGCGCAGTTTGAGCATCCATAGCAACAAAAGCCCCGGCATGACGAACACCATGCCGGGATAATCGGCCATGGCCAACCCGGCCATCGCCGCGGAAAAATAAAACAAACCGGGACCGGTGTGCTTCAACGGCGAGAATCGCATGAGTGGACACACCGCGAGCAGCGCGAGAAAAAGATCAAAGATGGCGTAATCGCCCCGGGTGGACACCGTGATCACGGGCAACGACACCGCGGCGAACAGCGCGGCGGCTATGCCGGCAAGCACGCGCGATCGCCGCTCGGCAAGCGCCTGCCTGGTGGTCATGAACGAGCGGTGAAAGGGCACCCGCCGCACGATATCGAAAATCAACCAGCACACCGCCGCGCCGGTCAGCGCACTGATGAAATTGAACAACAGACCAAGGTTGCGCACCGGCAGTTCCGAAACGAGCGTCGTCAGAAGCGACCAAACCGGCCGCATCATCGGGCGGAACGGATCAAGCCACCCGAACACGGAGGCGATCTCCGCCCAGCGGCCGGGTACCGCGTACCCCGGCATCAGGATGAAATAATAGAGCGCAACCAGCGGGAAGATCAGACGGTTGGCGCGTTGCTCCAATAGATCCGGCAACGCCTCCCGCCCTTCCTTCTCGTTGTCGAGCGAATAGCCTGAGGATCTCAACGAATTCAAAGCACTTTCAGCATGTGAAAGCGGCTCGCGGCTTACAAGGAAAATGCAATCGCCCGGCGGCGCGCCGGTATTACAGGCGGTCGATCACCGCCCGGGCAAATTCCGCCGTGCCGAGCTGGCCGCCGAGATCGCGGGTTTTGGCCCCCTCGAGCAAGGCCCGGTCGTAGGCCTCCCGGATGCGCGCCGCCACCCTGCGGGCCCCCGCATTGCCCTTCTGGTCGGCGAGATAGTTGAGCATCATCACGGCCGACATAAGCAGGGCCAGTGGATTGGCGACATTCCTGCCGGCAATATCCGGCGCCGAGCCATGCACGGCCTCGAACACCGCGTGCGCATCGCCGATGTTGGCGCCCGGTACCACCCCCAGCCCGCCGACCAGCCCGGCACACAAATCGCTGACCACATCGCCGTACAGATTTTCCAGCAACAGGACATCGAATTGCTTCGGGTCCTGAACAAGGCGCATGCAACCGGCATCGATGATGATCTCGCGATAGCCGACGGATGAAAACTCCTCATCATGCACAGCCTTGGCCTTGCGGATGAACAGGCCATCGGTGAGCTTCATGATGTTGGCCTTGTGCATCACCGTCACTTCGCGGCGCTGGCGATCCACAGTATAGGCAAAGGCCCAGCGGGCGATCCGCTCGCAGGCGGTTTCGGTGGCGACTTTGAGACTGGTGACCACGCCCGGGGTGATTTCGTTTTCGATGCCACTGTAGAGACCCTCGGTATTTTCCCGGATGATCACCAGGTCCACATCCTCAAAACGCGTTTTCACGCCCGGCAACGAACGCACCGGTCGCACCGCGGCATAAAGATTCAGCTTCTTGCGCAACTGGACATTCACCGAGGAAAAGCCCTTGCCCACCGGTGTGGTACAAGGACCCTTCAGCGCGACGCCGTGCGCGAGGATGGCTTCGATCGTCGTCGCCGGCATGACCTCGCCGTGCTTCTCCAGCGCGGCCAGCCCGGCATGGCATTCGATCCATTCGATGGGCGCGCCCGCGGCCTCCAGCACGTGTTGCGTGGCCCGGGAAACTTCCGGCCCGATGCCGTCGCCGGGAATCATGACGATGCACTGCTTGTTCATGCCCCGACCGTACAAGAGGTTCCGGCAAATGAAAAATCAGGAAAATATTAGAATGCTAACAAAATGGTGCGCCCGGCGGGGGTCGAACCCACAACCTTTGGCTTCGGAGGCCAACACTCTATCCAATTGAGCTACGGGCGCGGAAAAAACGGTTCAAGGCTTAAGGTTGAAGGTTGTCGACTTCAACCATTTTTCTTTTCAAAGTCTTTCATAAAGCCAACCAGCGCGTCAATTCCGGCGGCCGGGAAGGCGTTGTAGATCGATGCGCGAATGCCACCGACCGAACGGTGACCCTTCAGTCCCTTCATCTTCAATGCGGAAGCTTCCTTGATGAATTTTTCCTCCAACTCTTCAGAGGGTAACCGGAAGGTCACATTCATGTCCGAGCGGTCGGCCTGCTCGGCGGTTCCGCGATAGTATCCACCGGATCCGTCGATCGCGGCATACAAGACCCCGGCTTTGCCGGCATTGCGCTTGGCCAGTGCGGCCAATCCGCCTTGCCCGTCGATCCAGCGCGTTACCAGCATGACCAGGTAAATCGAAAAGCACGGCGGTGTGTTGTAGAGGGAATTTTCCGCGACGTGGGTTTTGTAGCGGAAGATGGCGGGGATCTTGTCGGAGCCGCGCTCAGCCAGATCCTTACGGATGGCCACCACGGTAACGCCAGCCGGGCCGATGTTTTTCTGGGCGCCGGCGTAAATGAGGCCGAACTTCGAAAATTCCAGCGGACGCGAGAGAAAGTCCGACGACATATCGGCCACAACCGGCGATGACGAAGCGGGAATGTTTTTCAACTGCGTCCCCTCGATCGTCTCGTTGGTCGTCAGGTGAAGGTACGCCGCGCCTGGCGTCAGTTTCAATTCGCTCTCCTTCGGCATGCGCGAAGGCTTGGTCTTTGATGTGTCCGCCGCGACATTCACCGCGCCGAGCAGCTTTGCCTCCTTCACCGCTTTGGCGCCCCATGTGCCGGCATTGATGTAGTCGGCCGTCTGGCCGGCGCCGAGCAGGTTCATCGGCACCAAGGCAAATTGAGCGCTCGCTCCACCGGTCTGGAAAAGAATGGTGAAATCGTCGCCGAGACCCATGAGTCGCTTCAGGTTGGCCGCCGCCTCGTTGTGCACCGCCTCATACTCCTTGCCGCGGTGACTCATCTCCATCAACGACATCCCGGCGCCCTTGAAATCCACCAGATTCGCTTGCGCCTCGACCAGAACTTCTTCGGGCAACACCGCCGGCCCGGCACTGAAATTGTAGACACGTGACATGACTTTTCTCCTGAAAATAGAGGTTAAAGATACCACCGGTCCCGCCCCAATTCAATCAGGATTACCGGCCCGCCGGGCGCCATGACCCGATCATCACATAATCCAAGTCGATTCCTCACACGCGCCACGCATTTCTCTGCTTGAGCTATGGATCGCGTCCGCGTAGGAATAATGCGGGGTAACATGGCCGGATCGCCCGGCAACAGGAATTTATGAACAAGATCGCTTGCCGTCGGCTGACGGCTTTTGTTGTTTTAGTTTTCTTAGCGAACATGCAGATCATGGCGGCCGAATCCCCGCCGCCCCCTAAAGACAAGCGAGGCATCCCGCCGGTTCGTTCAACCGCCCGGATATTCGCCGGCGCCGATCTAAGCGACGTGGTGGTTCGCCAACGCGTGGTGGAAGAAATGAAATCGGCCGAACAGGTCCGCCTGACCAGCGTGAAAGCCAAGGCCGCATTGATGGGTATTCCGGAACGCATCGATGGCCCCGGTCATCAAGTGGCCATCCTCCACAGCTTTCGCGGCGACGAACCCATCTACCGCAAAACCATGAACCTCAACGCGGCCATCTCCAGCGCGGCCAATCTCGTCGGCCCGGCACCCTACAATCTCAACGGCGCCGGTATCAAAGTCGGTGTGTGGGACGCCGGCTCGGTTCGCCGCACTCATCAGGAATTCACCCTCGGCCGCGTGACCAACCGCAACGCCACCGCCGCTCTGGATGATCATGCCACCCACGTGGCCGGCACCATTGGCGCCGCGGGCGTGAGCGCTTCCGCGCGCGGCATGGCCACTAATTCCTTCATCGATTCCTATGACTGGAACAACGATTACGCGGAGATGACCTCGGCCGGCGCCGTCACCTCCAACGAGGTTACCAAGGTACCAATTTCCAATCACTCCTACGGCTACAACGCCACCACCGTCGACATGGGCGTGTACAATACCGAAAGTCGTGAGACCGACATCGTGACATATAACGTTCCTTACTATCTTCCGTTCTGGGCCGCCGGCAACGAACAAACGGACCTCACCGCCAAGGGTGGTTACCAGTCCATCACCTACAACGGCCTCTCCAAAAACCTCCTGACCATCGGCGCGGTGAACGATGCGGTGACCAGCGGCACCCGGGATATTTCCAAAGCCACCATGTCCTCTTTTTCCAGCTGGGGCCCCGCCGATGACGGACGCATCAAGCCGGATCTTGTCGCGAACGGCGTCAACATGAACTCAACCGTCAGCACGGGTGACACCGCTTACGATGCCACCTACAGCGGCACCAGCATGGCCACACCTTCCGCGTCCGGATCGGCCGCTCTGCTCGTCCAACTCTACGCCCGCGAATTCGGCAACAAACTCATGCGCGCCAGCACACTTAAGGCCCTGCTCATTCACACCGCCGACGATCTCGGTGTCGTCGGGCCTGACTACAAATTCGGCTGGGGCCTCGTGAACACCAAAGCCGCCGCCGATATCATTCTCGCCCACAAAGCAAGCCCCGGCGCACCCAAGCTCATCGAAAACAACCTCACCAGCTCAACCACCACCCGCTCCCACACCTTTAATTGGGACGGCGCCTCGCCGATCCGCGCCACCCTCGTGTGGACCGATCCTGCTGGCACCGCCCGCAACGACAACGACCGCACCCCCGTCCTCGTCCACAATCTCGACCTGCGGATTACCGCCCCCAACGGCACCGTCTTCCAACCCTACATGATGCCCTTCTCCACCAACTTCGCCGACGCCAACTTCGGCACCGCCGCCATCAAAGGAAGCAACCGCGTGGACAATGTCGAGCGCGTCGACATTCCCTCGCCATCCGTCGCCGGCACCTATACGGCTACCATCTCGCTCGGTGGAAGCCTCACCACCGCTTCGCAAATATATTCACTCGTTCTTTCCGGCAGCATCGGCACGGCTATCCCGCCACAAATCGGCAATATCGACCCCATCACCATCGTCAACGGCCGCGCACTTTCGTTCCCCGTCGTCGCCAGCGACCCCGCCGATAACGATCCGATCACCCTCACCTCCGCCAACTTGCCCTCCGGCGCTACATTCAACGCGTCTGGCGCCACCGGTACCTTCAACTGGGCCGCCGCCACGCCCAACGGAACGTATTCGCCCCGCTTCATCGCCACCGACAAAGACGGCACCACCACGCAAACTGTTTCCATCAGCGTGGTCAACAATACGCCGCCCACCCTTGCGCCCATCGGCGACAAGAAAACCATCGTCAGCAATCTACTTACCTTCGCCGTCATCGCCACCGACCTCATCGGAAATGATCCCATCACGCTTACCGCGAGCAATCTCCCCTCCGGCGCCAACTTTAATGCCACCGGCGGCAACGGTACCTTCACCTGGTCCAGTCCGGCGCCTGTCGGCGTCTATCCCGTCACCTTCACTGCCACTGACATGGCCGGCTCGGTCAGCGAGACCATCTACATTACCGTCAAACCGACACCGGTGTTTGTCTATGGCACCAACAGCGCCTCGATTACGATACCGGAGGCCGGCATCGCCACACCGTATCCCAGTACCATCAATATTAGTGGCGCCACCGGCGTCGTCGAACGCGTGATCGTTAAGCTGAACAATTTCTCCCACCTCTACCCCTCCGATCTCGATATCGTTCTCGTCGGCCCGCAGGGACAAAAGAGCGTGGTGATGGGCGGAGCCGGCGGAGCCGCAGGCGTCGTGAATGTAAACCTCACCTTTGACGATCTCGCCGAATCAGAAGCGGGCTCGCCGCTCGAAAGCGGGACCTGGAAACCCACCGGAACCATCGCCGAAGCTTTGCCTGCGCCGGCCCCTGGCCTGCCATACGAAACCAGCTTTACCAACTTCACCGGCACGGCGCCGAATGGAACCTGGTCATTGTATGTAAGCGACTTCGAGGCGCCCGATAATGGAAACATGAGCGGCGGCTGGAGCCTGCAGATCGAAGTGATCGTCCCCACCAACATGCCGCCGACCATTAGCGTCAACGATCCTGCGCCCGTGCCCGTCGGCAGCAACTTCGAACTCGCCGTCACCGCCAATGACCTCACCGACAACGACTCCATCACCCTCTCCGCCGACCAACTTCCACCCGGCGCGACCTTCGCCAGCGTCACCAATATCAGTACCGTCACCGGGACCATGATCTGGAGCAACGCCGGACCGACCGGCGCCTACAACGCCGTTTTCCGCGCCACCGACGAAAACGGCACCATCACCCGCTCCGTCCCCATCACTGTGTTCATTCCGCCACCACCCGCACCGGCGGCCATCTGGATCAGCGCCACGAACAACAATGGATTCACCGCGTCGTGGAGCAGTGTCGGCGCCGCGACAAACTACCGCATCGATGTCAGCGCCAATCCCGCGTTTGAAGATGTCAGTGAAATCGGCACCCCGACCACGATCTTGAGCCACGCTGGCCCGCCCGGTTCCGGCACCGGCGGCACCTGGCTCGAGGAAAATGTCGGCGGCACCACCTATCTCATCATGACCAGCAGCGACAGCCGCCTCACCAGCCCCTCCACCTTGTTCACGGCTGGCGTAGCGGATTCACTCACCTTCCAGGCCCGCACTTATGGCGGCGTCACCGCCGCCAACAACACGATCACCGTGTCGATATCCACCAACGCCGGCGCATCGTGGACCGTCCTCGGCACGCGTGTTCCGCTATCAACCACGCTCTCCTCCATGGCACCATTCGACCTCAGCGCGTATGACGGCAGGCAAGTCGCCGTCAAATTCGAAACGCTCGGCGCCAGCGGCACGAGAGGGGCAGGCATCAGCCAAATAAAAGTGACTTCGCTCGTGTACGAAGTCGTCCCGGAATACTTGCCCGGATACTCCAACCGCACCGTCAACGTCACCAGCGAAATCATCACCGGCCTCCAGCCCGCGCAAACCTACTATGCGCGCGTCCGCGCCGCGGGCGAAGGCGGCATCAGTTCCAACTCGCCGGTGGCCAGCGCCACCACCACCTTCTCGTCCGAGCCGCCGGTGTTCTCAAGCGCAGCCGGACCCTTCACCAATCAAACTGGCGCCGCATTCATCTTGTCCGTCACCTCATCCGGACTCCCCACGCCGGTGATCTCGCTCGTTAGCGCCACGGCATCCAGCGGCTTCAACTTCACCAGCAATACCCTCACCTACACGCCGACGTTCTCCGACATCGGAACGCAGACCTTCACGTTCATCGCGGCAAATGAAGCCGGCGCGGCTACGCAAATCGTCACCGTCGTCGTCACCGCAGGCCCGCCGCCTCCGCCTGCCACGATCTGGGCCAGCGCCACCAACAACACCAGCTTCACCGCCGCGTGGAGCGAAGTCGTCGGCGCCACCAGTTACCGCCTCGACGTCGCCACCAACGCCGCCTTCGTTGGATCAGCCGCACCCTCGACAGATGTATTCATCTCCGAATACATCGAAGGCTCTAGCAACAACAAGGCTGTCGAAATCTTCAACGGAACCGGTGCACCGGTAAATCTTGGCGCCGGCAATTACACACTACGTTCGTACCCAAATGGCACCAACGTTCCTACGACCATCACGCTCTCTGGGACGGTGGCTAACGGAGATGTGTTTGTTGTGGCGAATTCGAGTGCGAATGCCACGATACTCGGCCAGGCCGATCAGACGTCGGGAAGCCTCACCTATAATGGCAACGATGTCATCGCCATCGCAAAAGCCGGAACCAATATCGATGTCATCGGAACAATTGGTAACGCCGCTAACTTTGCCGTAGACATAACCAAGGTCCGCAACAGCACGGTCAGCGCCGGGGTCGCCACCTACGACCCGGCCGAATGGACCGACTATGCAACCGATACCTTGAATTATCTCGGCGCTCACGCCTTCTCCGGCGGCAGCGGCGCGCCCGCCTATGTGCCCGGTTACTCCAACCTCACCGTCAGCGGCACCAGCCAACTCGTCTCCGGCCTCGCCGAAAACCGCACCTACTACTTCCGCACCCGCGCCGTGAACGATGCCGGCACCAGCGGCAACTCGCCCACCGGCAGCGTCACCACCACGCTCGAAAACACGCCGCCGGCCTTCGGTGCCAACCCCGGACCCATCAATGCGGTTGTCGGCGTACAAACGTCATTCACGGTCTCGGCTAGCGGCTATCCCGTCCCGACCCTCGCCCTGGCCAGCCAAACTGCGAGCAGTGGATTTTACTTCAACGCCGGCACCGGCGAACTCACCTACACCCCGCCCGCCGGCGACATCGGCTCGCGCGCCTTCATCGTCACCGCCAGTAACAGCGAAGGCGTCGCGACCCAAACGGTCAGCGTCACGGTCAACGACGGCCCGCCCACCGTCCCCTCCGCCCCCGCCGCCATCTGGGCGAGCTTCACCAATGCCACCGAATTCACCGCCGCCTGGAGCACAGTCGGGAACGCGGAGAGTTACCGGTTGGATGTAGCGACCAATGAATCGTTCTCCTCTGGCGGCGGGAGCGGAGAAACCCTGCTGTCAGAAAACTTCAACGGATGGGCTACCACATGGATTAATGGTTGGTCTCACAACAGCGGAGTCATTTATGCAACAGATGGCGTGGGCGGCACCAGATGTGTAGGCATGAATGCTGCCGGAGACTGGATTCGCTCCCCCATCGTAACCAATCCCGCATCGGTCAGTTTTTCGATTCGTACGTCATCCGATCCCGGAAGCTGGACCGTCGTAATCGAAACGTCTCCGGATTCAACCGTTTGGACCGCGCATGGAACGATCACGGAAAACGGAGAGGGAGGATTCATTGACAACACCTATCGCCAAACGAATATACCAATGAATGTCTCCGGCAATGTCTATGTTCGTTGGTCAATGACGGCGCGATCGGCCGATAGTTGTTTTATTGATGATGTGACGATATCCGGTGGTTCATCCGGCGCGCCGTCCTTCGTCCCCGGCTACGAAGACCGCGCCGTCGCCGGCACGAGCCAATCCGTCACTGGCCTCACCGAAGGCGTCACGTATTACTTCCGCGCGCGTGCGGTGAACAGCGCCGGCACCAGCCCCAACTCCCCGACCGGGAGTGTCGTCACGGTAGCTTACGGTGGCGGTGGCGACATGAACAGCGACGGCATTCCCGACGAGTGGTTTGCCGGATTCGGTTTGAGCCCGACCAACTCCGCCACCAACAATGTGCCGGATCATGACTACACGTTCATGGATGCGTACATCCATGACATCAATCCCACCAACCCGCCCGCGAACTTCAACGAAGTGCAGCAAATGGAGCCAGGGTCCGCCAGCACGATGGATATGTCCATCAACCCTTCCTCCACCGGCCGCTTGTACGATATTTACTGGCGCACCGACCTCGACGCCACCAACTGGACCGGCTTCGGCCTCAACGTCCCCGGTACCGGTGGTGAGGTCACCCTGACTGTCACCAACGAACCAGCCATCCGGTTCTATCGGACCGGCGTGAAGCTGCCGGAATAACGTAGTTTTTTGTCCCGGCCGGCCTGACCGGTGGCAAAGCCTGCGCCTCCTCCGCGCTTGACGCCCTCGCGCGTGAAACCTACCTTTGAACCCTCCATGACCGATAAAACAAACGATTCCATCGTCGATAACGAAATCCACTTTCTCGATCGCCCTGAAGGACCTTTTTTCCGGCGCGTCGATTGGCGGGCCTTCTGGCTTACCTTCCTCATCGCCTTCGGTGTCTACTTTTACACCATGGCCCCCACGGTCACGCTCGAAGACTCCGGCGAGCTGGCCGTCGCATCCGACTATCTCGGCGTCCCCCATCCGCCCGGCTACCCGATTTGGACCCTGCTGACCTGGCTGCTCCAATGGGTTTTCCACTGGGTGAAATACTTCGGCGTGCCCGACGAAAATCTCGCGCTGGTCTGGAAATCCTTCTTGCATGTTTTTGGCGCCGACTTCGGCAAGGCTCATCCGAATCCGGCCTGGGGCGTGACGCTCGGTTCTGTCCTTACCGGCGCCCTCGCCTGTGCCGCCCAGGCCATGCTGATCAGCCGCTCCGCGGCCGATGTGCTCCTGCACATGAAGAAAAAACTCGCCGGCATCTCCCTCGCCGCGGAAAACACCCTTTGCTGGGTTGGTGGCGTCACCAGCGGCCTGTTGCTCGCCTTCAGTCCGGTTCTCTGGTCGCAAAGCACCATCGTGGAGGTGTACTCGCTCAACGCGATGTTCATGACCTTTACGATGCTTCTGCTCTATCGCTGGATGTGCCGGCCGGGCGAGGACAGCACGCTGTATGTCCTGTCCTTCATTTTCGGCCTCGGCCTCACCAACCATCAGACGCTGGTGTTCCTCGGTCCGGCCATCCTCATCGCCCTCGCCCTGCGCGACAAACAACTCTTTCTCGACGCCACTGCCGCCTTGCTGATCTCGGTCGGCGCCTACTTGCTGTTTACCGCATCCAAGATCGATGTGACGATTTCCGCCGATGCCGCCTCGCGTAAAAGCAATCTCGTCACTTTCGGCATTCTCATGCTGGTCTCCCCGGGCGCCTTGTTTTTCGTCCAGCGCAGACTTTTCACGGAGTGGAAACGGGTGGTTGTCTCCGGCTTGCTCGTGCTGCTCGGGCTGTCCTTCTATGTTGGTTACATGCCGGTTTCATCCGAGCAGAATCCGCCGATGAACTGGGGCTACCCCCGCACCGTGGAAGGATTCTTCCACGCGGTCGGCCGCGGCCAATACGAACGCATCAGTCCGGTCGACAACTTCAAGGATATCCTGAAGGACTCGAAAAAATACCAGATCCTGGTTTGGAAGACGATTTTCGATCCCGGCGGCCACGATTTGATCGTCGTGCGTAATCTATTCCGCAATTCCGAGAACTGGGATTTCATCGCCGAGCGCGGCGGGTACAACTCCGTGGTCGCGCAGTTCGAATGGTACATCGCCTGGGCCGCCTTGTTGCCGCTGCTTTTCGTTCGGCGCATCGGCCAGCGCACACTCGGGTGGCTGTTTGTCACCTTCATTGCGTTCTTCTTCCTCACCTTCATCTTCATCATTTTCCAGTATCTTGCACCGGATGTGCAGAGCATGTTCATCGGTCGCGTGCAATACATCCAGGCCCATGCGATCTATGCGATGTGGATCGGGTATGGACTGATCTTCGGTCTTGCCTGGCTGGATGCCCGGCTCGGCGGCCGCAAAGTCATCACGTATGTAGCGGCCCTCGTCATCCTGACCGCCGCGGTGCCGCAACTTTACCGCAACGCCGTGGATGAACTTTTCATCAAGGAGGTCGGCGGTTGCGAACAGAATGGCCACGACTTCGGCTGGCAATTCGGCAACTGGCAACTCGAAGGCGCCCGCGCCATCCTCGCGGAAATCTCCGCGGAGGAAAGTGCCGCCTACCCCAATCCCGATTATCCGCCCCCGATGACCACCAATGCGGTGTTTTACGGCGGCACCGACCCCGGACGTTTCGTGCCGACCTACATGATCTACTCCGCCCATGTGCGCGAGGATGTGTACCTCATCACGCAGAATGCGCTCGCCGACAACACCTACATGAACGTCATGCGCGATCTCTATGGCGACCGGATTTACATTCCTTCGCAACAGGACAGCAATCAGGCCTTCCAGGAATATGTCGCCGACGTGCAAGCCGGCCGTATTCCCGCCGGCGCCGCCGTCAGCATCGAGGGTGGACGCGTCAGTGTGCAGGGTGTGCAGGGCGTCATGACCATCAACGGCATTCTCGCCAAGATGATCTTCGAGAAAAACAAGCGCCTGCATGATTTCTATGTGGAGGAAAGCTACGTCATTCCCTGGATGTATCCGTATCTCGAACCCCACGGCTTGATCATGAAGATCAACAAGGACGAATTGCCCGGCCTCACTCCCGAGATGGTCAAGAACGACCGCGAGTTCTGGGACTGGTACATCGCGCGACTCAAGGGCAACGAGAAGTTCATTCGCGACGTGGTCGCCCGCAAGACGTTCTCCAAGCTCCGCAGTGCCATCGCCGGTCTTTACGCCGCTCGCCGCATGTTCGATGAAAGCGAATATGCCTTCCGCCAGGCCATCGCCTTGTATCCGCTGAGCCCCGAGGCCAACTTCCGCCTCGCCGACATTCACATGCAACAAGGCGAATTCCCGCAGGCCCGGGAAATCATCGAGGCGTTTTTGAAGGAGGACACCGAAAACGATCGCGTGCGCGATTTCCTCAACCAGATCATTTCCCTTGAGAGCATGAACAAGCGCCGCACCGAACTTGAAGCCGAGCTCACGCAGGGCGGCGACATCAACAAAGCGCTCGAACTAGCCAACATCTACCGCGGGATGAGTCTCACTGCGCTGTTCGACAACCTCACCCAGCGGATTCTGGCCCAAACGGATCTGCCACCGCCTTATATTATTGAGATCGCCCGCCTGTATGCCGAGATGCAGAAGATCGACCAGTTCATCGGCGCGCTGGAGTTATACGTCCAGCGGGATCCCAACCAGGCCCGCATCTGGCTCGATCTCGCCGCCGCCTACTCCATGTCGCAAAAGCGCGGGGAAGCCATCCGCTCCTTGCGCCGGGCCGTTGAGCTGGGCGGGGAACCGATGCGCGACACCGTCCGGCGCGACAACCGTTTCGATCCGGTGCGCACCATGCCCGAATTTCAGGCGCTCGTTCCGCAAATCGGACCCATCGGTCAATTGCCGATCAATCTTCCGTTCTGATCCAACGGGGACAGACATATAGCCCCTGCCCCCACCGGCCCCCAGCGCAGGGACAGACAAACTGCAACCGAACGCGGAATAGGGACAGACAATTTCCTTGCAAGAACAGCATTTGGGGCCGACCTCCAAGGTCAATTTAGCTGAACGAATCACTCCGGGCTGGAGCGAACTTGAGAGCCTCGGGTTCCGGCGGTGCTATTCGAGGATGTTGAGCAAAAAAAACGCCACCGGTCATGAGATTTGGGTTCCGGAATATCCTTTTTCGGGATCCCGGATCACGCAAAGACGATTTGGTAGTTCAAATCAAGCGAGGCGCAACCTGCGCCATGCGGTGATGGGAATTCCGTCGGAGTTGAATGGCGCCAGTCGATGCTTTTCTGGGGCGGGATGATGCGGAGCCATGACCGAACGGATGAATAGCGCCGAACCGATGACCAAGCCGTCCGTCCAGTAACGTACCCGCCGGGTCACCGTCTGGCTGAATCCGGTAGTTTCCTGTTCCGGGGCATGCTCGCCGAGCTCGGCGCCCAGCATCTCCATCAAATCATTGAGGCGGGTTAACCCATCTTCCGCAGTTGGACGATTAAATTTCCGGTTTTACTGGTGTTTTGGT
>CAYYAR010000006.1:0-103271 GCA_964470065.1 uncultured Verrucomicrobiota bacterium | reverse complement strand
GCCCACAATGGGCCGCCGCGATGCGGCCGGATGCCGCGAGCCATCAACTACGCCAGCGGACGATGCCACAGATCAACTGGTCGCCATACCAAGCCACATAGCATGAGACACCCAAAATGACTCCGATCAAAAACTCAACTGTTGCACATCAATGACTTGCAATAGCAGGCGATTGACATGTTGAACTCAAGAAAGCGATCCGCCGGCGGCATTGTCAAGTTAACTATGGACGCATCCACCGGCACATGACAGTATGTCAAGAGGAGATGTCAGATGAAAAAGTGGTTGTATACGGTTGCCTTGTTGTGGTCGTTGCCGGTGGTTTCCCTGGCCGGTGAAACGCCGGAAGACATGATCAAACTCTACTTCGAGGCTTTCAAAGCCGGCGATCATGAGCTGATGGCCGCCAACATGCACCCCGACGAGCTCGCCAAGCTCAAAAAGGAATTGATTCCCGTCATCGCCCGCGGCATCGATGCCGTCGAGGGCGGCGTGTCCCGCGATCAACTGGCGATGAAACTTTTCGCCGACACCGACCCGATCGATGTAATCATGAACGAATCCCCGCAGGAGTTCTTCGTTCGTTTCATGAGTTGGGTCAATCGCATGAATCCGATGATGAAAAATGCCATGGCCGGCTCGACCATCGACACCCTCGGCTTTGTGCCGGAGGACGATATGGCTCATGTGGTTTACCGGGTGAACATTAACCTGATGGGCGCGCGCGTGCGTGACATGAACGTCATGTCGGTGAAGAAACTTGGCGATGCATGGAAACTGATGCTGTCCGGCGAAGTCGAAGGCATGGGCAAGTTGCTCCAGCGTGCCGATCCCGCGCCGGTTCCGTGAACCTCCGCGACGTTTTCGTCGACCTACCCGATGACCCGCCACTGGCGTTGGCCTGGCCGACGCTGAATCACCATCTATTTGACCAGCCGGAACAATTTTTTGCCCGCACCCGGGCTAATCCGGATTATGGCCGGCCCGGATGGACGCGCGATTGCGGACGGCGGTTTCACCGCGGCATCGATATCGCCCCCGCTCAACCCCGCCCGACCGGACGAACCACCCGCGTGATGTTCAGCGATTGCGCCAGCGGTGAGGAATATGCATCGGATGAGCCCGTCTTCGATGTCGATGAACCGGTGTTCGCCGTCTTCCATGGCGAAATCGTGACGGCCGTCAACGATCCCGAAACATCCACATACGGCGCGCACACGATCATTCGCCACGCCCGGCCCGGTGATGCCGGCGTTTTTTATTCCCTGTACGCGCACCTTCGCTTGCTGGAAGTTACAACCGGTGAAACGGTGGTCCGCGGACAATCGATCGGCCGCATGGGACAAACCAGTTCTTCGGCGGATGCGCGCAACTGGATGTTGATTGCCCCGCATCTGCACCTTGAATTTTTGGACGCGCAGAAGCGGAATTACAATCCCGAGGCGATGTTGCGCGCATTTGCCGGGCGTTTGAATTCAGACGCGGTCCAGCCGGGCCACGCTTTCGATGTGAAAGGTCTGGGGAAATAAATCCACCGGTTGAACCTCCTTCAACTCGTACATGCCATCCGCGCACAACAACCGCGCATCGCGGGCGAGACTGCCGGGATGACAGCTGACATATACGATGCGGCGGGGCGCCAGCGCACGCAGGGTCTCCACCGCATCCGTGTGCATGCCGGCACGGGGCGGATCGGTGATCACCACGCCGGGCTTCTCGCCTGCGCCCTGCATGGCTGCGCGCAAATGTTTCATGTCCGTGGCAACAAATCGACAGTGATGACAACCATTTGCGGCCGCATTCAGATTTGCATCGGCAATCGCCGCCGGCTCGAGCTCGAATCCCCATGCGCGGCGACAGGAGCGCCCGGCAAACAAGGTGATCGAACCGGTGCCACAGTAGAGATCAAACAACACATCCTCCGGCTGCAGACCGGCCATCGCCGTCGCCGTTTGATACAGCCGCAAGGCCTGCCGGCTGTTGGTCTGGAAAAATGAATTCGGCGAGATCTTGAACCGGAGACCGTCCAACGCTTCGACAATATGACCGGGACCGTGAAGCACGTGAAAATGATCGGCATAGGCGACGAGATTTTTTCGCGCGGTCGTTCCATTGACCAGCGTGGTCAAGGCATCGCCCAAGGCGCGGCGAAGATGATCGCGGTACGCATGCATCAACGCCTCGTCATAGTGACTGGTGATCAGATTCACCATCAACTCGCCGGAGAAGCCGGCATGCCGGATCATGAGATTGCGGAGAAACCCCTGATGCGTAATGGTCGAGTACGCCGGCCGCGGGTGTTCAAGGAAAAAGGCCCGGGTGAGGGATAGCACCTGCACGGAAAGATCCGTGGCGATGTGGCATGCATCGACGTCAATCACCTTGGTGAAACAACCGCGCCGGTGGAAACCGACGGCCACGCCGGCGGCTTCGTCCGCCGCCCGCGGATCACTTCGCCAAGCGTCACCAGGAATGAAACGTTCATTGGCGAACGTGAAGTCCACCTTGTTCCGGTAGTGGTAGACACCGGGAGCGGCCAGCGGCGGGGCCACGCGGATATCGAATCCGCCGATATGGCGGAGCGCATCGTCGACCACCTTGCGTTTGAATTCCACTTGCCGCTCGTACGCGACGTGTTGCCACTTGCATCCGCCGCACACGCCGTAGTGATCGCACACCGGCGTCACCCGCGCGGGTGAGGGCGCGAGGATCGAAACCAGATTCGCTTCAAGATAGTTTTTTTTGATCTTGGCGATGGCGACCAGCGCCCGGTCGCCCGGCGTCACCAGTCCGCGCACCAGCACCACCATGCCGTCCGGAAGCCTGGCCACGCAGGCATCGTCCTCGCCGCTGTCGATGATATCGACCTCGAGTTGTTGGCCTTTTTGAAAAAGCATCATGCCCGCCGGGTGCCGCGCAATTTCGAGAGCAGATCGTCGAGAGGTAGCGTATTGAGCACATCCCTCTTCTCCAGCCAGCCCCGCCGGGCCTGCCATATGCCATACGCATGATGGCCAAAATCAGCAATGCTGTGCGCATCGTTGCTGATCACCACCGGCACACCCATGTCGCGGGCCTTGCGGCAGTATACCTCGTTGATGTCGAGGCGCAGGGGATGCGCATTCAACTCCACAAAACATCCGCGGTCGCGGATGTGGGCCAGCACGCGATCGAGATCGACCTCATACGGATCCCGTTCCTCCAGCAAACGCCCGGTCGGATGGGCCAGCAAGGTTACGTGGGGGTGATCAAGTGCGCGCAAAATTCTTTCGGTTTGTTGATCGCGCGGCAAATTGAATTTGCTGTGAATGGCGATGATCACGACATCAAGCTCTTGCAATACTTCGTCGGGAAGATCGAGACGGCCATCCTCGAGTATGTCGACCTCCGATCCTTT
Organism: uncultured Verrucomicrobiota bacterium; assembly: GCA_964470065.1. Classification (GTDB taxonomy): domain Bacteria; phylum Verrucomicrobiota; class Kiritimatiellia; order CAIVKH01; family CAIVKH01; genus CALMUP01. Next base: position 99,874 of record CAYYAR010000006.1, on the reverse strand, counting down.
GAGAATCCTCACACCCAGGCCGGCTTCATTTAACCGGTCGATATCCTCGATTTGTTCGCGCAAACGGCGCTCGTCCAATCCGTTCGCCACCGTTAACCTTTTGGAATGATCGGTGATGGCGATGTATGACCAGCCGAGCATGGCGGCATAGCGGGCCATCGACTCCATGGACTCCACGCCGTCCGACCAGGTGGTGTGGTTGTGCAGATCCCCGCGCAGGTCGTTCAGCTGAATCAACGACGGCAGACGCCCGTGCTCCGCCGCCTCGATTTCGCCGGTGTCCTCGCGGATTTCCGGGGGAATCCATGGCAAGTCGAGCGCGGCAAACACGTCCTCTTCGGTTGCGCCGGCGACAGATTGATCGCCCCGGAAAATGCCGTATTCATTTTGCTTCAGCCCGCGCTGCTGGGCCCGGCGCCGGGTGGCGATGTTGTGATTTTTGCTGCCGGTAAAATAGTGCAAGGCCGCGCCGAAACTTTCCCGCGGAACGAGTCGCAGATCCGCCTGCATCCCGTTGCGAAGCAGGATGCTCGATTTGGTCTCGCCCCGGGCGAGGATCCGCTCAACGCCGTCGAGACGGGTGAATGCCTCCACCACGGCGCCGGCATCCTCCGCGGAAACAAGAAAATCGAGATCGCCCACCGTCTCCTTGCCGCGCCGGAAGCTACCCGCCGCCTCGACCCGGTGAACGCCCGGGATCGATTTCATGCAGCGCATGATTTCCTCCACCTCGCCGGCGGCGCGCGCGCGCAAATGCCGCACGGTCGTATCCAACCGCTTGGAGGCGGCCTCAAGGAGCGATTTTTCCAGCTTCGGTCCAAAGCCGTCCACCTGCTTGATTTTGCCCGCCCGCGCGGCCGCCACGAGATCATCCAGCGAGGCCACCTGTAAATCCTCCAAGAGATGACGCACCCGCTTCGGTCCGAGACCGGGCAACTTAAGCAGCGCTGGCAGGGTCGCCGGAAACTCCGACTTCACCATATCGAGAGCCGGAAGCCTTCCCGTCTCCACCATGGTGGCAATCTTGGCGGCAATTTCCTTGCCGATGCCGGAAATTTTGGTGAGGTCCGCGCCACCGGCCAGCGTGTCTTTTAACTCCGGACTCAACTCCCGGATCAGGCGGGAAGCATTGCGGTAGGCCCGGATTTTAAACGGGTTTTCGCCTTTTATTTCGAGGTAATCCGCCAGTTCGTCAAACCGGTCGGCTATATCCTGATTGAGCATGGTCATGGTGTGAAGATGGGCGTTGCCCTTATCTACTATGACACAAAGCAGCCGCACGGGGAAGACATCAGCGCGGCCGCCCCCTTGACTTTGGCGCGCTGGTGCTTATGTTTGCCTGTCTTTCAGGGGAGATTCATGGACTCAACGACACATCAAATGATCAAAATCACACCGGTCGCCATCGGCGAATTGCAGAAGCTTGGCGCCACCGGAGAAAGTTTTTTGCGTATCTCGGTGGTTCCCGGGGGTTGCTCGGGCATGACCTACTCGGCCGCCATTGACAATGTGTTGTCGGACGATGACCAAGTAGTCTACACCGATGACACCTTGCGCGTCGTCGCGGATGTGGGCAGCACGATGTTCCTCGACGGGCTGGAAATCGATTATTCCGACGATCTGATTGCCTCCGGATTCCGGTTCAAGAATCCCAAGGCGAAAAAAGGTTGCGGCTGCGGCTCCAGCTTTTCCGTCTGATCAATGACCATCAAGCCAATAGAACTGCTGGGCGGCGAATCCGTTTACTGCATCAACCAGAGCCAGCTGGCTAATGCCAAGCGACTGGCGTTTGATGATGCGGACAGCGCGCCGAAAATTCAGGCCGAAATCTCCGCGCTGGAGACCAAACTGAGCCGCAATGAGCGGGCCTCGCTTGCTTTTGTGTTGATCGACCGGCTGTTGAAATCCTCCCCCCACACTTGACCGGCGGTACGGCTCACCGTGTCAGTAATTATCCAGCCCCGTCCGTTCAATCCGCGTAAGACCATCACGGTCCTCTCCGTATTGCTGGTGGCGCTGTACTTTTATTATCAGCGGCCGCCCGCCTGGCAGCTGTGGCGACTAACCGGCTCCACGATGGGCACCACGTACTCCGTCAAGGTGCTGGAAAATCATCTTGGCCAACCGGGCGTGGAATTGCTCAAAAAGGAAATCGACGAGCGTCTCGTCGAAGTGAATCGGGAAATGTCCACCTACCTGCCTGACAGCGAAATTTCCCTTTTCAACGGGCATGAGTCCATCGAGCCGTTTCCGGTTTCACCGGGATTTGCCGAAGTCGCGGGCCGGGCGATTGATCTTTGCTCATCCACCGGGCGCGCGTTCGATCCAACCCTCGACCGGCTGATCAATCTTTGGGGGTTTGGTCCGCAGGGACCGCGAGAGACACCCGGCGCGGATGACATCGCACGCGCGCTTGAACTGACCGGTTGCCATCAGGTGCGCATCCACGAAGCCGGCCAGCAGCACCACTTGGTCAAAGCACATGCCGGCGTGACACTGAACCTGAACGCCATCGCCAAAGGCTGGGGCGTGGATGAAGTCGCCCGCTTGATTGAATCGAAAGGCATCACCAATTATTTCGTCGAAATCGGCGGCGAGGTCTACGCCAAAGGAATGAGCGAAAAAATGCGTCCGTGGCGGGTCGGCATTGACCGGCCGGTGGAAGGAAGTCATCCCGGGGAAGCATTTGATCTCATTGTCGAACTCAACGGGGCTGGATTGGCGACATCCGGAAATTACCGCAACATGCTGGATACACCGCAGGGAAAAATCGCCCACATTCTCGACCCCCGCATGGGTCAACCGGCGACGACATCCCTGGCCAGCGTGTCCGTGATCGCGCTTGATTGCGCTACCGCCGATGCGCTCGCTACCGGATTGTTTGTCATGGGTGCGGAGGCGGGACTCGCGTGGTTGACCAATCATCCGGCGTACGAGGCGATCTTTATCGAGCACGGCACGGATGGAACCCTCGTTACGCGTTCGACGCCGGGCATGTCCCGCTATCTCGTAGCCAAAGAATAGATTCCTGCGGGTTGCTTTTTGGTCGACGTGCCATAGGTTAAGCATATGGAAACACCTGTAGTGCTCATCACCGGATCATACGGCGGCATTGGCTCGGCGACCGCCCGCATACTTCATCAGCACAATTACCGCCTCGCGCTGTCTGGCCGCGACTCGGCAAAGCTTGGCCAGCTGGCCGATGAACTGGGCGCGGTCGCGCTTCCCGCGGATGTGACCGTGGCGGATGAGGTCGACGCATTGGTTCAAAAAACGGTGGAGGCGTATGGCCGGCTGGATGGCGTGATCCATGCCGTGGGATCGATGATGCTGAAGCCGGCGCATCTGACGTCGCTGGAAGAATTTAAATCCACGATCGACCTCAACCTCACCAGCGCATTTCTTCTGCTCAAGTATGGCGTCAAACCGATGTTCACCACCGGCGGATCGTTTGTGTTCTTCTCCACCGTGGCCACCGGAATTGGCCTCGCCAATCACGAAGCAATCGCGGCGGCCAAGGCCGGCATCGATGGCATGGTCATCAGCGCCGCAGCGTCCTATGCCTCCAAAGGCATACGCGTCAACGCCGTTGCGCCCGGCTTGACCAATACGCCACTGGCATCGCGGATCACCTCCAACGAAGCCGCCATGAAAGCCTCGCTGGCGATGCATCCGCTCGGCCGCATCGGCGAGTCCAACGATATCGCCTCGGCGGCCGCCTGGCTCGTGGATCCGCGTAACAGCTGGATCACCGGGCAGGTTCTCCGGATCGATGGCGGCCTCAGCACCGTGCGCGCCCGATGATTTTCGAGAAAAAGACGCGCATCCCCTGCTCCGCTGAAGAATTATTTCGCTGGCATGAACACTCCGGCGCTTTTCGAAGGCTTATGCCACCGGGCGAACCGGTTCAAGTGCTTCACCACGACGGAAAAATCACCAACGGTGCTCGCGCTATTTTGCTGGTTGGATTCCGGCCTTTGCGTTTCAGGTGGGAACTTGAACACCGTGATTACATCGCGGGCAGACAATTTTGCGACGTGCAAATCACCGGGCCCTTCAAAAGTTACCGGCACGAGCATGTGATGACGCCGGATGGCGATGGCGCCTGTATGCTATCCGATACCATTCACTTCGAGATGCCTTTCGGCGCTGCCGGACAGTTGATGGGACACCTCGTGATGATGCCGAAATTCCGTCGCCTCTTCGAGTTCCGCCATCGCGTTACCCGCGAAGCTTTTGCCAACTAGATGCTAGCCCTCGTCCATCTCGCCGCCACAGCCTACATGACCGGAATTATCTGGTTTGTGCAGACCATGCACTATCCCTGGTTTCACAAGGTTCCCGTCGAGCAGTTTCGCGAATACCATGCGGGTTACACGGCGCGCATGGGCTGGGTGGTTGGACCGGTGATGCTGGTTGAGCTGATCACGGGTCTCATGCTTGTCTGGACCAGGGGTGGCCTCGTGTTTGGTCTCAACATGGCCGGCATGGCCGTGTTGTGGGGATCAACTTTTCTTCTGCAGGTTCCCTGTCACCATCGTTTATCCGGTGGATACGATGCGGTCACGCATGAGCGACTCGTGAACACAAACTGGATCCGCACGGTCGTGTGGTCGATCCGGCTGGTGTTGTTGATCGGAACGCTATGAAAGTATCTCATCTGAGGGAGGCCCACAAAGGCTGGTTCGCCGGCAACTACGAGCAGGCCTTTCACCGGTGCGAGGGCGCGGAAGTCGCGGTGAAGCATCACCGTGCCGGCGAGATCATGCCGGCCCACAAGCACCGGATGGTCACGGAAACCATGGCCGTGGTAACGGGCAAGGTGCGGATTAACGATCGTGTTTTCACGGCGGGTGACTTGATCATGGTCGAGCCCGGCGAGGTTGCGGAGTACGAGTGGCTTGAAGATTCCATCACGGTTTTATTCAAGACCCCCGGCGCACCGGAAGACAAGGAATTCGTGTGAACAGGGTGATGACTGACGGCCCGGCGATTATGTCATTGAGCACAGCGTCCATTTCATTTAAGAGGTGCAGCGATGGGCACAGGCAAATCCGATAATGGCACGGTTATCTGGTGGGTCCGGCGCGACCTGCGACTCGCCGACAATCCTGCCCTTGATGCGGCACTCGCCACCGGCCAAAAAGTTCTTCCGGTCTTCATTTGGGCCCCCGGGGAGGAAATGCCATGGGCGCCCGGCGCCGCATCCAACTGGTGGCTCCACCACTCGCTGAAAAAATTTTCCGCCATCCTGCAGGATCATCACAGCGCCCTGATTGTCCGCAAAGGTCCGACGCTTGCCGCCCTTCGCAGTCTGGTCCGGGAAACGGGCGCCACACAAGTCGTGTGGAATCGCTTGTACGAGCCGGCCATCATCGCGCGCGACAAGGTGATCAAGGAATCGCTTCGAGGCGATGGACTGGAAGTCACCTCCTACGCCGCGCATGTGTTGTTTGAACCTTGGACGATCAAGACCCAGCAGGAAAAACCCTATCAGGTGTTCACCCCGTTTTATCGCTGCTGCCAGACCTACGGCGCACCCGCCAAACCCCTGCCCGCGCCCAGACATTTGCCGCGCATCGGCAAGGCACCGTGGTCGGTGGAGATCGACGAACTGGGTCTGTTGCCGGCCCTCGACTGGGCCGACGCCATGCGCGACCAGTGGAAGCCGGGCGAGGCCGGAGCATCGGAGCTCCTGCAGTCGTTTGAGGCGGAATCGGTTTCGGCCTACAAGGAAGACCGCGACCGGCCGGACATGGTTGGCACATCACGGCTCTCGCCGCATCTGCATTTTGGCGAGATCAGTCCGCGGCAAATCTGGTACGCCTGTCACAAGGCACCTCAATCCGAGCCCTATGTGCGTCAATTGTATTGGCGGGAATTTGCCCATCATCTGCTGTTTCATTTTCCGCACACCACCGACAAACCGCTCCGCGAAAGTTTCGCCAGATTTCCGTGGAGGAACGACCGCAAGCTACTTGCGGTGTGGGAGCGCGGCAAAACCGGCTATCCCATCGTCGATGCCGGGATGCGGGAACTGTGGCGGACCGGATGGATGCATAACCGCGTCCGCATGATCGTCGCCTCTTTTCTTGTGAAGGATTTGCTGCTGCCCTGGCAGGATGGCGCACGCTGGTTTTGGGATACGCTGGTCGATGCCGATCTCGCCAACAATACCTTGGGATGGCAGTGGGCCGCCGGATGCGGCGCGGATGCCGCGCCGTACTTTCGCATCTTCAATCCCGTCCTGCAGGCCACGAAATTTGATCCGGACGGAACCTACGTCAAAAAATGGTTGCCGGCGCTGCGCAGCCTCAATGCGCCAGAAGTGCACCGCTTGTTTGAGTTGCCGGCCGCCACTTTGTCCCGTGCCGGCGTTACCCTGGGAACGCAGTATCCGCGTCCGGTGGTCGATCACAGCAAAGCGCGCGATGCCGCCCTGGAAGCCTACGGGCGGATCAAGTAACCGCCCCGTCCGAGCGACGCGCATACGCCTCCATGAATCGAAGCACGCGATCGCGATCCGGTGGCTGTTGCCATTGACCGTTTGCCTTGAAGGTCGAGCCGACGATGAACCCGTCAGCGACGGCATGGAAGGATGACAGGTTTTCCGCCGTCACCCCTGAACCAACCATTACCGGTATGGCCACGCGACGTTTGGCTTCAATCACTTCCGATTGTGGCGGCGCATCGCCCGTCACCGACCCGGTGACAATCACGGCATCGCCGCGCATGAATTCAACTGCATGTGCCGTTTCCGCCAGACTCACATCGGACGTGAGGGCATGCGCGCTATGCTTCTTCTTGATGTCCGCCCATATGCGGATTCGCTCCGCCCCGATTTGCCGCCGGTACCGCAGCAGATCAGCCGCACAGGACTCCATGATGCCTTCATCGGCCACATGGGCAAAGACATAGCCCTCGGCGCGGATGAAATCCAAACCGGCGGTAAGCGCCACTGCGAGAGCCTCGCGATTGGCTCCGGCGAGAATTTGCAATCCGCACGGCAAGGCCGCAGCGGACTTCACCGCCAGGGCAATGGCCGTCATCGCCGCGACAATTTCCGGCCCGACGCCGCCACGCTGGTAAGGCGTGTCATGCATATTCTCCATCATCAACGCATGCACTCCGGCATCGCGGTACAAAGCAGCTTCCCGCACCGCTTGCGCGATAATTTCCGGCAAGGGCAACACAGATGCCGGCGTGCCGGGTAGCGCCCCGACGTGAATCATGGCGATCACCGGTTGGGAAAGTCCGGGTAAAGGATGAGACGTTGACATAAAAACCTCGCTTGAAGACTGAACGTACGAAACAATATCACCACTGTCGATGGCCGGAACCGGCACGCTGGCATGCCGTTGTGACGCCGAACTCTAACCGCTTGCTCATCGTTTCCTAACATTCTACTTGAACCCTGCTGCCCGTACCTACAAGGATTCCATCATGGCGCGCGAACACATTCTAGTTGTTGAAGACGAGGAAGATATTCTCGAGCTGATTCATTTCAACCTGAAGAAGGAGGGCTATCAGGTCTCCACCGCCACTTCAGGCGAAAAAGCAATCGACATCGCGCGCAAGTCCCCGCCGAAGCTTGTCCTGCTTGACATCATGTTGCCCGGGATGGACGGATTGGAAGTGTGCAAGGTGCTCAAGCATGATCCGGCCACCATGCATGTGCCGATTGTGATGCTCACGGCCAAGGGTGAGGAGTCGGACATCATCACGGGTCTCGAAATCGGCGCGGATGACTACATGACCAAACCTTTCAGCCCTCGGGTGCTGATTGCCCGCGTGCGGAATCTGGTTCGTCGCAAGAAGCATGAAGCCGTTGATCCCCAAAACATGATCAAGCGGGATGACATCGTCATTCACCCCGGCCGCCACGAGGTGCTGATCAAGGGTAAACCGGTCGATCTCACCTTCACGGAATTCAAGGTGCTTCAGGTACTCGCCCAGCGTCCGGGTTGGGTCTTCACCCGCCAGCAAATTGTGGATGCCGTCCGCGGCGAGGACTATGCCGTCACCGATCGATCGGTCGATGTGCAGATCGTCGGCTTGCGACGCAAACTCGGCAACTACGGCGCCTACATCGAGACAGTTCGCGGCGTGGGCTACCGCTTCAAGGAATGAAGCCGGGGGAACCATATCACACCCGGCCCCGGTTGACCCTTTTTCTTCCCTCCCTGCTTGCCGCCGCCGGCATCTTGCTGGTCGCGGGAACGATCGACGCGCGGACCACAGGCATCGCGCTGGTCATGGCAACATTGATCGGCGTGTTGAACTGGCGGCATTTCAGCCGTGTGCAATCCGCGCTCGCGACGATGACGCGCGGGCTGCATGCTTTTGCCGAGGGCCGACTTGACCAGCGCCTGCCCTCGCCCGATCTGCCCGGTTGGAATCCGGTGTTTGAGGCCTTCAATCGCGCCGCCCGTCAACTGAACGAGCAGATGCATGTGATTCATCAACAAACGCGCGAGCACGAAGCCATTCTTGCCAGCATGGTCGAGGGGGTGATTGCCCTCAACTCCGACGGGATGATTTTGCAGGTCAACAAGGCGGCCGGTGAAGTGTTGGGCATCTCGCCGGAATTAATCACCGGCCGCTCCATGTACGAAATGATTCGCAATCACGAGCTGCAAAAAATCGTCGAGAAAAGTTTGCAGGACAATCTGCCGGTCGAGGGCGAAGTGCAACTCCAGGGCGCCAATGAGCGATCCCTCCAAGTGCACTCGACCGCGCTTCGAAATCCGTCCGGCGAAAGCATCGGCGCCCTGGTCGTCTTGAATGACATCACCCGCCTCCGGCGCCTGGAACGCATGCGACGCGACTTTGTCGCAAATGTTTCCCATGAATTGAAAACGCCTCTGACGTCCATCCGTGGATTCGTTGAAACCCTGCTTGACGGCACACTGGAAGAACCCGAGGAAGCCCGCCGATTTTGCAAAATTATCGCCAAGCAGGTTGATCGACTGCAAAACATCATCGAGGACCTGCTCAGCCTTTCGCGTATAGAGCAACATGTCGATCACGGCCACATCCCGCTGAAGGACGGCAAATTGCTCGATGTCATTCAAACCGCCATCCAATCCATCGCGCATGCCGCCATCGAACGAAAGGCCACGGTAAACGTGTCCTGCGATCCGTCGTGGACAGCCCGCATCAACGCACCGCTGTTTGAGCAAGTGATTGTCAATCTAATCGACAATGCCCTTAAATACAGCGAGACCGGCAAGACGATTGATGTGCGTGTGGCATGCGGGGATGCGTGCTGGGAGATCAGCGTGGTGGATCAGGGATACGGCATCGAACAGGTACACCTGGACCGGATCTTCGAGCGTTTTTACCGCGTGGATAAAGCCCGGAGCCGGAAAGAGGGCGGAACCGGGCTGGGCCTCGCAATTGTCAAACACATCGTGGTGGCCCACGGCGGTCACCTTAAAGTACAGAGCAAGCCCGGCGCCGGGAGCACCTTTAGTGTCATTCTACCCCGATAATTTATTTTGTTCATCGTGGGATGGCCACTGCAGGATGTCGCATAAACCAACTGGTCTCATTGCAAAATAAAGATAAAGGAGAAAAACCATGAACTACCGTATAGCGCTTATATTACTGGCAGGCGTATTCGACGTTTACGCCGATTCCGCCATTCAGGTGGATGAAAACCTTCCCGCTTACACCAAAGTGGATGGTGTTTCCGGCAACTTGAACTCCATCGGCTCCGACACCTTGAATAACCTGATGGCCCTCTGGACCGAAGGTTTCCGCGCCATATACCCGAACGTCAACATTCAGGTCGAAGGCAAGGGTTCCTCCACCGCGCCGCCCGCGCTTATCGAAGGCACTGCGCAACTCGGTCCCATGAGCCGCCCGATGAAGTTCTCGGAAATCGACGCGTTTGAGCAAAAGTACGGTTACAAGCCCACCGAGGTGAATGTGGCCGTGGATGCCCTCGCGGTGTTCGTGCACAAGGACAATCCGCTCGACGGCTTGACCCTGCAGCAGGTCGACAGCGTATTCTCCAGCACCCGCAAATTGGGCGGCCAGGAAATCAACAACTGGGACGAGCTCGGTTTGGCCGACTGGTCCGGTCGCGCGATCTCCCTCTACGGCCGTAACAGCGCTTCGGGTACGTATGGCTTCTTCAAAGACAACGCGCTTGGCAAAGGCGACTACCGCCCGACCGTCAAGGAGCAGCCCGGCTCTTCCGCCGTCATCAGCGGCATCGCCAATGATTTGTACGGCATGGGCTACTCCGGTATCGGATACAAAACCGCCGGCGTGAAGGTGCTGAACCTCGGCACCGAGGAAGGCACGTTGTTTGATGCCACACCGGAAAACGCCATCTCGGGCGACTATCCGCTGGCTCGCTTCCTGATCGTCTACGTCAACAAGTCTCCAAATGAATCCATCGACACGCTGACCTACGAATTCCTTCGTTTTGTCCTCTCCAAGGAAGGCCAGGAAATCGTCGCCAAAGATGGTTATTATCCCCTTCCCGCCGAAGTGGCCGCGGAAGTGCTTGCGACTTTGCAATAAATACCCGATGTAACAACTAGTACTCACGGGGGGTTCTTCCATATGGATCCCCCGGTAATTTAGATTATTGTTTTTTTCATGACGAATCAGCCGGCACGATACGAAATTTCCGCCGCCTCGCGACGCATCGACCGCGCGATGACCCACTTCATCAAGGTGGGCGGTGTCGGTATCATCCTCGCCGTGTTCGGCATCTTTATTTTTATTGCCAGCCAGATTTTGCCGTTGTTCCAGGGCGCCGATATCGAGCGCATCAATACCTATCAATTGCCCGCCGCCAACTACCAGGCTCTCGGCACCGACGAGTGGACCGAGTTACCGTTCGCCCTGAATCAAGCGGGCGCATTCGTTTTTATCGACATCACCCGGGATGGCGGGATTACGACCTTGTCGCCTGACCTTCCCGGCGATGTGGACGTCACGGCCATGCACTACCGGCCCAAAGGTGCGCACGCCACGCTGGGCACCTCCAGCGGCACCTTCGCTTTTGTGGAGGTTGCCTACCATCCAACCTATGAAGGCGAATCCCGCATCATCAAGCCTCGCCTGAAAACGGACAAATTTCATCCGGTGGGTCGCCCCGGGTACCCCATCCTCAAGATCACGCATGCGGTTGCCGAAAATAACCGGATGGTCGCCGCGCTACAGGACGTCGACGGTCGGCGCGAAATTCATGTCGCCGATATGTCGCAGCGTCGCAGCCTCATGGGCGGTGCTCAGCTTCGTTACGGCAAGAACCGCGACCTGACCCCGTTGTTTCAAGGCGAACCCACCGACCTCTTGGTCAATACGCGCTGCGACAGCATTATGGTCATCACCGGCCAGCGGGAAGTTCACTACCTCTTTCTCGAAAAGGACGAATTTATCGCCCGGCAAACCTGGGTCCCGTTCGAAAACGAGCGTATCGTCAGCGCCGATTTTCTTTTTGGCGACGACTCGCTGGTGCTGACCTCGGAATCGGGTCTGAATTACGTCTACAGCCTTTACATCGACCATGCCACACAGAAACGGCTGTTCGGGCGCATTAAGAACTTTCCACCGTTGCCCGGGCCGGCCACGACGTTTGCCACCAGTCTTCGCAACAAGGCCTTTCTGGTTGCCGGCGATCAATATGCCTCGCTTCGTTACAGCACCACCGAATCCATTCGATGGGAAGACACCATTCCGGTCTCCGCCAGACTAAGCGTACTCAGCGGTAAATTCGACCGCATGCTGCTGCTGGATGACGAAAGCCGTTTGCACATCTATGCCTTAAACGACCCCCACCCCGAAGCCAGCATGAAGGCGTTCTTCAGCAAGCTTTGGTACGAGGGAGCCAGCGAACCCAAATTCGAGTGGCAATCCACCGGCGGCACCGATGATTTCGAGCCAAAACTTTCCATGGTTCCGCTCATCATAGGCACCTTGAAAGGCACGCTCTATGCCATGCTATTTTCCGTGCCCATCGCCTTGCTGGCGGCGCTGTACACCTCGCAATTCGCCTCGCCCGGACTCAAGCGATACATCAAGCCGCTGATGGAAATCATGGCTTCGTTGCCCTCCGTCATTCTCGGATTTCTTGCCGCACTCTGGCTCGCGCCTCTTATGGAAACGCGGGTCCCTTCCCTGCTGGTGGTATTTACGCTGGTGCCGCTGACGGTGGTGCTGTTTGGCAATTACTGGGGAAAATTGCCCTTCGCGATACGCCGTAAAATTCCCGACGGCGCGGAAATCATCGCTGTCGTTCCGCTGATTGTACTGAGCGGTTACATCGGCTGGATGGTCGGCCCGTGGCTGGAACAGATCTTGTTTGTTGCCATGGACCCGGCGAACGGAGCGCCCATCGCTGACTTCCGCATGTGGTGGCCTCAAGTGATGAATTTACCGTTCGAACAGCGCAACTCGCTTGTGGTCGGCTTTATCATGGGCTTCGCCGTGATACCCATCATCTTCACCATCACCGAGGATGCCCTCTCCAATGTGCCGCCGAGTTTCCGCTCGTCATCGCTTGCGCTCGGGGCCAGCCGCTGGCAAACCGCCATCCGCGTGGTATTGCCCACCGCGTCCGCCGGGATCTTCTCCGCCATCATGATCGGCTTCGGTCGCGCGGTGGGTGAAACCATGATCGTGCTCATGGCCACCGGCAATACCCCCATCATGGACCTCAACATTTTTTCCGGGATGCGCACCCTTTCCGCCAACATCGCGGTGGAACTGCCCGAGGCGCCGCACCACGGCACGCTCTATCGCACACTGTTCCTCGGCTCCATGCTGCTCTTCCTGATGACCTTCACCATCAACACCTTCGCCGAGATGCTGCGGCATCATCTGCGCGAGAAATACAAGGCGATCTGATTCCATGCATGCGAACGGCATCAACGGAAACGGAAAACCGATCGGCGAGCGATGGGTATGGCTCTCCTCCATGGGACTCGCCGTCGGCGTCATGATGGTCGTCACCCTGCTCTACCTGATTTTGTACAATGGCCTCGGCGTCTTCTGGCCGAAACCGGTGATCCGCATCAGCCTCGAAACAACCAGTCCATTTGCTATGCGCGGCACGAATGTGCTGGGCGGCATGGTCGCGGGCGAGCGCGTAAAAATTGCCCAACCCGGAGAGCCGGCCGAACGCGCCGGACAAAAGGAGTGGCATTTATTTCTCGGCAACAAAGACGTCTATGGCCTCAGCTTCCGCTACATCGATCAACAAGCCGCCACCGAAGTCACGTACCCGCCCGAAGCGATCATCATCGAGCGCATGGAGTATGGCAATGCCGTGGGTATTCCCCAACGACTCGAATTGGCCGATGGCACCGCCGTCGAAGCCACCGATGCCGGGTTTGAGAGCCTTTTGGCGAAAAAAGTCGCCGAGGTCAACCGGCGCCGCGACCAGATCCGGCAAATGGAACGGATCGAAATTGGAAAAATCAATCACGAGATGGATCGCCTCCGGTTGGAACAGAAATCCCTGTCCAACCGGGCGAATCCCGGTGAAGCGCTCGCCATGATCGAAGCGCGACTGGAAGAACTTCGGAAGGAATATGACGTTGTCGGCGCGCAAGCCACCGGACTTCGCGCCTTGCAGGAAAAGGACACGTTTGTCTATCAACTTTTTACCGGCGAGACCAACCGCTTCCCCCTTGGCGACATGGTGTATTTCCACTTTCCCAACCGCATGACCCCCGGCGAGAAAGCCGGTCACTTCGTGCACGGACTCTGGAGCTTCCTCAGCCAGGAGCCGCGCGAGGCCAACACCGAAGGCGGTATTTTTCCCGCCATCTTCGGCACATTTGTCATGACCCTGCTCATGAGCATCGCCGTGATGCCCTTCGGCGTACTCGCGGCGATCTATTTGCGCGAATACGCCAAGCAAGGCGCCTTCGTCCGCATGGTGCGCATTTCAGTCAACAATCTTGCCGGCGTGCCCTCCATTGTCTTCGGAGTATTCGGCCTCGGCTTCTTTGTTTATTTCGTCGGCGGCTCCCTCGACCAACTGTTTTTCTCGGACCGGCTCCCTACCCCGACGTTCGGCACGGGCGGTATCTTGTGGGCATCGCTAACCCTGGCCCTGATGACCGTACCGGTCGTCATTGTCGCTACCGAGGAAGCCCTTGCCGCGGTTCCTCGCGGGGTGCGCGAAGGTTCACTGGCGCTCGGTGCATCCAAGTGGCAGACTATCGCCCGCTGCGTGCTGCCCGCTTCCGCGCCGGGTATTCTCACCGGCCTCGTGCTGGCCATGGCCCGCGGCGCAGGTGAAGTGGCGCCGTTGATGCTGGTGGGCGTCGTCAAGTTGGCCCCCAGCCTGCCTGTCGACCACCTTTATCCCTATGTTCATCTCGACCAGAAATTCATGCATCTCGGCTTCCACATCTATGACCTCGGCTTCCAGTCGCCCGACTCCGACGCGGCGCGACCCATGGTATTCGCCACCACCCTTTTCCTCATTCTACTCGTCGTCATTCTCAATCTGGGCGCCATCATTATTCGTGAACGCCTCCGCAAGAAATACGCCACGGGAGCTTTCTAAGGAAATTCAATCATGACCAGCGACATCACCCTCATCGCGAAGAACTGGAACTTCTTCTATGGTGCCAATCAGGCGCTGTTTGACATCAGCATGGAAATTCCCCGCCGGAAAGTGACGGCCTTCATCGGTCCCTCCGGGTGCGGTAAGTCCACCTTTCTGCGGTGCATCAATCGCATGAACGACCTCATCGACGGCGTGCGGGCCGAGGGCAGTCTTCAGCTCGAAGGCCAGGAATTGAACTCCACGGCCGTTGACGTCATCGCCTTGCGCCGGCGTGTGGGCATGGTCTTTCAAAAATCAAACCCTTTTCCAAAATCCATCTACGAAAACGTCATCTACGGGCTTCGCATCGCCGGCGTGAGCAATAAATCCGTCCTTGATGACACCGTGGAGCGCTGCCTCCGCAAGGCGGCGCTATGGGACGAAGTCAAAGACCGCCTCAACGACTCCGCCTTGCAGTTATCCGGTGGACAGATGCAACGTTTGTGTATCGCCCGCTGCATCGCAGTGAATCCCGACGTCATTCTGATGGACGAACCCTGTTCCGCGCTCGACCCCATGGCCACCATGCGCATCGAAGATTTGATGGTGGAGCTCAAGGAAGACTACACCATCGTGATTGTTACTCATAACATGCAGCAGGCCGGTCGCGTGTCCGACTTGACGGCCTTCTTTTATATGGGGAAACTCATCGAAATGGATGACACACAAAAACTGTTTACCAAACCATCCAACAAACAAACGGAAGACTACATCACCGGCCGGTTCGGATAACCGGGGAGCTACCACGTATGCCAGTACATCTCATGCGGGAAACCGAAAAGCTGAAGAAACTAATTCTCTCGCTGGCCGCTCAGGTGGAGGAGAATCTCCGCCATGCTGTCCGGGCCGTCATCGACCGGGATCAAGCCCTCGCGTACCGTGCCATCGAAATCGACCGGGCGATCGATGTGGCCGAAGTGGAAGTGGAAGAGGAGTGCCTCAAGATTCTCGCCTTGCACCAACCGGTTGCGCACGATCTGCGCTATATTATCACCATGATCAAGATCAACCGTGATCTGGAGCGTATCGGCGATCTCGCCGTCAATATTGCCGAACGGGCGATTCAATTGATTTCCAAGCCGCGGCCCAAATCGTCGTTCGATCTCTATGGCATGTGCGATATGTGCCAGAAGATGGTGGCGCAAAGCCTCGACTCGATGATCAATCGCGATGCCAGAATTGCCAAGGACATCTGGCTGTCGGATGATGATCAAATGGACAAAATGATGGCCGGAGCGTTTGATCTGGTGGAGAAGGAAATTTCCGAGCATCCCGAGCATACCCAGTCACTGATGAACATGTTGTCGGTGGCCCGCTCGCTGGAGCGCATCGCGGACCATGCCACGAACATCGCCAAAGACACCATTTACATGGTCGAGGGTGATATTGTGCGTCATCGCAAACGTAAAATTCTCGCCGCCATGGCCGCCGGCAAGGATGCCCCCGCCTGACCTCTGCCCCGGGTAACCAACTTGTAATGGTTGCCTAATCGGCCGCTAATCGTCGCCGACGACGCTTTTTCCTTAAACGGGAGAGGCGCCATGCATCGAGTCACAAGTTCGACCACGTCACCATTCAGCCTTGCATTGAAACCCAAAAGCAAGGTGCTGGACACCCCGGCACGCATCACGTCCCACTTGCTGGACCGGGCACTCAAGCTCGATCAACTGAATGAGCTCTACTCCGAAGTGCACCACGCATCCCGGGGGACGGATTTTATCGAACGCATCTTGCAACAAATGAACATCAATGTGATGCACAACGAGCAGGAATTGAGGCACATTCCCCGCAACGGTCCGCTCATCATCACGGCGAATCATCCGTTCGGCATCCTGGATGGCATCATGCTGGTCGCGTTGATCCGCCGTATTCGACCGGACTTCAAGATCATGTCGAATCACCTGATGGCCTGCGTTCCGGAATCGCGTGAGTTTTCCATCTTCGTGGACCCCTTCGGCAGCAAGCAATCAATCTCCCGAAACATGCAAGGGATGAAGGAATGTTTACGTTGGCTGAAAAACGACGGAGCGCTGGGAATTTTTCCGGGTGGAACCGTTTCGCACATTCAAGGACCCCGCCCAGTGGTGCGTGATCCAGTGTGGCATGAGAATGTCGCCAAACTGGTTCGTCTGACCGGCGCCACGGTGCTTCCTGTGCACATCGAAGGCTCCAACAGCCTCGCCTTCCATGTGGCCGGCCTGGTGCATCCACGGCTGCGCACCGCCATGTTGCCGCATGAGCTGCTAAACAAGCGCGACAAGCGGGTGCGCGTGCGGATCGGCTCGGTCATTCCCGCCCGCCGGCTGGAACACTTTACCCGCGATGCGGAAATGATGCGTTATCTTCGCTGCCGCACCTATGCCCTGGCCCATAGCACGCGCAAGCGGCGGATCACCCTGCGGCCGTCGCGCTTAAATCAAAAGCCGGTCGCACCCGGCGAGGCACCCAACGCCATGGCCCGCGAAATAGCGGCACTGCCAGTCGAACAACGCGCCGGCGGAGCCCAAGCCTGCGAGGTTTTCTGGGCTCGCCTCGGGCAAATTCCTTGCATCATGGCGGAGATCGGTCGCTTGCGTGAACTGACCTTCCGTGCCGCCGGAGAAGGCACTGGTCAGGCGCGAGATTTGGATGCGTATGATCAGCACTACTATCACTTGTTCATTTGGAACAAGGAGGCGGGCGAAATCGTCGGCGCCTATCGCATGGGTCTGGGTGATGAAATCATCCGGCGCAACGGACTCGATGGTTTCTACACATCCTCCCTGTTCCATTACGCGCCCGCGCTGGCATCACACTTCTCGTGCGCCGTCGAATTCGGTCGATCGTTCATTCGCGCAGAGTACCAGCGCAGTCCGCTGGCCCTGAATTTATTGTGGAAGGGCATCGGACAATTTCTTGCCGGTCGCCCGCGCTACCGCTGGCTCTTCGGACCGGTGAGCATCAGCAACGATTACCATCAACAATCCCGCCTGGTGATGGCCCGCGGACTGCAAAAGGACCATGAATCGCTACCTTTCAACCGGTTAATCACGCCGCGTAAGCCGCTTAAATCCACCCCGCCTGTACCCGGCTCCGACTGGCCGGAATTGCTCAAGCTCGATCACGATTCCATCTCCGATATTGTGCACGACATCGAGCGGGGCCGGGGCATACCTGTTCTTCTCAGGCAGTACCTCAAGCTTGGCGGTCAAATTCTCGGCTTTAATGTCGACCCGGCTTTTGGCTGGACGCTCGATGCACTGATCTTTGTCGACCTGCTGGAAAATGACTCCAACCTGCTGGGTCGCTATCTCGGCGAGTCATCCCTCGCCCGGATCAAGGCATGGCACGCGACGGCGAAAGCCTGAGGCGACCAACTCGACCGCCACGCACCTTTATCGACCAACCGGACAGACGGATCAGAGCGGCAACGCTTCGAGCCAGCACTTGAGGCGAATAGCATTGAATCCGCCCGCAGACTCCACGGGAATCCGCTCAAGTTGATTTTGTCCCTCCACTGGCATGCCTTCCACCATCCGCCAGGAGTTAAAATCCTCTCCGCAGCGTTCCAGGGCGAAGAGGCGTCGTTTGTTTTCATATCCAGGTCCTTCAGCCTTGGTCGCCGGGAAAGAAATGATCAACCTCCCCTCCTCCACAACCATCTGTATGGCAAGCTCACTCGATGCATCGACCGGATTGGTGCCGGCAATATATTCGGCCATGTCGCTGGCGCCATTGCCATCCTGATCGTCCAGACTATCGCCGGACGATATCCCGGTGCCCCCGAACATGCGCTGTTCCCACGCATCGGGCAACTGATCGAAGTCCGTATCGAGCGAATTCCAGACCAGCTCCTCCGAGAATGAGCTCTCGGTGCCATACCCATCCACTGCAGTCACGGCGAAATAATAGGTCTGTCCCTCCGCCAAATTATCGATGCTTGTGCCGGGACCGTTACCCACTTCGACCATGTGGGTATAGTCGCCGGACACCGAGCCGTAATACACGCGGTACGTCTCGATATACTCGAGCGCAGTCTCATCCGTGCGGTAAGCCGTCGGCTCCCAAGCCAGATTCAACGTGGCCGCCGGCACCGGGGTACCAGTCAGCCCCAGTAAAATTCCGGCCACGGCCATCCGGGCCAAATGTTGTATGTTTCGGTCGCTCTTCCGGCGTATAGTTGTTCGTTGCATGCAGTCTCCCAAGGGTTGTTGTGTGAGCATGCAAGGAGCAATCGAAATGCCATATTTCAGATCGCATCGCACGATGCGGATCGTGACAATCGGCCGGTTTTTTTTATTTTTGGACACGGCGCATTTCACACGCAACGACAACCCACGATGGCCTGGCTGGTTGTAGAAATTTTTGAAATGAAATCATTGTAAACATTTCCGACAGCAACATTTTTTACAAAAAAATGAGTGCCGCATAGCCATCCGGCAAGCGGCACTCATTTTTGAGAATTAAACCGGTTTTAGTAAACCAGGTTTATCGGTTTTGAGAATTAATCAACCCCAATGACGGTAAATCAAGCGACTGGCCATGCGATGAACCGGCAACGGCGCGTGACGAAAAAAACTACGCATGGCCAGATGATTTTTTACACCACGCCTCGCACCTGATCGCATCCGTCCGCCAAGGTCACACACGAGCGTGACCAGATCCTCCTCCACTGCGCCCCAATGGCGTTTATACGCCAGCAAACTTTGATTGGCCGGATCGGTACAACCAAAACTGACCTCGCGCAAGCCATGTTCGCAGGCCCACGCGAGCGCGCTCCACCAAACCAATTGATTCGCGCCGCTGGCTGAAGCGCCCGGCGCTGATCCGCTGTACTCGAAATGAAGCGTATCCCGGTGACGAAGGGCATAAAGAGCAGCCTCCGGAACATTTCCACGCCGGGCAATGACCACCATGATCGAACCGCCGGGCATATATCGTCCCACATTGCGAAAAAACGAATAATCAATGACCGGAAGACCGAGGCGCCGCCGCGTAGCAGCAAACAAGTCATAAAAAGCGACAAGCCCGCCCGCATCATGCTCATGACGAGCAATCAATCCCTCCTGTCCGGCACGACGAACCCGCTGTCGCACATTCGTCCGCGAGAGATTTTTCCAGATGTGGTCGATACCGCCATCCAACGCTACATAGTGATGTTTGACCGTCGAAACCCTGTCGAAGCCGAATTGCTCAATAAACGCATGGCTCATGCTTTGTGCGCGCAACTCAAACCGTGGCGATCGATGCTGATCGCAAATCGCGCGCAAGTAATCCGACAGATCACGATGCCCGTTTGCATTGCCTTTCAATACGCCGCATTTGGTCGCAAACGGAACCGATACCGTCCGGCGGCCAAGCAACCAACCAGCGACATCATAGACCGCAACACCATCCCCGTTGGGCAGCTTGTAAAAGTGACCCTTGATGTGACTGAAGGTTGCTTCCAGCGATCTTCTCCATCCGGATAAATGATAAGGGGTCCCGTCGGGATGCGATGCCACGAGCTCATCCCACCGGTCATCATCGACACGTTCCATGCGCGGAGAAATGCGTTCCAGCCAGCCCTCACGCCATAAATGAAATTGATCCCTTGGGCATCCACCCCACCTTCCATGACCATTACAGGTGGCGCACGCAAGCGTGACTGTATTCGACACGTCCCGCATCTGACCATTTGTTTCGAGTATGATCCGGTTTACGCGCTGCCTGACCCGGAAGGCACGACCGAAGAAAGGCAACATATAGATGGAATAATCCAGCCCCCGGTTTCTGCCTCGCCGGTCAAGCGTGGCCGCAATTTCGCTTCGCGACCTAACGCGCACCCACTCGCCCGGTTGTAAATTCAGACAATCGACCGGCGTGACGGTTTGACAACCCGCTGGCTTCACCGATTGCATTCCCCCCAGCAGGATGCGCATGCGCAACCTGATCGCCACGCCGACAAACCGGAGCATATCCCGCCATCGCCATGAGCCATTCATGACATCCCGCACATATTGACCGGGATTGAGCCTCGAAATGCGACTGGTGGCACGCAAGAGCTCCGTCGATTGGCATACGTAGCGGTCGTCGCAGTGAACAGGATACGGATATTCCCCGCTGACGTTGGCAACCTCGGCCGGCTGCGCCCGCTCAGGACTTTCCACCCAGGATTCATGCCAGAAGATCCGGCACCCCTTTTCGCATCCTCCATGCGCTGATCCATTGCAGCGTAGTTCGCCCAAAAATAACATGCCACGCAATCGTCGCATGCGATCACCTTCGACGCATACCCTCTCCACGCGTCGCCACACCGGAATGATCATGCCGCAATACGCGAGCATCTCCGGCATGAACGGCATGCCATCCAAACAACCTCGCTCATCCAGTGTGCGATATATCGCCACAGCGGATTTTACGCGAACGGGATCGCCGGGAACGGGCTTGCATCCGTCCTTCATGGTTCAGTCGTTGCCGATTCCTGAATAGAACTTAACCAAAACATCAAGACCTCGTCATCGGGGGTAATTGATAAGCACTCCTCGAGGTAATACCGGGCTTCATCCCGGTCCCCGGCACGAGCAAGGGCGAGCGCATACGTCCGCCGGGCCACCGGATCGCGCGGCATGCCATCGCGCGCGCGTCGGGCCATCATGATTTCCTCTCGACTGACTTGATCCATCGCAATCAGCCGGGCCGCATAATCGCGCACGGGAAGCATCCATGCGGGATAATCATCAATGAGACGTTGGTAATTGGCCGCGATGGCTTCGTCGTCACTGCGGGACGCCTCAATCAACCTCATCAGAGGAATCAACTCGGGATGATTGGCCGGCACAGGTGTGATGAGCGACAAGGACGGATCGAGATAAGCGGCCAGCAAATGCTCCAGCAGCTCGCACGATTTATCCTGCGAGACGGAGAGCTTCGATTTCGCCACATCCACATGCCCCATCAATAAGGCGGAGAGCGCATACCAGTAGCCGAGTTCAGCGCGGTCAGGATCATTGGCATCCGCCTCGCCTAACAAGCTGAACGCCCATGAATAATCCAGATGGCGCAGGGCTGCGCGACCCAATTCAAAAGCCACATCCGGATTCTGCGGCGCGAGTTTGCGAGCATGACGCCCGCTCGCCAGCGCTTGCTTCATGTCATCACCGGACAGGCGTATCATCGCGATCAGGGAGGGCAGATAATCCGGCCACTCCGCCAGCGCCGCCCTGTGCCATACTATCGCCTCGTCCCGCCGGCCAGCCTGTTCATGCCACATGCCTCGTCTGGCCATGGCCGAAGGATGATCCGGCCAGCGATCGAATAAGGCCTCAAGCTCATGCGCCGGCAGCCGACCTGGTTGATCCAGAGAGATAGCAAGAAGCTGCCGAAGCGCCATCGCCTCATCACGGCCATGGAAATCGCTTTCGCCGGCCAGCGCTTTTTCCAGCATGATGAGCGCTTCCTCCTCACGACCTGCGCCCGTCAGCGCACCGGCGTAATGCCATAGTATTTGCGGATTATCCGGGAGCTGAGCGAGGCTTTCTTGCAGAAGACTGATCGCCCATGGAAATTCCCGCCGTTGCATAGCCACCATCGCCAGCGTATCCGCCACGGATGGATCACCCGGTGCTTGCTCCCGGGCGCGTCGGGCAAGAGCGAACGCGCGCTCGAGATCATCGCCAGATTTTCTCATCACGAGCAAATATGCGAGATTGTTGAGCGCTCCGGTGATGCCGGGATCGATGCGAAGAATCTCCTCGTAGCCGTTCATCGCTCGATCGTGTTGATTCATGCCCTGCCAAATAACCGCCTGCATCATCCGTGCGGTTATGTCATCAGGATGACGTTCAATCGAATTGGCGAGCCTCGCCAATGCTTCATCGGTGCGACCCTGCGCGATAAAGATCCGGCTCAAATCGCGGTATGCCGGCGCATTCGAAGAATCAACCTGCAGCACATGCACAAGATCTCTTTCGGCTAGTTCAAGCTTGCCCGACCGGATGGCGAGTGATGCCCGCAGATACAGCAGATCCGTCGAGTCCGGATGGAATTGCAACCGCTCGTCGATCTGTTGCCCGGCGAGGTCGGGTCGGCCATCGGCGAGGTGGAGGGCCATCATGCTGGTCAGCGCGGGCACATAAAGCGCGTTTTTTTCGAGCGCACGGGCATAACTGCGAGCCGCAGCTTCCTTTCGGCCGGCGGCTTGATGCGTCAATCCCATCATATACCAGGGATGCGCATCGTTTGTTTTGACGAGGGAGAGCGCCTCGTACGACGTCAGCGCGGCATGGTAATGGCCGCGCAATCGCTGGGCATGACCAAGCAATAACAGAGCAGCAGGTCGCACCGCCGACTGATCCACTAACACTCCGGGAAGGCGAACCAGCGCATCATCATACAACCCCTGCTGAATTTCCAACTGGGCTAATAGCATGGAGGCATCCACATATCCGGGATCGACACGCATAATCTGGCGCAACTGCTCCATAGCGGACAGCACCTGACCGGATTCCAGATCCCGGCGGGCACAGGCGAGCTTTAACGGCAATGACCTCGGAAACATGCGTTCAGCCTCCGCCAGAGCATCAAGCGATTCCTCGTGTTGCCCGGATTTCTTGAGTGCTTGAATCCTCAATAGGCTGGCCGGGAGATGACCAGGTTGGAGTGTCAGCACACGGTCGGCATCCTCGAGCGCGAAGGTCCACTGCGCACGTCCGGCGCGAATCACCGCACGCTCGTAGAACGCCGGCACGAAATCGGGATCGTGATTAATCATGTCATCCAATTCCGTCAAGGCTGCCGCATCGTTTCCGGTTGACCGCAGATACAGCGCCCAGCGTATACCGGCGACCGAGGGACCAGGCGCAATGGATCGGGCGCGGCGAAAATCCTCGCCGGCTTGATCAGGCTGTCGAAGCAGCATGCGCACATCGCCACGCGCGATGTAAGGATCCGCATCACCGGGTGCGCACCGGATCGCATCATCAAACGCGGTCAGTGCATCCTCCATGCTTCCTCGCCGCATATGCAGAAAACCGATTGCCATCGGCAGCCTCGACTCGCCCGGCCGTTCCGCCCGGATGGTTTCCAACAATGTCAGCCCAGCCTCGATCTGAAGAGCGTCAGCCGAGGTGGATGACCAAACGAGCCCGGCCTCCAGATTGCGCGGGTTCTCAAGTAATATATCGTCCGCCAGGGCATGCGCCTTGGCCCGGTCGCCTCGATGCAAATACAACACTGCCAATCGCGTCATCACTTCAGGGTCACCCGCATCACGCGCCGCAGCGACACCGAGCCATTGGAAGGCCATCGCATAATCGGACGTTTCGAAGGCAGAGATGCCCAGATTACGCGCAGCGGCCGGAGGGACCGGTTTGTATTTGAGCACATTCAAATACTCGACAAATGCTTCGTCATAACGCTGCTGCGCAAACAAGACTTCGGCACGATGCAAATGCCGACGCTGAAGGTAAGTGCCGCTGCACCCGGTCCACAGCAGCAACAAGGCGGCAAGGATGTGCGGCACGACGTTATGTCGTATGAATGACAGTTTCATCTCGCTGACGACGCTCCAATTGACGGAGAACGACGAAGAGACACGAGAGCAGCCCAAAAGAGAACGCGAAGAATACCGGACCACCCCGCTGATGCAGCGGACCACTGATGATCCCGGGATCCACGGCTACCGTGAGCCATCCCAGCGTCACGATGCGCACTGCATTGCGCACCATGCCGAGAGGAACCACCAGGACAGGGATCACTAGCCGGTATAATGGCCGGCACAACAGCACGTGACCGCCGACCAACGCCGCAATACATAATATCAAGGTGGAGCGAATACCGCTGCATTGCTCGGCCACAATCAATTGCAAACCGGGAAGGTAAATCGTCAAGTCAGACCGGTGAGCGGGCATACCGGAAATGCGAAACATGAAATCCGCCAAAAAAGCCGACCCATACTGCAAAAGCTGATTCAGCGCATGCTCGAAGACGGGCGGTAGCGGCACCGCAAGGTAGAGTAACAGGACAGGAAGTGGACGAGCTCCGACCCATGCCCAACCCCGCCATGCGCACAACGACAGCGCGATCAAAGTGACCAATACATATAAACGCGCATAATCAATGGATGGCAAGACGCCGGATGGACCGTGCCACCACACAAAAGCTATCCACAATCCAACGGCCCACATAATCGTCCGGCGTAGCGCCATGAGCCATGCGGTGATCACAGGCACGATCAGAGTATAGGCGTACAGATCCGAACCCATTCCGTAGCGCCACCAACCATTTAGATCATGCGCAAAGATTCCCGCCAGCATGACACATCCCGTCAGTCGTACATACGCCACCGGCACCACCATCATCCTTGTCCACTTCCGTGGGGGCGATCGATGCCAAGCTTGTCGATCATCTCGTAGAGTGTGGGACGGCTCACATCAAGCATGTCGGCGGCCTTGCTGATATTTCCATGACTGCGAGCGAGTGCACTCCGCACATAATCCCGCTCCAAGCGCTCACGCGCCTCCTTAAGACTGCTACCGCCATGAACGCCGGACGGCGACTCCAACTCGAGGTCGGCCGGCCGGATGAGTTTTCCGTCGGCCATGATCACCGCCCGCCGCACCCGGTTTTCCAACTCGCGGACATTGCCCGGCCACGCATGCAAACTCATGGCGCGCAAGGCTCGCGAGGAATAATGTAAATCGTTACGGGATGGATGCATGTGCTTCTGCAAAAAGTAGTGGGCAAGCAGGGCGACATCCCCCACCCGCTCCCGCAACAGCGGCATGCGAATGGTAACCACGGCAATGCGAAAAAAAAGATCTTCCCGGAAGGTGCCTTGCTCCATGGCCCGGTGCAAATCGGCGTGGGTCGCGGCAATGATCCGGGTGTCCACACGAAGCTCCGATCGCCCGCCCACCCGCTCAAACGTCTGGTCTTGCAAGAAACGCAGGAGCTTAATCTGGAGCGAGGGCGTCAACTCGCCGATCTCGTCCAGCAACAGCGTTCCCGCGGCCGCCATCTCAATCCGGCCGATGCGCTGGATATGCGCGCCGGTGAACGCACCTTTTTCGTGGCCAAAGAGCTCGGCCTCGAGCAGCGTTTCCGGGATGGCATGACAATTGATGGCAATAAAGGGTCCATCCGATCGTCGGCTCAGCCGGTGAATGGCCAGCGCAACCATTTCTTTGCCCGTGCCGCTTTCACCGAGAATCAGCACAGGCGCATTCACCGTGGCCACCTTGCGAATAGACGCAAATACCTGTTGCATCTGCGGACTATCCCCGATCATGCCCTCAAATCCGCCGTGCGATTTTTCTGTTTCCCACAAGCGCCGTTCCCGCTCCAACTCCGCCACATAGCAGGCATGTCGCAACACAATCCGAAGCTCTTCCACATCCAATGGCTTATGAATAAAATCGCTGGCGCCATGCGCAATCGCCTGCAAGGCATTGCTCTTCTGACTCTGCCCGGTGATGATGATAATTTTAACGTATGGAAACGTGGCGAGCAGATCCTGTAAGATGATGAATCCTTCGGAAGGATCAGCTATATTCGGCGGCAAGCCCAGATCGAGCAGCACCACATCCGGTTGCTTTTCCCGGGCCTGCGCCATGGCCTGGTCGCGATCAGCGGCTAGAGCGATTTCATATTCGGTGCAGAGGGCCCATCGCAATTGGGTTCGCAACACCTCGTCATCGTCGACAATTAATAGCGATGGATTCATTGTTCACTTGTTAGCCGGAAGGTGAACGCAGAACGTCGTACCCTCACCCTCCACACTCTCAACCTCCATTCGCCCCCCGTGCGCATGGACGATCACACGCGACTGATAAAGCCCGATACCCATGCCTTCCGGCTTGGTGGTTTGAAAAGGCACAAAGAGTTGATGATCGATGAATGAACGACTCATTCCCGCGCCATGATCGCGGACAAACATGGTCAACGTGCCATTGCGGGCACTCGCATGTACCTCGACCGCACGGCCCGGTTGCGATGCCTCCCGTGCATTGGCAATCAAATTACCCAGTACAATACGCAGCAATTCCGGATCCATCATCAGCATGCGCGATGGCGGATCACGCCACTTGATAACACCTGGATGGATGGCCTCACATGACTGTATGGCATGCCTGAACCAGGACCGGAAATCGACCCGTTCCAGCTGCACACGCAACCGCCAGCGCAGTTTATCCAGCCGCCGGATCATGTGATGGATCCGCGCGGTGCATTCTGCCAGTGCGTGCATGGCATCACGGCGACAGAGCGCATCGTCCGCGTGATTATGCATATTTTGAATCGCAAGAGACAAACCGGAGGCCAGATTTTTCAGGTCATGGGCCAGGAAAATGGACATCATCTGCATCGCCCCGGCTTGCTGGGCGGCATCCTCCGGCTCGTCGAGACGAACGTGTCTGGATTTGATCTTATTCATGCGTCATCACGCGGGTTTGATGGCAAGCAATCCGGACAAGCCGGGCAGATCGTGACGGCGCCACATGGCATGGATGGCTATCATCAACGCCATCGCCGCACCCAAAGCGCTCACCCACAAAATGGCAAGATCATCGCCGGGGATGAGCGCGTGACCGACCAACCATGGAGCCAATACACCGAGCGCGGCCAGGCGGATGCCCGGCACGAATGCGACGAGATATTCTTTCCATCGCAACGGGACCAACCGGGCAGCGAGAATATATTGCACCGTCAGCATGACCAGACCGGAAGCCGATAGTGCAGTCGCCGCTCCCGTCAATTCGCCGTAATGAATCAAGGGTAACATGCATGCGGCCAGACCAATAAGCCGGATCAGCGCGGCCTTGCGCTGGTGACCCGGTTGGCCAAGGGCAATGAACATGATCATAAACAGCGACGAGCAGCTGAAGATGAACGTGCTCACGCATAGAACCGCAAATGCACCTGCGGCTATACCGTAGGCTTCGCCATAAGCAAGGATCAGGAGCGGTTTTGCGGATAACACCATCCACGACATGATCGGGAGGATGAATAGAACCGCCGCCTCGGTACCCCGGTAAAGACCGGTGGCCATACGCTCTGGTTCATCTTTCAAACGGGCCATGCCGGGCAGAAAAACCGGATTGATGATTTTGAGCGAAAGAAAGGAAAGAACCTCGGAGAGCGTCTTGGCCATGACATAGCAACCGAGTACCGGCAGACTGGCCATCCGGCCGAGAAACAACAAGTCCACCTGCAGCGATATCATGGTCAAGGCCGACAATCCGATCATGCCCCGCGAGAATCTGAACACCTCGCGTACAGCATCCCGCTCCGCGCACCATCGCGGCCGGAAAGGACACCACACGTACGACAGGGCAACCCGCAGCATCAACTCGACCAGATGTCCGGCGACAAGCGCCCAGGCATTGCGAAAGAAAAAGGCAAGAACGATCGTGGAAAGGGATCCGCCGAAAGCCCCCGCCTGCATCACCATGGCCCACGTCCCGAATTTGAACTGCTTTTCCAGCAGGAAGACGCGCGGACTAATCAGACTGCTGATCAAGATGCCGGCAAACCCGGCGCGAAATAGGTCCGCGGCATCCGGCGCTTGAAAATAAATGGCACACCATGGCGCCAGACCCATCGCAACAAGAGTCAGGACGACGCCGCGCACAACCGAAACGATCCACACGGTATTAAGATAGCCCTCTTCGCCGCCTCGCTTGTGTTGAATGACCGATTGACGAAGACCGAGATCCGCGATGGCTTCCAACGCGCTTACCGCCGCGATAACCGCGCCCATCAGGCCGAATGATTCCGGAAGCATCAATCGGGCCACAATCATTTTCTGCACAAAGCGAAAAAGATATTCGGCCATGATCGCCAACGAGAGCACAATACTGCTGCGCGCGTAATCCCCCGATGTTGCGGCTATCATGTTGACACCCCCACTTCCAGCCCGGGCAGCAAGGGCTGACGCCATTCAGCATCCTGGTCAACGCGCGCTTCCTCTTCGACTGCAGCGAGCTCCGCCGGAGCGTCCAGTTGCGCCGCACACAACGCGAGGGTGAGATTCCAAAAGATCACCATCTGATCGAAGTAATACACCGACATGAAGGTGACCACATGCGCGACCAGACTGACGCCGAGTGCCCACACCATGGGCTCGCCGGCATGCGGGGGAACCTGATCGAATAGCGCACGACCCCGACCAACCCCCCGGAAGGCCAATGCTATGAGACCGAGGAACAGGGCAAGTCGCGGTAGTCCACCCGATACGCCCTCGAAGATAAAGTAATTGGTGATATCGGCGGAACCGGGATGATTGGAAACGCCATAACGAATCCACGCCTCCGTGTCGTTCGATCCAATCATCCACCACTGGTCCATATGCCGAATGGCCGAGTCCATCAATTCGGCCCGATGCCAACCGGTTCCGCCGATCACATTGCTGATGCGTCCGGGCAAATACCAGATGTGGGATGTCATGGTGATTTCGAGCACGACAGCCAACGCCACCAGACTCCATCGCACCAGCTTCATGCATCGCCGGAGCGGCCATAACGCCATGGCCACCACCACGGCGACGAGGGTCACCAAGGGACCGCTGGAGGCCGGGGTGAAAATCACGATGATGGATGAGACAATCGCCAGGACCGCCAAACCACGATACAGACCACCGCGATGCCAAACGGCCGCGACCATTGGCAGCATCACCACGCCAAACGATCCGGCGAGAATCGGGTGGGCAAAGGGTCCCTGGCATCGCAACTGTTCGCCACGGATAATGGAATCTTCCGGCACCCCACCGAAGAGCGAAAAGACGTTCATGCCGGTCAGCTTTTCATGAGCCATGGCCAGCGCCAGAGGTAGCATGGCGACGGCCAGCGCGGTGACAAGCCGCTCATAATCCTCGATCGACCGGAAGATCATCCGGAAGTAGAAGTACAAGCCCAATGCGTTGTACACGACTCCCAACCGGTGAATGAATCCGGGCTGGAAACCGGACAGGATGGTGCCGGTAATGATCGTCACTGCCGCCCACAATATGATCAATCGGTCCAGGGCATGGAACCGGAGCGGCTCCACCTCCTGCCGGATCAGCAGCCGGATCCATCCGCTGAGCAAAATGATGCGAAACAGCGTGAAGTCGAGCGAGAGCACAAAGTAGCGCTGTCCGACAGTCATATAGCAACCGGAAAGCACCAGCGGCAAAAATGCCCAGCGGCGTGGCAAAAGAAATACCAGCGCCACCATGACGAGCATGAAGACAAGCGCGGGAGTGGTCATAGTTAATTGGGCCGTACTTTTTTCGGTGGTTTCGGCGGCGCCGGCAAATCGGCAGCATCCTCATATGCACCAATATCCCACTTGCGGCCGAGCGGTCTAAGCATCCCGCGGATATCGTAGTTGAAGCCTGATTGCGTCATACCACGTTCAAGCGCCGGACTATCGGCGGCGATCATGAAATCGAGCCCGGTGGCGTTTGCGAAGCGCGGATCGCCGCCATTGACCCCTCGCGGCTCGGTGAAGCCGCTTTTCGCTGCATAGGCCGGAGGAAATCCGGCCACATAATTGTAATCGGCAGTGAACCGATTGCTGATCGCCGGCGCCACGTAGTAATAACCGTATGCGCCGGTGTCATACTTGCCACAGGCAACGAAGGCATTGTTTTGAACCACACCATCCTCGCCATCAAAGTCGGTTTGCTTGAGAAAAGTAATGGCATAATTGAGATTCGACGCCACACGGTAAAAGGTGTTGTTGATCCATCGCACGCGGGGAATTCCCATATTCCCCTGCCCGTAGATATTGGCGAACACATTGTTCCGGAACGTCCAATCGCCGATCAACGGGTTGCCGCTGTTGGAGAGGTTGCAAGGCTGGCAGTAACTGTCAAAAGCCATATTGTTTTCGAATACGATATGGCGACTGTAGTGATTTGTCCCCGCCGACCCGAATGTCTGGATGACATCGGGATGGTTGGATCCCTCCACATAAAGATTGCTCACCGTATTTCCGCGGATTGTCGTGTACTCACCCCAGATCCGGAATCCATCCATGAAGGTGTCGTGAATCCGGTTACTTTCGATCACCGATCGATCGGCAAACACACATACATTATGTCCATACACTCGGCGAAAGGTGTTTTCGCCGATATACAGATTCGTCACATACGGCCACGGCACCGTGCCGTTGGGCATCACGGTCAGAATCCCGTACATGTTGGTGCCGATGTCCACGAACCGGTTCCCGGTGATCCGCACATTGCTGGCCGCCACATGCACAGCCGCACCATTCGGCACATCGCCGCCAGACAGGTCGAAATTTTCCAGACGATTAAAGGCGTGGTGCAACTTGAAACGGATGACCGAGGCATCGCCGTCACCGCGAAACGTGACTGGCGCAAGCGCAGTCCCCGCCCGCACCGTGGTGACGGTTTCGCTGTAGCGACCGCGCATGACGATAGCCGTGTCGCCAGGCAACATGCTATTAGCGGCCTTCTGAATCGTCCGCCAGGGACTGGTAATCGTGCCCGCGTGAGTATCCTGACCGGAGGGTGCAATATAATACGTCGTTGGACCGGACGAGGGAGGAGACGTCGAAACACTCAACACCGGAAAGCTGTTCGTGATGGCCGGAGCGGCCAGCCAATTGGTCGAACCGTCCTGGCGGGCCACCACCGACACTGCGCCAGTCGATGTAAACGACAGATTGGTCATACCGCTGAGCAGCGCCGGACCTGATATCAGGGCAAAGTCCACGGTGTTCCCGGACGACGCGGATGCTGAAAGTCCGAGACGATTTGTGACGTCTTGCGCAGAAATGGGACCAAACGAAATCGACTGGGCAGCCCGCGCTATAACTATATTATTAGTGGCGCCTCCCTCATAAACCGGATCACGCACGATTGCGACAACCTGATAGCTGCCGGCATTTAACGGTTGTGCACTATAGGACACGTCGACCAACAGACCGGTCGGCCATGTGGAAACATCCACGGACTGAACCGTGCCATCATAGGTGTGATACAGGTTACTGATCACCACGCTAGCCCGCCATACGGGTGGTGGCGGCGAAGTGCTAGCCGCCTCGTAGGCTCCCATATCCCATGCGGCTCCGGCGGGCCGGATCACGCCGATCCGGTCATACGTAAACTCCGGCAGGGTTAATGCGCGGTCAATCGCCGCGCTGGCCGGTGAGAGTCGAAAATCATACGCAGTGCGGTTGATGAATTGCGGATCGCCGCCATTGATCCCGTGCACTTCCTTGAACGCGCTCTTCGCGGGAAAAGCCGGAGGCAAGCCCGCGACGAAATTATAGTCGGCGGTGAAACGATTGGTGATCGCCGACGCGACGGAGTAAAATCCATAATCGCCCTGCTCGAACTTGCCACAGGCAATGAACAGATTGTTCATCACCACACCATCCTCGCCATCAAACTGAGGCTGTTTTAAAAACGTAATGGCATGAGCGAGATTGGAGGCCGAGCGGTAAAACGTGTTGTTCAACCACTTCACCCGGGGAATGCCCATGTTGCCCTGACCGTAGATGCCGGCAAAAATATTATTCCGGAACGTCCACTCGTACATGTTGGTATTGCCGCTGTTTGATAAATTGCACGGCTGGCAATAGCTGTCGTAGGACTCGTTATTCTCGAATACGATGTAGCGGGAATAATGATTGGTACCCACCTCGCCAAAGGTCTGAATCACATCCGGATGATTTGATCCGGCGACGTAGATATTGCTTATTACGTTCCCGCGAATCACCGTGTATTCGCCCCAGATGCGGAACACGTCCATAAAGGTGTCGTTGATGCGATTACTCTCCACCAGTGAATGATCGGCGAACAGACAGACATTATGACCATACACCCGACGGAACGTGTTTCCGCCGATATAGAGATTGGTTACGTAGGGCCAGGGAATACGACCGGCATCATTCACAGTCAGAATGCCGTACATATTCGTCCCGATATCGACAAAACGATTGCCGGTAATTCGCACATTGCCCGCTTCAACCTGTACCGTGGCTGCGTCCGGGGTATTGCCACCGGAAAACTCGATATTACGGATTTCATTGAACGAATGCTTAAGTTTGAACCGCAGCAGCGATGCATCCATACCGCTGAAAACAATTGGAGACAGATCGGTGCCCGCCCGCACTGTGGTCACTGTCTCGGCATAGCGACCAGCCATGGCAATCGCACGATCACCCGGCCACATTACATTCGCCGCTTTCTGGATAGTGCGGAACGGCCGGGTGAAATCGCCGGTATCGGCGTCGTTACCGGCAGGCGAGATATAATAGGTAACGCCACCAGTGATAGGCGCACCGGTTACGGCGACCGGATTGGTCACGGCAACGGCGGCGAGCCAATTCGTATTTCCGGACTGGGAAGCGGCCACCAGGACCACGCCCGTCGATGTAAACGTCAGGTTTGATGAGGCGGAAATCATCCCCGGTCCCGCCACAATCGCATAAGCGGGAGAAAGTCCCGAGGATGCCAATGCGCTCAACCGGACAGTGTTCGTCAATTGCTGATCGGGTATGGGTGCGAAATTGATCGATTGCGATGCCTTCGAAATGGACAGCGTCCCGGTGGCGGATCCTTGATAAGCCGGGTCGGTTACGTTCGCGGTGACCAAGTATGATCCCGCGTTGAGAGGCGTGCCATTATACGATAGTTGCACCGCCAAACCAGCAGGCACGGTATCGACGGTGGCGGACTTGATGACGCCATTGTAGATGTGCGCCAGATTCGTCAGTGTAACGATGGCGCTTGCCACCGGCGGTGGCGGCGGCGGAGTGGTCATCCCATTTTCGTAGGCGCCGATATCCCAACCTGAACCCACGGGACGCCTGACCATCCGGATGTCATAATTAAAATCGGACTGCGCCAGGGCACGATCGATCGCCGGACTATTGCTGGTCCACACAAATTCATGCGCCGATAGATTAGCAAACCAGGGATTCCCGCCATTCACGCCATGCATCTCCTTGAAGCCACTCTTGGATCCATATGCGGGACCATGACCGGCGACATAGTTGTAATCAGCGGTAAAGCGATTCGTGATGGCAGCAGCGGTGTAGTAGAATCCAAAAGTTCCGCTATCAAACTTGCCGCACTCGACAAAAGCGTTATTGAAGACTTCGCCATCCTCGCCATCGAAGTCGACTTGCTTGAGAAATGTCACGGCATAGTTGAGATTCGAGGCTACGCGATAAAAGGTGTTATTTATCCACCGGACCCGGGGAATACCAACATTCCCCTGACCGTAAATATGCGCGAATAGATTGTTGCGGAAGGTCCAATCACCGAGGTTCGGATTCGTGCTGTTGGACAAATTGCACGGCTGACAGTAACTGTTCAACGACTGGTTATTTTCAAATACGATAAACCGGCTGTAATGATCGGTGCCGGCATTGAAGGTTTGAATCACGTCCGGATGATTGGATCCCTCCACGTAAATATTGCTGATGATATTGCCACGGACCGTGGTGTATTCACCCCAGATTCTGAATGCATCCATGAACGTTTCGCTGATCCGGTTGCTTTCAATCAATGAGCGATCGGCGAAGACGCAGATATTATGCCCGAATACCCGCCGGAACGAGTTGCCGGCAATGTATAGATTGGTGACATACGGCAGGGGCACACGGCCGGTGGCAAGCACGGTGAGTATGCCGTAGGTATTTGTATTGATGGAATGGAATTGATTGCCGGTAATGCGGAGATTGCTGGCGGCAACATGTAGCGCCGCCCCATTGGGCGAATCCGTTCCGGTGATCTCGAAGTTTTCCAGGTAGTTGAATGCATGATGAAGTTTCACTCGCAGCAGCGAGGCCCCCTGCCCCCGAAACACAATCGGTCCCCCGGCGCTACCCGCGCGTACCGTGGTGACCGTCTCGCTGTATCGCCCGCTCAGCACAATTGCCATATCTCCGGCGATCATCGTGTTGGCCGCTTTCTGGATGGTCAACCAGGGGCTCGACGATGAACCACTGCCGGCATCACTGCCGGTTTTGGACACATAATAGGTAGCCGCTGGAACATGCACACTGCACCCAAGGCACAGCACGACCAAAACCCAGGATTTAACTCGCATGCTTCTTGTGTTCATGTCTGATACTCCTGTCGATGGCCACCAACGCATGGAGATGTTCCATTTGCTGCTGGCGGTAAAATCTGATGAATTCCCGCCCGACCACGTGCGACTGACCGGAGACAACCGGCCACAGAAATCCGCAACCGCGTGCAAGCGCACCGATCACGTAAGGAGGCCTTGCCGACGTGCGAACACATTTGACGAGTTCATACAACGGATGGCTACCCAGCGCCTGACGCATCGCGCCCTCGCGGAATAAATCACGCATGTGACCGCGCTTCTCGCGACTGCTTTCAAGATGATAGACAGGTAAATCGGCATAGGCCCGGATGTCCCACCCGGCCATGCGCGCCATCAACATGGCTACCGTGTCCTCGCCGCCATAACGCGACCGCACGTATCCCCCGATTTCCTCGAAGCACGAGCGCCGAAACATCTGCACCGCGCCGGGCACGTAATCATCCCGGTTGCAGTCGCGGTCACGATAATGCCGGCCCTTCTTTTCAAGAAGATTCCCGCCCGCCAAACCCAAGCGCGGTTGATGCCGGAATCGCTCGATCAATTGTTCAAAGTAATCGACGCGAAAACTCACATCCGCGTCGAGGTTGCCAATGAACCCGTAATGTTCGCGCTCGAGAACGGCCGAGGCCCACTCCAGCGCCGCCACCTTGGCGGCGAATCCACGCTGCCGGCACTCCGGTGCCATGCGGAGGTAATGAATCATCGGCTCGCACGCCGCCCATGACGCAATCAACTCATCGGTACCATCGGTCGAGCCATCGCTGACAATCACCCAACGCACCGGCTTGTGCGACTGACTGCATACCGAGCGTATAACCTTACCAATGCGCGGGCGCTCATTCCGCGCCGCCGTCATTAACACATAGTTTTCGTGATGCATTAGCACCTCATCGCGGCGCGAAAGACGCGTGCGACATATTCCATATCCTCGTGATCAAGGTCCTGATGCACCGGCAATCCAACAAGGTGATCTTTTAGTCGCCGGGCACCGGGAAAGTCATGCAACGGAAACGAAGGATGATACCCGGACCAAAATGCACATGCGCCGACGCCATGCGCATGGAGTCGGGCCAGCACATCGGCACGGCGTGCCACCAGGACCGGATACATCAAGGGGCTCACACCCGGCGATAGATGTGTTAATCGCGACGGATCGGACATCAGCGGCCGAAGCAATCCGGCAAGATATTCGAAATTCGAACGGCGGCGCAACCGGACGGTTCGAGCAGATATGCGGTGAAGCATGCGCAAGGTGATCGACGACATGGCCCGTTCACCATATTCTGCGCGAAATCGATAAGCCGCCGGCATCTGTTCAGGCGGCGGACGAGAGCATGTTGTCCGTAATGGGCGATGGAGGGCTTTGCGCACCCGGCTGATCATTGCTTTCCGCGTCATCAGCCATGCCAATCGCGATTGCCGACGCCAGGATAGCGGCTTCAGGTTCCACTCGACGGGCGATAATGAGTCGCTGCGCACAACCAACGCTCCCCCGTCCGGGAGCGGCAGATTCTTGGTGAAACTATAAATGGCAAGATCACCCGTCCCATCGGCGGACGCTGCCGGCATGTCGGAAAGGGAGGACAACGCCCGATCTTCAATCAATGTCAGTTGGTGCTGCCGAGCTAACATCCGCACCGATTCCACGGGCGGAGTGAAGCCGAATAAATGTGTCAGATAAATGGCACGGGTGGCCGGTGTAATCCGGCTGGCAAGGTCGGACAGGTCCAACTGGCCGGCTTCATCAATACGGTAGAACCGTACATCCGATCCGGCGCTCAACAGCGCATCGATCTCCGAGCCGCAATGATACGAAGGGGCAAGAACCTCCCCGCCACCGGCAAGCCCCGCCAACTCCGCCGCCCGTCGCACCGCGGTTCGCCCCCGATGCGTGAGCCATGCACGACCGGCAGGCAGCAAATGTACGGGTGAATCCGGCTGGCAACGACCGCAAAGCATCGAAGCCGTGAAGCGAGGCATACTTGGGATATGTCGAATCATATCAATTTCGCCAGACCAGCGCATTGCTACGAATCCATGCGTCAGGAAAAGGCCGGGGACGGATAGCCAATCGTGGCATGATTCGTTTTCGCCAGATGGCCATGTAGATGTAATGCACGATGGATGCTTGCACCCGCCACAAAACATATCGCCACCGCGCAGTCATGCGCGGGGCTGAAATCATCAACCGGTAATTGGCATACATCTTGCCGCCAAGATGCAATTTGTGCTCATACCGGCCCCGCATGCTATCGATCAGGCGGATGCCCTCATCCACACCTCGCCGGAATAATTCCCGAAAATTCAACCGGTAGATATCCAACTCCAAACCGGTGAAGTCCTCGCACCGGGCATCAAGATAGGAACAGTACATTTGACCGGTTTTGAACGCATACTTGTAGCCAATGGCGCGATCATTCAACGTCACCCGCAACAATCGCAACCGGCCAAGGACAGCCTGCGCATGAGCCACGTCCGCATGAAATGAGCGCGCATCCGGCCAGTCATCAAAATGTCCGGAATTCCCGCGGGCCTGCCAACTGGACTGATGCGCGGCGATGAATTGATTGATACTCTCCGGTAAATTCGCGGCCGCAGCGAGATCTGAATCGAGCACATATTTTGCAGCGGATAGTTGCCGCGCGACAGCGCGCATCCGGTTGCGTTCACGTGACGATAGCCGGGTCAATTGCTTCTCCCAGTCACCGGCCAATTCAAAGTATGTTTGCTCCCCGGCCCGCTCGATCACGGCGGCGCCGGAAAATCGGTCATGCAAGTATGCATAAAATGCACGGGACGTCGCACACTTGCCGGCGCTGGGGCCAAGCATCAGTAGATCCCACACGTCATCGTCCATGGCCCGCAGCAACCCATCGGCCGCCAATTTCACATTATCACCTCGCACGAGCAATGACACCGCGACCGGCGTAAAGTCCGTACCCAGCGTGCGCAGGATCGTTAAGCGGAACGGCCCGCGCCCCCATTGCTCCCGGCACAAGGGAAAAAGTCCGATCAGCTCACCTTGCATCTCGATGACCACGATCATCAACGTGCGCCCCCGGTTGTAGTGTGTCCACCAGATGCGCAACCAGTCATAGGTCAAGAACACTTCGCCTTCACAGGCATCCACCAGTTCATCCCAGGCCCGCTGGAGCGCAGATGCCTCGGCAAACGAACGAAGGATGCGCGTCGATGGTTCAACTTGTTTCATGGGTAGGCATCCGGGGAAAGGCCGCTATCGATACCGCCTCGCGGCAGGTCTGAATCACGGGTCGAATTACCGGCCGTTGCGTCCGCCGGTAAAGGTATCGCCCCGCATAACGGATTAGTCGCACCGACCACTGCGAGACATTCATCACCCGTATTAGCGCCACTGCAGCCGGATGGTGATGCTTTTGCCAGTATTTCAACACCGATCGTTGTTGAATGAGCGCGAACCGGGTGGGATCTTTCGATGAACTTGCCCGCCCATAATGAATGGCTGAAGCGTCCGGGTAAAACACCACATCCCATCCACCGGTGGCAGCGCGTTTGCACCAGTCGACTTCCTCGGCATACATAAAGAAACGCTCATCCATCAGGCCGATGTCGTTGATCATTTCGTGGCGCACGAGCAGAAAGCATCCGACCAGATAATCCACCGCGACGATCCGGTCATGCTTGAAGTACATCATGTGCTCACCGGAAAAAAAGGCCCGGGTGGGAAACAATGTGCGCAGCCCGGTGGTCTGACAGAAATTATTCCACAATCCTGGAAATCGCCGGCACGAGTCCTGTAGGCGTCCATCCGGCCAGAGAATTTTCGGACCGGCAATTCCCACTTCGGGATGCCGGTCGATATACGCAACCAGCGACTCGAGGCATCCGGGCAGAACCAACACATCCGAATTAATCAGCGCGATGTATCGACCCCGCGCTCTCCGCATGCCCGCATTGTTGCCGGCGGCAAAGCCGGCATTGGTATCGAGCCTGATCACTGTGGCATCAGGAAACGCTTCCTCCACCGCCGCAACCGAACCATCCGAGGAAGCATTATCAACGACAATGACCTCCAGCCGGAGACCGGGCTCCCGCCATGGAAGGCTTCGCAAACAACCAAGCAAGAGCTCCCGGGTATTCCAACTGACAATGATCACGGATAGATCGACATCATTCATTGGTCGTTTTTTCCAGATGCACATGAATATTCCGCAAGGGTCGCCTTACGTGGATGGCGCGGGTGAAACGAACCATGCGACGACCCCGCTCCGCCGTATGGATGAGGAATGACTTGGCCGGATGGGTGGAAGATTCAAATTGACCGGTGAACATCACATCACGCCCGGGCAAGCCATCCTTGAATGCGGCGGTTCCCCGGTTGATCTCCGGCGCATAACCGCCAAAATCGTAATAACGCATGCCGCGCGATTTCAGCCACTGCATCATGCGCAGATTCAATGTGTGGAAGGCGCCTGACGACAGTCCCTCCGTCGCTGTAGCCCCCAGCAACCCTACACCGGTATCACCCATCGCCGAGGCCATCAGTCCGGCAAGCGGGTGGCCACCATGACGACAGATCATGATGTGCATTTTCATACCGGAGGGAAGCATCGCTTGCACCCGTTCGAACTCCGAAATGCTGACACCGGGCGTGAATCCCTTGCGATGAACCATCTCGCGATAGAGCCGGGATAATTCGTGATATAACGCGGGATTACTCCCCTCCTCCACGGTCAAATGAAGCTGTCCGGCCCGCTTGAGCGCCCTGCGCCAACTTCGATTCACCTGATGATGCACATGCTCGAGATCACCCGTCAGATCCACCATGCGTGTTCGATAGCAGGAGGGAACCAGCCGGTAGCCCTCGTTATGAAGCATGCTCGACGTTTCATTGCCGGTCTCAGACCACTCGCGGGGCACGATACGAAGCAATAGACCTTGATTGATTGCGAATTCCTCGCGCAGCGCGCGCACCATTGTTCCAAACGATTTCGCTTCGTGATCCGGATGACGCCAGACCGGACCCCAAGGCAGGTAGGCAAGTCCTCCACCCACGAGCGGCAATTTGCGCACGACGAGTTGAGCCATGGCCTCGACATGATCGTCCCGCATCCAGCGAACATGCCGCAAGGCGTCGCGTCCCCATCGCGCCACGCCATAAGCGACTGTTTGATAAATCGACGCATCATGGAACTGCATCAGCAGGCGATCCCAGCGGTCGTCATCTATGTGCTCAAGCATCAGTTGACCGGTTGCATTCATCAGGCGGGCGTTGGAACGGGCGGTGGCCGGGTCGTCACGGCGCGCACATCCGAGTGGCCGCGGCGTAGATGCGCCGGCTTGTGCAACCATTTGACGACTTTTTTCCAGAGTGTGGCTCCGGCCCGGGTCATTTGATCCAGTCGGTGCAAGGACGGATCACAAACCAGCACATGTTCACTCAGTCGCTCCAGTGGTTCAGGATTAAACCGCCGCTTGAAATTGGATATTTCATAATGAACATCGGATGGGTCAAATCGCGCCACGCTTCCTTCGACATCGAACCAACCGCATCCGCGCTCCCGCGCCCACAGCAATCCTTGCCACCAAAGCGAGGGCCCCACACTCACATTGGCATGGCGGCGCGCCCGGGCGGGATGAATCGAGTACATCGTGGGGTAGGCCACGGAGGGTGAACAAGTGACGGCCAGCTCGCCGAGCAATTCATCGCCGCTGAAGGCACCGAGCAAGGTGCCGAGGGAGGATGATTGCACCAGCGCATGGTAATAGGTATCGAACTGCCGTTTGGATACGCGCATGAGTCCGGCGCGGCGCTGACTGGCGATCAGGCAATGGTAGGCCGCGTGCAATTCGCCCGGATGTTTCACCGGCCTCACCTCGATACCCCGCCGCCCGGCAAGCCGTATCTCGCGGCGGGTGCTGCTGGAAAATCCGGCAAAGATATCGTCGGGATCGATACGTAAATCAATGCGCCCGGTCGCTGCGCGGGCCCCGCCGCTATCGCAGGGCACAAAGCCCATCTCGCGAAGCATCACCTCCGCCCGGGCCGCTCCGGGAAATATCCAATCCGAGGAGATACGAATCGAACCAACGCGTAATTGCGAGAGTCGCTGAACAATTCCCAGAAGAAGTTCACGTCCCGCCCACGGTTCATCGAATACGGGACCGCGCCGGCATATCGCCTCCATCGAGTAATGCCACTCACGCATCCATGGTTTTAGACTGAGAAGCGCCAGCGCGCGAATATGGCCCGCCTCTTCTCCGATGACATACAATGGTCGCCGGCCCATGGCGTGCTCGATGGCGGCATACCGCGGGTGCTGCTCGGGATGCGCGTGCCGGGATTGCAACCAGTACTGCACCCAACGGGCTTTGTCATCAGGCGCAAGCGATGTCTGGAAGGATATGTTCATGCGTGAACTTCTTCTTCAGGGCGCGGGCATGAGGCATCCACCGGTAGGCGCCCCGCACTTTCAACATGAAGTCACGGGGTGAGTCCCATGGATCCACCCGCACCCGCCCGATCAAATGATTTGCCGAACCGTCATGCGGCCGCGGATCGGTGCCAAACACATGCGTATAACCGGCCTCACGCGCCATGTGCACGTGGTGCGGCGACGATCGTCCGAACGGAAAACTGAACGAATGCACCGTTCGTCCCGTGATGTCCTCCAGCTGCTTCCTGGAGTCCACCAACTCGGCGCGGACGTCGCGATCACCCAACCGGACGAAATCAACATGACGTGCGCCATGGGAGCCGATCGACACCAGCGGATCAGCAGCCAGCGAACGGAGCATGGCCTTGGATATGACCCATTCCGATTGAGGATCAAATTCTCCGCATGGAGACCAATCGGGCAGACGACCGATCCGCGTCGATGGAACAAATAATGTCACCGGCATGCGCCGCGCGCGCAACAACGGCATTGCTCGATCAACGGCGGAAGCAAAGCAATCATCGATGGTGATCGAAGCGCATGCACCATGCGCCATGTCGCCCGGCGCTGCATGGGCCGGAAGTACCGTAACCCGCGCCTTGAGGCAGTCGAGTTGCTCCCGGAAATGAAGCACCTGTTCTTCCGGCACCAGATGATAATACAAGACCATACATCCAGGCATCCAACCCGTGATCCGATCGGCGGATGCCGTCGCGCGACTGATGCAGGATGATAGACGCGGGTAGCTCATGATAATCCTTTCACCGGAACAGGCCGGACCAATGCATCCACAAGATTGAGATAATCGGATTTCCTCACCGCCCAGTTGTTCTTTGCTACGTAGCGGAATCCTTTTTCGACTAGCCGGCCCCGCCTCGTTGCATCATGCGCAAGCCGGATCATCGCCGCCGCCATGCCCTCGCAATCGCCGGAGGTGAAAAAGCACACGGTATCATCGTCAAAATAAAACTGGTCAATCCGGGTGCGAGACACCAGCACGGGAACACCCTGGGACATATATTCGAGAATTTTGGTGCTGTAGGCTTCGTTGCCAAACGAGTCGGCGCGCTTGGGCACCACACCCAAATCCGCCCCGGCAAGAACACCCAACACTTCGCTGAATGGCACCGGATCGTGAAAGTGCACATGCTCATCAAGGGTCAATTGCCGGACAAGATCTACCAGCCGCTCCTTGTCGCTGCCTTCCCCGTAAATGTGAAACTCGGCCCGGGGTATTTGTGGTAACGCACGGGAGAACGCCTCAATGGCCACATCAAGTCCCTGATGCCATTGCAGACCACCCGGATAGATCACCCGGAAAGCATCATCACCGCGCGCCTGCGGTTGCGAACGGATATGCCCGGACGGCGTCACCACATAATTCAACACCACCGTGCAGCGATCAGCGGGAATGGATCGCGCCACAAGCACATCGCGCCACAAGTGGTTTGAAATGATGACGTGATGTGCAAATCGACACGACCAACGCTCAAGCATGAGCAGGAGACGATACAAAGGACTTCCGGTGCGTCCGTTGAATTTACTCAGGTAGAACTCTGGAACAATATCATGAATATCGAGCACCACTTTGCTGCCCAGACACTTCGGCAGCCACGCGGCGAAGACTTCAAAGTCGGGCACGGAATGGACATGAACCAGATCATACCGGTCCGGCCAGCACCGGCGATTGATGGCCACGCTCGATCGAACAAAAAAATCGAGCAAACGCATCAAATAAGTCAGCCGGTGCCCTTCATTGCGCCGCCGCTGCTTGATGCGATGGACATGCACCCCGCGCACCAACTCATAACGTGATTGGCCGGGACGCCGCAGCGATATCACATCCACCGTATCGCCTTGCGCGGCCAGCGTCTCGGCGTAGCGAATGATCCGGTTGTCGGTTTCGTAAAAGGCATAGGCCATCATGCACACCCGGCGATGCGTGCGCGGCGGATTCGCGGCATGCATAGCGGAGAAATAATCCGCCACTTCGCAAGGCCGGGCCGGCCAGTACAATCCGGCATAGTTATTCTGCACATAGTCGAGAAACTCCAGATACGCAGACAGCCGGTACTCTTCCTGGGCGCGACCCCCGTTAAAACTGAGATAGTCCGGATGTACAATAAACAAGGCCATCCCGCCCTGCCCGGCAATCCAATCCAGTTTGCGTTTCCACAGGTCGGCATTTTTTTCACCCAGCATGATGAAGAGGGTGAAATCCTGCGTCAGCGTATAGGGCAGCTCCACATAACGGTGACCGGAGGTGCGACTTTGCACCCAGTAGGGAAAGATGGTTCCCGAGCCGCGCGACTGAGGCTCGAATGGATCGGTATCGAACGTTGACGCGTCGTAGGCCACGCCCAACTCCCCGATCCAATCCAGATTACGCACCGTGGAGGGCGCGCGGAATCCGGAAGCGCGCCATTTGCGGAGATAGCGCTTCATCCGGGGAAGGCGCTGCTCGAAAATGCGACGCGACATAAAGGTGTGCCAGTCGTGATACAGACCATGCAAACCGATTTCCGCGCCGCCGTCGGCCAATTCCTCGCGCAGGTCGTCCTCGA
Source organism: uncultured Verrucomicrobiota bacterium (assembly GCA_964470065.1). Taxonomy (GTDB): domain Bacteria; phylum Verrucomicrobiota; class Kiritimatiellia; order CAIVKH01; family CAIVKH01; genus CALMUP01. Next base: position 56,262 of record CAYYAR010000006.1, on the reverse strand, counting down.
GTATATAGCGGCCTTCGGGAACAAAATAGAATGCCGGACGCAAACCCCGCTCACGCTCAATCTGCGCGAGTGCACGACAACGATGCAATCCGCGCGCGGTGTCGACATCGTGTGTGACCACAAAGGCAAACTGCTTGCCATCCGGCCAGCCATGCCAACCCTCGGGAGCGGTGGCTGAGGCCGGATGAATCGGCCAGACATCGGTAACCTTGGCACGGCGGCGACGGGCCAGATACTGGCGGGCCGCCACCTGTATCCGGCGCGGCAGAAATTGTTTCATATAGTATCGACTTGCCAGCATCATGACCTACACCTTCGGCCCGTCACGTCCCGGAGGATGCGCAACGAGCTTGCATAAACCGCGGCCCCGGAGGACCGGAACACCTTGCTCTTCATGGTGTACTTGCCTATTCCACTAGCCTCATGCCACCGACCTCAACCACCCTGGCGCATGCGGCGAAACACGATTAAGCACCGCGCCCGACAACCGCGCCCGGTAGCGGGATAGCAGTTGCAACGCCGAAGCGACCGCGATCAAGCGATCCCTCCCCGCCCGCACGACCAGCACGGTGCTGTGTAAATGGGAAATCAGAGGCAACGTTGGACTGACCGGTGAAACCGGCGGCAAATTGAGAACCACAAATCCGTAGTCGCCGTCGCGAATCATCCGCAACATGTCCGGCCACTTGTGCAAGAGACTCTGCTGGGCGCATTTGGATTCGTCGTCCGTGCCAAACAGGAAAAGATTGTGTTCAAGCGCGACGACGCGACCCTCGCGATTCACATGCATGTCGATTCCGCCGGCCGCGGATGTCGAGCCAAGCAACCGGTGACGGCGATGATCATGGGAGCGCGCATCGAGCAAGAGAACCCGCGTATCGCGCACACGGGCCAGCGAAGCCGCCAGCCCGGCCGCCAGCGTGGACACTCCGGCGCCAGCGGCACAACCCGACAATCCGATAATGCACGGTGATGGCGGTCGCCCACCCTGTTCGTGAATTAAACGATCGGCCAGCGCATCACAATATGTCCACAATCCATGCGGTTGACTTTTGGAACTGGCATGACCAATGTTCGCCACTTCCTTGCGGGCAAGCGCCTGATCCTCCGGCAGATCAAGGAGCGCGTCGTGCGGCGAAAGCAGGGCAAGATCGCGCAGACGTCGCACACGACGCCCGCCGGTGAATGACTCGTACACCGGGACAAGAACGATCGCCAGAAATAATCCGCCGCCAATCGCCATCAGGACGTGACGGCGAATGCCCGGACGATAATTGGCCGCCACCAGCATGGCGGGCTGAAGCAAACTGATGTTGCCAATTTTACCCGGATCAAGCGCATCGTTTATGCGCGCCTGCTCCATGCTCCGGGCAAAATTGCGGTAATGATCGTCCTGGATGTCACGTGTCCGCTCCAACTGATCCAGACGCAACTGTATTTGCTCTAGCCGAAGCGCCTCCTCTGTTGCTTGAGCAAGCTGATCGCGCAAGATATTTACGCCGGCCTCAAGCGCGACGATTTCGGCATCACCCGTCCAACGCATCACGGCGGATGAAGATTCTGTTAACGTAGATGCCGGATCATGCTCCGGTGGTGTTTCGGCCAGTAGACTCGCCATTTGTGCCCGCAATTCGCGGATCGGGACGCTGTCCTCGGTATACACCTTGATCAGTTCGTGTTCACGGGATTGAAGTTGAGCTATACGATCCGGAATCGCTCCGCGGGAAACAGAATCTGTACTGCGGGAGATCGCGCGACGCGCTGACCGGTCAGCCATAACCATTGAAGCGGCGGGCATGGAATCGTAGCGGGCCTTGCTTACCGCGAGCTCTGCCTGGGACACACCGAGCTGACGACGCAGATCATGAATTCGCTGCATCATGAGCGCGCTTGACTCGCTGGTAAGGCCCGGACCCGCCTCCATCTTCACCTTGCGCAGCTCTTCCTCGGTTTCGGCGAGCCGCGCCCGGCTCTGATCCGTCTGCTTGGATAGAAAGTCATACGCGGCGGCCGACCGGTGTACCGCGAGATGCTTGTTCAGATATATTTCAACCAGCGTATTCATCACCGCCAGCGCATGATCCGGCGTGATGGCATCATATTGAATATGGATGATGTTGCCGCGCCGGGGCGATTCGATGCGCAAGTGTTCCAACAAAAGCCTGATGGCCCTCGCACGCACTTGCTCGTCAACCGTCACGCCGGGGAAATTTGCCGGCCCGATCGCATCCACCACGGCCTCGATGGAGGCGCGGTTGGAAAAGATCTCCACTTCCGTATTCATAATCTGCTCGCCCCGGACATCGGGCGTCATCACCCGGCTACCGGCCGCGCCGGGATCGGCCAGTGTGCTGTCCGCCACATAACGGACAAGCAACCGCGATTCCGAGCGAAAAGTCAGCGGGGTCAGGATGTAAATGACCGAGGCGACTACCAGCCCCAGCAGTAAACCGCCGGCAAGCAACCAGCGGTAATCATGCAACATCATCATCACATCCGACCAACCGGCACGCGGCGATGAAACGCTCACCGGGCGACCCGGCGTTCGGAGTGCAAGTTCATGAGAAGTCATGGTGGCGTCTCCTAGGCCATTTGGCGGTATAAGACTTGGCCGGCCCACTGCAAGACCGGGACGGGTAATCGGCGAAATATATGATTGTGCCACCCCGAGACGTAATCGCGCACCGGCACAAATCGCGACCGGGCAACATTGTAACGGTAGTATGGAATCGACAGCTCGCGCGCTCCCCATCCACGCTTGAACCGGCGCAGACCGGCATGATCGGCAGATGTTTTGCCGAGCGACAGATACCGTACGCCATGGGCGCGGCACCACCGTATCCCCGCCCACATGGCCAGATCATTCGGTCGATCAGCCAGCGCTGTAGCATCCGACGCGCCATATTTAAAGACGCCATGCACACCAAAGCGGAGAAACAGCGCGGCGGCTACTGGCTTCTTTAACCGGCGCACCAGCACGATGGTTCCCATCCCGCGATCCAACAAATACGTCTTCAGCGCGTGGAAGAAATGGCGCGGCTGCGGGGGCAATCCATGGCGCTGGCGCGTCAGGGTCTGTAACCAGTAGAATGCTCGCAACGCCTGCTCATCCGTATCGTGGCTCGCGCTCAAGGATGCGGCTTGCGATTTTCGAATGGCCCGCCGCACGTCCGGACGAAGCATGCGCCATTGCTGATCTTCGGAAACCTGCAAGTCAAGCGAATGACCGATGTATTCCGTGGTTGCGCCGGCAACAGCAGGGTGGTTCAAGGCGCATCGGAATTCGACCTGACGCCAATGTTTTTCCGGAGCCATGGCCAGCGCCGCATTCACCAGGCGATCAAGCTCATGTGGTTCAGTGGTCAGTGCCGGGCAATAGTCAGAGAATGGCAATGAAATCGCGCGTGCTCCACGATACCATGTCGTTGATTCCATCATGGGCAACATGGCGCGCATTCCGGAGCCATTGCGCAGAGCGAGATACACGGGGCGGCACCCCATGCCCTCCTCGAGCGCTTGGGCCCAGCCGCGCGAGTGAAAAACACATGCGTCGTACCAGGACGATATGCGTTCGTCCCAGTCTTGCACTTCACCCGGATGGACCACCTGCACATCACCGGACATGATTCATACCTCCTCGGCAGTAACCCGCCGGAATAGACGAGCGGGATTTCCGGTGTATACCGTTCCCGGTGGCACATCGCGGGTAACCACACTGCCCGCGCCCACCAGTGCATCTGCGCCGATGGTGACGCCGCACAGAATGACTGCGCCGGATCCAATGGATGCGCGCTGCTCGACGCGTGTCGGTTCACATACCCAGTCGTCATCGGTCTTCATGGCGCCATCAAGGCGGGTAGCGCGCGGGCGGCGGTCATTCACGAACACTACGTGATGCCCGATGAAGACTTCGTCTTCAATCACCACGCCGGTGCAGATAAAGCTATGGCTTGAGATCTTGCATCGCCGCCCCACCACGACGCCCCGCTGAATTTCCACAAATGGACCAATCCGGGTAAAGTCGCCGATCGTACATCCGTAGAGATTCACAAAGTGGCCGATGCGGACTTCCTGACCGAGGTGCACATCCGGCGCGATGACCTGAAGATCCTGACTCATCCGGACTTCCTCCCGTTTCGGACCGGTACCGGCTCCAGATGCACCCGGGCGCCATCGCTGGCAAGCGACTGACGACTTGCTTCAAGAATTTTTACAAGCTCAGCACCCTGTCGGCCACCGGTGATCGGCGCGTTTCCGGATAGAATACAATCAACGAAATGCTGGCAGACAGCCTTCAGGGGCTCATCCTGCTTGAGGTACGGCGTGTACATGTCGCCGTAGTGGTACGAGTAATGAAATTCCTCAAAAGAGTTGTAATGCGGCGGCCGCTCGACCCGCGCGTCGTAAATGGTGATTTTCTTGATGGGCTCGAGATCGTCATAAACGATCATGCGACGACTGCCCACGACGGTCATTTCGCGCACCTTTTTCGGATCAAGCCAACTACTATGCACCGTGGCGAACTCGCCATGCGGAAAATAGAGCGACATGGTGGTTACATGCTCGATCCGGTCGGCAATATGATTGGCGCCCTGGCAATTCAATGCCACGGGCAACTTGCCCATGATGTAGAGAATGATCGACAGATCGTGCGGTGCGAGATCCCACGCCACATTGATGTCCGTTTGAAACAAACCAAGATTCAGCCGGCGCGCCGCGATGTAGCGAAGCTCGCCGAGATCACCGCAATCAACGATTTCCTTGATCTTGCGCACCGGCGATGAATGGAGAAAGGTATGGTCCACCATCAGGGTCAGACCTTTCCGCTCGGCCCGGCGGCAAAGATCCTCGCAATCCGAAACGGTCGCGGCCATGGGCTTTTCCAGCAACACGTGCTTGCCGGCCTCGAGTAGATCGCGCGCCTGCTCGTAATGCAGTTTGACAGGTGTGGCCACAGCCACGGCATCGATCGTTTTGTCACGCAGAACACGCTGAAAGTCGCGACATAGCTCTATTTCCGGAAATAATTCTTTTGCGCAGGACAGCCGGCGTTCGTCCGCATCGCACACCAGCTTCATCGCACAATGGTGCGATAACCGGAAATTTCTAACCAGATTGGGCCCCCAGTATCCGTAGCCAACCACGGCCAGTTGGAGTTTCTTTGTCATGCCGCCTCGCGATGAAGCCGGAAGGGCTTAACCTCCATGATTTGTTGCCAGAGCATGGGAATGGTGCGAAGCATGATGGAGGCATCCCGTATCATCGACAGGCGGCACGCATAGCGGGCATCAAGTCGCATCATGGTCTCAAAGCTGGTGCGATTTTTGCCCCTCACCTGCCATAAGCCCGTGAGGCCGGGCCGGGTATCAAAGCGACGCAACTGCCAATCCGAAAAGGACTGGTACTCATACTCAATACAGGGACGCGGTCCGACCAGACTCATATCGCCCCGCAGCACATTCAATAATTGCGGAAGTTCATCCAGGCCGGCGGCGCGAATCAGCCGGCCGAGCGGGATGAGACGCCGGTCGCGGGTCTCGTCGAGCTTGGTCATGGGCGCCCCACTCGCCATCAACATCCGCATATGATTCTCGTGGGTGCGCGATTCGGCATGCACATGCATGGTGCGGAATTTGAAACAGGTGAAGGGCTGACACGCCCGGCCAATGCGCTTTTGGCGGAAGAGCACCGGACCGGGCGATGCCAGCTTGATATAGAGGCTTAGCAGGGCGAGCAGAGGCGAGATGGCGATCAACAACGCGGTGGCGACGACAACATCAAACACCCTTTTCCACCGCGGCATGCGAGGTACGAAGAAAGATAGGACACGCGCGGCACCGGTCACGAGGGTCGAGGAGGCTGCGGGGGGAGCCGATGCCGCGCGTGTAAATGAATCGAGCGATGCCGAAGCATGCTCGTAAATAAGTCGATCAGCCGGATAGGGATAGATCTCGTACGGGGGACGCTCCGGCAGCGCCAGTTGGTCACAAATTTCATTGGCAATCCGCTGGGCATCAGCCGCTGAGGCCCGGGACAGCAAGGCGCCGATGCGATGCCGGTCGACCCATCCTGCCGCATCGCTGCAACGCAGACGGGACAGAATAGCATCGATCAGCCGGCTGCGCGGCGGCGCGCTTTCATGCGCCTCACCGAGGTTGAATACAACCACAGCAAAAAGGCGATCACCGCGATCGGAGAGAAACCGTTCCCGCTGGAGCAACATCCAAAAGATGCTCTCCGGCAGCAGACGACCGGTGGCATTGAAGATGTGCTTATTATTAAATAGAAATACACTGAATATGTTATTCATGAGTGCCTGCATTTTCAGCGCGAAGGAACATAGATGATATCGAAGGGCTCCAGATAAAACGTCCGGTCCTCACCGACACCGGCAAGGGCGTTTTCGAAGTCGAACACATAGCTTTTGCGCATGCCGCTGGATTGGCGGATGAGAATTACGGATCGCTCTTTGGCCATGGCGGTATCGAAACCACCGGCTTCCATCACCGCATCGAGCACCGTCATAGGTCGCGATAAAAGCACCGGCCCGCTTTTTCGCACCGCGCCACTGACCATGACGGGCGCCGGCTTTCGCAGAATCACGGTGATGTCCTTGATCTGCAGTTGGCTTCCATATCGCTCGCGCAATACTTCCTGAAGCATCGACGGCGACTGCCCGGCGACCATCACATCGCCGATCAACCGGAGGGAGATCTGGCCATCGCGACGCACGGTCTGGGTCATGTTCAATTCCGGCGCCCCGAAAAAGCTCACTTCCAGCTCATCGCCGCACTGAAAGGTCATGACCGGCGATGGCACGGAATCGCTGGCGCTGACCGGCGTTGGTCGCGGCGAACGGCAACCGGCGGCGAGCAAGGCAAGCGACATGCAAACAGGAACGAGTGCGCGTGATCTCCGGATGTAATTCATGGTGCTAATCTATCAGGAGTATTTTTATGCCCCATCGGGGGCGGGCGCAGATCGCGCTGCGATAATACTGACCAGCAGCGATGGTTATGTGGCGCGGCGAGATGGCGCGAGCCCGTGCGCGCGATCAGATGAACGGTGACCGGTCGATCACACGTTCACATTCAGCACGGGAAGATGCAGGCGTTGGCGATCGGTTTCGCCCTTGAGAACGAGCCCGCGGCGCAAGGGTTTTTCGTCGCGGGCGGTGATGCGGTGACGATCAAGATACAGGGACGTTCCGTGACTGACGGTATGCTTGCCGTAACGTTCGGCCGCTTCATCCATGGCGAGGGCGGCATCACGGAGTTGGTCGATGCGGAGAGGATCATCAAATAAATCAAATTGATCCACGCGATCCTCCTCGAGGCGGGAGAGCGCGATCATCGTGGCGCGGTATTCGGCGCCGGGCTCGTAGAGACGCTCAAACATGCGGCGAATGAGCGGGAGCACTTCCTGCGCGGAGGCGGTGGCGCGACTCAGCTGCGCTTCCACGCCGCACTGGCGATAATCTTTTTTGCGCAAGGCGGCATAGATGTATCGTGCGCGTAGTTGATAGCGCCGGGCCTTGATAAAAGCGGACTCCACATTGCGCACCATTTTCGCGTAGACGAAATCCGGGTCGGCCGAGGGCGAAGTAAACGTTTTGCATTTGCCGATACTGGCGTAATCGGTTTTTGGTTCCGTCGAGATGGGATAGACCGCATCGCCGCGGAGTTCATTCCAGATTTCGTGACCGGTTTTGCCGAGCTTTTTCTTTACCCAGTATTCCGGCATGCGGACGAAATCGCCGGCGGTGGCCAGGCCCTGCTTGCGCAAAAATGCGCTGATATTGGGGCCGATGCCCCAGACCTCCTCGACGGGAATGCGCGGGAGGAATATGTGGATTTTGTGTCCGGCGATGGCGGTCAGGCCATTCGGCTTGTGATGTTTGGAGGCCAGTTTGGCGAGTCCCTTGGAGAGGCTGAGCCCGATGGAGACGGTGATATCGAGTTCGCGCTGGATGGTCTGTTTCATGCGCCGGGCGATTTCGACATACGAGGTCCGGAATACCCTTCGCAGTCCGGTCAGATCGGCAAAGCCTTCATCGATCGAGCTCTCTTCGACTACCGGGGTAAAGCGGCGCATGATTTCGAACATGCGCTTGGAAAAGAGGCTGTAGGTTTCGTAATCGCTCGGCAGCACGATCAAATCGCGGCACATCCGCTCCGCTTCGTGGAGGCGTACTCCGCGTTTGATGCCCAATGCTTTCGCCTCGTAACTGGCACAGGCGATGATACCCCGCTCCTTGCCGGTGACCAGCGGACGGCCTTTCCAGTGCGGATGCACGGACTGCTCGACGGCGGCGAAGAATGCGTCGCCATCAAGATGAATGATCGCCCGCGGAAAGGAAGCAAGGGTGAACGCCCGGTCATCGGGGTGCCCGGTACGCATGGCTGGGATTTCGGGAGGCATTGTTCAGTCATTCATAGCGCCGCACCACCGCACGGACGATGCCACCGATGGTCAGCGATTGTTTGGGAACAATCGGACAGTATTTTTGATTGGCTGGTTCGAGGCGAACCTGGCCGCGACGATCTTTGAGATAATATTTCATCGTCCATTCACCGTCGACTTGGGCCACGACGATGTCGTTGTTCTTCGGATGGCGGCCGCGTTCGACCAGCACCAGATCGCCGGGATGAATGCCGGCCTCGATCATGGAGTCGCCACTGACGGTGAGCATGAAGGTCGCTTCGGGACGGCGGACGAGATATTCGTCGAGGCTGAGCACATCGACGAGCTCCTCCTCGGCGGGCGACGGAAATCCGGCCTGTACCAGACCGAGAATTTTGATGGTGCCGGTCAGCTTGCGGGTAAAGGCGATGCGTCCGCCGGCGTTACGGACCAGATAGCTCTCCTTTTCCATTCGCTGTACGAGGCGAAATACGGCGTTTTTTGATCGGTAGCCGAGCAGCTCCATCATTTCCGCATAGGTCGGAACCCGCCTTTCCGCGCGGTGGAACCGGCGAAGCGCCTGCAGATTTGCGGCAAACTTGTTTGTCTTTTTCATGCCCGTCATCGTATGTGAACGATCGTTCACTTTCAATCCAAAACTCATTGAGGGACATAGAACCCGCCGAGGGACATAGAGGCAGTGGATGCGGGGGATAAAGTTGTTCGCAAAAAGCAGGAAACAGTGAAATGTCAGCTCGAATAATTAATTTGCCCGAATCCGTCGATGGCCATCGCCCTCACAGATAAGGGAAAATGCGCGAAGCGCATTGTCAAAGCACACCGATACAAGAATGAATCAGGGAAATTTGACTTGGCTGAATACCGTGAGCAACTAGTCAAGCGAGGCGAAGTCTTCGCCAAGCCAGGAGCGTATTACCTGCCACCGGAACAGCTAAACGATGCTCATCCGGCCGGTGGTGGTGATGCGACATGACACCGCGAATAAATAACGCCGAACCGATCACGAGTCCATCCGTCCAATATCGAACTCGGCGTCGAATACTATCGGAAAAACCTTGCTGATCGAGCTCCGCAGTATCCTCCGCCAATTCGCTGGTGAATATTTCGAGCAATTCTTCCATACATCGCGCCCCCACCGCGGGAAGAATGCACTTCTCCACATTGATTGAAAATGGATGCAGGCCGGATTGCCGCCAAATCCCGTACGAACTGAACCGGTAATCCCCGGCGCAAGCAACCATCTTCGCGCGCACCGGGTTGCTCTCGATATATTTCCAGCAAGACCATACGGCTTTGCCACTTTCCAGAATCGTATGCTTGAATCGATCCGCCCACAGCGAACCACGGCGACGAACCGGACGGGTACGATTATACCAGACTGTAAAAAGGTGCTGAAGATGCCGCATAAACCAACTGATGTCGCGACTCCGGTGGCGCCACCGCAGACACTCCGGAGAATCTTCCTCCATTTGGCGACGGCCCCGGTGAAAGAGCCGGTAGCGACGGCACATCTCAGTAGCAGACGGAATGTCCACCGGGGCATGCACCAAAAGATGAAAATGATTGCTCATGACTTGATAAGACACCACCCGCACGCCATACAGCAAGCTGACCCGGTGCAAGATGCGCACGAACTGCTCTTTCTCCACCCTGCCAAGTGGACGATCGGCCGAGCTTCCAACAGCTCGATTGTAGCAGTGATACCAAGTATCCGTATGATCCACTTTGATTCGATATGATCTCATACCTGCGTAAAGGAACGACACAGGTCACTTTGGACAATAAAAAATACTCACCGTCATTGACCTTGTGCATCATCTTGACTACGAGCAGGTTAGAGTGCAAAAAATATTGCCCACTATTTCTATGTCCCCGTGTAGACCGAGCCGGTAACGTTACATCATGACATCTTTACCCGATAGAGATCTGTACCGGCGAGGCGTCTTGCTCACAACCTCCGGCGTGCTGCTCCTGACTCCCGATGCCTTACTTGTGCGGCTAATCTCGTGCGATCCATGGACACTTTTATTTTGGCGCGGGATTTTCCAATTCACCGCCATCGCACTCTTTTATGTGTTCGCCAAAGGAAAAGCCGCCATGCGGATCTGGAAGTCGATCGGCAAAGTTGGCTTACTGATCAGCTGCACCTACGCGACCGGAAACATGCTTTTTGTCCACTCCATCAGGACCACATCAGTCGCCAATACACTCTTGATCATCAGCACCGCGCCGTTCATGGCCGCTCTGCTGAGTTGGCTACTATTAAAAGAAAAGACACCCGCCCGGACATGGATCGCCTCGGCGACAGCGATTTCCGGTGTGGCCCTGATCGTCGCGGGCGGCGTATCTACTGGCTCAACGCCTGGCGATCTTCTAGCCATGTTGACGGCGATTACCATGGCATGCTCGTTCGTTTTGATTCGCCGGGCTCGCAATGTGGCAATGATCCCCGCTGTGGCCTTATCCGGACTAATCATGTCCTTATTCGTAACGCCCCTGGCAGCACCGCTCAGCATCGAAACCCGCGATGCCGGTTACCTATTCCTGCTCGGTTTCATCATCATGCCGCTCGCATTTGGAATGATTACACTCGGCCCCCGCTATCTTCCCGCTCCGGAAGTAAGCCTGATCATGCTGATCGAAACCGTGCTTGGACCATTCTGGGTTTGGCTGGCATTTTCCGAACATCCACCGCAGACCACTTTCCTGGGCGGCGCCATCGTCTTCGCCACGCTGATCATGCATTACCGCCGCACCATTCGACGCGCAGGAGGGACATAGAAGCTGTGGCAGCAAAAAGCAACTATGGGGCAAAATCGTCCACAAATCGACGCTCGTCATTATTTCTATGTCCCCGTGAAGTAGTGAAGTAATACCCGGACGTGGAAGCGCGTCCGCTCCGGAAGAGATGGGGACATAGAAGTTGTAGACAGAGCAAGTCATTGATTTCCACGCCGGAACTTCTATGTCCCCGCCTTTTATTGGAACTTTTGCCACAACGTCTATGTCCCCACGCTCGCCACAACGTCTATGTCCCCACGCTCGCCGTCCCCGTAGCGTTGGATGTACCGGCCCATGATCTCCATTGCCGACCGGGTGTCTTCGGACTCGTAAAACCGCGCATAGGTCCGGCCGGTGGCATCATCCACCATGACCATCAGCACCGCCCCGTCCCGGCGTCCTTCAAACCAGTCATGGTGTGAACCGTCCATCTGGATCAGCTCCCCCGGATGGGCACGCCGTTGTCGCCACTGCCGGTGGGCGTCGCGTTTGCGCTGCTTCATCCACAAGCCCTCCGCCACCAGCCAGCGCCGGAGCGTCTCGTGATCCACCACCAGGCCGTCCTGCATCAAATACTCGCAAGCCAGCGTCGGGCCAAACCCATCGTAACGCTCCCGGTAACGGCCGATCACCCGGACTCGAAACGAAGGCGACGCCGCCCGGTTTGAATGACCACCGCGCAACCGGTGGACCAAGCCCGCATCCCCGTGTTCACGGTACCGCTTCCATACCCGCTTGGTATGCCGGTAGCTGATCCCTAGAAGTTCCGAGGCCTTGTTCAATCGCAATAAACCCTTCGTCACCTGACTCAATAACTCCAATCGTCGCCGCTCACGTGCACTCATCGCTAATGCTCCCATTACGCCCTCCTTTATGAACGGCTTACATGGGGACATTTCTATCGAGTTCTCAAGGGGACATTCTCAAAGAGTCGCGACACATATGGAAAATGACTTGAAGGCCCCGGAAAGCAGGCCTAGCCTTTTCCCATGCATCAAATGGCCGACATCGAGAGTTTGGTCCGGGAACTGGAGCGCGTCCGCGGATTGGCTCAACGCTATGCGGAGGCCGTGCGCAACCATTTCGGTGCCCGCCTCAAACGTGCTCGCCTGTTCGGTTCGGCCGCGCGTGGCGATTGGACCAAGGAGTCAGACATTGATGTGCTCATCCTTCTGGATCATGTGGCCCCGTCCGACTTCGACTATTTGATCGACACTGCAATGCGCATGGGCGTGTTGGACAGCGGCATGTTACTGCAGCCCCTACCGATGGCTGCGGATGAATTCGAGGAAATGAAACGGCGGGAGCGGCGACTGGCGCTGGACATCGAACAAGAGGGCATCGAATTATGACCGGGGATAATATACAAAACAATGTCCGGGAGGAACTGCTTCGCGGCGAAGAAACCATGCGGGCAGCAGAGTTTTTATTGGCTAATAGCTTTTGTAATGACGCTGTTTCGCGAGCCTATTATGCCTGCCTGTATTATGTGCGGGCACTCCTGCTAACCAAGGGCCTGGAACCCAAATCCCATCACGGCGCCATGCAATTGTTGAGCCTTCATTTTATCAAGGACGGCCCCCTCAGCAGCCAGGCCGGATCGGATTTCGGCCACTTGCAAACGTTTCGCGAGCTAATCGATTACAAGGCCTCGGCCGTATTCACCAACGAACAAGCCTCCGGGGAACTGGAACGCGCCCGGTCATTTATCCGGGCCTGCGACGCGGTGATCGGAACTAAACCGGCTTGATCGATACACGAGTGACGAGCCCATTGAGATCAAGAGACTCGGTGGCGCCCCACCCTTCCTCGATGCCCTGCTCGCAGGTGATGGCGAGGACTTCGGCGGCGATGTATTCGTGGTGGGCATGAATCGCTTCGAGCACGGCGGGATCGCCGTCGTAGCGAAGATGAATCCGTTGCGCGATGTCGAAATCCGCCGTCTTACGCAGGTTCTGCACCTTGTTCACGAACTCGCGTGCAAGTCCTTCGCGCACAAGTTCCGGCGTCGGCTTGGTGTCGAGCGCAATGACGAAATGCTCGCCCGCCGATACCGCCAAACCTTCCTTCGGCTTGCGGTCGATGACCAAATCATCCGGCCCGATGGCGATTTTCTCGCCCTCGATGTCGAGCTCAAGCGACTTGCCGGATAACACCGCATCCAATTCTTCCCCGCCCAACTTCATCACCGCCTGGTTGACCTTCTGCACCTTGCCGCCGATGCGTTTGCCGAGCGCCTTGAAATTCGCTTTCGCCGACAATTCCGCCAACGCCGACTCGTGACGACTGAAATGCGCGGCCTTGACGTTCAGCTCGTCGAGAATCAAATCCTGCAAGGCCTGCGCATGATCCACATGCGCCTGCTTATGGCTGACAATGTGCATCGAGGCCAACGGCTGGCGCACCTTGAGGTTGTGTTCAGTGCGAAGTTGGCGTCCGAGTTCGACCACCTCCAACACGGCGGCCATGCGGGCTTCGAGTTCGAGGTCGCGGGCCCCGCCCGTCGCTCCGACCGGGAAATCGCATAGATGCACCGACTCGGGCATGCCATGCATGCGCAGATTCCGGTAAATCGCCTCGCTGATAAACGGAATAAATGGCGCGGCGATTTTCGCCAGCCGCAACAACACATCGTACAGCGTCCGGTACGCCTGCAGTTTGTCGGCATCATTGGAACTCTTCCAGAAGCGGCGGCGACTGCGGCGGATGTACCAGTTGGTCAAATCCTCGATGAACGCGACGAACGGCTTGATCGCTCCCTGCAAATCATACGCATCCATCGCCTTCACGACATCGCCATTGAGCCGCTCCATCGAACTCTTGATCCATCGGTCGAGCACATGTTCCGACGGCGGCAAGTTCGCCGATTGCTCCGGCGTCCAACCATCGATATTGGCATAGGTCACGAGGAAACTGTAGGCGTTCCACAACGGAATCAGCAAGTGACGCAACGATTGCACCAGTCCGTTCTCGGAAAAACACAAATCTTCCGCCCGCACCACCGGGGAGTTGATGAGATACAACCGCAACGCATCCGCGCCGTGCACATTCAGCATGTCGTTCGGGTCGGGATAATTCTTTAGCCGCTTACTCATCTTGCGACCGTCTTCAGCGAGAACGAGACCGTTCACGACGACATTGCGGAACGCAGACTTCTTGAACAGCGCCGCGGAAATAATCAACAGCGTGTAGAACCAGCCGCGCGTTTGGTCGAGTCCTTCGGCGATAAAGTCGGCGGGGAACACCGCATCGAACTTGTCGCTGTTCTCGAATGGATAATGATGTTGCGCATACGGCATGGACCCGCTCTCAAACCAGCAATCGAGCACCTCCGGCGTGCGCTTGTAGCGCTTGCCGTTTTTCACGAAGGTGATTTTATCGACATGGTGCTTGTGCAAGTCAGTCACTTTTTGGCCAGACAACTGCTCAAGCTCGGCGATGGAGCCCACGCAAATCATGTCGGATCCATCCTCGGCCACCCACACCGGAATGCACGAACCCCAGAACCGGTTGCGGCTGATGTTCCAGTCTTTCGCGTCTTTCAGCCAGTTGCCGAAGCGCTTCTCGCCCACGTAGCCGGGCATCCAATAAATCTTGTCGTTGTTAGCGACCAGCTCGTCGCGCAAATCCTCGACGCGCATGTACCACGCATCGATGGCACGGTAAATGAGCGGCGTGTCGGTGCGCTCGCAGAACGGGTAGCTGTGCATAATGGTGCTTTGGTGCGCCAGTTTGCCCTCGTCCTTCAGGCGGCGGATGATCGCCTTATCGGCATCCTTGCAGAATTGCCCGGCGTACTCCGGAACAACCGCGGTGAATTTACATTCATCATCAAGCGGGTCGACAAGGTCAATGCCAGCGGCGCGGCAGATGCGGTAGTCGTCTTCGCCATACGCCGGCGCCATGTGCACGATGCCAGTGCCGTCTTCGGTCGAGACAAACGCATCGGTGAGCGTGCGAAATGAATTCGGTTGATCCTTGAAGTAAGGAAACAGCGGTTCGTACGTGATAGCGCCAAGGTCCGCGCCATTGCACTTCTTGAGAACCTTGTAATCCTCGGGTTTTTTGTAGTACGCGCCGAGCCGCGCCTCGGCGAGCAGGTAGCGCTCGCCGCTTTTACTATCCTCGACGACGACGTAATCGATGTCGGGTCCAACGCAGATCGCGAGGTTGCCGGGAAGCGTCCAGGGCGTGGTCGTCCAGACCAGCGCGTAGAGCGGCTTGTCGCCGTCGGCGAACTCGCTGCCGCCGGTCACCCGCACGCGCACGGTGATATCGGGATCCTGCACGTCCTTGTAATTGCTGTTCGCCTCGAAGTTCGACAGCGGCGTGGTGAGTTTCCAACTGTAGGGCATGATGCGGTAGGCGCGGTAGATGCGGCCTTGTTCCCACAACTGCTTGAACACCCACCAGATGGTTTCCATGAACGTGGCGTCCATGGTCTTGTAATCGTTGTCGAAATCCACCCAGCGGCCCATGCGCGAGACAGTCTTGCGCCAGTCGTTGACGTAGGTTTGCACCATCGAGCGGCACTGCTCGTTGAATTTATCGACACCCGCCTCCTTGATCGCGCCCGCGCCGGCGAGGCCGAGCGCTTCCTGGGCCAGCGCCTCGATGGGCAGGCCGTGGCAATCCCAACCGAAACGGCGCTGGACATAATGCCCGCGCATGGTCATGTAGCGCGGGATGATGTCCTTGATCGTGCCGGCGAGCAGGTGCCCGTAATGCGGCTTGCCGGTGGCGAAGGGCGGACCGTCATAAAACACAAACGGTTTGGATGACTCGCGCTGCCTAAGCGATTGCTCGAAAATTCTGTTTGCTTCCCAGAACGAGAGGATTTCCTCCTCGACGGCGGGGAAATTGACTTTGTTGGATACGGATTTAAACATACTTGGAGCGCATGAAGTTAGGCTCACGCACACGATGAATCAACCCGAAACTGGGTGTGCATCACCGATGCCACAACCAGTGCACCACCTTTTCCACGCCCATTGACCGCCAACCATTCGTTGCGTATAGTTCGGCTATATGAAGAAGAGCAGTTTTCACGAAACCGTGGAGCACATTGCGCGCGAAAATACCAAGTACAGCAGTCATGCCTACTATTTTATGCGTGAGGCGCTTGATTTCACGATCAAACTGTTCGAGAAACCGCTCGATGGTCCGGGGCGGCATGTGACCGGCGGCGAGTTGCTGGATGGCGTCCGGAAGTTTGCCTTGCAGGAGTTCGGACCGATCACCAAAACCGTGCTCAACCGCTGGGGTATTCATCAATGCGAGGACTTTGGTGAAATCGTCTTTATCATGGTCGAGAAAGGCGTGTTGGGCAAAACCGATGAAGACCGAAAAGAGGATTTTTCCGGTGGCTATGATTTCGATACCGCTTTTTCCAAACCTTTCCGCCCGCATCGCAAACCGTCACAGCTCGTCGAAGCCGAGCCGGCCGCGCCGGCCAAGTGAGCGCAGGCTGGTGCCGGCGATTCCACGACTGGCGTTGCTATTGTTGATCGCCGTGAACACCGCTCATTCCGCCAACCTCGATCATCTGCGCGCCATGAACGCGAACCTGCATCGCGAAGTGCTGGACAACGGCATGGTCGTGCTAATCAAGCCGGATCACAGCGCACCGGTCGTGGCCATTCAGATCTGGGTGGGTACCGGCGCGATCCACGAAGGTGAAAATCTCGGCGCCGGACTCTCCCACTACATGGAGCACATGATCTTCAAGGGCACGCCGACCCGCGGTCCGGCGGATATCACCCGCGAGATCGACGAGGCCGGCGGCTCCATCAATGCCTACACCGCGCATGACCGCACGGTATTCTTCGCCGATCTTCCCTCGCGCAACTGGAAGGTCGGCGTAAACGTGCTATCCGATGCGGTGATGAACGCCAGCCTGCCCGGCGAGGAGTGGGAACGCGAAAAAGAGGTCATCCTGCGCGAATTTGCCATGGGCTATGACAGTCCGCCCCGTGTGCACGGCAAACTGCTGTACGAAACAGCCTACCGTGTGCATCCGTATCGCATGCCGGTGATCGGCCATGAGGAAGTCTTCCGGACGATGAACCGCGATCATCTGGAGAAATTCTTCCGCGATCATTATGTGCCGGACAACATGATTTTCGTCATGGCCGGCGATGTGCAGGTCGCCGAGGTCATGCCGTACCTCAAGGACATCTTCGCCGGTTTTGCTCGCCGCGCCCGGGCGCCGGTGATGCTGCCCGACGAGCCAGCCCAACTGGCGCCCCGGCTGGCCCGGCAGACCGGACCCTACGAGGTCAGCCGCCTCCATTGGACGTATCACACCGTCAGCCTGGATCATCCCGACGCGCCCGCGCTGGACATCCTCGCCGATGTGCTCGGCGAAGGACGCAGCTCGATCCTCAACAAGGAATTGCTCGAAAAGAAAAACCTCGTTCATTCCATCGGCGCGTGGTCCCACACGCCGGCTCAGGGCGGACTCTTCGGCTTTTCCGCCACCTATGATCCCGCCAAGGAGGATGAGGTACTGGCCGGGTTGCGCGAATTGATCTCCCGCTACCGGAGCGAGCCATTCCGCGCGGAGGATATCGCCAAGGCCAAGCGCAACGCCGTCATCGACGAGCTGGGCGAACTGCAAACCATGAGCGGACAGGCCGGCAGTTACGGCGCGGGCGAATATTACGCCGGCAACCCGCGTTTTTCCGAGCGCTACCTCGAACTGATCGAGCAAGTGGATGCGGAACGTTTGAAGGATGTATTTACCCGCTACATCCTGCATGGTTTTGAAACCATCGCGATTCTCTCTCCGGAAGCCGGCGTGACCGCCCGTTATGGCGCCGGAGAAACGGTGGAGTTTCCGGTGACGAAAATCAATCTGACCAATGGCATTCCGCTCGTCGTGCGCGAAGATCACCGGCTACCCTTCATTTATGTGAGTATCGCCATCGGTGGCGGCCTGCTCTCGGAAACGGAAACCGACAACGGCATCACCCAACTCGCGTCCGACTTGTTGACGCGCGGCACCGCCACCCGTTCGGCCGCTGACATCGCCGAAATGATCGAGTCGCGCGGCGCATCCATCGGCGCCTATGCCGGCCGCAACAGTTTCGGATTGAATGCGCACGGACTGGTCGAAGACCGCGAACTGCTGATGGAGATCGTCGCCGACTGTTTGTTGCGCCCGGAATTTCCGGAAGACGAACTCGACAAACAGAAGGGACGCCAGATCGCCGCCATCGCCCAGCAACGCGAACAGCCGATGTACCTGGCCCAGGAAAAATTGCGGCAACAACTTTTTCCAGGGCACCCCTACCGCATGAACACGCTGGGCGAGGAATCGATTGTGCAAGCGTTGGATCGCGATGAGTTGCGCGCGTACTACCAGCGACATCTCGCCGCCGACAATGTGGCCGTTTCGATTTTTGGCGACATCTCGCCCGACGAAGCCCGCCGACTGGCCGAAAAGCATTTTGGCGACCTGTCGGGACAATCAAGTCGCACGAATGCGTGGTCCCCGGCTACGCCCTCGTTGCCGGCCCGGGTCGAGGAACGCGGCCCCTTCAAACAGGCAATTCTGCTGATCGGCTACCCCGGCATCGACATCAAGGATGCGCGCAACGAGCCGATGAATGTGCTGCAGCGGGCGCTCAGCGGACTCTCCTCCGAACTGGCCATTGAGATCCGCGAGAAGCGCGGGCTGGTGTATTTTGTCGGTGCGATGGCGATGAGCGGACTGCAACCCGGCTTGTTTTCTCTTTATGCTGGAACCAGAGCCGATGCAATGGACGAGGTGGAGCAGTTGATGCTCGAGCAACTGGAGCGCATCGCCCGCGATGGTCTTCGCGATGACGAACTGGAACGTGCGCGCGCGCAACTCATCGCCGCACATGACATGGGCCGGCAAAACACCGGCGAGCTCGCGCAGATTAGCGCCCTTAATGAACTTTACGGTCTGGGTTATGCCTATCACTTCGAAACGCCGGCACGCTTGCAGGCCGTTACTAACGAAGATATCCGCAATGCGGCATCGTCCCTCCTCCAACCCGGACGTCGTGCCGTCAGCCGACTGGTACCGGCCACCGGTACGGAATAGCGGACACAATCATCCGCCGATGTTGTTTCCAATAATTGGAATTTTTTGGCGAAAAATTTCCAATCGTTGGAAATTTGCAGCACGTCCCGACCCCTTACGACTGGTTGCTTGCTACATTATTGTACAACGCGAACAACAAGAAAATACGTTTTTGTAGTAATTTGACCGTTTTGACGTCGCGACCTGGGCGCCTTAGGCATTGCTCTTCAACAGGTTGTAGATTTTTTAACAACGGGCACAATTCTAGCTGGATTAGCAGACCGTTTGGATTATTTTATCGCGCTTACATCTAGTACGTCATGCAAGAGCACTCATGGGAAATTGAATCGGGGCGACCGCGGCATTACTGCGGAATCTTCGGCGTCTTCGGCGTCGAAAATCCGGCACGTGTGATGTACAACGGTCTGTTCGCGCTTCAGCACCGCGGCCAGGAGGGTGTTGGCCTTGCCGTGAGCAACGGCGAGAAGGTTCGCTCGGTGAAGGTGATGGGTTTGGTGAACGAGCTCAATGAGCGACCCGACTTTCAGCAGCTAACCGGCCATCTCGGAATCGGTCATGTGCGTTACTCGACGACGGGCTCCCCTCGCCCGCAGAACATCCAGCCCCTGGTGGTTGAATGTATCGATGGCATCTGGGGCATCGCCCACAACGGCAATCTGACCAACGCGGGCGCGTTGCGCAAAAATTACCAGGAAGCCGGCGCCATTTTTCAGACCAGCACCGACAGCGAAATTTTATTGCACCTGATTGCCGATCCAATGTTTCGCACCCGTCCGCGTCGCGTTGAACGCGCGCTGGCCGAATTACAAGGCGCGTATGCGTTTCTTTTGATGACGAAAGACGCAGTCATGGCGGCGCGCGACCCGTATGGATTCCGCCCGCTCTCCATCGGCAAGCTGGGCAGTGGTTACGTCTTTGCCAGCGAATCGTGCGCACTCGAACAGGTGGGCGCCGATTACGTGCGCGATGTCCTGCCCGGCGAGCTGGTCACGGTGGATGCCCGAGGCATACGAAGCACGACGTTTTGCGAACCGATCGCCGGCTCGCTTGGCCAGTGCATTTTCGAGCACGTCTACTTCGCCCGGCCGGACAGCATGGTGTTTGGCCAAAGCGTGCACGATGTGCGCACCCGCCTCGGCCGCCATCTCGCCCGCGAGGCGCCGGCACAAGCGGACATCGTCATCCCGATTCCCGACAGCGGCAACGTCGCCGCCCTCGGTTACTCGCAGGAAAGCGGCATCCCCCTCGACTATGGTTTCATTCGCAACCACTACATCGGCCGGACGTTTATCATGCCGACCGCCGGTGAACGCCGCGAAAGCGCCGACATGAAGCTCGCCGTGGTGCCGGGTGTGGTTCGCGGCAAGCGGATTGTCGTGGTGGACGATTCCCTCATTCGCGGCACCACCTCGCGGCGGCGGGTGCAAGTGCTGCGCGAGGCCGGGGCCAAAGAGGTGCACCTGCGCATCTCCTGCCCGCCGACCCGGAACCCCTGCTATTTCGGCATTGATTTTCCATCCCGCAGCGAACTGGTCGCCGCGGAAAACAGCCTCGAACAGATTCGCGAATTCATCGGCGCCGACTCCCTCGGCTATCTGAGCGTCGAGGGATTGCGCGCGTCGGTGGAGCATCCGTCCGATTTCTGCACCGGTTGTTTTACCGGTGTGTATCCATTCCCGGTCGAGGGCGAAATGAACAAGCACGCGCTGGAGCATCCGGCGGCCATGCATTGAAGGAACGAAAGACAGGTACGACTATGACAGCATCGACATTACGAAACCGCGAGCCCGGCCTTCCCGGCCGGCAGGGACTGTATGATCCGCGCTTCGAGCACGACGCCTGCGGCGTGGGAGCCGTGGTCAATCTCAAAGGCGTGAAATCGCACGATGTGATCGAAAAAGCCCTGGATATTCTGGTAAATCTGTCGCATCGCGGCGCCTGCGGATGCGATGAAAAAACCGGCGACGGCGCCGGCATCATGATGCAGTTTCCGGAAAAGTTTTTCCGCAAGAAGTGCGGCGAGTTGAGCATCAAGCTTCCCGCCGGCAGTTATGAATTTGCCGCCGGACTCGTTTTCATGCCGCGCAACGCTTTGCAGCGCGAACAGGTGAAGCAGCAGTTCGAGGATGTGGTCAAGGCCGAGGGCCAGCAGCTTCTCGGCTGGCGTGACATTCCGGTGAACAACGAAGTGCTTGGCGACATCGCCCGCGATGTCGAGCCGCACATTTGCCAGATCTTCATCGGGCGTGGCGCCGGCATCACCGACAACCGCGCCTTCGACCGCAAGCTGTTCATCATCCGCAAGCAGATGGAGAAGGCCGTTCGCGAATCGAACCTGCCCGAGAAGAAATACTTTTATGTCTGCACGCTGTCGTGCCAGACGTTCGTCTACAAGGGCCTGATGCTGGCGGATCAAATCCGCTCGTTCATGCCCGACCTGAGCGATCCCGACATGGTCAGCGGTCTCGCGCTGGTTCACCAGCGTTATTCCACAAACACCTTCCCGACGTGGGATCTCGCCCATCCGTTCCGTTTTCTCTGCCACAACGGCGAAATCAACACCGTGCGCGGCAACACGAACTTCATGAATGCCCGCGAAGGCATTTTCAAGTCGCCGCTGTTCGGCCACGACATGCACAAGATTCTTCCGATTGTTGCCCCGGGCGCCAGCGATTCGGCCGCGCTCGACAATGCCGTCGAGTTGCTCTACCACACCGGACGCTCCCTGCCCCACGCCATGATGATGCTGATTCCCGAAGCATGGCAGAACCACGAAACGATGAGCGACGGCAAGAAGGCATTCTACGAATACCACTCCACCTTCATGGAGCCGTGGGATGGCCCGGCGTCGATTCCCTTCACCGATGGCCAGTGCGTTGGCGCGATGCTGGACCGCAATGGCTTGCGTCCGTCGCGCTACACCGTGACCAAAGACGGCTTCGTGATCATGGGTTCGGAAACCGGCGTACTGGAAATTGATCCGGCCAACGTGGTCACCAAGGGCCGCCTGCAACCCGGACGCATGTTCCTGGTCGACACGGAGAAGGGTCGCATCATCGACGACGAGGAAATCAAGAGCGAGATTGCTTCGCGCAAACCTTACCGCGCCTGGCTGACCAAAAATCTGCACAGCCTGAAGGATTTGCCCGCGCCGGTCACTGCGCCGTCGCCCGAGACGACCTCCCGCCTGCAACGCGAACAGCTATTCGGATACACGCTCGAAGATCTCAAAGTCATCATTGCGCCCATGGTGCAAACCGGCGTGGAGCCAACCGGATCGATGGGTGTCGACGTGCCGATCGCCGTGTTGTCCGACCGAGCGCAACTAATATACAATTACTTCAAGCAATTGTTTGCCCAGGTGACCAATCCTCCGCTCGACGCCATCCGCGAAGAGCTGGTCACCTCGCTGCAGGCGAACATCGGCAACGAGCTCAATCTGTTCGATGAGACCGAACATCATGCCCATCAGTTGCGCATCGAGCAACCGGTGCTCACCAACGATGCGCTGGAACGGATTCGCTCCTTCCGCGAAGGTGACATCCGATCCATCACTGTGCCCATGCTTTATCCGGTGGCCGATGGCGGACCAGGCCTCGAAAAAGCCATGGCCGAGTTGTGCCGCGCCGCAATGAAAGCCGTCGACGAGGGTTATTCCATTCTAATCCTATCCGATCGAGGCAGCACCCGGGATCTCGCCCCCATTCCCGCCGCGCTCGCGCTCGCGGGCGTGCACCATTACCTCATCCGCAATCGCCGACGGACGCAGTGCGGACTCGTGGTCGAGTCGGGCGAAGTGCGCGAGATCCATCACTTCGCCGTGCTGTTCGGCTACGGCGCCGCCGCCGTGAATCCCTACATGGTGTACGAAGTGATCGACGAGCTGATTGCGGCCGGACAGGTCAAGGTCGATGCCAGCAAGGCGGTGTATAATTACATCAAGGCGGCGAACAAGGGACTGCTGAAGGTCATGTCCAAGATGGGCATCTCGACGCTCCACAGCTACCGCGGCGCCCAGATCTTTGAGTGCGTGGGGTTGAACTCGAGCGTTATTGACAACTACTTCACGGGAACCCCCAGTCGCATTCAGGGCGTCGGCATCGACATCATCGCCAAGGAAGTCAAGATGCGGCACGAGCGCGCCTTCCCCAGTCGCGACGTTCCGGAAAACCTCGAACTCGATGTGGGTGGCGTTTATCAGTGGCGGCGTACCGGCGAGCGGCATCTATTGAATCCGATCGCCATCGCCAAGCTGCAAGAGGCGACGCGGTTCGAAAAGCAGGCGGCCTATGACCAGTTTGCCCGTCTGGTGAACAATCAATCGCGCGATCTGTATACCCTGCGCGGCTTGTTTGAGTTCAAGGATAGCAACCGCGCCCCGGTTCCGCTCGACGAAGTCGAACCGTGGCAGGACATCGTCAAGCGGTTCAAGACCGGCGCGATGTCGTATGGTTCCATCAGCAAGGAAGCCCACGAGACCCTGGCCGTAGCCATGAACCGCATCGGCGGCAAGAGCAACAGCGGCGAAGGCGGCGAGGATCCGGATCGTTTTGTGCGGGACGCCAATGGCGACTGGCGAAACAGCGCCATCAAGCAGGTGGCCTCGGGACGTTTCGGCGTGACGAGCAATTACCTCGCCAACGCCGCGGAGCTGCAGATCAAAATGGCCCAAGGCGCCAAACCCGGCGAGGGCGGGCAATTGCCGGCGGAGAAGGTTTATCCGCCCATCGCAAAAACCCGTCACTCCACGCCCTACGTGCAGCTGATTTCACCGCCGCCGCACCATGATATTTATTCGATCGAAGACCTGGCCCAGTTGATCCACGACCTGAAGAACGCCAATCCCGCCGCGCGCATCAATGTGAAGCTGGTGTCGGAAGTCGGCGTGGGAACCGTGGCCGCCGGTGTTTCCAAAGGCAAAGCCGATGTGGTTCTGATCAGCGGTTATGACGGCGGCACCGGCGCGTCGCCGGAAACATCGCTCAAGCATGCCGGCTTGCCCTGGGAGCTCGGCTTGGCGGAGACCCACCAGACCCTTGTGATGAACGATTTGCGAAGTCGCATTGTGGTGGAATGCGATGGCAAGTTGCTGACCGGACGTGATGTCGCCATCGCCTGTTTGCTCGGCGCCGAGGAATTTGGATTTTCCACGGCCCCGCTGATCACGGTTGGTTGCATCATGATGCGGGTGTGTCATTTGAACACCTGCCCGGTCGGTATCGCCACGCAGGATCCCGACTTGCGCAAAAAATACACCGGCAAGCCGGAATATGTGGTCAACTACTTCCGGTTTGTCGCCGAGGAATTGCGCCGTATCATGGCCAGCCTGGGCTTCCGCAGCATCAACGAGATGGTCGGCCAGGTTGACCGCTTGGACATCACCAAGGCGATTGATCACTGGAAGGCACAGGGATTGGACTTCTCGTCGATTCTTCACAAGCCCCAAGTGCCCGCCTCCGTCGGCGTCTACTGCTCGAAAAAGCAGGATCACGGCATCGATCGCGCGCTGGACAATGAGCTCATCACCAAAGCGCAAGCCGCTATCGAGCGCGGGGAGAAAGTCGTGATCAACCAACCGGTGCGCAACATCAACCGCACGGTCGGCACGATGCTCAGTTATCACGTCTCGAAAAAACATGGCGAAGACGGCCTGCCGGACAACACCATCACGGTCAACGCCACCGGCTCGTGCGGGCAAAGCTTCGCCGCATTCGGCGCCCGGGGCATCACCTTCCACATCGTCGGCGATGCGAATGATTATTTCGGCAAGGGTCTTTCCGGGGCGCGTCTCATCATCAAGCCGCCCGCGATCGACGGGTTTGTGCCCGAGCAGAACATCATCATCGGGAACGTGGCGTTTTACGGCGCCATCAAGGGTGAGTCCTTCATCCGCGGCCTGGCGGGCGAGCGCTTCTGTGTGCGCAACAGCGGCGTGAAGGCCGTCGTCGAGGGCGTGGGCGATCATGGCTGCGAGTACATGACGGGGGGCGTGGTTGTGGTGCTCGGCCCGACCGGACGTAATTTTGCCGCCGGCATGAGCGGTGGCATCGCCTACGTGCTGGACGAATCCGGTGATTTCGCCTCGAAGCGTTGCAACCATGAACTTGTCGGCCTCGAGAGCGTCGAGGCGGAGTCCGATGTAGCCACGCTGCGGGGTCTGATCGAGCAACATGCCGCGCTGACCGAGAGCGCCGTGGCCCAACGGATCCTGTCCGATTGGATTGCTTATCAAGCCAAGTTCATCAAGGTGATGCCGCACGATTTCAAGCGTGCCCTTGAGCGTCTGGCGAAGGAAAAAGAACTCGCTGCGGTATAAGTTACAAAGGTAAATATTATGGCCAAGCCAACTGGATTCAAAGAATACACTCGTGAATTGCCGAAAAAGCGTGCGGTCGAGGATCGCATCAAGGATTACCGGGAATTCTACACGCCCTTCCCCAAGGAAAAAATCACCCAGCAGGCCTCCCGCTGCATGGACTGCGGCGTCCCCTTCTGTCACACCGGTTGCCCGCTCGGAAACATTATTCCCGACTGGAATGACCTCGTCTACCGCGGCAACTGGCGGGAAGCCATGCAACGGTTGCACGCCACGAATAATTTCCCGGAATTTACCGGACGTCTTTGCCCGGCGCCTTGCGAAGAGGCATGCGTGCTCGGCATCAACGAGCCGCCGGTCACCATCGAACAGATCGAAAAAGAGATCATCGAGAACGCCTTTGCCAACGGCTGGGTGGTGCCCGAGCCACCCGACGTCCGCACGGGCAAAAAAGTCGCCGTGATCGGCTCCGGCCCGGCCGGATTGGCCGCCGCCCAGCAGCTCAACCGCGCCGGGCATACTGTGACCGTCTTCGAGCGTGAAGACCGTATCGGCGGATTGCTCCGTTATGGCATTCCCGACTTCAAGATGGAAAAATGGGTCATTGATCGCCGGCTCGAAATCATGCAGGCGGAAGGCATCATCTTCAAAACCGGCGTGAATGTCGGCCAGGATGTCACGGCGGCCGAGTTGAAGAAGGACTTCGATTCGGTCGTGATCTGCATCGGCTCCACCCGTCCGCGCGACATCAAGGCGAGCGGTCGTGAGCTGAACGGCATTCATTTCGCCATGGATTTCCTGCCGATGCAGAATCGCTGGGTCGCTGGCGACCAGTTGCCGGAGCAAATTTCCGCCACCGGCAAGCACGTCATTGTGATTGGCGGCGGTGACACCGGAAGCGATTGCATTGGCACATCGCGCCGGCAAGGCGCGGCCTCCATCACCAACTTCGAACTGCTGGCCATGCCGCCGAAGGATCGTCCAGAAAACCAGCCCTGGCCCTACTGGCCCATGCGGCTGCGCACCAGCACATCCCATGAAGAAGGTTGCGAACGCGTGTTCAGCGTGCTCACGAAAGAGTTCTCCGGATCGAACGGGCGCGTGAATAAATTGAAGACCGTGGATGTTCGTTTTGTTCCCAATAGCGCCGGTGGATCGCCAAAGCTCGAGGAAGTACCGGGAAGCGAGCGCGAGTGGAACGCGGATCTGGTCTTGCTGGCCATGGGTTTCGTGGGCCCCGAGGCGGACAGCTTTGTGCATCAACTCGGTTGCGAGCTGGACAACTTCGGCAACATCAAGGCCAACGAGAGCTATATGACAAGCGTGCCCGGAATTTTCTCCGCTGGCGATGCCCGTCGCGGTCAATCACTGATCGTGTGGGCCATCTCCGAGGGCCGCGAAGCGGCCCGCTGCGTGGACATTCATTTGATGGGCAAGTCGGATCTGCCGTCGAAGGTCGGCATGGACCTCCCCCGCGCGTAAAGCGTCGCTTGCCTTGGCCGCAGGATCATTCTACATTTTTTCCATCACGGAGGCTCTCTATGCGTAGCATGCTCGTCGTCGTCGCGTTGATCGTATCCAGTAACGTTGCCCATGCCGGCTGGTATTTGGAATCCAGCACCACCAACCAGGGCGAAGGCCAGGAGCCGTCCAGCATGTTCGCCCACAAGGCCCGCACTTGGATCGACGGGGAACGGATTCGAACCGAATTCAACGAAAGCAAAAGTCCGCTCATGCCCTCCGGTTCCTACATGATTTCCACCAACGGCGGACAATCAATGCTGATTATCGATCCGGCCCAGAAAACCGTGATCGACATGAACCCGAAGGAGATGGCCGACATGGCGATGGGCATGATGGGCGGCATGATGAAGTTCACCCAGCCTCAATTCGAGGTGCTCGCCAACGAGGATGCCGGCAAATTGCTCGATCAATCCGTCCGCCGCTACAAATTCCGCACGGCCTACAATACTGAAATGAATATGTTCGGAATGAAAAACATCACGCAAAACGAGTCGATTCAGGAATTCGTGGTCGCGCCGGGCATCAAGAACCCGAGCGGGAGTATGATGCAGGGTCATCCGGGCATCAAAACCGGTGATGCGGCATTCGATAAGCGCGTGGCCGATGAAATGGCCAAGGTAGCCGGTTTACCGCTGTCCATGGTGTTGAAGTCACGCACCACCGCCAATGGCACCACCCAGGAAACCGTCATGAATATGACGGTCACGCGTTTGGAGGCACAAGCTGTTGCGGCAAGCAAGTTTGCCATTCCAGATGGTTACACCAGCAAGTCTGTCTTCGAAGCCGCCGCCGGCATTCCGCGGGAAGAATCCAAACCGTCCGGCCAGCCCCCGGCGTTTGATCCCAAGGCGATGGAACAGATGTTGAAGAATTTCAAACTGCCCGCGCGCAACTAAGACCCTTGCACCACGACCGTGCGGATACTCATTGCCGGTTGCGGCTACGTAGGAATAAGGCTCGCCCGGCAGCTTGTCGAGGCAGGCCATCAGGTAACCGCGCTACGCCGTCATCCGCCATCGTCCGGCGACGGTTTTTCCTGGATGGCCGGCGACCTGATACGGCCGGACGGTATTCCATTACCCGAAGAAATCGACACCCTGATACTGGCTGCCGGACTTAAACGGGACGCCACTGAAAAATACGAGGAGCTTTTCCTGCATGGTTATCCGGCATTGATCAACCGTATGAAGCGGCAGTCTGCCCTGCGACGCATCATCATGGTTTCCACCACCGGGGTTTTTGCCGAGCAGCATGGCGGCTGGGTGGATGAACAGTCGCCCGCCGGCTCATCATCCACGTCCAGCCACTATTACGCGCAAGCCGAAAAACTGGTGCAGGCAAGTGGTGTCGAGGCCATCGTGGCCCGCCTGTCCGGCATTTATGGACCGGATCGCATACGACTCATCCGCGAGGTGGCGGAAGGCCGGGCCGTCTGCTACCCGCAACCGCCGCATTATTTGAATCATTTGCACGCGGATGATGCCGCCGGTGCACTCGCCCATCTCGTGCAAATGGAACATCCCGCCAATCTCTACATCGTCAGCGATAACGAACCGGCCGATCGAAACGATGTGCTTCACTGGTTGGCTAATCGCCTCCAGCAGCCTGATCCACCGATGGCCGGATCAACGAGTGAAAGACCGGCACGACGATCCGGAAATAAACGATGCTCAAACCAGCGCCTGCGCGCAGCGGGCTATCATTTCCACTATCCCACCTACCGCGAAGGGTACGAGTCATTGCTGAGCGCGAATGTCTTTTAGGTGCAAGACGATCCGCTCGCGGCCGCGAAACGCATCTTTACGGATTTGAAACGCCGTCTCCAGCGGCGCGGCAGGCAGAGGTGGCTGGAATAATCCAAATCCGATGATTTCATGCACATGACCGCGCTTGCCCAGGTGGCCCTTCAGATGACCTGTTCCAACCTCTCGCGGTTCACCCTCCCACTGCAGATCGCGACTGGCCCATAAGGGCTCGGGGAATCCCATACCATACGGGCCCAAGGCATTCAGCAACTCGATGGAATCAAGCGTGATGTCCGACGGTTCAATCCAGCCGTCAATCTGCCATTGCGGCACGCGCGGCCGGTTTCCGATTTGCCTCGCCGCAACTTCATTGAACTTGCGCCGAAATGCATCGATCTGATCCCAGGCGATTTCGAGTCCGGCCGCCATGGCGTGCCCACCATGTTTGATCAGCAAGTCACTGCAGGCATCAAGCGCCTCGACCATGTTAAAGCCCGCCACACTCCGGCACGAACCTTTCGCCCGGTCACGATCATCCGCACCGATGACCACCGAGGGGCAACAATGCCGCTGGGTCGCACGGGTGGCTGCCAGACCAACCACACCGGGATGCCACGAGGGGTCCGATTCCACAATCGCATGAAAATCATCATCCCCGGCCCGCGCTTCCACGCGCGCAAGTAGCTGATCAACCACATCCTTCTCCACGGCACGTCGCTCCCGGTTTGCCGCATCCAGTTGACGGGCATGCGATGCGGCCACTGCGAGGCTGTCGGTCATCAGTAATTCAAGCGACACCTTGGCGGAAGCGAGACGACCGGCGGCATTCAGACGCGGGCCAAGCAGAAAACCGACCTCATACACGCCGATGGTGCGATCAATATCCGCCACATCAATCAACTCCTTCAACCCGGTTCGCTTGGTGGAATCGAGACGCTTGAGTCCATGCGCGACCAAGATGCGATTCTCCCCGGTCAACGGCACAAGATCGGCGATAGTGCCGAGCGCGACCAGATCCAGCAATTCACGCGGATCAAATTCAGCCCATCCGGGAACCGGGGCGAGCCGGCGGGCCTTCTTGATCAATGCATGCGCCACCTTGAATGCGACCCCCACCCCGGCAAGGACATGACATGAAGCATCAGTACTGCGGCGCGGATTAACCACCGCCACGGCTGGCGCCAGGTTTTCTCCGACGGCATGATGATCGGTGATGATGACGTCGACGCCAGCGCGCCGGGCCGCGTCCACCGCCGCTATCGATCCGGTTCCGCAATCCACCGTGACGATAAGCGAAGGACTGGTTTCCTCGAGGCATCGCTGTAGCGCCTCCTCCGAGAGGCCGTAACCCTCCTCCAGCCGGTGCGGCAAAAATACATCCACCGGCACACCGGTTCGACCAAGCACATCCGCCATAAGACTTGTGCTGCAGAGTCCGTCCACATCATAGTCACCAAAAATGGTAACACGCTCCCCGCGCGCAATCGCTTTCAGCAAGCGGTCCACCGCAGGTTCCATGTCGGGAAGCAGAAATGGATCCTGAAGCGAGGCAAGCCGTGGATTCATCCACGCATCCAGCTGGGGTTTATCCACAATGCCCCGGCGGACCAGCATGGCGGCGATCCATCCCGGAATGGCGGCATCCCGGGCCAAGCCGGCCGCTGCATCCGGATGCGCGGGCTCGTGTATCCAAAGTGATGAGCGCGTCATGTATGGATGGCAACATACTGATGCAGAATCATCTGTCGAGCATGGAACCGGCTATCCGGATTAATCGGTCATTACAGTGCGTCAAACGGCTTGGCCACCCACGCGCTCACCAACTGGACATCGCGATCGGAAAAGGGAATGACGTACTCTTCGGTCAGGCGGGGATTTGAAAGCTTGATATGCCGGGCCGGCTTGCGATTGATCAGTTGGAGCACGCCGATAATATCCCCGCAGTTGTCCCGGAACGGAAGCGTCAACATGGATTTACTCCGGTAGCCATGACCTTTATCGAAGAGATCATTGAATCCATAATCGCTTCCGGGCGGCATATGGTACACATCCTCTACCGCCACGAGTTCACCGGTGATTGCTACGTATCCGGCCATAGAGGCACGATTATATGGCAGGGCAATCTCGTCGTAATTCAGGTTCACCGAATCATTTTGCGATTCTTTGATTCGAAGCACCTGGCTGGCATTCTTCTTTTCCACCAGGTAGATACTACCGGCATCGGCAACCGTGATTGACCGGCAATGCATCAGCAGGTTCTTCAGCGCGGACAAAAGATTCCGCTCCCGCATCATGGATCGACCGGCCGCATGCAGGTCGGCATTCGGCGAAACCGCCGGCACCCGCCATTGAGGCGAAAGATCGACGCCGGCAAAACCTCCGGCCATCAACTGATCCAGCGAGGACGCCTCCATATCCTTGCCGGACCGGCAGACGGCGGGCAGCGGCCATGTGACCGGCGAACCGCGGCCTGTGGCATTGATGCTCATCTCGCACTCCGGCGCATGCTCACCCGTGATGAAATACATGACATCGGTGTCCGGCTCCAGCGTTTGAAAGGCGTGACCAAATCCTTCGGGTATCAGCAACATCCGGCGCGATTCCGCATCCAGTACTTCGCCGTGATAGCGGCCGAATGTGGGCGATCCCTTGCGCAGGTCGAACGCGACATCAAACACCCTTCCGCGAAGACACTGCACAATCTTGGTTTCTTCGCGGGGCGCGACTTGTAATTGAAAACCGCGCAAGGTTCCGGCCTCGCTGCTGCTGGAATGATTGACGCGGGCGATCTGGCGATTGCCCATGACCGCCGACATCTCCTCCCGGACAAACATGGGCGTCAAAATTCCCGACCCGTCCGAAAGCACATCGGGCTCGAGCACGGTTACGCCCTCGATCGGAGTCGGCTTCATCTTCATGATCGTACTCCCTTCATAGCGGCTAAACCGGCGAATTGCCGGCTCAGGATTTGGCCGGTTCCGGCTTCTTTTCCCGGTGCCAGAGCAACGCCACCGGGGTGGCGACGAAGATGGTCGATACGGTTCCGACGACCACACCGATAAACATCGTCAGCGCGAAGTCATTCATCGCGCCGCCACCAAACACCAGCAAGGTGGTTATGGTGATAAGCGTCGTAAACGACGTCAAGATGGTGCGGCTCAACGTCTGGTTCAAACTGAGATTCACGATCTCGAAGTAGCTCCGCCCGCGCATCATCTTGAGATCCTCGCGTATGCGATCGAATACCACGATGGTGTCGTTGACGGAATAACCGACGATGGTGAGCAACGCCGCCACCACGGTCAGGCTGAACTGGTTGCCGAGCGCGCAATAGATGCCCACGGTGAGCAGCACATCGTGGATGGTGGCCACGATGGCGCCGATGGCAAATCCGAATTCAAATCGGATGGTGATGTAAATGATGATGCCGATCAGCGAGGCGATGATGGCCACGATACCGCTTCGCTTGAGCTCCTGACCCACCTGCGGGCCCACGCTTTCGGTTTGGGCCAGCGAATAGCCGGCGGCATCAAAGTTGCCGAGAATAATCTCGCGGGCACTGTCACCTTGCGCATAGGGGACTTTGACCTCCAGCAACTCGCTGAAGGTGCCCGCTTCGCCGACTTCGATGTTGCGCTGATACTGGATGAGCGGACTGGTAATCCCGTTTTGCTCGAGTACCGTGCGGATTTGCTCCACGGTTTGACGTTCGTTGAAGCTGAACACCAGCACGGTGCCACCGGTGAAATCCACATTGAAATTCTGGTCGCCCTTCCGGACGAACATAGTCATCGTCCCGGCGATCACCAACAGCGCAAGCACGGCATAAGCAGTACGCATAGCAAGGAAGTTGATATTCGAGGGTTTGACCAACGTGGTGAATTTCATCACCGTCACACCCATTTTTTCAACCAGCAGTCGCAAGAACATCCGCATATAGACCAGCGAAACCAGCATGCTGATGAGAATGCCGGCGCAGAGGGTCACGGCAAAACCACGCACCGGACCCGATCCCTGCCAGAACAAAATGACCGCAGTGATGACCGTGGTGATGTTGGCGTCGAGAATCGCGCTGGCCGCCCGCTCATAGCCGGCGTCAATAGCCGCGGACAACGATTTACCAGCACGCAACTCCTCGCGCATGCGCTCAAAAATCAGCACGGCGGCATCGACGGCCATGCCGATAGTCAGCACGATACCGGCAATACCCGGAAGCGTGATCACGGGCAGACCAACGGATCCGCCATCCCCGCCGCTGAAGAAGGTGCTGAGGAAACCCGCGGAAATCCACATGCCC
Organism: uncultured Verrucomicrobiota bacterium; assembly: GCA_964470065.1. Classification (GTDB taxonomy): domain Bacteria; phylum Verrucomicrobiota; class Kiritimatiellia; order CAIVKH01; family CAIVKH01; genus CALMUP01. The sequence continues at coordinate 23,101 of CAYYAR010000006.1, read as the reverse complement.
ACCGGTAACAGTATGATAATCAATCCGAGTCCGATGTTGGCGACCAGACCAGCGGTGCGGTAGTACAACAACATGAATACAAAGACGAGTCCGGCGCCGTAGGTCGCCGCCTTCACGCCGCTCTGAATCGAGTCGCGTCCCAGCGAGGGACTGACCTGACGCTCCTCGACAATCTTGACCGGCACCGGCAGCGATCCTGCGCGCAGCACATTCACCAATCTCGTCGCTTCGGCCACCGAGAACATGCCGGTAATTTCGGCCCGTCCATCGAGGATCGCCGTGCGGATGACCGGCGCCGAATACAATGTGCCATCGAGGACGATGGCCAACTGGCGTCCCTGCTCGTCACCCATATTCTTCTCGCCATTCGGCCCGTAATCCTGGGTCACACGGGCAAAATCGCGCGATCCCTTGGCGTTGAATTCCAGCGTGATACGCGGCTCATTGAATTGACCGTATTCTACCTTGGCATCCTTGAGTGAATCGCCGGCCAACTGGCGGCGCGTCTCGATGTAGAACGGACGATAAACCGTGCCCAGACCTTCACGGTCGTCCTTCATGAGCATGAAATCGCAACGCGGACGCGGGGCAAAGCGCTGCAAATCGGCCCAGAAGGCGCGATCCATATCGGCATCGGCGATTTTTTCGTAATCGCGGACGTACACCGGATCGTTGCCGGGCAGCAACTTGAATCCGCGAGGCGCCCGACTCTCTTTGAACAACTCCTGCGTCCACTCGTCATTGTTTTCGTGGACCAGGCGGAATTCGAGGAAGGCCACACTCATGATGGAGTCGCGGGCTTCCTTTTGTTTCACGTCGTCCACCCCCGGGAGCTGAACAATGATGCGCTTCTCGCCTTTGGGATAGATCGACGGCTCGGCGATGCCGATGGTGTCCACGCGGTTGCGAATCACCTCCACGGCCTTGCCCTGCGAATCGAGAATGATGTTGCGGACGTCGGCCGCGAGTTGCTCTTCACCAAGGTCGCGGTTTTGTTCGCGATACTGTCGCAACAACTGTTCCTCATCCACCTCGACGATAAAACTGATACCACCCTGCAAATCGAGGCCGAGCTTGACCTTCTGTTTGACCGGGGTCACCAGCATCAACGAGCTGAGAACCAACAGGGCGAGAAAAATCCATTTCCATTTAGCATTCTTATCCATGACAGCGTTCCGGTTTCGAGGGGTTTATTTGGTGGTGGAGAGTTCAGGATCGAGATCGGCAGGCAAATCCGCCTTGTCGAGGACTTGCGTGACTGCGCCACGCAGGACTTCAACTTTGGTCTTTTCGGCAATCTTGATGGTAAAGGTTTTTTCCTTGGCGTTGGTCACGATACCGATCATGCCGCCGCTGAAGAGTACGCGATCGCCCGACTTGATATTCTTCAGCAGATCCTGACGCTCTTTATCGCGGCGACGCTGGGGGCGGATAATCATCACGTAGAAGATGGCGATCATGATGGCGATCCAGCCGAAGAAGAAGGTGCCGGAGGGCTGTTCAGCGCCGCCCGGTTGCGGGGCCATCGCCAGTGTGGTCATCAATATATCATTCATCCATTATACTCCTCGCGACCTAGAAGGTCACCTTCCTGTTCTTCATTTCCCGGCAGTACGCGCGCAATTCGCTGAACGTTCCCTGGCGAATCGCCTCGCGCACACTCTGTAAAAACGCTTGATACCGGTACAGGTTGTGAATCGTCAGCAACCTGATCCCGAGCACCTCATTCACATTCAACAAATGCCGCACATAGGCCCGGCTGAAATGGGTGCAGGCATAACATCCGCACCCCTCCTCAATCGGTCGCATGGACGTTTTGCAGGCCGCCGTCCGCATCGAAATGCGGCCCGCCATCGTCACTGCGGTGCCGTTGCGGGCCACCCGCGTCGGCATCACGCAATCGAACATGTCGATGCCGCGAGCGATCGATTCCACCATCTGCTCGAAGCCGCCCACCCCCATGAGGTAGCGCGGTTTGTTCTCCGGCAGATGGGCCACGCCTGCATCCACCCCCGGCAGGATCAATTGATCCGGCTCGCCCACGCTGACGCCGCCCACGGCATAGCCATCGAACCCCATCGCCACCAACGCTTTCGCGCAATGGGACCGCAAATCCTCGTGCAGCCCCCCCTGCACGATTCCGAACACCAGTTGCCCCTCGGCGCGTGGTTGATCCTTGCACAAAGCCGCCCAAGATAGGGTTCGCTCCACGGCTTGACAAGCGTAATCCCGCTCGCAGGGATACGGGGGACACTCGTCAAAAACCATGGCGATATCCGATCCGAGCGTGCGTTGGATGGCCATCGACTCCCGCGGACCGAGAAAGTGGCGGGCACCGTCATTGTGGGAGCGAAACTCCACGCCGTCGTTGGTGATTTTGCGGAGCTTGGCCAGACTGAACACCTGAAAGCCTCCGCTGTCGGTCAGGATCGAGTGGTGCCAACCCGTGAATTTATGCAACCCGCCCGCCGCCGCAATAATTTCCATGCCGGGGCGGTCGTTCAGATGGTAGGTGTTGCCGAGAATGATCTGGTAACCGAAGTCCTCGATCTCATGCGGAGACATCGCCTTCACCGTCCCCTGCGTCCCCACCGGCATAAACACGGGTGTCTCCACCACCCCGTGCGCGGTCTGCAAAACCCCGCAGCGGGCGGCGGATGCCGTATCGCGGGCGGTGATGGTGTAAGTTCCGGGCGGGTTCACGAATTTTAAAAAAGCAGATTCCGGTATAAGACCCAAAACTTACTGCTTGCCCGGCTCTTCATTCGATTCGGGAAAGGGAATAGTGCCGCCAGCGTGATACTCGGCCAAGGCTTCTCTGGCCAGAAAGTCAAGTTTACCCGATGTCACATCATCCTCGATTTGCTGATCACAAGCTGCCTCATAATGCTCTTTCATCCATTGCACGAGTTGAAATAACTCATAGGTCAATAGTTTACCACAGGACTTCGATTGTCAATTCGCCCATCAGGACCCTGATCACCACCGGAAAACGGAGACCGCAAGGCCGGAGATTGCGGGGTAATTGCTATGGTTGTCGTTGCAAAGCTTTTGGGCATTAAAATTCAACCTGGCCGATGACTTGTCACCCTACTGACTCTCAATGCCAACAGCTATTTTAAGCGCACTATCGAGCATTTGCATTTTTTTGGAGGAGAGTGAGCCTACGTAGTTGGTAAGGCGGTTTTTGGTTAAACTGACGAGTTCATCGCAGTGAATACTGCTGTCACGCTTGAATCCCTCGCCAACCCCAACCGATACTTGCGTGCGTAATCCATCGTGCACTGAATAAATGGGAGCGCAAATGACGGTCGAGAATTTTGAGTCAATAACCACCTGCCGGCTAACAATCACAAATACTCTGGATTTTTTGGGGTCTTTGGAGGCTGGATGATCGACCCGGTAAAGCTCGCCTCGTCTCATGTAGACACCTGAAAGTCCAACACCGCCTCAGCCTCTTTGTTCATCGCCGCCGCTCGCTTGTCGATTATCTCGCGATCCCGCCGGTCGTTTTCAATACGAGCTCGTTGCGACAGATAATTTTTTGAGGCGACTTCGATGAAGTCGGATCGGCTTTTAAAGCCATCAAGATTGCGGTCAATTTCCGACAACAGGTCTTCCGTTAGTGTGATGGATGTCTTGACTTTCATACCACGATAATACCACTAAAGGTATTTCCGTCAACGCATCCATCGCGGCCGGAAAACGGAGAAAGCCAGCCCGGAAATTACCCGGTAATGGCGATGGTTGGCCGTGCACAACTCGAGCCCATGCTCAGCCGCCGTGGCCACGGTGAGAATGGTATCTTGAACGACATCTTCGGCGGCCTCGGCGCCGAGTCCGGCCTTGCGGGCGGTACGGTAGATCAGCTTTCAGTATAATTCAAAGAATTCACGCCAACTGTGCTGATCCTCCCAATCGCGAAGCCGTTCCAGCAGGGTGCGCCGCGTCGGGAGGTAGGTATCTTGCTCGAACGTCTTCATTACCCTTCCACACGAATAAATCGGGGCAATTAGTGCAAGGCTACAGAGCGTGATTCATGATTTCATCAGACTGGTTACCGAGAATATCACCACGACCCTCGCCTAGATTTCTTAGCGCAGTCCGGAGCAAGCGCCGGAGATGGGGTGCCAGTTCGCATAGAGACTTTATACACGAACCGCACAAGGTAATTTTTGCCAACATTCGAACAGCTAATACGGCAACACCGGAACCGCCGCGATAAGCTGGCGCGTGTAATTCGCTTCCGGCCGCTGCAGCACGCGGGCTGACTCCCCCTGCTCCACGATGTGGCCTTCGTTCATGACGATCACGTCATCGCAGACCTGGCGCACCACGGCGAGGTCGTGGGCGATGAGGACCAGGGTGACGCCGGTTTCCTCAACCAGTTTTTTGAGCAGGTTGAGGATGTGGGCTTGAACCGACACGTCGAGGGCCGAAACAGGCTCGTCGGCGATGATGACCTCGGGCTGTAAGGACATCGCCCGGGCAATACCGACCCGCTGCCGTTGGCCGCCACTGAGCTCGTGCGGGTAGCGGTGGGCCATGGCCGCATCCAAACCGACTTTTTCCAGGAGCGATTCCGGGCTCGAATCCGCGATGCGATGAACCTTCAGCACTTCGGCCAAAGTCGCGCCGATGGTCTTGCGGGGATTGAGGCTGTTGAAGGGATCCTGAAACACCATCTGCACTTTCCGCCGGAAATCCATGCGCTCGCTCCGGTCGAAACCATCGATGTCCCGCCCGCGATAAAGCACGCGGCCACCGCTCAGCGTTTCGAGCCCCATCAACACCCGGGCCAGCGAGGACTTGCCGCTACCGCTTTCCCCGACGACGCCCAGCGTCCGCCCCGCCCGGATGTGCACCGAGACCTCGTCCAGCGCCGGTCGCACCAGTCCCTTGTAATGGAGGGAAACCGCCTCGGCGGATAGTAAAGGCGACGACTCATTCATCGGTTGGTGCCTGTGCGCTGCCGAGCATAATTCATGATTTCATCAGAGTGGTTACCATTTCAGCAAAAGTCTCGTAGATCAATTCGCGTCGCTGAGCGAATTCACAGCGAACAACCGTAAGACCGCGAACCGTAGCATAGCGAAAGATTGCGCGGTAGCGGCCCACCCTCAAGCGATAGAATCCATCAAGCGGATGTTCGAGCGCGAGAATATCGCCACGACCCTCGCCCAGATCCCGTAGAGCGGCCCTGAGCAAACGCCGGGGATGGGGCGCCAGCCCGCGAAGAAAGTCCGCAACCTGGGTGGAAACATCAATCCTCACCGAGGTCATCAAGCGATTTATAGCGGGTTTTTCCGGTACGAGCTTTTTGCAACGCCTTCATGGCCTTGGGATCAGCCAACAGCTCCAAGGTCTCCACGATAGCATCCATACGCTGTTTTGAGAGCAGATAACCCACCGTCTCATTATGTCGCGTAATGGGAACAAACGTCGCCCGTGGATCACGCAAAAGCGACGGCAACTTTGCCTGAGCTTCGGAGATAGAATACGTAGATTTCATGGTAAATGTATAGACTCTGCGCAAGAGCCGTACAAGGTGTTTCTGCCATAACTAGTCACTCCAGATTGAAAAGGATCGCCAGCTACATCGAATAGGCCTGCCGACAAGGGATAAACGATTGAACTACATGCACATAGATACGCCGCTCATCAAGACGCATGAGCGAATAAACATCGCGCTCTTTGATGGTTTTCCACCTGCATCATGTCCGGCTTCTCGCCGCGACAGCGATCTTGCGCGATCGGGCAGCGGGGGTGAAAGCGACAGCCGGACGGCCAAGCGTTGGCGGGAGGGATCTGGCCGGGGATGCCTTGTAGCTGACCGGACGCGCCCTGCATCCGGGGAACCGCCTTTAGCAGGGCTTGCGTGTAGGGATGCCGCGGTGTCTTGACCACATCTTCCGCCCGGCCGGTTTCGACCAGTTCGCCGGCATACATCACGGCGATCCGGTCGGCCATGTTGGCGGCGATGGCCAGATTATGGGTGATGAGCAAGACGGCCATGCCGTGCTCGCGCTGCAATTTCTTGAGCAGTTCCAGAATTTGCGCCTGCACCGTCACATCCAACGCCGTGGTCGGTTCGTCAGCGATAAGCAAATCCGGATCACAGGCCAACGCCATGGCAATCATTACCCGTTGCTGCTGCCCCCCGCTCAATTGATGCGGATAGGCCTTAGCCACGCGCGCCGGATCGCGTATACCGACACTCTCCAGGAGCGAAATGACCTCGTTCTGGCGCCGGTCGCGACTTTTGCCATGCAACGCCAGCGACTCACCAATCTGCTCGCCGGCGGTGAAGACCGGGTTGAGCGCCGTGGCCGGCTCTTGAAACACATACGCCACGCGCGCACCGCGAAGCGATCGCAACCTTTCCTCGGGCATCGCCATCAAATCGTCGCCGCGAAAAAGAATTTTTCCCGAAACAGATGTGACGGGAGGCGCACCGATGAGCCGGGACACCATCAACGCGGTCACGGTTTTTCCGGACCCGCTCTCTCCGACCAGCGCGATAAATTCGCCCGCATGCACGGTGAGACTCACATCCGTGACCGCGGCCACCGGACCAAACGACACCGAGAGGTCTTCGATCTGTAAAAGCACATCAGACATGATAATCTGTTCCATCCGGACGGGTCACCCGATCTCCCGGCTTCGGTTTGGTCCGCCAACGTTTGTGCATCCAGATCCAACCTTCCGGTTGTTCGCGAATCATGGCCTCGATCGCCGATGTGTAGCGCTGGGTAAAATCCTGCAAGGTGGCGATTTCACGGTCAGGCGGCGGCGGAATGAGGTCCATCAACTTGACGCGCAGGCGACCATTCTCGCGCACCGTGCAGGCCGGCAACACCGGCACGCCGCTCTGTGCCGACATCATGGCCAGCCCGGGCGATGTCGAGGCGGGCCGGCCAAAAAAGGTGACAAAGACACCCAGTTTATTCGTGCGATTCTGATCGAGAATAAAACCCACGCATCCACCCGATTTCAGATTGCGCAGCACCTGCCGGTACGAACCATGATGGTCAAACTCCTGCAAGCCATAACTCGCCCGCACGGACCTGATATAGTCGTTAAACCGGGCCGGCTTCAGCGGCTTGGTGATGATCGACAACGGAAACAACCGCGCCGCCCACGCCGCCAGATATTCGTAATTGTTGATGTGAGCAACCAGCACCAGGAGTGAACCGTGCTCATCCCGTAGCTTCCGCGCCCGCTCGATCAATGCCGGACCGGCGATGATCTCGTCCACCGGATCGCTCTTCGGTCGACCGATCATGCGCATGAATTCGACAAAGAAGATCCCCTGGTTGATGAATACCTTGCGTGCCACTTCGCGGACACGCGCCGCCTCCCACTCCGGAAAACTTTCCGCCAGTGCCTTCCGGGCAATGGTCACTTTGCCGCGGAGAAATACATGAATGACCGATCCGAGCCAACGGCCGGCCGCCGCCGCCGATTGCGACGACAGCGCAGCAAACAGTCGGGCGAGCATTTTCAGGACGATGATCATGCCCGTTTACCCGTGGTGATCAGAATTTGGCCAACACCAGCGCCGAGCGCGCCGCGACCTCGCATTGGGATCCTTTGATCCGGCGCAGCGCCTTCACACCCGCCTGCTCGCCATCCACCAGCACCTGCCAACCCGACTCGGGTAAATCGACCGTGTGCGATTTCGGCGTCGCATTAAAGATCACCACCAGCCATGCCGCCGCATCGCCTATCCCCTCGCCATCAATGCAATACCCGACCATGCCCTTGCTTGGCATTGGCAGAAAAGCCAGGTGACGGCGGATATCCCCGGCGGTGCGCATGCGGAAGGCCACATGTTGTTTGCGCAGGGCAATCAACCCGCGGTAATAATCCACGACATCAGCATGCATGATTTTTCGCCGCCAATCCATGGCGTTGATGGCATCGGGCAAATTGTAGCTGTTTTCATGACCCTTCTTGGTACGGACCATCTCCTCGCCGGCATGCAGAAAGGCGAGGCCCTGGCTCGTCAACGTGATCGCCGCCGCCAGTTTGTTCATCTTGATCCGGTCGGTTTCCTTGAGGCGGGGCGTGGTGATGGCGATCTTATCCCACAGGGTATGGTTGTCGTGGCATGAGTTGTAACTCACGCAGTGATGCGGCTCCCTCGCCCACGGACCACTCCACAAATCGCCGGCCGGATAGGTTATCTGCGGATGCTTCACCGATGCGACAATCCCGGTCTTCAAGCGCTCCTCTTTATCCGCCGCGCCTTGTATAAATCCCGGTTCGTGATGATTCGCCACATGACCCTTGATGGCATCTCGGAGGGTGTCATTAAACGCGGCGATCCGGTCAAGCGCACCCACATGGGTCTTCATCGCGCGATCATGCCAAGGCAGCGGACTGTCGCCACCGGTCCAGCCTTCACCGTACAAAATGATCGTAGAGTCCACCTTGTCCAGCGCCTTGCGGATTTGCTTCATGGTTTCGAGATCGTGCAGGCCCATCAGATCGAAGCGAAAACCGTCCACATGGTATTCTTTCGCCCAGAAAACCAGCGAATCGATCATCATCTTGCGCACCATCGATCGATCCGAGGCCACTTCATTACCACAGCCGGAGCCGTTGGAGAATCCGCCCTCCTTGTTTTGGCGATGATAGTAGCCGGGCACGAGATGCTGAAAGTGAGCGTCGGTCGTGTGATAGGTGTGATTGTAGACCACATCCAGCACCACACGGATGCCGGCCTTGTGCAGGCCCATGACCATTTCCTTGAATTCGCGCACGCGCACCCGTCCGTCGAAGGCATCGGTGGCGTAGGAACCTTCCGGCACGTTGTAATTTTTCGGATCATACCCCCAGTTGTACTGCGCGGTTTTTTTGGTCTCGTCGACACTGGCGTAATCCGCCACCGGCAGCAGGTGCACGTGTGTGATGCCTAGCTCGCGCAAATGATCCACGCCGGTCTTGATGCCGTCCGGTCCGCGCGTACCGGCCTTGGCCAGCGCGATATATGTGCCGGGTCGGGCGCTGCCCGCGGAAGCATGAATGGTGAAATCACGCACATGCGCCTCGTAAATAACGGCATCCACCGGGTGGGCAAAAGGCGGCTTGGTGTCGCTTGCCCAGCCTTTCGGATCGGTCTCCCGCAGATCGACAATCATTGCGCGGTTGCCGTTGGCGCCGGCCGCCACAGCGTAAGGATCCATCGCTTCCACCGCATCGGCGAGTTCCGCATGGACGAGACGATAGCGGTAATACTGATGGCGCAAATCGCCGGCCACGGTTAGCGCCCACGTTCCGGACACGCTTCGCTCCATCGAGATAATCCGGGGCGTCTCGTCCTCGTGACCGGTTCGAAACAACAGCACCTCGACATGCTTGGCCGTGGGCGCCCAGACCCGGAACGAGGACGCCTTGGGACGGTATGTGACCCCGAGATCCTGGCCGGGGTAGTGATATTTCCGGGCGAAGGACGGTCGATCATAGGGCGGAAGTTTCGTTTTCATACGTTGAATAAGAAGTGGCAGACATCGCCATCCTGCATGACGTAGGTTTTGCCTTCAAGCCTCAGCTTGCCGGCGGATTTGATCGCCGCTTCGCTGCCGAATTGTTCCAGATCGGCCACGCTGTAAATTTCCGCACGGATGAAACCGCGCTCAAAATCGGTATGAATAACGCCGGCCGCTTGCGGTGCGGTTGACCCCACGGTGACCGGCCACGCGCGGATCTCCTTTTCGCCCGCCGTGAAGAAACTCTGCAGCCCGAGAAGGTGATACGCGGCTCGCGCCACCGCGGCCAGCGCCGGCTCACTCATGCCAAGCGAGGCCAGCATCTCCAGGCGATCGGCCTCCTCCAGCTCGGCGAGTTCCGACTCGATCTTCGCGCAGACAATCACGACCTCGCCGCCGTTCGTTGCGGCATAGGCCTTCACCGTCTCGACATGCGCGTTGCCGTGCATCGACGACTCATCCACGTTGGCCACATACAGCACCTTCTTCGCCGTGAGAAAACCCATGCTTTTGATTGCGCGCTGATGTTCCTCGGAGAGGCTCAACGCCCGCACCGGCTTGCCCCCGGCCAGCGACGCCTTCAGGATTTCCAGAGCGCCAGCCCGGGCGATGGATTCCTTATCGCCGCCGCGCGCGGATTTTTGGGCGCGGTGAAGCGAATCCTCGGCCATCTGGAGGTCGGAGAGCAACAGCTCCATCTCGATCGTCTCGATATCGCGCACCGGATTCACCGAACCATCGACATGGGTTACGTCGTCGTTTTCGAAGCAACGGACTACTTCGAGAATGGCGTCAACGTTGCGAATGTGAGAGAGAAACTTGTTACCCAACCCCTCTCCCTTGCTTGCGCCTTTCACGAGACCGGCGATATCGACCAACTTCAGCGCCGAGGGAAGGATTGACTTGGTTTCGATAAACTTATTAATCACCTTCAGGCGGGGATCCGGCACCGGCACGATGCCGACGTTAGGTTCGATGGTGCAAAAAGGATAATTGTTCGCCTCCGCTCCCGCGGCGGTTAGCGCGTTAAAGAGCGTGCTCTTTCCTACATTCGGCAGTCCGACAATACCAGCTTCCATAGTGTACGTTCCCGGATAAAGGGTTCTAGATTAGCGGAAGCCGGTGCCGGGGGCAACGGCGAAGGGGCGAAACATCCAGGTCGTTGGTGATCCGGGCAAAAAAATCCAACGATTGGAACTTGCTCGAATCAAAAGTTCCAATCGTTGGAAAGATGGAAATCCGGTGGATCGCACCGCCATCCAACATCTACATGCGGACGGCTGTCCGCTTAAGCCAGCTTGCTTTTGGCCACACCGACAATCTTGGCAAAACCGTCCGGATCATGAATGGCGATCTCGGAGAGCATCTTGCGATTCAAGGTCACACCGGCCTTGATCAGCCCGGAGATGAACTTGCTGTAGGTGATGTCGTTCAATTTGCAGGCGGCGGACAAACGCTGAATCCACAAACCGCGGTAGTCGCGCTTTTTGAGTTTGCGGTGATCGTACGCCATGCGCATGGCGCGATCGACCGACTCTGTGGCGGTGCGGAACAAGCGGCTGCGGGCGCCGTAATATCCGCTCGCCAATTCAAGGCGGCGTTTACGGCGGCGACGGGAAGCTGGGGCATTGGTTGATCTGGGCATGGAAGGTCTCCTCTACAATCAGGCTAGTGTGCTGCCAATCTGTTTTTCAAACGAGGCGGAAAGCACCGCCGCCTTGCGCAGATTGCGTTTGCGTCCACGACTCTTGTGACCGAGCAAATGACGTCGGCCAATTTTGTGGAACTTCAATTTGCCATTGGCCGTCTTTTTGAAACGTTTCGCCACGGCTTTTCTGGTTTTCTTTTTGGGCATGACACGATTCCTCGACCGGCTTTCGGGCCGGAATACTTAACTAGCCATCCTTCCGGACAGCGAAAGAAGCGGGAGTTTATACGTAACAGAAGATAAATTGTCTATTTCTTTTTCGCGCTGGCCGGCCGCGGGGCCAGCAGCACGATCAGGAAACGGCCCATCTTCTGCGGTTCCTTGTCCGCCGTGGCGATATCCGCGACATCCACAATGACCCGGCGAATCACCTCGTAACCGAGCTCCTGGTGGGCGTTTTCGCGTCCACGGAACATCAGCGAAACCTTGACCCGGTGACCTTCATCCAAAAACTCGCGGATATGGCGAAGTTTGGTGTGATAGTCATGGTCCTCCACATTGGTGTGGAATTTGACTTCCTTGACCTTGGTGTTGGTCTGGTTCTTGCGGGCCTGCTTATCCTTTTTAGCCTGCTCAAACTTGTATTTGCCAAAATCCATGATCCGGCAAACCGGCGGTTGGGCTTGAGGGGAAATTTCCACGAGATCGAGCCCGCGCTGATGGGCCAGCGTCAATGCTTCCCGCGTGGATACAACGCCCACGAGGGCTCCGTCCACGTCCACGCAACGGACTTCCGGAACCCTGATCTGATGATTTATGCGCGTGAAATTACGAATGACCTGCCTCCATCTGTTACCTGCTACTACTTATCCGCCATCGCGGCGACCACCGTTTGTCCCCGCGAAGATTCTTCCACTCGAAGTTGATCCATAAAATGCGCCAGCGTCATCACGCCGAGATCGCCGCTCGTCCGGCCGCGCACCGCGACCCGGCTGGCCTCCTGCTCCTTGGCGCCGACGATGATCATGTAGGGAATTTTTTCCATCTGGGCGTTGCGAATCTTCGCGCCGATTTTCTCATTGCGCACATCCAGACTCACGCGGACATCCGACTCCCGGAGCGTATCGACCAACTGGCGGGCGTACTCGTCCTGATGATTGGTGAGGGTCAACACCCGGACCTGTTCGGGCGCCAGCCAGACCGGGAATGCGCCGATGTAATGCTCGGTCAAGATGCCGAAGAAACGCTCGATGCTCCCGAACAGCGCCCGGTGAATCATGTATGGGCGATGCTCCTTGTTATCGTCGCCGACATAGGTGAGATCGAAACGTTCGGGCAGATTGAAGTCGAACTGAATAGTGGTCATCTGCCACTCGCGACCGATGGCATCTTTGACCTTCATGTCGATCTTGGGTCCGTAAAAGGCGCCGCCGCCCTCGTCGACCTCGTAGGGAATGTTCTCCATCTTCAACGCTTTTTCGAGCGATGCCGTGGCATCGTTCCACAACCGCTCCTCGCCCACGGCCTTGGCCGGCCGGGTGGAGAGATACGCGGTGATCTGATCGAAACCGAAGGTGCGCCAGATGTTGATCGCGAAACGGATGACGCGGATGATCTCGCTCTCCATTTGCTCCCCGGTGCAGAACAAATGGGCATCGTCCTGAGTGAATCCGCGCACGCGCAGCAAACCATGCAACACGCCGGCCTTCTCGTAACGATACACCGTGCCAAGTTCGGCCCAGCGCAGCGGCAAGTCGCGGTAGGAGCGCTTTTGCGTTTTGTAAATTTCGATGTGAAACGGGCAATTCATCGGCTTGATGAAATACTCGTTCTCGTCGATCTGCATCGGGGCGTACATACTCTCGCGGTAGAAGCTCAGATGCCCGGACGTTTCCCAGAGCTGACTGCGTCCGGTGTGCGGGGTATACAACAAATCGTAACCACCACGGAAATGTTCCTTGCGCCAGTAGTCCTCGATCAGGCAACGGATGCGCGCGCCCTTGGGATGCCAGTGAATGAGGCCGGGACCGACATCATCCTGGATACTGAACAGATCCAGCTCGCGGCCGAGCTTGCGGTGGTCGCGAAGCTTCGCCTCCTCGAGCTGCTTGAGATGGAGATTCAACTGCTTCTCATTCGTGAACGCGGTGCCGTACACCCGCTGAAGCATCGGATTGGTTTCCTTGCCGCGGTAGTAGGAGCCGGCTACGGAAAGAAGCTTGAAGGCGCGGATCTTGCCGGTTCGCTCGACATGAGGACCGCGGCACAGATCGACAAATTCACCATTCCGGTAAAAGGTGATGGCATCGCCATCGGGAATATCGGCCAGGCGCTCGATTTTGAACTTCTGCCCCTTGCCGTGGATGATGGATTTCGCTTCTTCCCGGCTCACCTCGACGCACTCGAACGGCTGATCCTCGGCGATGATGCGCGCCATTTCCGCCTCGATTTGCTGAAAGTCCTCGGGGGTCAGGCGATGCGGAAGGTCGAAATCGTAATAGAACCCGTCCTCGGTCGGCGGGCCGATGTCCAGCTGAACATCTTTATATAAACGACAAACCGCGGTAGCCAGAACATGCGCACAACTGTGGCGCATTTTGTACAAATCACTCGTTGTATCTAATTTCATGCAGGTCTGTCGTACCGTCTCCATGCCCGTGTACCGGGCTGATTAAAATGCAAAAGGCAAGATTCACCGATGGATGGGTGGTTTTCAAGCTTTTTGCGCAGTGATTACCAACTCGCGTCATGCCCCGGATAATCGCAGCTCACCGGCTGTTGCATATCGCCCGGCGAGTAGGTCCCGCCGGCCGGGCAAACGGGCATCGCGCGCAAGTAACCCAACCGCAAAGCCGCCATACCCTCTGGCGCACGCCCCTCGTGCTCCAGCGCATACTGCTCCTTGGCCCCTTCGAGGTCCCGCAGATTCGCCACGCAGGCGCGCTGACGGGATTGCCGGAGGCCCTCCCGGGCCTGTCGCACAAAAAGAGTCAATGCAACCGCGCCGACCAGCAACAGCACGATGACTCCGCGCCGGTTCACGAGCGGCTCAAACCGCCCGGCCCACCAACGCCCGGCTCACCCGCTGGATGCGCTCCTTCTCGCCGCGGGCAAAGGACTGCACGCTTGCAATCGATTTCGCGTACATCGCGAAATCAAGTCCGGCCGTGCCGCCGAGATGCTTCTTCCGGGCAATCGCCTCGCGCGGATCCATAGCCTCAAGCTCATGCAGATGATTTTTCACATAATGATAGGCATCGCGGAACGGCATACCGGATGCCACCAGCTCCAGGGCCCGGTCGGTGGCGAACACATCGGGGGTGAATCCGCCGGCCAACTTGCCGGCATTCACCGTGGTTCCGGCGCACATCGCGGCCAGAATTCTCAGACACGACCGGGTGGTGTTGATCCCGGACATGAAGACTTCCTTGGCTTCCTGCAGATCCCGGTTGTAGCCGGTCGGTGAATTCTTCACCAGGTCGAAGGCGGCCATGGCATCGGCTTTCACGCGCGATGCCTTGGCCCGTACCAGCTCAAGCACGTCGGGATTTTTCTTCTGCGGCATGATGCTGCTACCGGTGCAAAACGCGGCCGGCAAATTAAAGTAACCAAACTCCGGCATGGTAAAAATCATCATGTCCTGGGCGAGCCGGGAAAGCGTGAGCATGATCTGGCTCATCGCCATCAGAATCATCGACTCCATTTTGCCCCGGCTGTTGTTGGCATAAAGCACGTTGTGACACGGCGCGTGGAAACCGAGAAGATCCGCAACAAGTTTCCGGTCGATCGGCAGCGGCACGCCATAACTCGCCGCCGATCCCAGCGGCGATTTGTTGTTGAGTTCGTAGATTTGCCGGAGCAATGCGATGTCATCCATCAGCGCCTCGGTGAAGGATGTTGCCCACAAACCGACCGAGCTTGGCATGCCGGGTTGCATATGCGTCCGCCCCACCATCGGCACCTTCCGGTGTTCCCGCCCGAATGCCAGCAAAACGGCGGCCAGCGCCGCGGCCTCGTCAATCGTGCCCAGCAGCTGTTCCCGGGCATATAACCGCAAATCAAGCGCAACCTGGTCGTTCCGGCTCCGGCCCGTATGGATTTTCTTGCCCAGATCGCCGAGCTTCTCGGTGAGATTGCGCTCCACCGCCAAATGCACATCCTGATCTTCCAGCGTGATAGCAAATGTGCCCGCGGCCGCCTGCGCCATGATGTCGCCCAGCGCACGGATGACTTTTTTGACCTGGGCCGCGGTGAACAACGCCGGTTTGACCGGCATCCGGGAGAGCATCGTCACATGGGCGGCCGATCCGAGACAGTCGGCGGCCACCAGGGCCTGGTCAAGGACCACGTCCTTGCCGGCCGTGAATGCCAGCACTTCTTCGTGAATGACCCCCACCGTGGTCTTTTTGGCGTTAGCTTTGCTCATGGCAGGAGCTTATACCGGATCGATCCGGTCTTCGCAATCCGCCATTGAAGGGCTTCCGGCGCTGGTGTATGGTTCGCCGCCATGATTGAACACGCGACCAGCAAGGCAGCACGCCGCTACAATATCTGGACGGTTGGCTGTCAAATGAACGAGGCCGACTCGCGCCGCATGGCCCAGCAGCTTGAATTCGCCGGCTTGACGCCAGCCGATTCACCCGGGGATGCGGACGTGGTGGTCTTGAACACCTGCGTGGTCCGCCAGCAGGCGGAAAACAAGGCGGTGGGCAAACTCGGGGCCATTCAAGCCATCAAGAACGAGCGCCCGGATCTGGTCATCGGCCTCATGGGATGCATGGTCGGCATGCGCGAAGCGCCCGCGCTCAAGAAGCGTTTTCCGTATGTGGATGTGTTCATGCCGCCATCCGAAACCACGCCCCTGCTCGATTATCTCGAGCAACTCGGATGGCTGGAAGATCTCCGGGTCGAGGAGCGCCGTCAACGGACGTTGCGGGATGCGTTGCAAGATGAAGATCTTCCCCTGCCCGCGCTGACCCTCGGCAAAACCGTCACCGCCCATGTGCCGGTGGTGTTGGGATGCTCCCATGCCTGCACGTTCTGTGTGATTCCGTATCGCCGCGGCGCCGAACGCAGCCGGCCGATGAACGACATCCTCACGGAAGTGCGCGGCCTCGCCGGACAGGGCATCAAGGAAATCATGCTGCTCGGGCAGATCATCGATCGCTACGGCATCGACTTCAACGATGGCACCGATCTCAGCGCGTTGCTTCGTGCCGCGTCGGCCATTGACGGTATCGAGCGCATCCGCTTTCTCACCAGCCATCCGAGCTACATGACCGACGACTTGCTCCAAACCGTCGCGAATACGCCAAAAGTCTGTCCGCACATCGAAGTGGCCGTGCAGGCCGGTAACAACCAGGTGCTCGAAAATATGCGCCGCGGTTATACCCAGGAGCAATTCCGCGCTCTGGTGGATCGCATCCGCCGGATCATTCCGGATGTGGCGATACACACGGATATCATCGTCGGCTTTCCCGGTGAAACGCGGGCGCACTTCATGGACACGTATCAGCTGTTGAAGGATCTCGAACTCGACAAGACACACCTCTCAAAATATTCGGTGCGGCCGAAAACCATCGCCGCGCGCCAAATGCCGGACGATGTTTCCCACCAGGAAAAGCGGGATCGCTGGGCCGAGCTGGAGGCCTTGCAAAAAGACATCCTCAGCCGCAAGAACGCCCTCCTGCGCGGGCAGGACGTGGAAGTGCTGGTGGAGTCACGCGAGGGTGCGCGACTGTACGGTCGCACGCCGCAAGGCAAGGCGGTTTATTTCGACGACGACCGCGATTTATGCGGCCGATTGGTCCGCGTGCGCATCGACTGGACCGGACCGTTTACCATGATCGGCCGGGCATCGGACACCATCACTACCGACCGGCATCTCGATCTCGCCCTCGCGTGAAATCATCATCCACCACGCCACCGGATGCCACCATGCGGCCGGTTTGGATCTCCCTGTTACTTCCCGGGGCCGGACAATGGAAACAGAAACGGTATAATGCGGGCACCTTTTACCTGGCGGCGTTCCTTATGTTGTTCAGCCTGGTCGCCGCCCTTGTCGCGAGCCTGCTTCGCTCCGGAGTAACCTGGCCAACCGGCCCGTTTGCCTCGCTGATATTTCTCTACGGCGCCAACGTGATCGATGTCATCCGCGGCCGCGACCAATTGCGCAAAGCTTCGGCGAAGTAATGCACGGGTAACGCCGGCTTAATCACGCCATGCGCGAAATTTGGCAATCAGCGCATTCGTCGACGCATCATGCTTCAACGCACCGGCGGCCCCGGGCATGAGGTCCGGAAGAATTTTCGAGGCCAGCACCTTGCCGAGCTCCACACCCCACTGGTCGTAGGGATTGATATTCCAAATCACGCCCTGCACGAAAATTTTGTGTTCGTACATCGCGATCAACTGGCCCAGCACATAAGGGGTCAGCTGCCTGGCCATGATCGTATTGGTCGGGTGATTGCCCTCGAACACTTTGAACGGCGCCAGCGCATCCGGCACACCCTCGGCCTTCACCTCGTCCAGCGTTTTGCCGAAGGCCAAGGCGGCGGTTTGCGCGAAAAAATTGGCCATAAGCTTGGGATGATGATCGCTTACCGGGTTGTGCGACTTAGCGAAGCCGATGAAATCGCAGGGGATCATCTTCGTTCCCTGGTGGATCAGCTGATAAAACGAGTGCTGGCCGTTCGTACCCGGCTCACCCCAGATGATGGGTCCGGTCTGGTAGTTGATTTTTTCACCCTGATTATCCACCGACTTGCCGTTGCTCTCCATGTCGCCCTGCTGAAAGTAGGCGGCAAAACGGTGGAGATACTGGTCATACGGCAGAATCGCGTGCGATTCCGCGCCCCAGAAATTGTTGTACCAGATACCCAGCAGGGCCAGCAGCACCGGCAGATTGTTTTCCACCGGCGCTTCCACAAAGTGCCGGTCCATCGCATGGGCACCATCAAGCAGCGCATCGAAATTTTCCGGACCGACCGCCACCATCACCGGCAGTCCGATCGCCGAACACAGCGAATAACGCCCCCCCACCCAATCCCAGAAGGCAAACATGTTGGCGGGATCGATGCCGAACTCCGTGACCTTTTTTGTATTGGTCGACAAGGCGACAAAATGCTTTGCCACCGCCGCCGGATCCTTCAACCCCCCGAGCAACCATGCCTTCGCCGATTCGGCATTGGTCATGGTCTCCTGCGTGGTGAATGTCTTCGAAGCGACGATGAACAACGTTTCAGCCGGATCAAGATCGCGCAGACACTCGGCGATGTGCGTGCCGTCGACATTTGACACAAAGCGCACAACGAGGCTTCGATCGGTATAAGGCTTCAACGCCTCGCACGCCATCACTGGTCCGAGATCGGATCCGCCGATGCCGAGGTTGACCACGTTGCGGATGCGTTTTCCGGTAAAGCCCTTCCATTCGCCGGAGCGGATGCGACGGCTGAATGAGCGCATCTTTTCGAGCACAGCGTTCACCTCGGGCATCACATCCTGGCCATCCACCGCCACCGGCGTATTGGACCGGTTGCGAAGGGCGACATGAAGCACCGCCCGGTTTTCCGTGAAATTGATCTTCTGACCGGAAAACATGGCGTCCCGCTGCGCGGCTAGCGGCGATTGACGAACCAGATTGTTCAGGAGCTGGAGTGTTTCCGGCGTGACCAGGTTCTTGGAGTAATCAAGATGCAAACCATCGACCTCCAGCGTCATCGACGAGCTTCGCCGGGCATCGTCCCGGAACAAATCACGCAGATGAAGGGAGGCCAAGGCGGCCTGATGACCAACCAAGTCACGCCAGGCCGGGGTTTGGTGCGGCTTGTAGGTGGAGCTCATAGGCGAATCAGATTTTGCGGTTTACATCGGCGCGGATGCGCTCCTGCAGAAACTCATAGGGAATCTTGGCGATGATTTCCTCGAAAAAGGCCAATACCAGCGTGCGCCGGGCATCCGCCTCGGAAAACCCGCGGCAGCGCAAGTAAAACAACTGATCGGGATCCAGGTTGCCCATCGTCGATCCGTGACTGCACTTCAAATCATCCGCATCAATTTTCAGTCCCGGCAACGAATCAGCCCGCGCGCCGTTGCTCAGCACGAGGTTGTTGTTCATCTGGTACGCATCCACTTTGATTGCGCCGGGTTTAGCCGCGATGATGCCCTGATAGACCGAATGCCCCTGATCCTTCACCGCGCCTTTATAGAGCAGGTTGCTGTAGGTGTGCGGAGCGGCATGTTGCTGCAACGTGCGCTGGTCGACATGCTGATCCCGGTCGGCGAAAAACAATCCGCTTAAATAGGCATTGGCATTCGGCGCGGCGACATTACAACCCATGGTGGATTTGCTTACCGCGGAGCCGAGGGAAAGCGTGATCCAGTCGATTTGCGCATCGCGCTCGACGTGGCCCCAGTCTTCGCTGAGATGATAACTGGTCCGCCCCCATTCCTGCAGGCTAAACAATTGCAACCGGGCCGCCTGATCGACATACAACTCGCGCGCACCCAGACAACACACCGGGCAATCATCGGCGGATTGAAACACCTCCACCACATTCGCGCGCGAACCGGCTTCAGCGACCACCACCAACTTAGGGGCCAGCATCGCATGCGGCTTGGTCAACTTGTACCGCACGAGCACGCCACCGGGAATGTTTGCATTCGCCGGCAAATGAACAAAAAGCCCCATGTTCCAGAAGGCCCCGTTAAGCTCGGTAAATTTGCGCTGTCCTTCGATCAAGGCCGCACCATGCACATGACGCTGGACGGCATCGGCATGTTCCTCCGCCGCCTCGGACAACCCCTTCACGATCAACGCACCCTGACGGCACAGGCCATTGCGATCGGCGATGGCGTAACCGGATTCATCCACCGTCACCACGACATCGAACAGCTGATCAAGCTCATCGCTCACCTGCGATTCAACGCGGTTCAGCGACGGTAGAAGATGAAACTTCGCGAAGGGAAAAAGCTCCGGATTCGTCCGGCGCCATTCGTCGTCGCGCGCCGTGGGCCACGACATCGCAAGCTGGGCATCGAATGCCGCCTGGCGCTTTTCACGCAGGACCGGCGAAGCTGTAGCCGCCAGCACCTGTTGAAACGCGGAAGCACTGAAGGATTTGATTTCCGGTTGATCGACCATGGCGAGTGTGTTCATCCGACGCTGTGCTCCAGCTTGATTTCCAGCAACTTGATCGCCTCAACGGAAAACTCCATCGGCAACTCTTTGAATACATCCTTGCAGAAACCGTTCACGACCAGCGAGGTGGCGCTCTCTTCGTCGATGCCGCGACTCATGATGTAAAACAACTGCTCCTCGCTGATTTTCGAGGTGGTCGCCTCGTGTTCGGTAATCGCGGTCTCGGCCTCGCACTCGATGACCGGATAGGTGTTGGCCGAGCAACGGTCCCCGATCAGCATCGAGTCGCACTGCGTATGATTCCGCGCGTTCTCGGCGGACGGCAGGATCTGCACCAGCCCGCGGTAGGAATTGCGCGATTCCCCGGCGGAAATTCCCTTCGACACGATCGTACTGCGCGTGTTCTTGCCGATGTGGATCATTTTGGTTCCGGTATCGGCCTGCATCTTCTTATTGGTAAAGGCCACGGAATAAAATTCGCCCACCGAGTTGTTTCCCTCCAGCACGACACTGGGGTATTTCCAGGTGATCGAGGATCCGACCTCGACCTGCGTCCAGGAAATTTTGGAATTGTGTCCGCGGCAATGGCCGCGCTTAGTGACGAAGTTGTAAATGCCGCCCTGACCCTGGTCGTCACCGGCATACCAGTTTTGCACGGTGGAGTATTTGATCTGGGCGCCTTCGAGGGCGATCAACTCGACCACGGCCGCATGCAACTGATTGCGATCGCGCGAGGGCGCGGTGCAACCTTCAATGTAGGAGACATAGGATCCTTCATCGGCCACGATCAGTGTGCGCTCGAATTGACCGGTGTCCACGGCGTTGATGCGAAAATAGGTGGAGAGCTCGATCGGACATTTGACGCCTTTGGGAATGTAGCAAAACGATCCATCGGTAAACACCGCGGAGTTCAGCGCGGCATAGAAATTGTCGCCGGTCGGCACGACCGTGCTCAGGTATTTTTGCACCAGATCGGGATGATGGTGAATCGCCTCGGTAATGGAACAGAAGATTACGCCGAGCTCGGCGAGCTTTTCTTTTTGCGTGGTCGCCACCGATACGCTGTCGAACACTGCATCCACAGCCACACCGGCGAGCCGGTCGCGCTCATGCAGCGGCACGCCAAGACGCTCAAAGGTGTCCATCATCTCCTTGTCGATGGCTTCGGCATTCGCGGCATCGCGCTTGGGCGCGGAGTAATAGCGGATGTCCTGATAATCAATCGGCGGATGACAAACATCCGCCCACTTCGGCTCTTCCATCTTCAGCCACTTGCGATAGGCCTTCAGCCGCCAATCGACCATCCATTCCGGTTCGCCTTTTTTGGCGGCAAGCTGACGGATGATGTCCTCGTTCAATCCCTTGGGCAAGGAATCGGTCGGCACGACGGTTTCAAAGCCGTATTTGTATTCGGCGTCGACCAGTTTGCTATCGGTTTCCAGCGTGGGCATCTTGATTCTCCGGTTAGACCAGCACTTCCTTGCCAAATCGTTCGCGCAGCCAGTCGTAGCCCTTTTGCTCGAGCTCCTTCACCAGTTCCGGACCGCCGGACATGACTACTTTGCCGTCGATCAGCACATGAAGGTGGTCGGGTTTGATATGGGTCAGGATGCGCTCGTAGTGGGTGATCACCAGCAAGGCAAACGTCGCGCCCTGCAAGCGGTTGACGCCCTTCGAAACGATGCGCAACGCATCGATGTCGAGGCCGGAGTCGGTCTCGTCCATGACGGCAAAGGACGGCTTCAGCATCAACATCTGGAGGATTTCCATTCGCTTCTTCTCGCCGCCGGAAAAGCCATCGTTGAGAAAGCGGTTGAGAAACGCCTCGTTCATCTCGAGAAACTTCAGGTTTTCGCGCAGCTCCTTGAGAAATTCGCCGGCGGATTTTCGACCATCGCCTTGCACGGCATCGCAGGAGCTTTTCAGAAACTTCGCCACGCTCACGCCGGGAATCGCCACCGGGTATTGGAAAGCCAGAAACAAACCAAGGCGGGCGCGCTCATCCGGCTCAAGCTCGAGAATGTTTTGCCCCTTGAACCAAATTTCCCCGCCGGTCACCTCGTACGATGGATGACCCATGATAACATTCGACAACGTGCTCTTGCCGGATCCATTCGGACCCATGAGCGCGTGCACTTCACCATTTTTGATTTCCAGATTTACGCCCTTGAGGATTTCCTTGTCCTCGATCCGGGCATGCAAATCCACGATTCTGATATCGGTCATACTTTTCTCCTACACGTCAAATCCTAGCTCCAAACGGGCTTCTTCGGACATTTTGTCCGGACCCCACGGCGGCTCCCAAACCACTTGTATCGAAGCGTCGTCGATGCCCTTCATCTGAAGCAACGTATCCTTCACCTGATGAAGCAAATACGGCCCATACGGACAACCGGGCGACGTCAGCGTCATCTTCACATCAATCGTCGGACCGTGTTGCTCGACCCCGTACACGAGACCAAGGTCGACTATATTAATGTGCAACTCCGGATCAACGACGGTGCGCAGCACGTCAAGTATCTGTCCCGCCGTCCACGCGACGGTGGACGTGGCGACCTCGCCCGGATTTTGCTGTGTTGATTCACTCGACATAAATAAAAATGATCCCCGCTGTATTTACAGCGCGGACAAGAAGTTAGCCCGATTTGACGATATTGCAAGAACGAGTCTATCCCCGGGCTAACGGGTAGCCGGAGAAGCCTCGTTTGCTTCGTATGGACGACGAACGAGAATGACCCGCCAAGCGGTGCCGTGCAACTCGACGGTTAGCCCATCTTCCGCAGTTGGTCTTGAATAATTTCTTTTTTTGCGCCTTCTTGT
>CAYYAR010000005.1:0-120422 GCA_964470065.1 uncultured Verrucomicrobiota bacterium | reverse complement strand
CGAATCAACATCGAAAATAGTCGGTTCTTGAATCAAACTGCGGAACTTGGGCTAGCACGTCACGTGGTGTGTTTGAAATGATGCGCCAAGGGCATCACGCGGAGATAAAGAAAAAGGCTGAACAAGGCCTCTGCGCTTGTAGAAGCGGGCGGTGACCTGGTCCGCTTACGCCAACGAGGATCGCCTGCGAATGAGCGGAACCGTGATCAACACAAACAACACCTCGATTGCAATACTCGTCCACATGCCGCGGGCGAGACCGGAGGTGAATCCGTATGAATGCAACCCGACGCCGAGCAGGTTTACGCCCAACCAGGCGAAAATCACGATAATCACGCCGAACACACTTCCGGCCGCCATGCCAACCGGGCCGATCATTCCCCCGAGCCGGGCGTGGAACAGAAGCGCGCACCACAAGACAATGAGCAGCGCGCCGTTTTCCTTGGGATCCCATCCCCAGAACCGTCCCCATGACTGATCGGCCCACACGCCGCCGAGCATGGTACCCAAAAACGAGAAAATCAGGCCGAAAGCCAGCAGTCCGTAAATCGACTTCATCGCCGACCGAAGCGCAGGATGTCCGTCCGGCTTGAAAATCGCCTGCAACAAATATACATGTCCGGCGACCCCGGCAGCCACGCAACCCGCGTAGCCAATCGTGATGGTCACCACATGGGTGGCCAGCCAGAAATTGGAATCAAGCACCGCGACCACCACGCCCATGGTGTCGCCTTGCGAAACAAATCGCGCAGCGACCATCAGCAGGGTCAGTCCGGAAAATCCCGCGAGCACCGAGCCGAGGTTGTTGCGCTGAAACCACTCCACGGCGAGGCCCAGCAACACGCAGATAATCCCGACAAAAATAAATGTCGCGTAGAGGTTGGTCATCGGCGGGCGGCCCATAATCATCATGCGCCAGATCATCGCCACGGCATGCGGCAACAGCCCGGCCAGCGTACAAACCACGGCGGCATAACGCATCGCCTTCCAGTTGGTGAGAATGCCGGCGAGACCGAGCAGAAAGGCCAAGCCGTACATGAGTTTGGCCCGGTAGAACAAATCAAAGCGATTGTACATCACCTCCGTGTCGAGATGACGGATGCCGCGGCTGTCATGAGCCCGCTTCAGCACCGACCGCTCGAGGTTTTTCGCCGCCAGATCAAACTCCAACTGCATATTCCGGCGATAGGCCAGCGACATGTCCTGCAAAGATGTGATGTCGTGGCGAAGCTCCGGCGTGGCCAACCCCATCGAGAGCACATCCCAGGGTCCCACCCACGTCTCATCGCCGTGGCCGTGCAGGGGAATCATGGCCGGAGGCAATTCGCGGTGATGCTGGTTCCAGTCAAACAGCGAGGCGGACAGCCGAAACGCTTCGCGCTGGGCTACGGTCCACTGTTCCGGCGGGAGTTTTTCCATTTCACTGATGTGCCCGGATAACCGGCTCGCGCGCAAAAAAACATCCAGAAACGTGTTCGTTTCGCCCGCCGCAAGTCCGATCCATTCGCTGACTTCGCTTTCTCCCACCACGAACTCGCGATGCGGCACGGCAAACTGGAAGGCCTGATTGAGTTGGGAGAACTCGCTGAGATTTTGATACACGCGGAGTATTTCCTTCTCCACCGGGGATCGCTCTTCGTCGGCAATTTCAAACGACTTTGTCGCCATCTCGTGGAGCTTGGCTAATCCGGTATGCAATTCGGAGAAGCTGAAACGGCGGCGCTCGCCGGGGTCGATGCCCAACGCCTCCGGAACTTCGGGATGATTGATTAGGAAGACTTGATCCGCCTGAACCGATTCGGGAAGGAAAAGCAATCGACCCATCCAGTCCAGCGCAGCCTCGCCCTGATAAGAGCTCTTTCCCGAAAACTGGAGCAACTTCAGTCGCGCATAGGAATCCATCGGCATGACGCGTCCGCCCTCGAGCACAGGAAGGCGGGACATCGCAGCCAAGGACACCGTCGCCGCCGGGGCCGACGTAACGAGCCCGGACCACAAGACGCCCACCAGCAGTAACCAACGCGCACTCATGCCACCACCTCACGGACGCGGCGCCGGGCAAACTTGATCAGCATGGCCACGAAATGCCAGATCATGCCCAGCACGACAATGCCGGTGGAAACATAGGGCAGGAGCCGCCCGTAATTGCGCGTCACGGCAAAGGTGGAGGCCTCGCCGCCCTCCGGCGTTTCGCGGTAGGATTGCTGGTACAAGGTATAGCCCCGGTGCCGCAGCGGCTTGTTCATCGAAATCGTGAGCTCGCGGGTGATGCCATCCATCTGCACCTCCACCAAGCTGGAAAATCCTTTGGCCGTCTGTGTGCCGGGATAGAGTTCTTTTTTGAAGTCCTCCAGCGTCACCAGCAGCGGCATCGGACGGCGTTTATGGCGCAGGCCGAGCGCGTATTCCGCCTCGCCCACCGGGATAATCAGCGGCGCGGTATCTTCGCCAAACAGCAGTACGCGGGCGGGCTCCATTCCGGGCGCGTTTACCATGAACACCCCGGCGGCGGTGTTTTGCGTCGGCTCCTTCTCCGGCGGCGCTTCCTCGATCCGGCTGATGTTGAACGAGGACAAGTAGGGCGAAGTATTGGTTCGCGATTGATAGGCCCGCGCATTTCCATGATAGCGCTCAACCGTCAGCGTCACCGGCAACGGGTCAAACGTGAGCTGGTCGCCGGCTTGCAGGTCCATCGTGTCGATGGCATACACCTCGCGCACCGCGCCCTCGGTTTTCCAGACAGCCACTTCCCATTCGTAGTAGGAGTTCACCACGTTCGATCCCTCGCCCTCCCACAAGGTGAGGTAGGATTCCTCGCCGTAGTAATGCGTAATCGCCCCGCCGATCAGCATAATCAGCAAGCCGGCGTGAATCATCAGAATGCCGGTTTTCAGAGGCTGGAAGACCAGCATGTTGAGCATGTAGCCGGTCAGATTGAGCATCAGCACGCCGAGGGTCAGCTTGCCGCCCGGGAACGGAATGAATCCGCCGATCCATACGAACCAGGAAGTGAAGAATTTTTTTTGCGCGGCGAAGAGACCGTAATCCACCTGATACAACGTGCCCCAGAAGGTCAGCACCATCAGCACCGCGAGCAGGATCACCGTGAGCTTGATGGAAAAGAGCCACTGCACCGGAGAGGAATTCCACGCGCGATGTACCCGCTCGCTCATTGGCCGTGACCCTCCTCGCGCAAGCGGATGGAACGACACAATTGCACAAAGGCGTTTTTTTGCGCGGCCAGCAAAGCTGCATCGCCGGACATTTTGACAAACACGGTTTGATCCGCCACGGGGATGATGCCGGCAAGCACGTTTTGAGCGGCATCCGGAGCAAGCGTCGGCTGGCAATCGTAGAGCCGCACATCAAATCCGCCCTCGGAGACCAAGGTCATGCGCGTTGCGACAAGTTCAGCCAGTTGTTCATCGGTGACTTGCCGTCCGATCTGGCCCAACCAGCGGCGCAGGTTGGCTTCGTCGCCGCCGACATCGCCCGGGAAGGAAATGATTGAGCACTCGACGCCTTGCACACGCAACGTGCCGATCCGGATGCCGGAAGCGCCGGCATTTTCCCAGCCATCCGGCGTGGTCCAAACCAACGGCAACTTCTCGCCGAGCGCTTCGGCGGGTAAATCGCCCATGCGTGAAGCCGGGGTCGGAGCAACGGCGGGTGAAACGGCAGCGTCATCTACCCGGGTGGCCGGTGAATCTTTTTTGGCAAAACGTATCTCTTTGTAATGCCGGACGGCTCGTTCCGGGCGATCGCAAGCAGCGGCAAGAACAACCGCCAATAGGCATAAATAGCGCAGAGACATAGGGTCTAAACGTATAGCAAGGTGTTGCCAAGTCAAGTGATGCCCGAGGTTATTGGCTTCGCGCGAAACAATTCGGCAAAAAATGAGATCGAAGATTATCGCGCATGCTACTTTTGCAGCGGCGAAGACAATGATGATCATCCCGGGCTCGCCGGACAGCTCCCGCGAATTTTCGAGACAAACGGGAGCGCAGGCGATGAACGGATGGATGTTCACTGCACGGGGTTCGGGATCAAGCGGTGACCGACGATGGCCGGAACCGATAATTTTGCTTTATCCGTTTAACCGGATATAGTAATACATAAAGCCTGTATTGATTTTGTGGGGATATTTATGAGCAAAACACGTGAACAGCTCCTCCGGGAAGCGCTCGAACGACGGATTCTGATCATCGACGGTGCCATGGGCACCATGATCCAGCAATACAAGCTGGGCGAGGCCGACTACCGCGGCGAACGATTCAAGGATTTCGCCCACGATGTGAAGGGCAATAACGACCTCCTCGTGCTCACCCAGCCGCATATCATTCAGGAAATCCACCGCCAATACCTCGAGGCCGGCGCCGATATTCTGGAAACCAACACCTTCAACTCGCAGACCATTTCGCTGGCCGACTATCATATGGAGGATCTCGCCTACGAGATGAACGTCGCCGGGGCGCGCATCGCCCGCGAAGTCGCCGACGAATTCGAGAAGAAGAATCCGGCCAAGCCCCGCTTCGTCGCCGGCGTCATCGGACCCACCAACCGCACCGCGTCGATCTCGCCGGACGTGAACAATCCCGGCTTCCGCAACGTGAACTTCGACCAGCTCGTTACCGCCTACACCGAATCGGTGCGCGGACTCATCGACGGCGGCGCCGACATCGTCCTTATCGAAACGGTATTCGACACCCTTAACGCCAAAGCCGCCATCTTTGCCGTGAAGCAATACTTCGCGCAGCAAGGCATCTCCTTGCCCATCATGATTTCCGGCACGATCACGGATCGAAGCGGCCGCACCCTGACCGGCCAGACTGCCGAGGCCTTCTGGTACTCGATGATGCATGCCGAACCAATCAGCATCGGCTTCAATTGTGCGCTTGGCGCCGCCGATATGCGCCAGCATATTGACGACATCTGCCGCGTCGCGCCGTGCTACCTCAGCACGCATCCGAACGCCGGACTGCCCAACGCCTTTGGCGGTTACGACGAGACGCCCGAGCAAATGGCGGACATTCTCCGCGAGTTTGCGCAAAGTGGACTCATCAACATCGTCGGTGGCTGTTGCGGCACCACCCCCGCCCACATCAAGGCCATCGCCGATGCCGTGGCCGACATCCCGCCACGCCAACTTCCCCGGGTCGACAAAACACTGCGTCTCAGCGGACTCGAGCCGTTTGTCATTCGCCCCGAGACCAACTTCGTCAACATCGGCGAGCGCTGCAATGTCACCGGCTCGCGCAAATTCCTGCGTCTGATCAAGGATGGCAAATTCGACGAAGCGCTCGACGTGGCGAAGCAGCAGGTCGAGAACGGCGCCCAGATGCTCGACATCAACATGGACGAGGGGTTGCTTGACGCCGAAAAAATCATGCCGGAATTCCTGAACCTCATGGCCTCGGAGCCGGACATCTCCAAAGTGCCCTTCGTGATCGACTCCTCGAAGTGGAGCGTCATCGAGGCCGGCCTCAAGTGCGTGCAAGGCAAGTGTGTGGTGAATTCCATCAGCTTGAAGGAAGGCGAGGAATCATTTATCGCCCAGGCCCGCAAGGCGCGGCTGTATGGCGCCGCCGTGATTGTCATGGCCTTCGACACCAAGGGTCAGGCCGATACGCTCGAGCGCCGCATCGAAATTTGCTCGCGCTCCTACAGGATCCTCACTGATGTCGTCGGCTTCCCGCCCGAGGACATTATTTTCGATCACAACATCTTCGCCATTGGCACCGGCATCGAGGAACACAACAACTACGGCGTGACCTTTGTCGAGGCGACCCGCCAGATCAAACAATCCCTCCCCCACGCGCGCATCAGCGGTGGCGTGAGCAACATCTCCTTCTCGTTCCGCGGCAACGAGCCGGTGCGCGAGGCGATTCATTGTGTGTTTCTCTATCACGCCATCCGCGCCGGGATGGATATGGGTATCGTCAACGCCGGCCAGCTCGCCGTGTATGACGACATCCCCGCGGAGCTCCGCGAGCGGGTCGAGGATCTCGTGCTGAACCGGCGTCCCGATGCCACCGAGCGGTTGCTGGAAGTCGCCGGCAAATACAGCGGACAAGAGCGCGCCAAGGAGGAAACGGAAGCGTGGCGATCGCTGCCGGTACGCGAGCGTCTCGCCCACGCGCTCATCAAAGGCATCACCGATTACATCGACGAGGATACCGAGGAAGTCCGCAAAGAGTGCGCCCATCCGCTCGAGGTGATCGAGGGTCCGCTGATGGCCGGCATGAACATCGTCGGCGACCTTTTCGGCGCCGGTAAAATGTTCCTACCCCAAGTCGTGAAAAGCGCCCGCGTGATGAAAAAGGCCGTAGCCTACCTCGAGCCCTACTTCGAGGAAGCCAAGAAAACCGGGCCGGCGCAAGTCAAGGGCCGCATACTCATGGCCACGGTGAAAGGCGATGTCCACGACATCGGCAAAAACATCGTCGGCGTGGTGCTGCAGTGCAACAACTACGAAGTCATCGATATCGGCGTGATGCAACCGTGCGAGACGATATTGCGCGCGGCCCGGGAGAAGCAGTGCAACGTCATCGGCTTGAGCGGCCTCATCACGCCATCACTCGACGAGATGGTCCACGTCGCCGCTGAAATGAAGCGCGAGGGGTTTGACATTCCCCTGCTTATCGGCGGCGCGACCACGTCCAAGGTTCACACCGCGGTCAAGATCGCCCCGCAATATGGCGAGCCGGTGGTGTATGTGCCCGATGCCTCCCGCGTGGTTGGTGTCGCCAGCAAATTGCTCAGCGCGGAACAAAAGTCCGGCTTCAAAAAGGACATCGAGGCCGAATACGAGCAGATTCGCGAAACCCAGCGCAACAAAGTCGCCCGCGAGAAGTGGCTTGGCATCGCCAAGGCCCGCGAAGGCGGATTCAAGACCGACTGGACGACGTACAACCCGCCTACACCGTCGTTCACCGGCATCACCACCCTCACCGATTATCCGCTCGAACGTTTGATTGACCGGATCGACTGGACGCCGTTCTTCGCCACGTGGGAACTCGCCGGACTTTATCCGGATATTCTCCAGGATGACGTCGTCGGCGCGGAAGCAACCAAGCTGTTCAACGACGCGCAGAAGATGCTGAAGCAGATGATGGCCGAACAATGGGTCACCGCCCATGCCGTGTGCGGATTCTGGCCGGCCAACTCGGTCGGCGATGATGTGGAAATCTACACCGACGAATCGCGCTCCAAGGTGCTCACGACCTTCCACTTCCTCCGTCAGCAGATGGACAAGCCCACGTCGGCGGCTAATTTATGTCTCGCCGACTGGATTGCGCCGAAGGAAAGCGGTGTCGCGGATTATCTCGGCGGATTCGCGGTTACCGCGGGCACGGGTATCGAGGCGCAGGTGGAGAAATTCGAAAAGGATCACGATGATTATCATGCCATCCTGCTCAAGGCGCTCGCCGATCGTCTTGCCGAGGCGTTTGCCGAGCATTTGCACGAGCGGGTGCGCAAGGAATTCTGGGGTTATGCCGCCGGCGAAGCGATGAGTAACACCGATTTGATTCTGGAAAAATATCGCGGCATTCGTCCCGCGCCGGGTTATCCGGCCTGCCCCGACCACACCGAGAAAGGACCGCTCTTCGAAATTCTTGATGCACCGGCGCAAGCGGGGATCCGCCTTACGGAAAGCTTTGCGATGTATCCCGGCGCGGCAGTCAGCGGTTTTTATTTCTCGCACCCCGGCTCCACCTACTTCGGCATCGGCCGGATCAACAAAGACCAGGTCGAAGACTACGCCAAGCGCAAGGGCGAGGGCGTTCAACACACCGAGAAGTGGCTGGCGCCAATTCTCGGTTACTAAACGCCCGCCGGGGACCGCTAGAATTTAACCGTCAGATCGAGCTGGATACGGTCGTAGCGGAGGCCGTTCTCAAGGTCGTTTTCACCGTGGTAATACGTGGCGGCTCCGGAAAGGTTTCCGGCGATCTGGTAGCCAAGGCCCCACTTGTGCGTGGAGCCGTCGGTGCCTCCCCCAAACGAATCGGAATCGGTAAACACACCCAGCACGGCATCGGATTCCACTTCCTTGTAACTGTAGGACAGTTCAAAGGAGCCGGGCGCTGTCAGCTTACCGGCCTTCACACCAACCATGTAGCCCTGGCCGTTCTCGTCGACTTCCCGGTTGTCTACCAGGTTCGCGCTGATTTCCAGCGGGAGCGCGGCCTCCACTCCGGCGCGCACGAAATACTCGATCAACCCGTAATCGTTGGCATAGGTGAGGCTTCCATCAGCGGCCTCGATCATGGTGTTGCCGAATCCGTTTAACTCATTAAACACCGGGGCATATCCGGCGATGTTTTCATACTGGTAACCACTCACGCCTGCCGTCATCGCCAACCGGCGGATCCGGGCGGTAGCCGCAAGTTGACCGGCGTACAACATGGTCTCGCGGGCATCGCTGCGCTCCTCCACCCAGAAAACACCGGCGTTCGCCAGGATCCGGACCGGGGCCAGTTCCAACGCGGTGTTCAGCGCCGCGCCCTCGGGATTGAGTTCGCTGTCCCACACGAGATCATTCACGGTCACAAATGGCATTTTCATTTTGCCGATGATGGCCGTGTGGCCCTCAACCGCGGTTGGTTGCCATTCCATGTATGCGAGATCAATGCGCACGGGCTTGCTGCTGAATCCGTCACCGAGGGTTTGATTGCCGGAGGTCGGATCGTCCTCGCCACTCACCAGCGCCAACCCCGCATTCACTTGCTCATTCACCTCCGCGTAAACGCCGAGGCGGGCACGCAGGCGGGCACGCTCCCGGGCGTCGTTGCCCTCCTCATCGATCGCCTCGAGGCGGGCGCGGAGATCACCGCCCGGCGTGATCCGATCCACCCATGAGGACGGCGCCGTGTCTTGACCATACGCATTCATCATCCACGCCATACACACCCCTGCCCACATCATCCTGCTTTTCATGCACTGAACCTTTCTACTTGTTGATGATCTCATAATAATACGTTTGTTTGGTATATCAATCATTTATTTTGCTATTAATTCATGGGGGGTGGGACGGAAACCTCTGCCCGGGCTCAGCAAGACGCCGCCGGCTCGAGGCGGGGCAAGGTGACGGTGAAGGTGGAGCCCTCGCCGACGCGGCTCTCAACCGTCAAATGACCGTGATGGAGCTCGACAATGCGCCGGCAAATGGCCAACCCCAGCCCGTAGCTTTTTTCTCCGGCGGTGGGCTTGGAGCCGGCGCGGGTAAAGTCGCGGAAAAGTTTGGGGAGATCGTCCGCAGGAATACCCACGCCCTGATCGCGAACCTGCAAACACCACTGATCCGTCGTTCGCGAAAAGGTCAGATCGATCCGGCGGCCGGCCGGGGAATACTTGATGGCGTTCGACAAAAGGTTTTGCACGACCTGATGCATGCGGTGACGGTCAAACACCCACACGCCGGGATCGGGAGCCGACGCGACATGCAACTCGATGTTTTTGGCCGCGGCGAGAATTCGTCCCGGCGTTTCCACTTCCGCGATAAAGCGCGGCATGTTCACTGGGGCGAGCTTAAGCTTGAGTTGTCCGGACTGGATCGCGCTGACATCGAGATAGGTCTCGACCATGTTCAGCATCGCATCGCAGGAACTTTTCATATCCGCGATGATCAGCGGCAAATCGCTGGTCAGGCCGGCGGCGCTGTCCTCCTCCAGTATGCTGAGATACGAACTGATCACCGTCAGCGGATTGCGCAAATCATGCGCCGCCATGCCAAGAAACTTGGTTTTCAAATCATTCAGTTCAAGCAATTCCTGATAGAGCCGGCTCTTCTCGAGAATGACCGACAGTTGACCGGCGATTTGCTGGAATATTTCGACATGGGCGTGCTGATAGGTGTTCTTGCGCATGCTTGAGAAAAAGATAAAACCCACCGGTTTGTTGAGGGCAATCAGCGGACACGTGAGGCTCGATCGCATGCCCTCGGCGACGATACGACGGGTCGAGTCGGAATCCGGCTTGTGCGCCAGATAGTCCTCCAGATCATTCAGAATGCGCGGCGTTCCACTAGCTAGCACGGCCTGCAAACTGCTCCCGGCCATCGGTTGATAGTACCCTCCGGTGATCTCAAGACGTTCGGCGTTCGACTTCGCCCAGCGCGCCCGCAGCACTTCATTATCGCTCTCAAGCAAGGCGAAGCCGATGCGATCGTAAGGAATGACGGCGGCAAAATCGTTGAACACAAAATCCAGCACCTGGTCCAGCAGCAGACCGGCGTTGATCTTCTCCGTGATCGAGGAAATTCGCCGCATTTCCTCAAAACGCCGGTCGAGCGTCTCGCCCAAATGATACAGCGAGCGCCCGAGCTCATCGACCTCGTCGTGTTGCCGCGCCGCCGGCACTTGTACGCGAAAGTGGCCGGCCGCCATTTTTTCGGTGGCAACTTTCAGCTCGTTTATGCGGGGGTCGTTCATACGTGCGTCTCGTCAAACCTCGCTCAACCGCAGGCCATGACGACATACTATAAAAATGCCGCGATCATCGCAATCCACATCGAGCCGCGCGGAACGCACGATCGGCGGAGCGCGGAGGATGATCTCGCCCGGAGCAATCCGTCAGGCGGGCGGAACGTCAGGGCGACGGTTCGCCGGCTTCCTGCGGCGGGGCCAGCATGTCGGCGATCAAGGCTCGGAGCTTTTCCCCGGAAGCATCCACAGCCACCACCCTGCCTCCGGCATCCACCAGGAAGGTGGCTGGAATCGCCCGGATGCCGAACCGTGAAGCCATTTCACTGTACCATCCCTCGCCGTCAAAATACTGGGGCCAGGTGATGTGTTCCCGGGCGAGATACTCCTCGAGTTTTTCGCGCTCCTCATCGAGCGAGATGCCGATGATCTCAAAGCCGCGATCGCGAAATTCGCTGTAGAGGGACTTGAGCCCGGGCATCGTCTGGATGCAAGGCATGCACCAGGTCGCCCAAAAATCAACCAGCACCACCCGGCCGGTCATGGACGCGATATCCACTTCGCTTCCATCGAGCGCGGTGAACGCCAGGTCGAATGTATCGCCGATGCCGGGTCCGCCAAACATCGAGGCGAATTCATCGAGGGAGTCACTGATCGTGCCGGATGCCTCGTGATCCTTGAAGTCATCACGCACCTGCTCGATAAAATCCAGCGCATCCTCCTTCCGATCCACCTGCCGGTAGATTTGAATGAGCGGAACAACGATGCCGCCGAAAACCGCGTCGAGCTCAAGCTCGCTTTTTTCCGCCGGCAAGCCGTCGTATTGTTGCTGAAGGATTTCCAGCGCCCCGGCGTAATCGTTGATATTCAGCAAGCTGAAGACAAGCCGCTCCCGGGCTTCCGCGGCGTCATCCGCATCCGGATGCTCAACCAGGTATTCGCGCAGGGCCGCCTCTTCTCTCTGCCCCAGATCGGTTACCAACTCCTCCAGGCTGGTATAGGCCGGCAGCGAGGCCGGAGCCAGCGAAAGCGCAACCAACAACAGGGCCTGCTTCATGATGATGCTCCGCGATTAATTCGCCGTGGCATATGCCTCCACCGGTCCGCACGAGCAAACCAGGTGGCGGTCACCGTAGGGATTATCGATGCGACCGGTCGAGGGCCAGAATTTGCGCACGCGCAGCCCCGGCAAGGGATAGGCCGCCTGCTCGCGGGTGTAGGCGTGGTTCCACTCGTCCGCGGAAACCTCGAACGCGGTATGGGGCGCATTCTTCAAGACGTTGTCGAGACGATCCGCCTCCCCGTTGATCACCGCATCGATCTCGCCGCGAATGGCGATCATCGCATCGCAAAATCGATCGAGCTCCTCCTTCGGCTCGCTCTCGGTCGGCTCGATCATCATGGTGCCCGGCACCGGCCACGACACGGTCGGGGCGTGAAATCCATAATCCATCAAACGCTTGGCCACGTCGGTTTCATCGATGCCGGATTTCTCCTTCAGCGGGCGCAGATCAAAAATCATTTCGTGAGCCACGCGACCGTGATCGCCAACAAAGTGGACATCAAAATATTTTTCGAGGCGGGCCTTGATGTAGTTGGCATTCAATATGGCGAACTTGGTGGCCTCGGTCATGCCTTCACCGCCCAGCATCTTGATGTAGCCATAGGAGATCAGCAGAATACTCGCGCTGCCCCACGGCGCCGCCGAAACGGGATCGATCGCTTGCGCGCCACCGGTCTTGGCCCATCCGTGCGCAGGCAGAAACGGCGCCAGATGTTTGGCCACGCCGATGGGTCCCATGCCCGGACCGCCGCCGCCATGGGGAATACTGAACGTTTTGTGCAGATTCAGGTGGCACACATCCGCGCCGATGGCGCCGGGGCTGGTCAGCCCGACCTGGGCGTTCATGTTCGCGCCATCCATGTACACCTGTCCGCCATGCTTGTGGATCAGGGCGCAGACTTCGCGGATGTTGCTTTCGAACACGCCATAGGTGGAAGGATAGGTCACCATCAACGCGGACAGGCGCGCGGAGTGCGCCTCGGCTTTGGCCTTCAGGTCGGCAAAATCCACGCGGCCGCCATCATCGCATTCCACCAGCACCACCTCCATGCCAGCCATCACGGCCGACGCCGGATTGGTGCCGTGCGCGCTGGAAGGAATCAGCGCGACATTCCGGTGCGCATCGCCCCGGGCGAGATGATACGCGCGAATAACCATCAGTCCGGCGTACTCGCCCTGGGCGCCGGAATTCGGCTGCAGACTGACCGCGTGGAAACCCGTTACCCCGGCGAGCGTTTTCTCGAGTTCCTTGAAAAGTTGCGCATAGCCGCGGGTTTGATCCGCCGGGGCGAACGGATGCATCCGCCCGAATGCCGGCCAGGTGACCGGCATCATTTCCGCCGCGGAATTCAGCTTCATGGTGCAGGAGCCGAGAGGAATCATCGCCTCGACCAGACCGAGATCCTTCTGCTCCAACCCGCGCAGGTAACGCATCATCGCAGTTTCGGACCGGTGTGCGGAAAATACCGGCGCGGTCATGAACGGCGATGTGCGGACGAGATCCTCGTGATAGTTCAACTCGATCGTCGCGGCTTCGGTGTCGACATCGAGCGCCGGAACCGGCCGTCCGGCCGCGGCGGCAAATACCTTCAGCAACGAGACCACGTGGGCGGCGCGGGTGGTTTCATCGAGCGAGATGCCGGCGTGGTGATCATCGGTATAACGAAGATTGAAGCGGGTCTTCTCGGCGATGGCGCGCAGGCGATCCGCCGGCACCTCGCCAAGCGCGACGCGAAGCGTATCGAAATAATACGGATTCGCCTGGGTGTAACCGAGTTGACGCAATCCGTTCTCGAGCACGCGGGCCAATTGATGCACCCGGCGCGCGATCGCCTTCAGTCCGGCTGCGCCATGATACATGCCGTAGAACCCGGCGATGTTGGCGAGGAGCGCCTGGGCGGTGCAGATATTCGACTTGGCCTTCTCGCGGCGAATGTGTTGTTCGCGCGTCTGGAGGGCCATGCGGTAGGCCGGCTGTCCATGCTTGTCGATGGAAACACCGATGATGCGTCCGGGCATTTCCCGCACATGCTCCTCGCGCGTGGCAAAAAAGGCGGCGTGCGGACCGCCAAATCCCATCGGCACGCCAAATCGCTGGGCGTTGCCGAACACCACATCCGCGCCGAACTCGCCGGGCGGCGTGAGCAACGTGAGCGCGAGCAGATCGGATGCGACCGCCACCGGCACATGTGCGGCTTGGGCGCGCGCCATGAACGATCGCATGTCGCAGACCATGCCGTCGGCGTCGGGAAATTGAAGCAACACGCCGAAGAATCCATCCTCGATCGTCACGGTCCGGAATTGGCCGACGACCAACTCGATGCCCAGCGGTGCGGCGCGGCCCCGCAAGACCGCCAAGGTTTGCGGAAACACGGTGTCGGCGACAAAAAAACGGTTCGCCTGTGATTTGCGGTTCATCCGCTGGTGAATACGGTGAAGCATCTGCATCGCCTCCGCGGCGGCCGTGGCCTCGTCGAGTAACGAGGCATTGGCGACTTCCATGCCGGTGAGGTCCTTCACCATCGTCTGAAAATTCAACAGTGCTTCCAGGCGGCCCTGGGCAATTTCCGCCTGATAAGGCGTATAAGGCGTGTACCAGGCGGGATTTTCGAACACGTTGCGAAGAATGACCGGCGGAGTAACGCAATCGTAATAACCAAGCCCGATGCAGGAGGTGAAAACCTTGTTTTTGGCCGCCAGCGATTGAACATGTTCGAGGTAGGCATGCTCGGACAAACCGGGCGAGGCCTGAAGCGGACGTTTGCGCCGGATCGCGGACGGCACGGTCTGATCCATGAGCTCATCCAGGGACGCGACACCAACGGCAGAAAGCATGTGCTGAATATCGTCCCCACCGGGACCAATGTGACGGCGGACAAATGGCGCTGACATATAAATTCCCCCCGAAATAAAAGAATACAACTATACCGGATGAGCGGTGAAAATCAAAGGTCAAGATAGACCCGGATTCCCCCCTCGACACCGCACCATATTCGGCTAATGTGTACGGCTTAATGAGTGCGCACGTGCAACGCTCCAGCCTGGCCTCGGCCCGGCGGATAGTCATTAAGATCGGCAGCCGGGTCCTCGTCCAGCGAAGCGGACGGCCGGACACCCGCCGTATGCGCGAACTGGTACGACAGGTGGCGACCCTGCACGCGGCCGGCCACGAGGTCATCGTGGTTTCCTCCGGGGCGATTGGCGCCGGCATGGAGGCCCTCGGCATGAAGCGCCGCCCGACCACCGTGCCGGATTTGCAGATGGCGGCCGCGGTGGGTCAGTCCCGCCTGATGGCGACGTACGATGAATTGTTCGACCGGCACGGCATCAAAATCGGCCAGATCTTGCTCACCCACGATGACC
This sequence comes from uncultured Verrucomicrobiota bacterium, assembly GCA_964470065.1. Lineage (GTDB taxonomy): Bacteria > Verrucomicrobiota > Kiritimatiellia > CAIVKH01 > CAIVKH01 > CALMUP01. The sequence continues at coordinate 105,572 of CAYYAR010000005.1, read as the reverse complement.
TCAATCACCGGTTGCGCCACCTCAATGCCCGCAACACGATGATCAATCTGCTCGCGCACCGCATCGTCCCGATCGTGAACGAAAACGACGTCATCGCCGTCGACGAAATCAAATTTGGCGATAACGATCTGCTCGCCTCGCTCGTCGCAATCATGATGGAAGCGCATGCCCTTTTCCTGCTGACCACCGTCGATGGCTTCCGGTTGCCGCACGGCGAGGGTCGAACCCGCCGCGCCTCGGTATTGGCCGGAGTCGATGCTAAAACCCTCTCGCACGCTGTCGGCAAGGGCAGCGAACTGTCCACCGGCGGAATGGCCAGCAAGCTCCAGTCCGCCGGTATGGCGCTGTCCACCGGCATTCCCGTGGTGATTGCCAATGGCCGCAAAGACGACATCATCATGGATATCGTCGGCGGCAAGGACACCGGCACATTTATCGTTCCCGTCAATCTTACCGAACGGGGCGGATTGCCGCTCCGCAAACGCTGGATCGCGTTCTTCCACAAAACCCGCGGATCGATCAGCGTCGACCAGGGGGCAATCAGCGCACTCCGCGACAAGGGGCGAAGCCTCCTCGCCATCGGCGTGAAGAAAGTCGATGGCGACTTTACCGCCGGCTCCGTGGTCAACATTCTCGATGACGACGGCAAACTGATCGCCCGCGGCCTGACCGGTTATTCCAGCGCCGACATCCGCGTGATCATGGGACGCAAAACCTCGGAAATTCAAACGTTGCTGGGCGCGCGCGACTACGACGAAGTCGTGCACCGCGACAATATGGTGTTGATGGGCGCATGATGCCGGACCTCGTGAAAGCCGCCCTCCTGGGCATCGTCGAGGGCCTCACGGAATTTCTGCCCGTTTCCTCCACCGGGCACCTGATCATTGCCGGCGAATGGCTGAACTACACGGGCGACGAAGCCAATACCTTCAGTATTTTTATTCAACTGGGCGCCATGCTTGCGGTGATTGTTTATTTTCGCGAGCGGTTTCTGGATTTGCTGCGTCCGTCATCGGTCACCGGTCTGCATGGCCACCGGGGCATCGGGCTTCTCGCGCTGACGACCCTGCCGGCGCTGATCTTCGGCCTGCTCGCGCATGACGCCATCAAGGCGCATTTGTTCTCGGTCAAAACTGTCGCCATCGGCCTCGCCATGGGCGGGATCTGGATTTTGCTCACGGAAAAGTTTTACCGTCCGCGCGATCCGCGCGATTTGGATCAACTCACCTGGAAGATCGCGCTCGGCATCGGATTCTTCCAGTGCCTCGCCATGTGGCCGGGGATGTCGCGCTCGGCCAGCACCATCATCGGGGCCTTGTATCTCGGCCTGAACCGTCGCGCCGCCGCGGAATATTCGTTCTTCGCCGCAGTGCCGGTGCTCATCGCCGCCGCCGGTTATGATCTTTACTCCTCGTGGTCCAGCTTGTCGGTCGGGGCGATTCCATTTTTTGCCGTCGGCTTCATCTTCGCGTTCGTCAGCGCCCTCGCCGCGGTGAAGTTTTTCATCGGCTTCGTATCCCGCCACACCTTCGTGCCGTTTGCCTGGTACCGCCTGGTGGTTGCCGCCATCATCCTGTGGCTGGTCAACGACCCTTCGCTATAGCCTCGCGCCGTTCGTCGCGTTGGCTAATCCAACGCGTGAACGAAAAGACCCGACCGCAACTTCGGCTCAAACCACGTGCTCTTGGGCGGCATGATTTGATCGGCATCCGCGATGGCCATCAATTGCTCCACCGTGGTCGGATATACCGAAAAGGCCACTGCGGCGCGGCCGGTATCGACTTTCTTGACGATACGCTCGACACTGTCGAAACCGCCGGTGTATTCGATGCGGCTGTTGGTGCGCGGATCGTCGATGCCCAGCAACGGGCCAAGCAGGCGGGCCTGCAGCACCGATACATCAAGCCGGGAAACCGGATCCGCCGCGGGATCGGCCTTCCAGGAAAGCCCGTACCACGTTCCGCCGGTATACATCGAAATCTCACCGGGACGCGGAGGCACGTCGGACGCGCCGGACTTGACGGTGAAAATACCTTCCACGCGCCGCAGAAACTCCTCCGCCGACATACCGTTCAGGTCCTTCAACGTCCGGTTGTACGCGATGACCTTCAAATGGCTGGCGGGAAACAGCACGGCCGGAAACCAGTTGTACTCCTCATCGCCACGATGTGACGGATTGGCCGCGCGACGTTCGATACCGGCTCGCGCCGCCGCCGCGGTGCGATGATGTCCATCCGCCACGTACGCCAGCGGGATCGCGGCAAAAGCCCGGACCCACGGCTGCGACTCCTCGATGCGCCACACCGCGTGCCGGATCCCGTCCAACGCGGTGAAGTCCATCAACGGCGCACCCGCGGTGACACACTCCATCAACGAAGCGATCGCCGGATCATCGCGGAACAATAGAAAGATCGGGCCAGTGTGAGCGCCGGTCACCTGCACATGGCGGGTGCGCTGATCCTCCACCGGCTTCTTGGTTTTTTCATGTTTGCGGATGATGTTGTTTTCGTAGTCCTCGATATGGCAGCACGCCACCACGCCGGTTTGCGCATGATCACCCAGCGTGATGCGGTAAAGATACAACGCCGGCTGGTCTTCCTTCTTGAGCCAGCCCTCGCGCATGAACAGCTTGAGATTCTTCGCTGCCGTGCTGTGATCGATACCGGCGGACGGATCGAAACTGTCGGGCAAGTCCACTTCGGGCCGCTCGACATGAAGGAAACTGCGCGGATTCGCGTCGGCCAGTGCCCGGACATCCTCCAACTCACCCACATCGTACGGCAAACTCGCCACTTCGCGGGCCAACCCGGGAGGCGGACTGATGGCATGAAACGGTTGTATGCGCATAATATTTCTCCGTAAAACCGCCTCGTATAGCAGACCATCGGGACGGTGTCGATCGCGACCGCATTTTTCCAATGATTGGAACTTTTGCGTGTGGTATCTTCCAACCATTGGAATATTTATGCATCGCACTCCTTCCCTGATCTGGAAACCCGGCCAACGCAACCTCATCGTCATCACCTGCGCCAAAGGCATGGCCCCCCTCCTCGCCGGGGAACTGGAAGCCCTCGGCGCTCCGGTCGGCGGCGCCACGGAAACCGGCATTTCCACGCATGGCGACATGGCCCTGGCCATGCGGTTGAACCTGCACTTGCGCACCGCACACCGCGTGCTCTGGAAAGTCGGTGATGGCGCGGCGCGGCATCCCGCCGAACTTTACAAGCGACTGGTACAGTTGCCCTGGGAGGATTGGATTTCCCCGCGCGGCTACGTGTGCGTCACCGTCTCCGGCCAGAGCATCAGCGGCGACGATCCCCGCTTCGTCGCGTTGAAAACGAAGGACGCCATCGTCGACCGTATCAACGAAGCGCACGGACGACGTCCGGATTCCGGACCGGAGCGCACGCGGACGGTGGTGCACATGCACTGGGAGCGACAGCATTTCATGGTGTACCTCGACACCTCGGGCGAATCGCTGCCCCATCGCGGCTACCGACGGCAACCCGGCCAGGCGCCGATGCGCGAAACGCTGGCCGCAGCTTGCCTGCTCTCGGCGAAGTGGAATCCCGCCACCGCGCTGGTCAATCCAATGTGCGGCAGCGGAACCATCGCGATCGAGGCCGCGCTGCTGGCATCGCACACGCCACCGGGATGGCTGCGAACCAACTTCGGCTTCATGCACATCGAAGGATTTTCCGGCGCCGCCTGGGAAGAGGTCCGCACGGCGGCCGGCCGCGAACGACAGATCCGTCCGCCGGTCATCCGCATCCTGGCCAGCGATATCGATCCCCGCGCCATCGAAGCGGCCAAGGCCAACGCCCATCGGGCCGGGATGTCGGGATGGATTAATTTTACCGTCGTTGATTTTCGCAAGGCGCACATTCCGGCGGCGCCGGGTCTCGTGATCTTCAATCCGGAATACGGCGAACGCCTGGGCCAACAGCAGGACCTTGCCGCGCAGTACCGGGCCATTGGCGACTTCATGAAGCAACAGGCGCAAGGGTATACCGGCGCGATCTTCACGGCGAACGCGGAGATGATCAAACCCATCGGCCTCAAACCAAAATTCAAACAGCAATTGTTCAATGGTCCGCTTGAGGGACGCTTGCTGGTGTTTGAACTCTACGGCGGGACGAAACGCGACCGCCGGTTGCGGCCTACGAAAAGTAGCGCATCTTGATCACCCGCGTGGACATCACCAACACGGTGGCCACCACGATGAACAGCAAGAGCTGCAAGATCGTTCTCCAGTAGGCATCGAGCGAATCGATCATCCGCGCCGGATTGATGTGCCGGCGAGACAACTCGAGTTCACGCGCCGATTGCACCGCCAACCCGTCGACGCCGCGCACAAAACTGACGGCCGGCAATTGATAACGCTCGGAACCGAAATACACATGCGCCTTTCCCGGTGCCAACGGCCGGAACACAAGATAATGCGGAGAGGTGAATGCCTTCACCGACTTCACCCGCGGGGGCTTCGCCCCGCCATGAAGCACATCCAGCCTGAGCCGCGGATAATCCATGCGCCGCAGATTCACCGTGCCAAACATCACATCATCCAACGCGGCGATGACCCCGTCGGAAATTTTTCGCCACGGCTCGTCGTCGCCGTGACGACCGTGAACCTCCACCGGTATCAATCCATCGAGACCACCCGCCTCGATTTGTAATTCAATCAACGGAAGCGGACGCATACCCGTGCCGAGATACAAGGAAGTGACGCCCTCGGCATCCGTCCTGTCCGCGGGCGGATCAAGCACCTCCAGATCAAACCGGCACGGCTCCTTCAATTTGTTGCTCACGTACGCCAACTCGGTGGCTTGCCAAAGCGTGGTGCGCAGCGCCTGTTCGCGCTGATCGGGAAATACCCTCACCTGCAGCATGGAGGCGGTGGAGTCGGGGTAATCGACAATCCGGTGGCGGATCGCCGACGACGACGTGCGCTCGATCAACAAACTCTCACCGAGCAATTTCATGCGCCCGGCATGCTCCCCACCCCACACCTCGCATCGCCGCAACACATCAGAACCCTTCAGCGCGACAATCACCCGGTTGTGGCGCACCGGTTGCCCGGTCACCCGGAATGTCCGGACCATGACGCCCGCATCCACATCCCGCATCATCACATCGGCCTGTTCCTTGTTGACCGGCATCACGATTTCCGGTTCGACCCGGCTCCAGATCATGCTCGGCCAGGCGTCTTTTTTTTCATCGATGATCCGGGCATCAAGCGGAAACGATCGCATGCGGCTGATCACATCGACCGGAAGCAACACCTTGTGGAGCGTGTCGGCATCGGCGGTTCCGCTGATGCGGCAGCGCCATTCGAAGTGGGTGAAATCAGCATTGTTTGCCAGCACCGAGGAGGAAAAACCGGCCCAGCAAATCGCGCACGCCATCGAACCAAACCAGGAAGTACGCTCGTTCATGCTGACGGCCAGTCTAGCGCGTGGGCCGGCCTGACGCCAACAGTTCCTGTGCCTCCGCGGCGACCCTCTCCGGGGCCAATCCGCGCAGGCATCGCACATCCGCTTCCGGCAGCCGGCAGTTTCGCGAAAGGCAGGGGCGGCAGTCGAGATCGTCGCGGGACAATACGCGATGGGATGCACCATAGGGTCCGGTGCGAAGCGCCTCGGTCGGACCGAACAAGGCCAGTACCGGCGTTCCGGACGCCGCGGCCATGTGCATCGGTCCGGAATCAACGGTAATGACCAGATCCATCGCCGCGAGATAGCCGCCCAGTTCCGGCAACGATGTGCGTCCGCACCGATTGATGATTTCGCGCTTCGACCCCGCCGCGATCTGTTCCGCTACGGTCGCATCCTCCGGTCCGCCAAAAACAAACACATGCGCGTCCGCGGGCAACTGGCGGGCCAGTTCGGCAAAATGACCGGGCGGCCAGTTTTTAGTCGGCCAGCGGGAACAGGGAAGCAGAGCGATTTTTATTCCGGCAGGCAAACCGGATGGCGCCGGCCAGCGGACGGGAAACGTCAATCGCTCCGGCCGGGCGATGCCGAGGGCATCGAGCATGTCGAGATTTTCCTCGACGGCATGCCGGTTCTTGTCGCGCGGTCCGGCCACGGCATCATAAAAAAAATGCGCTCCTTCGCGGTGAAACGACGGCCCGATGCGGCGGGGCGCGCGGGCGATCCGCGCCACCAGAGCGCTTTTCAGCAAGCCCTGCATATCAAGCACGAGATCGTAGGCGTCGCGACGCAACGAGCGAAAAAATGCCGGAGCGCCGGCGGCAAAACCGGTTCGCGGGAAAGGAATGGCGCGGTCCACGGGTTCAAATTGGCCGACCAGTCCGGCGTACGCGGCGTGGGTGACCCAATCGATGGAAGCGCCCGAGGCCTCCTTGATACGCGCCACCGCTGGCAAGGCATGAAACAAGTCGCCGAGGGAGCTTAGCTTGACGACGAGGATCCGCATGAACGGGTTCAGGCCAGCCCCAGCAGGTGCAGCATGATGGCCTTTTGCACGTGCAGGCGGTTTTCCGCCTGATCAAACACCACCGATTGCGGACCATCAATGACTCCGGCGGTTTGTTCGCAACCACGCACCGCGGGCAGGCAATTCATGAAGATGGCATCGGGTCGCGCCCGCGCCATCAGCGCCTCGTTGACCTGGTAAGGCGTGAAGACCTTGATGCGCATCTCCGATTTGTGGGCCGGAATGTGGTAGCTCATCCACGAGTCGGTGTAGATCACGTCGGCATCGCGCGCGGCTTCCGCGGCATCGTGGGTGATGGTGAACGAGGCGCCGCTCACCGCGGCATTGGCGCGCGCGGCGGCCACCGCCTGCTCCAGCGGCATGTATTCGGCGCCGGCCGGGCACCCGACACGGATGTGCATCCCCATCTTGGTGCAACCGAACATGAGGGCATGGGTGACGTTGTTGTTGCCATCGCCGAGGTAGGCGAGGGTCAGCCCCTTCAACCGCCCCTTGTGCTCAGCGATGGTTTGGAGGTCGGCCATTATCTGGCAGGGGTGGTCATAATTGGTCAATCCATTGATCACCGGCACCCGCGAAAGCGCAGCCATTTCCTCGATGTGTTTCTGCTCGTAGAGCCGCCCCATGATGATGTCCACATAACGACTGACGACCCGGACCATGTCGGCCACGTTTTCCTTGCCTGAGCTCAGCGGCGAGGTGGCGAGATCGTAATAAATGGCGTGTCCGCCCATTTGCCCGGTTCCGGTTTCGAACGACACGCGCGTGCGCAAGCTGGGCTTTTCAAACATCATGATCAGCGTTTTGCCATGCATGGCGCGGGCAAAATCCTGCGGCTTGCGTTTAATCGCATCGGCAAGGGCCAGCACACCGGATATGGTTTCGGCCGGCCAGTCCTGGAGGGAGATCAAATGGTTCATGGCGTGCTCCTTCAGCTCGTCAGGTCTTCGTAGTAACGGTCAATTTCACTGTCGCGATCGAAAATCATGGCGATGAGCACGGCGCGCACCCACATGCCGTTGCGGACCTGGCGCCAGTATTTGGCCCGGGGATCGGAATCCACTTCGGGCGCGATTTCCTGACGGCGCGGCAACGGATGCATGATGATGGCGTGGGGTTGAAGTATGTTCAAATGCGCGGCCGTAAAGTGATAGCCGGCGGTATCGATCGTGCCGCTTTCGCCGGCCTTGTCCCATTCGTCCTGGATGCGGGTCATGTAGATCGCATCGACCCGGGGAATCACCTGTTCGAATTCGGTGGTCACCTCCCACGTCATGCCCGCCTCGGCCAGTTTGTCGAGAATGTCCTGGCCGATTTGAAGTTGGGCCGGCGCCACAAACACCTGATGGACGCCGGGAAAGTGGCACAGCAAGAGGGATAACGAACGCACCGTCCGGCCGCGGGCCAGATCGCCGACAAAGGCAATACGCGAACCCTCGAGTCCGCCCCGCCGCTTTTCCAGGCTGCGCTGAAGCGTGTAGACATCAAGCAGCGCCTGCGTGGGGTGCTGGTCCTTGCCGGAACCGGCATTGATCACCGGCACCGGACGGTCGGTTTGCGACAACATCCAGGCTATACGCTCGGCGAATCCGCCGGTCGGATGGCGCATGATGATCATATCGAAATACGAACTGAACGTGCGGACCGAGTCCTCCTGCGACTCCCCCTTCAGCTCGCTGGAGGTCGATGCATCCCGCAATTCGGCGGGCTTGATGCCGAGAATCTGACACGCGGCATAAAACGAGAGAAACGTGCGCGATGAGGGCTGGGAGAAATAGAGCATGACGCGTTTTTCCGACAGCAGACTTTGCAGAAAGTTCATGCCGCCGCGGGTCTTGGCGATCTTGCGCGTCTTCGTAGCGAGATCGCAGATGCGGTCGAGCAGCGGCCGGTCGAACTGCTGGGACAGCAACGCGTGATAGGGTTTGTTTTTACGGTTGAGCAGTCCGGCCTTTTGTTCGGGCGACATGCCGGCGAACGACGGCCAGTCGACGGCCTTCAAGGGATTATCCTTGTAGATCACGCAGACCACCCGAGAGGTTTGAGCAGGTAAAGATACAACAGCCAGTTCAATGCCAGCGCGTAGGCGGACGAGATGGCATCATCGATGGTGATTCCCCATCCGCCGGGCAACCGTTGCAATCCCCGGGCCGGCGGCGGCTTGATGATGTCAAGGATGCGGTGCGTGAGAAACGCGGTGATCATCGTCGCAGGGTTCAGCGGCAGACCCACCAGCGTGAGCGGCACCGTGAGATACTCGTCGGCAACAATCCGGCCATCATCCTTTTTGCCGCCGAGGGCTTTTTCCGCCTTGTCGCAGACCGGAATCGCGATGGCCACGAGCAACAGCGCCAGAACCAACTGGATCAGCCATCGTCCTTCCAGCGGGGAAAACAGGATATAGGCCAGAGGTACGCCGAGCAGCGCGCCGAATGTTCCGGAAGCCACCGGGCTCAGCCCGAGCCCGAAACCCGTCGCCAGGATAACCCAGATATTTTTCATGCGTACGCCTCCATCATGGACCGGCCTGGATATCCATCGCGACAAGTCCATCGGTCACCCGGGCCGACACATGCATGCGATTCATCCTCGCCAACGTATCCAGCCAGGCCTTCATTTCATTCAACCGTTTGCGCTGTGCCCGCGTGCCGTTTGCATCCTCGAAAACCAGCTTGAGCGAGTAGGCCGATATGGCAAGCTTGAATGCCTCGGCGCCATCCGCCAGGTCGAAGCCAAGATAACCAACACCACCTTCGCCGGCGACATCATTTATATGCCGGACCCATGACGGCTCGATTGCGTCGCCCGCATCCGCCTCATCGAGGATCAACTTTTCCAGCGCCCCGGCATTACTCGACACCACCAGCCAGTCTCCCGCAGCCACCACCGCCACCTGCTCGGAGGCCGACAAGCTGCCGTACAAACCGCCGGTCACCCCTTCCAAACGGTACACCGTGAAGTCGCCAGCGGAAAAGCGCACCGGCACCAGGCCGAGCCGGTGTTCCGCATTCCAGCGATCCACCAGCGCCGGCAACAGCGTGTCCAGATCGAATCCGCCAGCGCGATGAAGTCCTGCCATCAACGTGGGGATCTTGATCGCTTTGAATCGACCGCTGAATTCCCCGCCGAATAATCCGAGCGCAGCGGACTCCGCCCGGCTGACCGATAGCACATCGCGGAGCACGTCAGCCGCGAATTGGGAATAGTCATCCAGCGCCCGGTTCACCGCGTGCAATTGAAACGCGGCGGCGGCGAGCGGCGCATCACGCCAGATCCCGTCAATGCCGGCGAGATTCAGCGAGGCGGGCAACCCCTGCAGCGTCGCGGGTGCCTTGGTGAAGATCGAGCCGGAGAGTTGATCGGGCTGACGCAGATCCAGCCCGGCAAACCAGTAGGTCATTTCCCGCTGCTGATTGATCGTCCGCATCAGTCCGCGCACCGGCCAGGAGCCGCGTATCAGTCGATCCGTCCACGGGCCGATATCCGCGCGCTGGCGCAACGAGGGAAAATTGCCGTCGTAGGTTTCCAAAATTGACGCCATGGCGTGGCGATCGCCATCGGTGGCAATCAAGATGCCTTCCACCAGGGCAAACAAATACTCCATGTCATCGGATGCCGACCGCCATGACCACACCGGCCAGGAGCCGATCAAGCCGACATACGACAGATCCGGAATGCGGAGATGCCGGTGCGACCAGCGGAGCCGTTGACTTTGGCCGCCGATCCAACTGGCAACCACCGTGGTTTCCCGGTAACGCTGATCGAGAAAGGGAACCCGGGCGAGCAGGCAGGAATGGCGACCGGCCACTTGGATGAAGGCGCGCAAACCGGGATCGTTCTGGAATTCCGCCCACGTATCCGCATCCATGCCGAGCGATCCAGCCAGCATCATGATCAAAGGATGGCGCGAGGTTTGGGACCAGTCCCGGGCAAGATCATCCATCACCAGCACGGCGTTGGCGTGGCCGGGAACCGCGCGCAACAAATCGTGCGGGCGGGGTGGCACCACCACCAGCCACCAGAACGAGGCGATGACATACAACGTAACGAGCGACCAGAAAAAAACCAGACGGACAGGTCGACTCATACCGCGAGGGTTCCAATCACATCGCGAATATGGCCGGCACCCGATCCGGCAAGATGGCGCTTCAGATCATGAATCAAGGTCACCGCAGCCGACGGATTGGTAAAATTGACGGTGCCGAGCGCGATCGCCGATGCGCCGACAATAAAGAACTCGAGCGCATCGTCGAGCTTGCTGATGCCGCCCATGCCGATCACCGGAATCGTTACCGCCTTGGCCGCCTGCCAGACCAAGCGCACCGCGATCGGACGGATGGCCGGACCCGTAAGTCCGCCCGTCACATTCGCGAGCTTGGGCTTGCGGGTCTTCACATCGACGGCAAGGCCGGGGAAGGAATTGATCAACGAAATGGCATTGGCACCGCACGATTCGGCCGCCCGGGCAAACGCGGTAATGTCGGCCACATTCGGCGCGAGTTTGGGAATCATCGGCAAGCGCGTGGCGCCGCGAATCGCTTCGAGTACGCGCCGGAACATGTCGAGATCGGTTCCAAAAAGCGCACTGCCCTCCTTGATGTTCGGGCACGACACATTCACCTCCAGTCCGGCGATGCCATCGACTTGATCGAAACGGCGGGCAACTTCGGCGTATTCCTCAATGGTCTTGCCCCAGATGTTGACGATGACCGGCACCTCGTGCTTACGCAAAAACGGCATGTACGTTTCGACGAAACCATTCACGCCGGGGCCGGGCAAGCCGATGGCATTGAGCAATCCGCTCGCCACTTCCGCGGTGCGCGGCGTGGCGTTGCCGGTGGTCGGATGAAGGCAAATGCCTTTCACCACGATGGCGCCCAGTTGATTGAGATCGACGAGGTCGGCGTATTCGGGACCGTAGCCGAAGGTGCCGGATGCCACCATCACCGGATTTTTCATGGCGATGCCGCCGATGTTCACCGAAAGATCCACGGTCGATGCGCTCATTATGTGATGTCCTCCCACACGATCTCCGTGGCGTTGAACACCGGCCCCTCGCGACAGGCCCGGGCCCACGCCCAACCGGTCGCATCATCGTGCACTTTCAGCACGCAAGTCAGACACGCGCCGACACCGCAGCCCATGTTGTTGTCCACGGAGACCCAGGCGGGGTGTTGCTGTTTGAGCGCGCGCGAGGCAACCGCCTTGAGCATGCCGGAAGGACCGCATACAAAAAACTCGGGTCGCCGGCCGGCGCCCTCGCCATGGCCCCATGCGTCCAGGGCATCGGTGACCTTGCCACGCTCCCCCAGTGAGCCGTCCTCGGTCGTCACCATCACGCGCCAGCCAAGGGCCTCGAATTCCTTGACGCACAGAATATCCGCGCGCGAGCGACCGCCAAAAAATGCCACGCCCTTGACGGGTAGATCGCGCGCGAGCAGATAGAGCGCGGCCATGCCGTAGCCACCAGCCACGAGCACCGGGTACGTTCCGGCGGACATGGCGGGATAGCCGCGTCCGAGCGGGCCGATAATGCTCAGCGTTTCGCCCGCATGCAGATAGGCCAACGTGCGGGTTCCCCGACCGACGCCTTTGTAAAGAATGGCCAGCCGGTCCCCTTCGGCGCGGAACACGCTGAACGGACGACGCAGAATCGACTCGCCGAGGTGTGGCACCAGCACATGCAGGAATTGACCCGGCTTCACGGCTGGAGCAATCGACGGCGCACGCATCACCAGCAGCTTGTAACCGCCCTGGATCTCCTCGTGCTCAAGCACTTCGGCATCTTCTTGAAACATCGTCATAAAGGCCTTCAACGATGCCGCATCGACGGGCGTGATTCAACTTGAAATACGCCTCTAAACGCCGGTCGAAACTTCGCCACACGGAAGATAATCACATGACCGGCAAAGAATTCATGCCGCAGTAAGCGCGAGGTGGCGACGAAGTGGTGGCCGACATCATGCGACTGGTGGAAACCCACCCGGATTAACGCGACAAACTGCCGGCGGATATTTTATCTCTATTGGATTAAATTTCGCACGGCGCGCGCATGATTTTTTACGACATCGTCTCGGGCTAGCCGAGGTGGTCGTAGCCGCCGGGGGCGAGGGGGTGGCGGGCACCGGTGGCGTCCAGGATCTCGATGGTTTCGGGGTTGCCTGTCATGACGCCGATGGCGGTGCAAGGGAGGGGCGTGAACGATGACCAGGCTTGTTCGAAGAGGCGCTTTTTTTTCGGCGCGACCGTGAAGAGCAGTTCGTAGTCCTCGCCATCCCGTAGTGCGTGCTCGAGGTCGAGGTTCGCTGGAATCGCGGCCGCCCCTAACTCCGCCCCCACCCCGCTTTGCCGGCAAAGTCGCGGCAAGTCGCGGGCCAGACCATCGCTCACATCCATCATCGCCGTGGCCCAACTCCCTTCGCGCAACCAGACGCCCTCGCTAATCCGCGGCATAAAATCGAGATGCTTTCCGCTGATGCTTCCGCCCAGCTTCCCGGTCACATAAAGAATGTCTCCGGCCCGCGCGCCGGAGCGCAGTATCGCCGATCCCGTCGGCAGATGCCCCGCGGCAAAACCATGCAAAGCCAGCGGCGCGCTCCGCAACGTATCGCCTCCGATGATCACCGCGCCAAACGACGACACGAGCGACTCCGCCCCGTGATAGATTGCCTCCATGTCGCGGGCGGCATAATCCGGCGGCACCACTAAATTCAGCAACACATGATCCGGTTCCGCCCCCATCGCGGCCAAATCGCTCAGCAAGCGACCGGCCATCTTGTGGCCGATCCGTCGCGGCTCCGTGTCCGGCAAAAAATGCACGCCCTCGACGACCGCATCCGTCGTGTACACCCGATCGCTATCGCGGCCCCGCACCACGGCGCAATCATCCCCGATACCCGTAATCACATCCGGACGCATGCGCAGCTTCGCGGCCAATCGCCCGGTCCACTCGTCTTCGTTGAAAAAACTGCGTTGCATCATCCTGCACTCCGGCATCCATTCATCAGCCCACGCGCAACAGCACCACCATCGTCATGCCGTTGAACAAGGCGTGCATGACGACCGGCGTCACGAGTGATCCCCGGTAAATATACGCCAGCGAAAAGGCAATCGAGAGAATAAAGAAAATGATGCCGGCCGGCATATACAAACCGTGAACCAGCGAAAACAGAAGCGCCACCACCACCAACGCCATGCGCACGCCGGTGATCCGGGCGATGGCCGGCAATAACACCCCCCGGAAAAGCATTTCCTCGACCACTGGCGCAATCACCACGGCAAGCAATACAAAGTACATGCGCATGCCCCGTCCGCTTGCGCCGAAAATAATGCGGGTGACATCCTGGATTTGCGGCGCCATGCCCCACCACTCCATCACCACCTGAGCCATCAAATTGCACGAAATGATGAGCGGCATGATCCCCACCAGAATCAAGCCCCCCCAGACGACATGACGCAGGCATCCATCGAGCCTCACCCCGAATCCCTGCCGCCAGTTCACGCCACGCCTTCGCATCACGGCAAGCATCAGGACGAAACAACATCCATGAAAGAGCAGCCCCTGCCACATCAGCATGCTTCGCTCCGCGGATCCGGCCGGCGATGCCGCGGCATGATTATTGAGCGCATACAGCCCCTGGAAAATCAATTGCGCGGCAAGCAGCGGAAGAACCACGATGGCCGCGTCCCGCCACGACCACGGCCGGCTCGCGAGGCGCGCCAGCGGTCCGCTCCAGTCCAGCGGCCTGGATTGCAACCGGAGGGTGAAAACCGTCATGAGGGCAAAGCCGGCGACAAACACGGTACCGTACAGCGCCATGATGAACGTGGCGTGGCCCATCAGTTGATCTTGCAGCGATCCGGCGCCATCGATGCCGCCGAAATCCACTTGCGCAATCATGGCCAGCCAGACCATACGGTCAGACCGGCGCAGTTCCGGGCGAGGAAAAACGCTCGCGCACGAGATAGATCGGCTTGCCTTGCGATTCGTGGTAGGTCCGAATCTGCATCTCGGCGAGCAAGCCCATGCTGATGAATTGAAGGCTGAAGAAAATCAGGGCGAACGGCGTGATGATCCAGAATGGCCGCTTCACGAGTTCCGCGCCGAAGGTTGTGCCAAACAAGTGATATGAAAGGTTGGACAGCACCACCACGGCCAGCATCGCCAAACCGGGAAAGGCAAAAATTCCGGCCAGCTTGCCGAAGATGTGAATCGGTCGCGTGCTGTAGTGCAACAGGAACTTGACGGTGAACAAATCGAGCACCACCCGGAAGGTACGCGAGATGCCGTACTTGGATTTTCCGAATTGCCGCGCGTGATGATTCACCACCACCTCGTCGATACGGCCGCCGACCCAACTGGCCAACGCGGGAATAAAACGATGCATTTCGCCATATAAGTTGATGTTTTTCACCACCTCGTGGCGGTAGGCCTTCAAGGTGCAGCCATAATCATGCAGGGCCACCCCGGTGATCCTGCTGATGAGCGCGTTGGCGAGCATCGAGGGCAGACGGCGGTTGATGAAGGCATCCTTGCGGTCCTTGCGCCAGCCGCTGACGACATCAAACCCCTTGTCGATCCGCTCCAGCAGCTTCGGAATGTCCGCCGGATCGTTTTGCAAATCCGCATCGAGGGTAATGACCACTCCGCCGCGGGCGGCGTGGAAACCGGCGCTCATCGCCGCGGTCTGGCCGTAATTGCGACGGAAGCGGATCAGCTCGAATCCCGGCAATTCCGCCGCCATCCGGGTAAGCACCGGCCACGTCCCATCGGTGCTGCCGTCGTCCACCAGAACGATCTCGTACGTTTTACCCAGCGGGGCAAGCGAAGCGTGAAGCCGGCGACAAAGCAACTCGGCGCTTTCCTCCTCGTTGTAGACGGGAATGACGATGGAAACCTGAAGTGAGGGTTGGGTATTAGTCATGAATTTTCTCTGGCATTACTCGCAGTCCGGCGAGGCCTCCCGCCGCGCCGCAAATAGTAGGCAGTAAACCAAAAGTTCCAACCATTGGAACTTTTGCTGGGACATTTTTCCAATCATTGGAACTTTTCATCCGGCCTGCCCCGTGGCGGTTTGGAGCCGGTCCCACTCTTCCATGTATTTTTCCAAAAAGGCCAGCTCGGGCTTTTCCGTCCACTCCATGATCGAATCGCGAAGAAGATTTTGTTCTTCCTCGTATTGGTCGCGGGTGAGATGACCGCCAAAATGAGCAAGCCGCATCCAGACCAGGTAGGTGGTCAGCGCATCGTAGCAATTGTACTCGACGATCTCGCGCCAACGACCGGTCAACCACATCTGGGCGACCTGGTCACCATCGGCCTCGAATTTGCCGGGGATGCCGGAAAGCGAGGCCACTTCATGCAGCGAAAGGCCGGACTTACCCCACGCGCCGAGAATTTCCAGCATGTCGATATTGGCCTCGCTCCCGCGCGAGAAATAGTCGATGCCTTCCCAGGGCTTGTCCGGACGCTTGCTGAATTCCGGCTCGGCCAGTCCCTTGACCACGGCGCGCTGGACGAGAATTTTGAGGTCGGCGCCGTGGGAGTTGAACCCGACCAGTTGCGGTCGATGCTTGCCGAGCGCATGCAGGAAGGTGTGGATGACGTTTTCCTCCGGCTGTTGCGCCGGATCGGTGACATCGCGTGGCAACCACAGCAGGCTCAACTCAACCTGCCCGCCTTTGACCTTGCGCTGGAGCGCGGCGATGGAAAGTACGCGGCAAAGCACGGTTTTGAGAAAGGGGGTTGGATCGTCCTCGGTGGCCCCGCCGCGGCGCCACATCTCCACCACCACCTCGGCATCCGTCATTTCCGCCGGCAACTGGTAGAGCACCCTGCCCGCCGCCGGGTCGGGCGCCCATTCGGCATCAAAGGCCCACAGTAGCGGTTGGACGGTTTTAAACATAGATGCTACGTTGTGGTTTTAACCGGAAACGTGAGACGGAGCAAGTCATGAAAACACCGCTGTATGAACATCACCTCGCACGCGGCGCGCGCATGGCGCCTTTTGGCGGCTGGGATATGCCGATCCAGTACGAGGGCATTCTCGCCGAACATGCGTACACCCGCACGGAATGCAGTGTTTTCGATATCTGCCACATGGGCGAATTCGAGTTGCGCGGTCCAACCGCCGAGGCCGATCTCGAACGACTGCTGACCATGCCGGTCGCTTCGATTGCCGAAGGACAGTGCAAGTATGGATTCATGTTGAACGAACAGGGCGGCGTGATTGATGACCTCACCTGCTACCGGTTCGGCCCGCAACATTTCATGCTCGTCGTCAATGCCGCCACCTGTGCCGGCGATGCCGCCTGGATCCGGCAACAGGTGTCCCCCGCGACCGAGTTTCACGACATTTCCGCCTGGACCGGAAAACTGGACGTGCAGGGGCCCGCCGCGCGCAAGATGCTTTCGGATGCGTTCGAGATCGATATTCCGGACATCAAGTATTTCCACTTTACGCGCATGACCATTCTCGGCGTCTCGTGCCTGGTCAGCCGGACCGGTTACACCGGGGAATGGGGATATGAGTTGTATATGCCGATCGAGACCGTTCCCGCGTTTTGGGATGGACTGCTGGCCCGTGGTGAAATCAAACCGGCCGGACTTGGCGCCCGTGACACCTTGCGACTCGAGGTGGGCTATCCGCTCTACGGCCATGAGCTTTGCTCCACGCGCACGCCCGTCGCGGCGTTCGGAAAAAATTTCATCGGCACGGGAAAATCCTTCATCGGAAGCGAGGCCGTGCAGAACGACCTCATCCATGGCCCGGCCCAGCGACTCACGGCGTTGGCGCTCGACACCAAACGCGCCGCCCGCGCCGATGACAAGGTGTGGTCGAACGGGAGCGTGGTGGGCCATGTCACCAGCGGCTCACTGGCTCCCAGCCTCGGACACGCCATCGCGCTGGCCTACATCAATCGTGAAGCTCTCGACCAAGGCGCCGCGCTTGAAGTGGAAGTCAAAGGATCACGCTTGCCGGCAAAAGTCACGACGTGGCCGTTTTACACCAAGGGCACGGCGAGAAGGAAAGCATGAGAGGGCGTTCGGTCAGGCAATTGCTTGATCACGCCCGGATCATTGAAAGAAAGTGCGCCGAACTCCACTCTCCATCGCGCGTGTTTGCGCCTGCGTGAACCGTTACTTTTCCGGTCCCAACCTACTTGCGCAGACCAAACGAGCCCGAATACGTCCCATTCAATCCATCTTGCGTGTAGGAACCGGAAATCGATCCCACGATCCGGTTATCCACTACGGTGCCACTGAAGACAATCGAACCATTCAATCTAGTCGCGATGTCCGCGGTGGGCGCGGAGAGTGTGAAATTGTTTCCGGAGAGATTTCCGCTTAATGAGGTTCCGCTCAACAACGTGTCGCTGAATACCCGGCCGCTGGATTCAATGATGATGGTGGCAGGCGCCGTGTCGCAGTCGGGGGTTGCCCCTTCTGGCGTGCTGCAGAGGGTAGAGCTTCCCGCGTATGTGCCGGATGCATCGGTTGGCGGTGCGTTGGTGTCGGATCCACCCCCACCTCCGCCATCATCGTCGCTGTCGGCTAGAAAATATGCGCCGGCGCCGAGGGCGACCGCGCCGCCGGCAATCAAACCCATCGTAAGGCCGGACATGCGCTCCTCCCCGGCGGCCCCGGACGCACCGGAAGTGGCGCCACGGCCTCCGGTTGGAGCCACGGCATTCGGAGAAGCTGGTGCCTTGGCATCGGGATCCTTGAAGGTCACATCATACCAGGGCGTTTCTTCCATCGCACCTTCCTGATCCTGCGCTTCGATGTAATAGGAAATCGAGGAGAGGCCGCTCAACAATCCTGCTTCGATGGTGCCAACATACAGATCCATGCCCGACGAGGCCATCGTCACACGAAACGGCGCGGCGTCACGGAAAAGTGCGTAGTAGAGCGTCACGCTCTGAACGCCACCCGAACCGCCCGACACCTTGGCCCGCAAAGTCAGCGATTGACCCTTGATCGCCCACGGCGCCGGTGAATGGGAAATACTCAATGACCGGGATCGTTCGGCGGCATGGGTTACCCAGGAAAGCCCCGCGATGATCGCCACCGCCCAAAAAACGCGCAACAGGTATGTTTGCATAGTGGAACTACAACGTAAGGTGAACCTCGACGCGGATAAAGAAAAATTACGCGGCGCCGGAATCGCCAATCACCACAAAATATGGATTCAACCGGCCGGGCTTGTTGTAGACAAGCGGGAAAGCATTGTTCAACGCGGACGGACCTTCCGCCTCGTAGCGGGCGCGAAGAATTTCGTCAAAAAGAACCACGCGTCCACCCGCCGCTTCCACCACGGCATGCGCGGCGGCGGTGTCCCACTCCATGGTCGGGCCGAGGCGCGGATAGACCTCCGCCTTGCCCTCCGCGACCATACAAAGTTTGAGAGAGCTGCCACGGGAGATCGCCTCCACCTCGACGCCCTCCTGTTTCCATCGTTCGACAAACGCCAGCGTCTCCGGATTCAGATGCGACTTTGACATCACCATACTGATCTGCTTGCCGGTCATGGCATGTACCCTCAAACGCTCCATCCCCGCCAAAACATCTTCCCCTTCAGCCCTCACTCCCTTTAACCCTACCCCCTTGTAGGCCCCCTCACCCCCCACCCCGACGAACAACTCCCCGGTCACTGGCGCCAGCACCACCCCCATCACGGGACGATCGCCCGCCAACAGGGCAATGTTCACAGTAAAGTCGCCGTTGCGCTTCACGAATTCCTTGGTGCCGTCGAGCGGATCGACCAGCCACTGCATCGGCCAGTTATTTCGTATTTCGTAAGGTGCGTCTTCATCTTCCTCGGATACCACGGGAATCCCGGTGACCCGCAAATGTTGCGCAAGACAATCATGCGACGCGCGATCCGCCTCGGTCAGGGGCGACTGGTCGGCTTTCAGCTCCACGGCAAATTCGCGGGAGTAAATTTCCATGATCGCACTGGAGGCCTGGATCGCCGCATCGATAGCGACACCAAGCCACTCGCGCCAGACGGGAGGTAGAAGAGACGAATGTTTCATGTCGATAACATAGCAATTAAGTCGACGCATCGTCTACGTTCACGATCTGTGGCGCGGAGGGGACTCCGCGCCCTGCGAAACTCGCGCGCCGTTTCACGTTTATGTACAATATGCGCATATGCGCATATTGTATAATAGCGAGGCAAGTACTTGCCCCGGGTTCGCGACGTTTAGGTCATGCGCGATTATCGCGGAGTGGCTGACCGCAAGATCATCAAGCCCTTGGCCTGCGGGTCGATCTGCTCGACCCGCTCCAACGCCTCGCGGGCGCCGGCGAGATTTTGCCGGGCGAGGCTCATCATCCCGTAATTCAGCCACGCCTCGCTGTGGTTGGGCATCAGGGCAAAGCCGGCGCGGAAGGCCTTATCCGCAGAATCGAAAGAGCGCTGCAACCCGAGCAACCGCCCGGCGGTGAAATGCGTGAGCGCATCATCGGACCGTAGCGCCACGGCTTCCTGATATGCCTCCAGCAGCCGGCTCGCCGGCCAATCGCGAATCGCGCGATTCCGCAACCGTACCACATCGTCCGCTAATTCATCGCGCCGACGCTCCCATCCGAACGAATCCCGAAACACCTCGAGCCGCAAAAGTTTCCACGCCAGGCTCCATATGTCGTGCTCATCGAATCCGTTGAACATCGTGCGGCGGGCCGCCTCCTCAACCACGCGCGGAAACTCACTCCACCAGGAAGCCGGATCATCCTTCATTTCGCCCCCCATCAACATCGCCTCCAGCCCGTCGACGATCCGCGCCGCCGCCGCGACGCGTCCGGCAAACGTGAGATGCACATGTTCGACGAAATATGCGCGATCCGTCTTGAATGCGGGGTGTTGTTCATGCAGCCAGCGATCGATATCCACCACCGTCGCGGCTTGCGCGCGAAGCAGATCCCGCACGCGGCTATCGGCGCGAATGCGTTTCGTGTCGAGATCGGCGGCGCGGCGATAGAGCTTCCACGCCGCATCGTGGTTGCCTTGCTCCGCCAGCGCTCGCGCTTCGCGATAAGCTGCGGCCGCCGCCTCACCGCCGCCCGGTTCCCAGTCGTTGAGATTGATTGCCGGCACCGCGACGAGCAACGGAACGCCGAGCGCGGAAATTTCAAGCAGATGGTTGGCAGTCCGGCGGTACATGTTTTCCAGCACCGGATCATCGAAGGCCACATCCATGCCACGAAAGGCATTCAGGCCGGTCCACGCCGGTTGTTGCCGGGACGGGGTCAACGCTTCTGCCAAACGGCTGATGGCTTGTCCGATATGCGTGCGCATCAGGGAAAGCCGCCAGCGCGCCGTCCGCTTGAACGAGGGACCGATCGCTTCGTTGTGTCCGACGTACAGTATCAGCGCATCCGGACTCAGCACCATCGCTTCGCGGGCAAACCATCGCAACACGCCGGTATCGACGGCCACGGCGGAGAGATTCAGCACTTCCAGCGGCGCGCCGGGATGGCGCATGCTCCAGACCACCTCGACTAAACGTCCGATGTGATAATCGCTCACGGGAAATCCAGCCGCCGCCGACTCGCCGAGCAGAATCACCCGCTTCGTCCCCGGCCTCTTCACCTTCGTTGTCCAAACCGGCAGGGGCGACGGCACTTCCGCCGCCGTGAACACCGCACGCAGGTAGCCGGGATTCGTTCTTACAAATTCAACGTCCTCCATCGCCACGGTTTCCAGCAATCGGGGCGGAGCGCCCCACCCAACCAGCCGCAACAGGAGCTCCAGCGCGAGGAGGAGAAATGCCGGCAAGGCGAAAGCAGCGGTTATGCGATGCCGGTACATGGAGCTCACAGCAAATCAAAAATAATACGAGGGACCATTATGAACGCCCCAAGAGGCCGGCATGCCTTGCTCATACCTCTTCAGTCGATCTTGAATTTCGCGACGAAGCGCTTCGCTTTTTTCGGCATCAGCCGCAACCATAGCTTGTTTCGCCAAAGCAGTCGCAGCGTCATACGCTCCATTGCTGGCCCGAGCCACCGCAAGTGTATCGAGGAGAAATGCGGGCGGTGGTCCCGTTCGCCGCGCCTTCACGCCTTCAAGAAGCCATAAGGCTTTCGCCGGATCTCGTACTTCCGGCCTCGGATCAGCGGCATAGAGCCAGGCAAGGCTGTTTACAAAACGAATATCGTCATTGGCCATTCCCGCAGCTTTTTCGAAATAGGCGCGGGCTTCTTCATACTTTTCCGAGCGCGCCTGCCACAATCCACCGAAATAATGCGCTTGCAAATAATTCATACGCTCAAGAGCTTGCCGGAACGTTGGAAACCCTTTTTCCGGTTGTCCCCGCATGCCTTGTATAATCCCGATCCATGCCAAGGGCTCGCCCAGATCCTGACGATGTCGACTAAGTTTCAGGAATAGTTGCTCGGCCATCGGCAACCGGCCCTCCGCCAAGTGGGCACGCGCAGCAGCATACTGGTCCCGCCATACAACGGCATTTTTCAATTGATCCGCGATGCGGTGGCGATAATCAAAAGGACCGGCTTTGTCCATCATCGCCTTCAAGACCGCTGCCGTCTCATCGTAAAATCCGCCCGAGGTGAGCACACCTGCGATATAGGATGCGCTCATAGCGCCGAAATAACCGTGATATTCTTGATAATCAAAAAGAATATCCGCCGCTTCCTGCGTGTTGCCTTCGACGGACAACAAATGCGCCATCACGGATCTCGGACCCCGCCGGTGCGGGTGCTTCTGAACGGCGGCCCCGGCGACCGGGCGGGCCTCATAAAACCGGTTATTGGCGACCAGCTGCTGCGCAAAATGCATCGAAAAATACAAATCGTCCGGATAGCGGGCCAACCGGTCACGGAATTCCCCGGGCCAGGACTCGTTCGCTCCGGCACGCAATTTTTCGTTCAGCGCCGCCGCCTGCTCATGGAGCGTTTGCAACCTTGCGCGGTGATTCAACTGCAACGTGAACGGTGGCTTGCTGTAGCGCCGCACCATCTCCTGCGTCACGCTGATTTCCGCCATGGTTTGATAAAGCAATTCGTTTTTAAGCCACGCCGCGGAAGGGAACCCGTTCCGGTTGGACCAGCCTGGCAAATCCGGGAGCGAACTCAACGCTTCCAGCCAAATCGCGGCGAGCCGCACGGTTCCCTCAAATGAAAAATGAACATGATCAATAAAGAGATCTTCATCGGTCATGCCTGGAAGTTGGCGGAACGCCGTGGCGGCATCGACCAAGGTGACACCTGCGCTGCTTGAAACGCCCAGCTCCCTGACCAATTCATTCAGGGCATCATCGGCCCGGTACCGGAAGGCATCAACATTCATGGCGCGGGAAAAATAACCTCGCGCCCTCTGTGCTTCGCCGGTCTCGCGCAGACAGGTACCGATCCAGAAATTTAACGCCGCATGCCGGTCGTCGATGCTGGCCGCCGCTTGAAAAGAGATCAGCGCATCGGACCACTTTTTCAGGCCGGCCATGCGCGTGCCATGGTCCACATGTTTTTCCCACTGCCTGAGCTCACCCTCCGAGATACCGGTTCGATGCAACGATATGGATGGCGGACAATCCTCATGATTAACGGCCACCGTGCTGACCAGCACGTGCGCGCCCGACGCGCGCGCCGACTTGATGATTGCGCGCATGTTGCGCGTGAAGCGCCGTCTCACTGCATCAAGGCGCGGGTCGTCGGCGGATACCGGATGGTCAATAAACATCGCGACGCCGCCGAAATCCTTGTTGACCCGGCGATCCTTGACGATTGCCGCACTCTGGCGGATCAGTTGCGAAAGGCGGAAACGATTCATCCAGCGCATACAATCGATCATGAAATCGCTGGCAAGATAGGCGGAAAAGGTCGTGCCGGGTCCATACGGACCAATCACCTCGTTATTTCCGATGTAAAGTATCACGGCATCGGGCTCCAGCTTACTCAGTTCCCGGGCGACATCTTTAATGGCAAAGGAATTGATCGCGGTGATCGCGGCATTAATGACTTCGACCTTTGCGCCAGGATCGGCATGACGAAGAGCATACTCCAGAACGCGCGTAACACCGAAGTCGGGGATCGGATCGCCCATCGCGGCGGACTCGCCAAGCACGACCACACGGAAAAGATCATCCGGCTTGTTTTTGCGCGCGACAATGGAGGCGGGAATCCGGGCCAGCGCCGGATCGAACATAGTGTAGGTGAAGAACGGGTTTTCCACCCAAACGGGTTCGCCCTCGACTTGGGCAGGAATGAGAAAGTCCGTTTCGTGGCCGATGCCGGTAAGCCTGAAAATGCCCTCGAGTAAAGCGACAAAAAGCGCCGGAACCAACACGGCGAGAGTTAGCTTTTTTAAGGCCGTTCGCATGGTCCGAAGATTAAAAACCAACACGACTGTTGTCGCCAGATAAATTGCAGGGCGCGAATGGTACCGTCTTCGGGACCTTCGCGCCGTGAGCATGCGCGGACCGTAAATGGAACACCCGGCGGGAAGGTCTCGCTACGCTCAACCGTTCCCGCCCTACAAAACCTGGTTGTTATCGCGGGCGTTTGTAGGGCGCGAATGGTTCCGTCGTCGGGACCTTCGCGCCATGAGCATGCGCGGACCGTAAATGGAACACCCGGCGGGAAGGTCTCGCTACGCTCAACCGTTCCCGCCCTACAAAACCTGGCTGTTATCGCGGGCGTTTGTAGGGCGCGAACGGTTCCGTCCTCGGGACCTTCGCGCCGTGAGAAGGAACAGGATCATGCTCAGCACTTCCGGACTTTGATCCGGGCAAGGATTTCCCCGGGTGCACCCAGATACGTATAATCCTCGGGCTTTTCGCATAATCCCGCACGCACCGGATTCATTTCCACATATCGCCACTTTTCGGTCAGGCTTTCGCCCGAACGCAGAAGATGATCAAAGAACTCACGTTGCCAAATTTTCCCATCTACGCACTGACGATTGAGGCGTTGCTTCACCGAGGACTTCCAGCGCTGGATAAATCCGGATAGCGGCTGCTCGCGCTCGTGCAGAGGCAACATCATCAAGTGAATATGATCCGGCATGAAACATACCTGCGGAATCGACCAATCCGTGCGTTGTGCGGTTTGGATAAGTGCGTCAACCGCGATACCGACCGCCTGAACGTTATTGAAAACCGGACGGCGATCCGCACAGCACACCGTGACAAAATAAATCACGGATTGATCAGGTTTTAACCAGACCGGAATGCGCGTGAGATGCCGCCGGTTCGGAAGCGATTCCATGATTCGGAACGTAGGAGGGGCAAAACAATATAGCAAGACGGTATTGTAGGGCGCGAATGGTTCCGTCATCGGGACCTTCGCGCCGTGAGAATGTGCGCAGGACCATGGATGGGATACCCGGCGGGAAGGTCTCGCTGCGCTCAACCGTTCCCGCCCTACAATTCACTAAACATGCCGTTTGTAGCGCCCCAGAAGCAAATGGAATGGCAAAAGAAAATAAAAAAAGCGCCCTCTTGCGAGGACGCTTTTTTTCATAACTCCAAGAAAGAGCTATTAGGCCATGCGACGGCGAACAACCGCGAGAGCGGTCATGCCGAGACCGAAGAGAGCCATCGTGCCAGGCTCGGGAACCACGGTGAATTGGGTGCTGAAAAAGTTCGAGGTCGGCTCTGAGCCACCGGTATCGCCAGTGGTGTTGAGATAGGTAGTGTACGGTCCGCCAGCTCCAGCGTCCCACGTATGACTCCGGGAAACGTAGAAATCCAAGGTATAGGTCCCAACACCCAATCCACCCAAATCATTGCCGTCAGCAACTCCACGGAAGTCGTTTCCGCCGATGTTGTCAATGCTGTTGACGTTGTCGGCCGTAAATGAACCAGGCGATCCACTATAAACGCGATAATATAGCGTCATCTGGGAGAAAGCATCTCCACCATCTGCCCAAGCGCTGATCTCCGCATTCAGGAACAGCGTGTAACCCAAGTTGAATGTCCCCAATGAGCCGGGAAGAGCACCCAAGCTGGTTCCGCCGATAGGATCAGGATTACCCACGCTAATCAGCGTGTAGTATGAATCAGCCCCATCGTAGAATTTGGCATACGAATTGAGCCAACCGGTGGTAGCCATGGCTGATGTACTCACGAGCATTCCAGCAGCCATGATAGCGAGTATTTTCTTCATAAGTTTATTTTCTCCTTATCAACCGCAAACTATTGTTCACTTTGTACGGAAGCTTTTTACTTGCACGCTTATATAAAACACACAAAAAACTCACGGGTTCAATCATTTTTTTGCAAAAAAATCATATTTTTTTCTGATTCGTAACCAATTGGAAACCAAGGCTTAACAAAAGGTATGCTCTTCGTTCCTGTTGGGGCAACCTGCTCCACGGGCGCCGGACAACCCTCAATTACGGATAACGGGTTAGTTTTTCGGAAAGTTTTTTCATCCTTTCCTGATACTCCACACTCGATGTGAGTGCATCATCATCGATAAGGGCCAACATCTCGCTGGACCGTTGGCGCTGATCCGCATCCAAAAATAACTCGGCGGCATGAATAAGGACAAACGGGTCAGCGATGCTGTTTAAGCGTATCGCCTCTTCCATCGCGATCACGGCTTCTTGAAGCCGACCCAACTTCCGCTCGGCTTCCGCCAGTGTGTCCCAGGCATTGTAATTTTGAGGAATTTTTTCAACGGCACGACGGGCAACATCTGCAGCTTCGGCAAATTTACCCTGCTTGCTCAGCACGTAAGCGAGTTCATTCAGCGCCGCCCCATCCTCGTTCACGGCAACGCTCCGTCGCAAAGCCACTTCGGCGAGATCGTAATCGCCGGAGTCAATGTGAACAAATCCTGCCATAAAGTTGGCATAGGGATGTTCCGGACGAAGCAAAAGCAAGGCACCACTGTGCTGCCGGAGCGCCGCGACATCTCGCATTCCAAAAGCGATTTGAAGCAGGCGAATCAGCGCCGACTCATGCCCGGGATCCAAGGCCAGCACGCGAGAAAAATATTCGCGCGCAGCCACCGGCTGGCGAAGCAACATGGATCGCTCTCCCAGCATGAACTGTCCGGGCACAAACGATCGATCGCGCTCAAGCGCGCTAAATGCGGCTTGAATTGAATTCTCATCCTTTTCGCGAATAGCGATGTCGAGCAGCCCCAACCAAGCCTCACTGGGGGCATCGCTTTCGCGCACCAGCTGCTGATATAGTGCGCGCGCAGCTTGCACATCCTCGCGCGCCAGCCTGATCGAGGCTCGATCGAGCAAAATGCGGTCATCCGGGACACCGAGCGCCTGCATGCGGTCGAGGTAGGTAGCCGCGCTGTCGGTATTCCTTCGAATCATCGCGACCTGAAACATACCGTAGAGGGCATCCAGATTATCCGGATTGGTTTCCAGCATGGAGGCATAAATCGCCTCACTTTCGTCCACATCCGCTCCGCGCAGGTAAAGCCGGGCCATGTTGAGCAGCATCCGGTTATCGCTCTTGTCCAGCGAACGGGACACTTCGTCCAGCCGGAACGGATCCATCGCTCCCGCGCTGGAGTACGTCATATTTTCAAGAAGCGCGGCGGGATTGCGCACCATGCCGCACACCGCAAACAGATAACGCACATTCACGGATAAGGGGTTTTTCTCGGCCCGCGACCGGATACTTTGCTCAATTTGCTCGCGCTCGCCGGATCCGGAGCGTATAGCCTGTTCACGCTGATTGAACATGGCGCTGACATTGTCCGGCCAGAAACGCAGCGCTTGCGCGTAAGCTTCGGCGGCGAAATCGGGTTGCAAGGCCTCGTCAAGCAAGTAACCGTGATCATTGGCCAACCGGCTCAGCCACCGGACGACAAATTGCGATTGATACCATCCAGCATCGCCCTCCCGGAAGAGCTTCAGATCAGGGACGCTTCGTTGCATCCACTGATCACTGGCGATCCGATAGGCCGAAGGCGTTTCCAGCGGATCTTCGAGGGAGGCAATTTCGTAGAAACATGATGCGGGCCGTGCATCGATGCCGGGAAATCGTACCAGTTCGGGGTTGGTAAGCAGAGCTGTCCGGGCTCGTGCGTCCGGTTCGCGGGTAAGCCAGTCGCGCATCAAGACAACCGGGCCCAGCATCGCCGTCATATGGTAGGCGGGATCATTGAACATCGCGGCGTGATATCGTCCGTGCGGCTTGGACGCTCCGGTGTTCAAGTTGATCAGATTGACCTTGGCGCCGGCTTTGCGAGACGCGAGCAAGAGGGAGGAATCAAGAGAGCCATCGGTCAGGAGAAAATCTCTTCCATTCAGACTGCCAATCACATCATCGGCAAAACGGGCCACCGGCTCAAGGCGGGTAACGCGGGCGGCGGAACCCTGCCGGACACCGGCGAAAATCAGCACGCCAAGCCAAGCCGCCAACAAGCAGGCAGACTTGACCGATCCGCCAGCACGGCCCGGCATGAATTGAACAAGTCCGTAGAGATAGCCAATCAAATAACCCGACCAAATCGCCGCCAGCACGGTCGGTGCGAGTAGCATCGTGCCGGGCCCGATAATGCGGGCGGGTGAACCGGGCAAATCGAATAGCGTCACGATGGCCACCAAGGCCAGAACAAACCGGAAGGAGTATACCCCGATCGCCGTGAAAATATCCTCCGGCTCGCTTAGCTCCCTGAGCATCACGGCAACGAACGGCACGACATGGAGGCCGATAATGAGCAACCAACCCACCTTCGGAACAGTTCGGGTTAATTCGAGGTAATACAAACGGACAAATTCCGCCACCACGGGAAGAAATTCACCGGTTTCGCGGAAACGGGCCACCGGGCTGTCGAGATAATTCGAAATATACACCAGCAACGCCGCGCCACCGGAAGCAGACAGCAACAATCCAACGCAGACGGGAAAAAGTTTCAGTTTTTTCTCCAGCCATAGGAGGTACATCCATGCGGCACAGAAAAGAGGCAGAAGCAGCGTGGCGGTTGGATACTCCACCAAAGCCAAACCCATCAAGAAGGCGGAAACATACCAGTAAACCATCCGCCCGCTTTCCCGGAACAGCATCACCGGATAGATCGCCAGCAACAACAGACAGAGGTCCGTAACCGCATAATCGCCATAGGCGGAGAGCATAATCATTGGCGTGGAGACCGCCGCATACAACGCAGCGGAAAGACCCGCCACCATGCGCGGCTGCGTTTCCCATGAAATCATGCGCGCGGAATAAATCGACCTCTCAAAAGGGATGCGACGGACAATTTCATACAACAGCCAACAACAAGAGGCGCCGGCGAGCGAGGTCAAGAGGTTGATGGCCGCGCCCAGATTGGCAATAGGAAGCGCAGCCAACAAGGCCACCAGCCCCGACCACACCGGGCGGATCACCGGGCGGAACGGATCCAGACCGGAAAATGTCGCCGCGATCCCGGCCCACCGGCCGGGCACGGAGAACGAAGGGGCAAGCCAGGCGTAGAAGAGGAATACGACCAGGAAGAGACCGAAGCCGAGTTTCAGGGCGAATGACGACGCGCTATTTTCCTTGGCCAAGGATGCATCGAGCGCATGTGTGTTCATTAGATCGATTCCCGCGAAGAACGTAGTCTCAACCTAGTTGCGTAGCAAGAAAAAGACGGGATGCGGCGTGATGGCGCGAGGTATCCCGGTCAACGCGAAATCCTTGCCGGTCACGCGATGACATGAGTTCATACGCCCGGAGCTTTCCCCGGCCTGCCATCTTTACTACCTGTCGCTCAGAACCGCAACTGCGCCCTCTCCAGCCGTCGCGCCAACTCGGCAAGCACGCGGTCGTCGTCGGCCGGTCCGGCCGACTCGAACGTGGACGAGAAGCGGAGGAAATGGCCGACATCATCCCACGGCACGGTCGAAACCGATTGCTCGCGGATAAGGTATTGCGAGGCGTCCTCCGCGGTCGCGAAATCCTTGCCGCCGCCCGACGTGGGCGCCTGCGCGTACATGAAAAAGGTTCCGCCCGGCATCGCCGCGTCGAAGCCGGCGTTTTGCAGGACCTTCACCAACTTCTCCAATCGCCCGCGGTAATGCTCGCGGATGGAATCGGCCAGCGCCTTGTCGGCAATGCCCGCGCACGCCGCAAGCTGAATGGCCTTGAACTGGCCGGAATCACAATTGTCCTTCACGGTGGCAAAGGCGTTGACCGCCCCGGGATGGCCGGCGACGAAACCGAGACGCCACCCGGTCATGTTGTAACTCTTGCTCATTGAATGCAGCTCCACCGCGACATCCACACCGCCAGGCCGGGAAAGAATCGATGGATTATGATCGCCATACACCAGCGTGGCATAGGCGGCATCCTGTACGATCATGAAATGATGCTTCTTCGCGAGCGCAATCAACGCATCGTAAAATGCCGGGGGCGGCGTGGCGCCAGTGGGGTTGTTGGGGTAGTTGATGTAAAACAACTTGGCCTGGTCGAGCGTCTCCGCCGGGATCGCGGCAAGGTCGGGCAGAAATCCATTTTCCTTCTTCAGCGGCACATTGACGACACGGCCGCCAAGATACTTCGTATGCGTAGCCATCACCGGATAGCCCGGCACCGTCTGCAGCACGACATCGCCGGGATTCACGAAGCACAACGGCAGCATGCCGAGCGCCGGCTTGGAGCCGATGCTGTGGTTGATATGCTTGTCGGGATCGAGGCCGGTGACCCCGAAGAATTTGCTCATGTATTCCGCGGCGGCGACCTTAAATGCCTGAATACCATTGTCGGCATAACCACGATTTGCGGGATCATCGACCGCCACTTTCAGCGCGTTGCGGATCGCCAATGGCGCCATCTGATCGGGCTCGCCGACACCGAAATCGAGCAACTCGACATCCGGCCGGGCCGCACGGGCTGCCGCCTTGGCTCGTTTGATCTTCTCAAACTTGTAGATTTCGTTGGTTGTTCCAAACGTTTTGCCGCCGATACGATCGGCGAAGAGATTTTGTATGTTCATAGGGGTTACAGGTTACACGTTGAAGGTTAAAGGTTGAAGGGTAGATGGTTGTTCGGGGAAAAATCATAATCGTAATCCTAATCCCCAACCCAGCCAGGTGTACCGGACGTGTTTATCTAATCGCACCCCCGATAAACACCATCACAAACAGCGCGACGGTTTCGATGACGCCGAGCACCATCAGGTAGTTGCCGAAGCCTTTACCGGTCTCGGCCAGCGCATCGGCGGCACCGGCACCGGCCTTGCCTTGAAACCACGCGGAGATGCCCATCGCCATGCCGCCGAACAATCCGGCCGCCATCATCGCCGGCCAGTAAGCCGGATTGGCGACAATCGCGGTGTTGATATTGCCGAGCAGAATCATTCCGTAAATCGTCTGCGAGAGCGGCGCTCCGACGAAGGTCACGAGAATGAACGGCGCCGCTTTGCTTTGGGCAAAACATTTTTTCCACGCGCCCACGGCCGCCATGCCAGCGGCGCCGGCACCCAGAGCCGAACCCATGGCGGCAAAGGCGATCGCCGCCGCCGCGCCGAATTTTCCAAATCCAATCATTGCTTCAGGTGTCATGTTCTTTACTCCTATATAAAACAGTCCAAATCTCTCACTTTTCACCCGGTAGGGCGAGGCGTCCCGCCGAGCCGCGAGCGCGAGAGGGAAAATGAATCGCGCGGAGCCCCGAAACGACGCAAACAATATTGTTTCCGCCAGCAAGCCGGGGAGTTCCTTTTATATTCATTTACACGCTCTGCGGCTCACCCGGAGGGTTCGCCCTACCTGTCATCATTCCAAAATCCAAATTCCAACATCCGCTCACCTTTGTTTCCGGGCGAAGGGCTCATAGGCCAAGCCGGTCCATTGCACGCCGAGATGAGATGAGAATTCCAACGTGTTCAACCGGACGCCGTGGACGAGAATGCCCATGGCCCCGAGTACGATATTCAATGCATGTCCGAGAAACAAAATCAAGGCCGCGCCAAGCGCCGCCAGCGGACTGGAAAGGCCGACACCCACCGCCATGGCATTAAACGCCTGGGCCACAGCCAGGGAGGCGAAGCCGACCGCGAACAGGCGGATGTAGGATACCACATCCACGAAGTTGCTGACGATATTGAGCGGAAACATGACATGGTTGAACCACTCATGCTTGAATTTTTCCCGCGGCGTCATGAAGGCGAGGATGAGCACGGCGCCGATCGTCGCCACCCAGGGGATGATCGCCGGTAGTTCGTGATTCAACACCAGCCGATGGGCCACGAAATACATGGTCCACGTCATGCCGATCCAGCCGAGTTGGGCCAATGCCTGCGGACTGGGGAAGATGCGAAGGATGTTCCAGCTGTGAGCCACGGTGATGTGAACCGCTCCGATCAGGAAACAAAAACTCATCATGTTGCTGGTCTCGCCGAGCCATGACACCTTCAACCCCTCCAACAAGCCGGGAATGGTCGTGGCGGCGAAATAGGTCCCGGTGATCACGCCCCACACGATCGTGCACACACTGGTGAGGGTCAGCAGATGGAAAGGTTCGGGCGGCGCCGTTATACACCGGCGACGGGCTATTCGCGTGCCAAGCAGAAACAACAATCCATATCCGGCATCGCCGATCAACATGGCAAAGAAGAGACTGAAGAATACGAGAAACGCCGCGCTCATATCCGCTTCGCGGTATCCGGGAAGGACGTTGATGCCGCGCAAGACCGCCTCGATGGGGCGAATCCAGCGGGGATTTTCAATCTTGGTCGGCACTTCCTCGTCTTCGCCGGGGACCTCGATCTTCACCCCCCACCCCTCGCGCCGCGCCATGTCGAGGATCATGCCGGCTTGATCGGCGGGCAGATAACCGCGCAGGTAGGAAATCGGGGCGGCCTGACCCATGCCATCGCGCGCTTCAAGAAAATGAACCGTGTCCTCCACCTGATCGCGCAACTTGGCCACGGCCTGATGATCGCCCTCGTGGATCTTCAACGAGGCGAGGCAATCGGCCAGCCGGGCCTCCATCTCGGTGATTTGCTCGTCGATGTCTTTCAACGAGCGGTCGGGCAAGCGGAATTCGGCATGGGGCAGAGCCAGGCCCTCGTCACGGGAAACGAGAGCCAGGTAAGCGGTGGTTTTGTCGCGACTGATTTCCACCAGCGCGGCGCCGGCCGGAGCCGTCACATCCAGATTCTGCGAAACGGCATACAACTTTACCCATACTCCGTGTGCGCGAAGTCCCGCGATCATGCCCGGATCAAACTGTCCGAAAGGCTCCAACCGGTTCCGTTCCTGCCGCAACTCGGCGAGTGCATCCTCATCGTCCTTCTTGTCCTGCAACATGGTCCAGACCAGGCTGACCGCCACATCGGGCGGAACCCCGGAGGGCGGCGTCGCGGTTTTGCGGGGCATGGTTTCCAGGGCGCGCTTGATGTAGGCGAGGTGGTTGCGGGAGGTCTCCAGCGCGCGACTATCCGGCGGCTTCAGGCTGGTCACGTGCACCACGCCCATGTCCTGCAATTTGCGCAAGGTATCCTCGCGCCGCGAGGACAGACAGATCAGGGTCAGCCGCTTCATCTCCACGATCATACCGCCGCCACCTCCGGGGCTTTTTTCTTGGCGATCTTTCCGCGGGCGACCTCGGAGGTTTGCACATCGCCCAGAAAAATGCGGATGATGCGGATATTGTTTTTCGCCTCGGGAATTTTCACCTTCTCGAACAGGTTCACGCGCTGACTGGTGGTGCGGAGTTCCTCCGCGATGAGCCGGCGTTGCTCGTCGAGAATCTGCCGCTCGATGCGGATGCGCAGGATACGGGCTATAGCCCGGATGGCGTCGTCGTACCAGCTTCCGGTTTCGTGCAGATCGGGGACGAGCTCGCGAAGTACAATTTCCTTTAATACCGGGATGTTCACGCCGGCAATATTACCGGTCACGGTTTTCACCGCTTCAAGCTGGAGGTAACGGGCCAAATCGACCGGGGTCGCGAACAACTTGATCCACGGCAGGAGTTCTTCAAAAAAGGCTGTTTCCTCCGCGCGCTTTTCATCCAGGCGCTGATCCAGCTGGCGCAACTCCATCTGCAATTGTTGCTTTTTCAGCAGCAAGGTGGGCAGATAACGGCGGAAGCGCTTCAGCGCATCGCGCTGGGCCTTCAACTCGTTTTTGGTGTATTTGATCTTCGCCACGGCGGATTTACGGATTTTGGATTATAGGTTTTGGATGGAATAAACAGTCATCCGTGGCCGCGACCACAGAAGAGCTGAACAGATTAGATTTTACGCCGGCTTTCATTTTTGTTTGCGTCGCATGTGGGAGGGCGAGGCTCCTGCCGAGCCGGGTAGCTCGCCGCAGCTTT
Source organism: uncultured Verrucomicrobiota bacterium (assembly GCA_964470065.1). Taxonomy (GTDB): domain Bacteria; phylum Verrucomicrobiota; class Kiritimatiellia; order CAIVKH01; family CAIVKH01; genus CALMUP01. The sequence continues at coordinate 71,867 of CAYYAR010000005.1, read as the reverse complement.
GCGGCTCGGCAGGAGCCTCGCCCTCCCACTATTTCGTTATCGCTCCAAACTCATTCTTGTCGCTCGGCGGGACGCCCGCCCCGGGCGGACCCTCGGTCTCGCCCGGCCTTCATTACCTCTGTTAAATCCATTTCCTCTCGACCCTCAACCGCCCCCTACTTCTTCGGCCAATATTTCTCGACCAGCTTGGTCGGAATGCCCGTCTCGGCGCGGTCAAAACAATCAGCCAGGATCGCCCAGCCAAGATCGAGCGCTTTTTCGATCGGGATGTTCACGCTCAAGTCCATCATCTCCTTCTCGAACCGCGCGCCGTATTTCAGCAGCTTGTTATCCCATGCACTCATGCGAAAGCCCATCGACTGCTTTTCCAGCGTGTCTTTGTAGGCGGCGTACAACTGGATCATGCTGTCCATGATGACGCGATGATCTTCCCGGGTCTTTTTATTTACGAGCTGCTTCAACCGGCTCAACGACCCGAAGGGTTCGATGCGTCCGTTGCGCAGATAAAATTGTCCCTCGGTGATGTAGCCCGTGTTGTCCGGCACCGGATGGGTGACATCGTCGCCGGGCATGGTCGTCACGGCAAGAATCGTGATGGAGCCGGCGGTGTCGAAATCGACCGCTTTTTCATAACGCGAGGCCAGTTGACTGTAGAGATCGCCGGGATAACCGCGATTGGAGGGAATCTGCTCCATGGTGATGGCGATTTCCTTCATCGCATCGCAAAACGTGGTCATGTCGGTGAGCAGGACCAGCACACGCTTGTTCTGCAGCGCGAACTGCTCGGCCACGGCGAGGGCGAGGTCCGGCACCATCAAGCATTCCACCACCGGATCGGAGGCGGTGTGAATGAACAGCACCGAACGCGACAACGCGCCCTGGCTTTCCAGCGTGTCGCGGAAGAACAGGTAGTCATCATGCTTGAGGCCCATGCCACCGAGCACGATCACATCCACTTCCGCCTGCATGGCAATGCGGGCGAGGAGCGGATTGTACGGTTCGCCGGCAACGGAAAAAATCGGCAGCTTCTGCGATTCGACCAGGGAGTTGAAAAGATCGATCATCGGTATGCCGGTGCGGACCATGTTGCGGGGAATGATGCGTTTGGCCGGATTCGCGGAAGGACCGCCAATGGCCGTCATGTTTTCGGTGATGGCGGGACCGCGATCACGCGGCACACCGCTGCCGGTAAACACGCGACCGAGCAGGGCATCGGAAAACGGAACTTGCATGGTGTGGCCGAGAAAACGGACTTCCGATTCCGTGGAAATGCCGCGGCTGCCCGCGAACACCTGCAAATAAACCAGGCCGCCATCCAGACGGATCACCTGGGCCAACGAGGTGCCGAACGGCGACGTCACCTCGGCAAGCTCGCGATAACCGACGCCTTCGGCGCGGACGACAATGACGTTACCGGCGATCTGCTCAATCTTCTGATACACCTTACGCATATTCGGTTACCTCCGCGAGCGCGGTCATCAATTGATCTTCCATCTCTTTGAACTCGGCTTTCTCGATATGGATGCGATTCCAGTCCTTCGTCATCTGGGTCAGCTTCTGGAAAAACTGCCGGGCCTCGTCCTTCTCCGTGAAATTCATGTGCGTCTTCAGCATCTTCAGAATACGGGCAAAGACATATTCCTGGCGGTCGCCGGCGGTCGCCGCATCGACTTCGTCAAACGCATCCTGCTGCAGATAGACCGCGTCGAGATATTCGCCCTTCAAATAAACCGTGAAGTCCTCGATCGAGGTGCCCTCCTCGCCGACCACTTTCATCATCTGGCCGACTTCATTGCCGTTGCGCAGAAGTTTACGGGCGAAGGCCACGTCGTCGCGGTTGAACACGCCTTCGTACTTGCTCCAGCTTTCGAGCGGATGAATGGCCGGGTAACGACGCGCGTCGGAACGTTCACGTGAAAGGCCGTGAAAGGCGCCGACTACTTTCAACGTGCTCTGCGTCACCGGTTCCTCGAAGTTGCCGCCGGCCGGACTCACCGTGCCGCCGATGGTGACGGAACCGGTGGTACCATCGTGCAATTTCACGAGGCCGCCACGCTCGTAAAACGAGGCGATGACGGACTCGAGGTACGCGGGGAACGCCTCCTCGCCGGGGATTTCCTCCAGACGGCCGGAGACTTCGCGCAGCGCCTGCGCCCAACGCGAGGTCGAATCGGCGAGCAGCAAAACATGCAATCCCATCTGCCGGTAATACTCGGCGATGGTCACGGCGGTATATACGGAGGCTTCGCGCGCGGCGACCGGCATCGAACTGGTGTTGCAGATGATGAGGGTGCGCTCCATGAGGCTCTTGCCGGTGCGCGGATCGGTCAGCTCCGGAAATTCGCGCAGCGTTTCCACCACTTCGCCGGCGCGTTCGCCGCAGGCGGCGATGATCACAACATCGACATCCGCGTTGCGGCTGGTGATTTGCTGGAGCACGGTTTTGCCGGCGCCGAAGGGACCGGGAATGCAGTACGTGCCACCGCGGGCGATCGGGAAGAAGGTGTCGACGATGCGGATTTTCGTGACCATCGGATCCACCGGACGCAGGCGTTCGGCATAGGCCTTGATGGGCATTTTCACGGGCCAGCGCTGGATCATGGTGATTTCGAGGCGATCGCCGCGCTCGCCGACGAGCGTGGCGATCACGTGATTGACCGGGTATTCACCGGCAGCGGCGATTTTTTCAACGTTGTAGGCACCTTGCAAACGGAACGGGACCATAATGCGGTGGGAGAAAATCCCCTCCGGCACCGTGCCGAGGGTTTGCCCGGCGGTGACGGTATCACCCTCCTTCACCGCAGGGGTGAACTTCCAATGCTTCTCCCGATTCAGCGGATCGAGGTACTTGCCGCGCTGAAGGAAGAATCCGCATTCTTCGGCTAATTCCGGCAGCGGATTTTGCAGGCCGTCATAAATACTGCCGAGCAGCCCGGGTCCGAGTTCGACGCTGAGCAGTTCCCGGGAAAACGCCACGGGCGCCCCGATGTGCAGGCCGGTGGTGTCTTCGAAAACCTGCAAGTCGGCCACATTTCCGCGCACGCGGATGACTTCCGCCTTGAGTCTCTGATCGCCGGCCAGCGCATAAGCCACTTCGTTCTGGCTCACCGCCGCGTCAAATTTCACGCGGATGAGGTTGCCGTTCACGCCGACAATTGTTCCGTTCACATGCTCTGTCATTTTTTCACCATCACGTCTTTTTGGGTCCAAAGGTGTCCGGCGTCCGGGTTTCGGGGAAGATCATGCGCCGCGTCATTTCGTCCCGCGCGATGAACACTGAACGCCAAATTCCAACCAGTCAGCCTCACAACTGCGCCAAGCCTCCCCAACCTGCGACCTCGTCGGCGCTCACGCCGACCATGCCGACCAGATCTTCGAGACGTTCGCGACCGAGTTCGGGGGTGAGTGATCGCCAGTGTTCGTTGATGGCGAGCATCACGCCGTAGGCCAGCACCGCCGGCAGGCCAAACGGGGCATTGGCCGACAATTCCTCGGCGAGTTTCCAGCGGTAACGATCCAGGGCCAGCTCGCGCTCGAGCGGATTGGCGCGCGAATAGGCATCGTTCACGGCGGCCTCGGCATCCACGCGAAAGCCCTCATGATCCTTTAAAAACTTTTTTTCCTCCACGCCCAGGCGGAGGGCACGTTGGCGCACCATCGCGTTTCGCAATTGGAGATCGCCGTCAAGCCACTGGCGGGCAAACGCGGTCTGCACGACGGCCCGGCGGCCTTCCAGCAGCGATTCCAACTCGATCATATGCTCCGGGAGCAGGTGCCGGCGGCATTCGTCGATAAAATCCTTACGGGTCAGTGTCGCCGGAAATGAAAACGTCAACCCGGGAAGACTCGCAACAAAATAATAGTACTGCGTGGCCACCGGGCGACTCAGGCTTGCTCGCGGGCGATCTTGTAGACGGTTTCGGCGAGGGCGGGGCGAAGAAAAGCGCTGACCGAATCCGCGATGGCTTCGCGCGAAAAATCGTGTTCAATATGCTTGTCGCGGAGGCGAATCTTGAATCCCTTGGCGGTGCGAGGGTCGACGGTAACGGTCAGACCTTTCGCAAGTTCGGCGGCAAAGCGGCGCTGGAACAATTGCGAGATAGCCGAGCGGTCGGCTTCGTTCAACCACACATCCACGGCGCCGGCGCTTCCGGCGAGATAGTGGTCGACAATTTTCTCGAGCATGGACTGGAGGGTGGCGGCGTCCATCGCCTCGTCGACGGCATCGCTCACGAGTTTCGAGAAAATTTTTTCCACGCCGGCGCCAACGGTGATGAGCAGGTCGCGGGCGGCCTGGGCGAGGGCTTGCTGACCGCGGAGGGTAAATTGCTGGGCGTCGATTTTTGCTTTTTCGATGAGCGTGGCGGCTTGGGTCTCGGCGTCCTTCACAATCGCCGCGGCTTTATCGCGGGCTTGGGCAACGATTCTGGCGGCCTGTTGTTCGCCGGTATCGACCGCTTCGCGCTGAATGCGATCAATCAGATGTTGTAGTTCTTCGGCCATACGGGCTCCTGAGATAAATAGACGATCATAGGCCAAAGGTCCGGAAAAACAAGCGAAAGGAGCGACTGCAAAGGGCCAGGTTCATTTGACCGGCCGGCTCCCGTTTGCGGCTCGGCGGGAGCCTCGCCCTCCCGACAGGCGCCGACCTTCAACGGAAAGGCGAGGCTCCAGCCGGGCGTAGCCGCCTCCCATGACCGAGCGCAAATTCAGGCCTCGCGGCGATGACGAGCTTTTCCGGGCACAAAAAAAACGGCGATGCACATCGCCGCTTTCTTACGCAACTAACCGATGCGGTTAGCCGTTCATGCGACGGCGAACCGACGCGAGACCAAACAAACCAAGGCCCATCATCGCGAGCACGCCCGGCTCGGGGACGATGGCAATAGTGGTGGCGTTATCACCGAAATCAAATGTGGCTGGGGATAGCACATCGTGGGTGTAAGAGAAAGCTGCGCTTTGGTAGTAATGCGTCGCCGTCGAAGGGATCAGCGAGTTGTCGAAATCCGATTGGCTGCTTTGAGGGGCATTGAAAACACGCACGTAATAGAATCCGTTAAAGGACGTGTTGTTCAGGATCGTCGTGGTGTTGTAGGGAAAGTAGCCGTTTGGCAAGCTGTCATTCCATTGACCGGCGTACATGGTGTCGGCGATCGTTTCATTTACAACATCAATGCCGGTTCCCGTACCGGTGAAGGTGTAAGCCGTGTTACCGACGAGTATCCGAATCAACTGGGCGAAAGCTCCGGTAGTTGCAGAGTTTCCGAGAGACAACTCGGTGGATGAGTCTGAGTTTAAGACTGGCAACCCTTCTGTTTCGGCTCCCCAAGTCAAACCCGCCAAAGCCGCACGGCTCGTCATTACAAAAATCATCACTAAAGCAAGGTTCTTCATGTTTTTTTACTCCATTAAAGTTCAGGGTACGGGGTGTTTTCCACCCAAACCACATTACCAGCACTTCTACTTCTGTAGAAAAATCCTTGTCCCGGTTCAAGCACCAAATTTGTGACGGCTGAACTGCCCAGACGCCAATGAACACCGAGCGTCGAATTCGAACCGAGATAATATGTGACGTAGCTTTGTGTCTGATCATTGAAAATCATCAGGTTATCTGCGCTGCTACTAAACGAGCTAGCCTTTCCGACCTTCAAGTTCATATTCGTCAAGTTTCTGGGAGTTGAATATGGGTAGGATAGAAGATTAAATCCGGGTCGGATGATATTTGTAACCGCCACATCGAGGACGATGTCGCCCACCACGGTATTCGTCCAGGACTGACTGGCACGGCCGCGGTAGAAAAAGCCCTGTTGTGGAGCCAAATAAAGGTTTGTTTGGGGAGTGCTTCCGAGTCTCCAGTGCAACCCCAAGGTTGAATTGGAGCCGAGATAATACGTCACGTAGGCTTGTGTGTCTGGATTGAATAGCAATAGATTGTCCGCGGACGATGAAAAACTGCTGGCTTTACCGGCAGTTCCGGCAACTTGCGAGATGAGCATGGCCGAGAATGGATTAGACCTGATTGTAAAGTTAGTGGTAACCGGCTGTTTTTGCATACCGATGATGTTCACTGAATAGACTGCATCGGTAACTTGGCCGAACAACGAACTGCAAAAAGCCATAGTGGCTACTGCAGCTAAAGCAATTTTATCTTTCATCAACTTCATTTTGACCTCTTTATGAAAACACGTATTTGTTTCGACTGTCAATAGTGATACCCCAAAAAGCAAATCAGTAAAGCGTTTTTGCATTTTTTTACCGACCGGATTTAGGGCTCCATACTCACTCCGATACGGTAATAGATCCCCTGCGCCGGGGGCGTGGTCGTGTAACTGTTGATTGGCGGCGAGGCTGGTACCGTGATCCAATTGAATGCGTCAAAAATGTTGGTTTTTGTGCCGATGCGGTAGACCCGTCCGGACGTGCTCGTCCAGCGCAAGATGTAATCAGACCTGTTGGTTGCGTCGGCCGGCAAATCCTGGGCCACGATGGTGAGGGCGCTGGTGGGATTGTTGGGATCGAGGCCGGCCACATAACTCTGCCACACCGACATGACTCCGTTGGCGGCCGTGTTGGTGACAATTGATTCATATTGGGTGTCTGCCGCGGATGGATAGTATGCCTGCATCCAATTGACCGGCACAGGCACCGGCGCATTGGTCACCACGGTGGCAGCCACCTCCACTGTGTTGGTGACCGGAGGAGCGGCGTTGTACAAGGCATTACCATCCTGGCGGGCCACTATCAGGACGGTACCGCCGCCGCTGAAGGTTAACACATCATCCGGGGAAATCTGGGCCGGCCCGCCGGCCAAATTGAATTGCACCTCCAGCCCGCTGCTGGAAGCGGCAAACAATTCCACCTCGTTGGTGGCGATTTGCGGATCAATACCGGGGAACTGAATCGCCTGGTTGGCCTTGGCGACCGAAACCATATTCGTAATCTCCGGCGCCGGATTCCATGTCGCGTTGCCGGCTTGCGAAGCGACCACCGCCACGGTGCCGGCGCCGGTAAACGAAAGATTGCTGACGGAGACGATCGTTCCCGGTCCACTGGCAACCCGGTAACTCACTGGCAATCCGCTTCCGGCGGAGGCGCTCAGATACACCACGCTGGTGCTGATGGTGCTGGCGATGGCCGGGAAGGAAATGACCTGATCCTGCATGAAGGTGGTGGACGTAATCTCCAACTCGAACAACTTCATCGCGGCCATATGCTGCATGTTGACCTCGGCAGAATCGCCAGCCCGGGCCGGGGGCGGCAAACCGTTGGCCCACGTGATGCGGGTATCGAATACGATGCCATTCGCAAATGAATAGCCCCACGAGGAAAATGTCGTGTTACGGGCGTCGAGATTGCGGGAAGGCAACACCAGGTCATACGGCCTGTCGCGTCCGGAATTCGTATTCCGGTTGCCGACCTGATCGGCGGATTGCCGGGCATCGGAGACGATATTGGTTAATATTCTCAATGCCTCCTCGGTGCGAACCTGCAAATTAAGGTCGCCACCCACGACGACATATCCATTGGTGCGCCAACCTTTCAGCGTAATGTTGTTGGTCAACGACCGGGCTTGGGACGAACGGGTGGACTCAAAGCCGGAACTCGACTTCAAGTGCACGCTGACCGCATGGAGATGCTGCGTGCCGGGCACGTCGATGGTCGCCCAGGCAAAATCACGGTCGGGCACCAGCGGGTCGGTCCATTCCCCGGATGCGATGATCGGCCAACGGCTGACGATGCCATTCGGAATGTTGTCGGCGGCTTCCGTTTCAACGTAATAGTGGAAACCGGTGCCAAAGGTTTCATTCACCCAGGCGCGATAGGCCGAGGCACTGGTGCCGTTGGTGGTCTCGAACTCCTGCAACAGCGCAACATCCGGCAACAAGGCCTGCAGCATGCGGGTGCCGGGACCTTCATATCGCTGATTCGCACCGCTGGTGATGTTGCCGGCCAGAATCGACACCGAGTCGTTGTCGCGAATCTGCAACACCGCCTGCGTGACGGCACCGGCGCTGGCCGGCGGCCGCGGAATCATCTGCACGATGATCGATTCCGGTCCCTCCACCAGCACATCATCGACCACATTTACAATCAACTGACCGGAGGATGAGCTGGATATCAGCAATTGGGTCTGGCAATTGAAGTCGAGGCCGCGCTGGGCCGTACCACTCGATGGACCGACAAAACGGAATTGCACGTTGGCGGTGCCGGCGAAGGCAAGGCTGACCGGAATCTGCACCGTGGCAATGCCTTCCTCGGCCACGATCCGCGCGGCACCCAGCGAAACCGCGACCTCGTCAGCCTGATCACTCACAACCACAACCATGGTCACGGGAGCGCTGGTCAGGCTGGTGCTGTCGATGGCGCGAAATACAAATATATTGGTACCAAGCTGACTTGCCGTCGGGGTGAACGCAAAGACGCCGGAATTGGTGTTAAGTGACCAGGTAGCAGACGCCACGGCGGACGTGGCGGCATATTTGATGGTGGACCCATCGGCATCACTGGCTTGGACGGTGTAAGTGAGCGTGGAGCCCAGAATCGATGCTTGCGCTGGTATCGGGTCCATCACCGGCGCCTCCGGCGGTGCATTGGTGACGAGCACGGAAACGAGCTGCGTTACAGAACCGGCGCTGTTCGCGGCCACGAACGTAAAGGACCGCAGGCCAAGATCGCCCGCCGGCGGCTGATAATTGAATCGACCAGTGTCGGGCGTAAACGAAAATCCGGACGATGCAGTGGCCCCCGTCAGGGAAATTTCCGGATCGGGAATGCCGGACGCCTCCACGAGCAACGAAAGCGTGCGCCCGACATACGCGGTTTGAACCGCGACCGGCACAAACACCGGCGCCACCGGATCGCCGGGTAGCGTGGTGGCGCTGCCGGTCGGCGAACTGCTGCTGGCGCCCTGGGCATTGACCGCGCGAACGCGGAAGTAATAATTTGATTGAGGCTCGAGGCCGGTGACGAGTTCACTGGTTCCGGAGGTGTTAAGGTTGGAGTAAATACCGACATAACCAGATGACGGGGCACCAGACTGATTGGGAGTCATCACGATATCATCGATGTTCATACGTGCGTTAGCGGCACCGGATTCAGTTGCGCGCTTGATTCGAACACGCACAGGACCGGTGACACCTACTTGATTAGAGAAAACCTGAACCACGTCCGTTGCGGGGGGCGTAAAATTTGATCCGACTTGCACCCAACTCAAAGCATCGTTCGTGCTGTAATCGACCCGCCAATCGACCTGGGCATCTGTTGCATAGCGACGATATTGAAAAGATATCGATCCCAGCCCGTTGGTGAGATTGGCCTGCATGGTCATGGCTGATGCCGCGTAGCCGCGGAGTCGGGCGGAACGAGCGCCATTTTTGAATTCATTTGTTTCTGCACCGATCAGCGTCTCGGCCAAGTTCCACGACAAGCCGGAAAGAGTGACATTAGTTGCGGCATAGGCAGTCTTGGTTTCACCAGCTCCCTCAAAATTTACTGTATAATTTGTACCGCCCGTAGCCCCCCCCGGCGTGCCGGAAAAGCTTTCATTATTACCGACATCCAACCGATAGCTTTCCGCTCCATCCACGGCGGACCACTCAACCACGAAGTCGGTCGAGCCGATGTTGTTCGCCCAGATGGCCGAAGGCGGGGCGGGAGCAACCGGGACGACGGTCACGTTCACGATTTGCGTGACCACGCCGGCGCTGTTGCTCGCGATGAACGTGAACGATTGTGCGCCGACATCGGCAAAGGAGGGTGTATAGGTCAATGCACCGGACAGTTGATTAAACGAGTATCCGGACGTGGCCGTGCTATCCGTAAACGAAACCTCGGGGTCGGGACGGCCGGTGGCGGAAACCGAAAAAACGTTGGCGACACCCGCAGTGGCGATTTGATTGCCTACCGGCGTAAACACCGGCAACTCCGGCGGCAGCTCATTCAGCGTGGTCACGCTGGCCACCGGCGACTGGCCACTGATCCCGGCATTGTTTGCGGCGCGCACACGGAAATAATACGTGGCATTCAATACCAGTCCGGTCACCACCTCACTCGTTACGGAAACCGTGCGATTGGAATATCCGGGCACGAATTTGGAGCTGAAGTCGCCCAATCCCGTCACCTTTACATCGTCGAGATACCAGGAGTTCACCACGGAAACAAAGCGGAAGCGAACGTTGGTGCTGCTCGCCAACAAGGCGGGAAGTGCTTGGGTAACAACCACTCCAGCCGCATTGAGCGTAAAGGAGGCGATGGAAGTCCAGGTGGCGCCATTATTTAACGTGTACGAAGTGCTGGATGTTTTACCGTTATGCCGGCTATCGGTCTCCACAAAGAAAACCAACTGGGTCGGGAAATCCACGGCCGGGGAAATCAGCGATGAATTTTTGGCCATTTGACGCGAGGGGCTGGCCGCGCCGAACTTGGTGCTGTTCAGAAATGTGCCGCTGTCGATCCAGCCGGATAGGTCGGTAAAATCCTCGTCGATCAGACTGATGTGCTCGCCTCGCGCCTCAAACTGCGCATGCGTGGCGACATCGAGACGGTAACTGATCGCGCTTTCGGAGGGCGCCCACGAGGCGGTAAAAGAAAGCCCGTTCGTTTCACTAGCCCACACCGCTGCCGGCGCGGAGGGCGCGGTCTCGTTGATGATCGGACCGGGCGCGCCGGCACCGGAGATCAACATCTCGCCACTGGAAGGTATGGCACCGGCCAGCCACAACATCACCAGCGGAGCTTTTCTGTTAAACCTTGTCACCATGATCATCGGACATGTTCCGTAACCGCAAAGACCTTACATTAAACACCCGCGGTTCAAAATGGTAAAGACGCCAAATGGGCTGCCGATGAACTAAACGCATCCGCCTGATTGGTTCTACGGCTGCAATGAAACACCTATCCGGTAATAAAGCGGGCTCGTAACCACGGGCAACTCGGTCGTGAAGACGTTTACCGGTGGCGTGCCGGCGAGTCCGCTACTAATGGGGGTAAAGGCTTCAAGCAGATTCGTTTTATACACCAGCGTGTAAAAACGATTGCTCGCGCTGGACCAGCGTATCACAAAGGCATTGCTGTTACCGGGCAGCGGCGCAGAGTTTTTTGTCTCAAGCTCGAGACGATCAGAGGGATCGGCCGGATCGGTGCCGGTAATGAACTCCTGCCCGTCGGGAATGCCGTCGTTATCGAGGTCGGATTCTGCTGTGATTTCATATTCCGGATCAAAATTTTGCGCCTCCCATTCGTCCGGCAACGCGTTGAGGTTTTCATCCTCGTAGACGCGGACAGCAGCGGTCAGTTCGGGCGCAGCGGACCACTGGCCGCTTCCGGGCTGGTTGGCGGCGATCACGACTTCGCCGGTGGCGCTGAAGGCGAGGATACCGGCATTGATGCCGCCGGGACCCGTAGCCACGGAAAATTCCACTGGCAAGCCGGAGCTGGCAGTGGCGGCGAGTGGCACCAGATTGGTGATGTGCTGCCAGACCGGGTACAAGACAAACTCGATGATCGACTGATTAACCTTGCTCACCTGGAAGGTATTCGTCACGGGAGCGGCCGGACGCCAGAACGCACTGCCGGCTTGCGAGGCGACCACCACGACTTCGCCGCTATTCGTGAAAGAAAGTTGATCGCCGGCGAGCACGGCCGGGCTTGATGCGGCGAAGGTGACCTCGCCGCCCGAGGTCGACGTGGCCGATAAGGTGACGACATTGGTGGCAAGTTGATCATCGATCGGCGGGAAACCAATCGACTGCGTGAGCATACCGCGACCATCGAGGGAAATTTCGATCTGTGGATGGAGGGCGTCGTTATTGGAGACAACAACAGTATCCGCCGCATTCTCCTGCCGGGTCGGCAGGTAGCGCACCGGAATGGTTACGGAACCGCCGGGCGGGATAATGATGGGCCACCCGTTGGTGTTCGAGACGCTAAACTGCGCGTTCTCGAGAGCGGCAGCCGCGTTCAGCCTTCCGCCGGTTTGCACGAGGTTGGACCAACCCGGCAGCACATCCACATGATCGAAAATCCAGCGCCTTACATCGGCATACGGCGCATCGGGATGACGGGCAAGCAAAAGTGACGCCACACCGGCGACGTGCGGCGAGGCCATCGAGGTGCCGCTCAGATTTCCATAGCTGTTATTGCGCATGGTGCTGTAAATCGTGGAGCCCGGCGCGGCGAGATGGACTTTGTTGGTGCCGTAGTTGCTATTGGACGCGCGAGCATCTGTGCGGGTGCTGTTGGCTACTGAAATGACATTGGGGGAGTCATACCCGGCTGGGTAAAAACCATAGATATTGATATTCGAATTATTGTTGCCCGCAGCAGCAATGAATAACTGGTTGGCTCTCCCGGCGGCGTCAATAGCATCCTTCAGCGACTGTGAATATCCGCCCCCACCCCAACTGTTGTTGGAGAGATGGGCTCCATTCTCGACCGCATATTCGATGCAACCGATGGCATCTGCGGTCGAACCCTCATTCGCCGAAGTGATGAATTTGAGCGCCATCAACTTCACGTTCCAATTCACACCCGCGAGACCGACGCCGTTATTTCCAACCGCGCCAATCGTGCCGGCGACATGCGTGCCGTGGCCCTGATCATCCATCGGGTCGCCGCTCGTGGGCTGGCCATTGCCGCTGATGAAACGCGCGCCGTGAATATCGCCAAACGTCGGATTCGGATTCACCCATATGTTCGCGGCGAGGTCGGGATGATTGTAGTCGATGCCGGTGTCGATGACCGCGACGATGACGTTTGTGCTGCCGGTGGTGTAAGCCCATGCATCGAGGGCGCGGATATCCGCACCGGGGGTGCCGCCGCTTTGGCCGGTGTTGTGGAGTCCCCACAAATTCGTAAAGGCCGGATCGTTCGGCAAGCTATTCAGCGTGTAGATGAAATTCGGCTCGGCATACTCAACCGCATCGTGCGCCTCGTAGGCGGCGATCATGTCCACCGCAGATTCGCCGGCCGGCAACTCGACGACATCGGCCGGCACGAGATCGAACGAGCGCAGGGAACGGCTGCCCATGTTCGCATGCAGCGCGGCGCGGATCGGCTGGCCCGCAGCCTCCGGCTTGAACTTGACGATGATGGAAGCTGGGTCGCGGGCGGCGGTGGAAGCGAGCGCGGCGGTACGAAGCTCGCGCGCGGACGGGCGCATCATCCTTCCCGCATCGATAGACGCAACAGCCATGGGCTGAAGTTCCACACCCGCACCGGTGAGCCGGATGTCGGTGATGGTCAAATCAAACGTGGTGTTCGTGTTGCGGATGGTGATGCTTTCCACGGCGGCATCGCCGATATCTACTCCGCCAAACGCCATCGCTTGATCATTCACATCGCCAATCGAATCCTCCACCGTGATCGCGCCTTCAAGATTGATGATGGAAAGCGTGCCGGTGACCGAGCCTTCGTAGATGCCGGAATTAATGGCGGCAACCACGGTGTAATCGCCCACTGCGCGGGGCGGCGTGAACAGTCCGTCATACGCGACATTCACCATCAATCCCGCGGGCGAGGTGACGACGAACGCCTCCTTGGTTTGACCATCAAATACATGGACGAGATTCGAAAGTTCGATCAAAGCGGACTCTTTGTTTACGACGAGATCGAAACGAAGGTTGGTTGTTGGCAAGCCGGGATCGTTCCCGCTGATGATGATATCGGCGTTACGTTTCGATCCGGCACCAAGCGAGGCGGCGGAAACCGTCACGGCGACATCGCCGGTTGACGAGGCCTGAACCGAGCCCGAAAGCGGGTTCATCTGCAACCAGTCATCGCCCTGCGAGCGCGGCGAAATCGCCACGTCATCGATGTACCAGCCTTCCTGCTGGAACACATCATCCGATGAGAACACAAAAACCAACTTCACCACTTGACCGGCAAAGGCCGACAAATCGAATACCGACTCGCGCCAGTTGTATGAGCCGGAGAAGAGATAAATATCCGGGTTATAATACCACCGGTGCGTATAATCATTGGTGGTTCCGATGAAATAAAAATTACCCTCGCCATCAACCAGTCCAACGAGTCCGCCATCCCATGCAACCGTGGATGTGTCCTGCTCCATATCGCCCCAATGCCGGAATCGCAGGACCGGCGCGTTGGTGTGCAGGTGCACCCACGGCAACTCCGCGTAAGCCAGCACATTGCTTTCGTAAAGTGATCCGCCGCTTATTCCCGAGTACATGGCATACGAGCCCGAATACGCCCGGTTGGTGGAAAGGTGCCACGAGGCGTTTTCACCGTAGTTCATCCAGTCGTTTGTTCCGTCATCCATGTCTTCCCGGTAGTCATAGGAAGTGGCGTCGATGGTCCAGTTCAGTGATCCGCCGCCACTATTCATGATGTGCAGCGTGAAGTTGGTCGAGTCGCCGGCGGAGAGCGCGAACGATTGATTCGCACCAGGGTTGATGCTCATGACCGGCGGCGGTATGGGCAGCACATCGAACGTATTGGTCACATCCGGTGCCGACGCGTAGGTCGAATCGCCCGCCTGCGAGGCGACAACTTCAACCACACCGGTGGCGTTGAAGGAGAGGTTGGTTCCGCCGGAAATGGTGGCTGGTCCAGAAACGCTGAACACTACCGGCAATCCGCTCGACGCGGTGGCGGCGAGGCCGACCGTGTTGGTTACTCGTTGATCGGAAACCGGCGCGAAGGAGATGGTTTGGCTGAAAAGCGTGGTCGCACTGGCCACCGGCGAGTGGGCACTTACACCGGCGCTGTTGGTCGCACGCACGCGGAAAAAATACATCGAGTTGGGTTGCAGGCCTTCCACAAACGCGCTGGTATATTCCACCGGCAGACCCGCGTACCCGCTGATAAACTCGCCCTGATAGTAGGGAGGCGATGTAATAAACACATCGTCGATGATTGCCACCGCCTCGCCATGATTCGTGATCACGATGCTGGCGGGTCCGGCAATGTTCAGGTTGGTGATCAAGAGTGTGCCGGTGGTGTTGTTGGCGAGGGCCGCCGTGCGGATGTGTGTTCCATTCACAACGACGCTGAAATTGGCGGCGCCGCCCGATGCCAATCGCCGGTAATTGAGCGAAATCTCGTCGATGCCGCGGCTTATCGACCCGGAAACCAGAAAAGATCCGGAGGCATTTTGAAGGGCAAGAGCGGTTCCGTTGATGACCTGATCGGCACGTGATTTGTAAGCGATCCAACCGATGCCATTATTGGTCCAGGTCCGGGTTTCAAAGTTGGTGCCACCGGCATCCAACACGGAAAAATCCTCCACAAAACTCTGATAATAAGGAAACTCCCCGAAATTGTGGTCGCTGTGCACATCCAATGCGTAACCGGTGGCGGCATCCACGGGCGTCCACGACACCTCCACCGAGGTATCGTTTGTGGCGCTGACCCAAAGGGCGGTGACCGCGGGTGGACTGATGTAAGCTACCGTGACGATCACCGCTTGTGTGATCACTCCGACCGTGTTGCTGGCATGAAAGGTGAAGAATTGTTCACCGCCATCCGCGTAGGACGGCGTATAGGAAAGCACGCCGGACGCCGGGTTGTAATCCGATGATCCCGCAGCCGTGGTATCCGACAAACTTACCACCGGTTCCGGACTGCCTCCGGCGGTAACGACAAACGAGGTGGTCGACAACATGGTGGCGGTTTGCGGAGCCACCGGGTTGAAGACGGGAAGTCCTGGCGGCGGCAACACCCTCACCACAAGATTGACCGGATCGCTGCTCCCGTCCTTGTCGTGCGCCGTAAAGGCAAAGGTGGCGAGCCCGGTGTGGGCCAGTGCGGGCTGATAATCGATCACGGCGGCATTCGTTATCAGGGTAATCGACCAGGTGTTGGACGGGATGGCCGACGAAACCGAATAGGTGATGGCGTCATTTTCAGCATCCGTGGCGATAACGGTATAGTTGAATGCCTGCGATACGGTGGCGGTTTGCTGCGGTATGGGTACAATCACCGGAACTTGTCCGGCCCGCACAACCGTCACGGTGGCTGATGCCTCTACCACGGGCGGAACGCCGGCCGTGATGGATAGATCGCTGAAGAAAAAGTCGAAGTCGCTTCCGCTGCCCGCGCTGTAGTTGAACGCGCGAAAACGGGCAGGCGACATGTCCGATCGCGGAATGAATTGCCCGTCATTCGTCACGCCCCCCGTAACAAGACGGAAGGAGTCGGCGCCGGTAAGGGCCCATGAAATGGCCACACCATTATTCCGGTAGGCCAGACCGCTGTCCCGTTCGCCTCCGGCATCGTTCACCTGATAGTTGGGTTTTCCGTTTTCGAAATAGAACTCGGCCAGTATTTCGCTGCTGCCATTCAGCAAGGAAATGCCGACCGAACCGCCGGGATTCACGTCATTGTTTTCCATGGCGAGTTGCAACAGGTCGCCGGGCTGCATGCCTTGATTGAACACGCGGTACGCGTTAGCCTCGCTCGCGTTGTTCGCATACAACCCCCACACCCGGCCGGTCAAGGATTGGTTAACCGCAGAGTCGCTCATGAAATGGCCGGCATTCGCGCCGGCATGACCGAACGACCAACCCAAAAATCCCACACCTCCGCTATCGCCCTCCGTCCAGCCATCGTCGTATTCCGCATGGTTTCCGCTATCGGCAGCTAGCAGGGCTCCGGCCGCAGGTTCGTTCGTGCCGTAAATCACCCACCGGTTGGAACCTACCTGAAGCCCGGCATTGATGACCGACCAATTTGTGCTGGCATTGATCGACCCTCCGTCACCGCTGAGCATATTCGTCCATACGAAGTGACCCCGCAAAGAAGCGCCGGCCGTGCCGCGAAAGGAAAAGTTGCTCATGGTGTGCGCCACCAGGATGTCGGAGACCGGGTTGGTGATGCTCAGTGAGTAGTCGACCAACTTCGCCGGTTCGGCGCCGTCGACCACCAAAGAAAAATACTGTTCGTTATTGGCGAGTGTGCCCTGGTAATCCACGCGCACCCGGTACGTTCCCGGCTGGGCAGGTGATGAGAGGGCAACCTGCTCCACGTTGTCGACGTTGTTTATTCCATTGGTGGCCGGCAGGTCCATGGATGCCGTGGTCCACGTTCCAACGAACGGCATGACGAAAGGGCGGTAACTTTCGCCACCGGGCCCGATCACGCTGAGGTCGAGATTGTTCACCAACCGCGCCAGCCGGGAGTCTGACGTCGAAGTAGCTGCTCCAGCGGGATCCGTCCAGCTAAGTGTTGCGCGAATCGGTGACGTGCCGTCCCACGTAAACGCCATTTCATAGGGTCGGTTGGCCGAAGTCAGGCGCACCTCGCGCATACGCTGCCTACCGGGATCGGCGAACTGCCTGCGAATCACTTGCACCGCCGATGTGCCGTCAATAAGTCCCCAGCCGTTTTTGTAATCGGGCCCCGCGTTGCCGAGGTCGGTCGCGGTGTGGATCATAAGACCCTTGAGCGTGCTCGCGCGCATGTTGTAGCCGAACAGGTTGCGGAATTCCTGAATCAGCAGCGCGGCCGTGCCGGCAGCATTGGGCGAGGACATGCTGGTGCCGCTGGAGGTGTAGTACGATGTATCGCCGCCGGCGCCGGTTGAAAAAAGATCCACGCCATTGGCCACCAGATCGGGCTTGATGCGACCATCATCCGTCGGTCCCCAGGATGAAAATGCGGACATGGTGGCGCTTGCCGGATGGCGCGCGCCAGAGGAAACGGCATCATTCACTGCGCCCACGGTGACAATATTTTTGGCCAGCGCGTCGTAACCGATGTTTTCAAAACCACTCCGGTAATTTCCGTCACCAGCCGGATGACTGGATGAGCTATAGGTGACCACGGTTGAGCCATTTGGTGTCAACGAAATCGACTGTCCGTTGGACGGGTTGTTATTGCGCTCGTTGCCGGCGCTCCAGAAAATCAGGTAATACGGAGCATTAAAAGCCAACACGTCGATGGCGCGCGCGTTAGCTTCATAGCGACCGAAATCCTGCTCGAAATCGCTCGCGGTTGAACCGTTGCCGTACCACTCCCAAGTGCGGAAAGGACTTCCCCCATTGACGACTTGCCAGCCGGAAATGATCCCGTAGCTGTGGTTGGAGAGATAAATCTTGTCGACCGCGTTCGAGGTGGCCGCGCCCACGCCGGTCATTTCGCTGGTGTCGTTGTCCCAGTTGTAACTGTATACCGATGCGACCGGTGCCATACCTTTGGCGCTGGCATTTATTCCAGCGGCGATCATCGTTCCGCCCACGTGCGTTGCGTGATCAATGGCGGCCGATCCATCCTGCACGATCATCCGCCCGGAGGCGAATTCCTGGTGGGTGGCACGGCCGGACCCACCGTCCCACATGCCGATGATAACGCCGCTGCCGCTGAGTCCGTAAGGTGCGAGTTGAAGCAGGTTCGCGCCGGTCGAGATGGCGGCGTTGACGTTCAGCGTTTCTCGATAGACTGGCTTGCCTTCATCATCAAAATCGTGAATTTCGATGACTTTGCCATTCGGCAGTTCCTGACGAATTACCAGATTAAGTTGTTGCGCCCGCTCAACCGCGAGGCGCTTCCGCTCTTCCTGGAACTCCTTCAGCGCCGCGACTGCCTGCTCCCGTTTTGACGGATCCGCCAGCGATCCGGCTTCGACCAGAATCTCAGCCGCCCCGCGACTTGGTCTTCCTGGTGACGGTTGAGCCAACGCAGAACAGATGCCCGTCAGGCAAAGAAGCATTGTTGTCGCAAAAATGCGAAATTTTCTCATACTGTAAACTTTCAAAAAAATGTTTCCGATTGACCGGAGGCTTATTTGTTGTCTTTTTCGACTACCCCAGATTGCCCGTTAAGCTACCCTCCACATGAGGATTGATCAAATGAACTACGGAGCAGGATCGGTACCAACCAGGATGTCATCCTGACAAAAATCAGGACCCGGTAGATTCACGAATCATGGATTTCCGGTTATATTTTTCGACTGTCATGCGATTTACAGGGGTTATATTCATTTTTTTGGTCATTTCGGTCGTTTTTTTCTACCGGCCGGAGCGAACGCTTTTGCAAAACGAACTTCCACGTGGGGACATAGAAGTAGTGTCCGAGGCCGCAGATACGACAATCAAAACTACCACAACCAACTGCGGAGCAAAAGGTTGCACACATAATCCTAACGACTTGATCGCACCGCCTGGCTCCCCTGTGTCGGCATGCTCACCCGTTGGATTGCGCCATCTCAAACCCGGCCAATCGCTATTTTTACCATCGTCCGATGGTGAAATCCCGGCGATTGTCGAGCACGTCTGGGATGGGGACATAGAAGAAAAGGCGCTCCGCGGACGGCTGACCGGGTCGGACGGAGGGTTGTTCTGGATAAAATGGAAGGGACAGAGTTTCACCGGCATGATTCAGATTCCCGGGCGAAACCTGGCCTATGAAATCGCGGGGGCGGACATTACTTCTATGTCCCTGCGCGAAACGACCCTCTCCAGCCTGCTCTGCGTAATACCAACCAACGGTCGCCGCACCGAACCGGGGGAACCCGTCATCTACGGCCTGCCCCGCCCCACCAACCGGACCTTCGCCGCGCGCTCTTCCGGCGACATCCGCACCACCGCCATCCCGGTCCTCCAAAGCCGGCCCGGAACGCCCCGTGTCATCTACCTCGACTTTGATGGCGAAGTCGTCAACGACGCCGCATGGTCTTCCAGTACCATCAACGCTGCCCCCGCCCGCATGAATAATTCGCAGATCACCGAAGCGTGGCGGCGCGTGGTCGCTGACTTCGACTCGTTTGACGTGAACATCACCACCGTCCGCAGCGATTTCGACAACGCACCCACCTCCAGCCGTACCCATGTCATCATCACTGCCACTGATACCGCCGCTCCCGGTGCCGGCGGCGTCGCGTATCTGAACTCCTTCACTGGTAGTTCCTCGCGCTATTGCTGGGCATTTATCGATGACAACGCAAAAGATTGCGCCGAAGTCATCTCGCACGAAGTCGGCCATACCCTGAACCTCAATCACGATGGCCGCATTAGCCCCTCCGAGGAATATTACGAAGGCCACGGCTCCGGCAACACCGGCTGGGCGCCGATCATGGGCGTGGGATACTATCAGTCGCTCGTCCAGTGGAGCAAAGGCGACTACCCCAATGCCAATCGCACCAACGAAGACGATCTGCAAATCATCGCCGGCAAATTGCCCTATCTCGCCGATGACCACGGCAACGCCACCTCCAATGCCACCGCCGTGGTTGGCTCATCCATCGCCGGCCGCATCGAACGCACCAACGATGTCGACATCTTCCGCCTCGAACTTGCCAACGAGACGTATACCATCGATCTTCAGCCTGTTGATTATGGCAACCTCGACGCCCTCCTCGAAATCCTCAACGCCGGCGGCAGCGTCATCGCCACCGCAAACTTGCCCAACGAAATTTTCGCCTCCGCCACCTTCACGCTCGCCACCCCGCAAACCGTTTATGTCCGTGTGCGCGGCACCGGCAAATCTGCGAACGGAACCGACTTCGGCTATCCCGCCTACAGCAGCCTCGGCTCTTACACGCTCGGCGGTTTCGGCAATCAGCAACAGCCGCCCTCGCCGCCCGGCGCCGTCTCGTTGCGCATTATCTCCGGCTCACAACTGGAAGTCTCATGGCCACTGGTGGCCGGCGCATCGAGTTATGAAGTTTACCGCCACGGCACTTTTCTCTTGGCCACGAATACTGCGCTTTTCGTCGACCGCCACCTCACTCCCGGCGCGTCTTACAGCTACCAGGTGAAATCCGTAAACGCCTTCGGCGCCAGCGATCTCTCCGCATCCGCAAACATCACCACCCCCGCTCCCGATGCCTTCGTGATGGACGGCGCCGCCGACTTCTCCGGCTATCTCATCTCCAATCCTGGTATGGTCATTCACGCCGCCGTGCGCAGCAACCGACTCTACGTCTCCACCTGGTCGCCCGGCGACAATGGCGCCGGGAGCAGCGATCATCATGTGCTGATTTCCGACGTACTGCTTGGTTCCGCCACCACACCCAATCCCTGGGCCAAGGCCGGCCTCATGGCCATCCCCGGCAACAAACCCTATCTTGCCGGCGAAAGCTCCGGCACCTACGCCGGATGGGCCAACGCATCCGGGACGACCACCCTGTTCAAAGGACCCTCGAACAGTCTTCAGCTCGAAGGCAGCATCGATCTTATCGCTAATTTCGGTGCCGTCCCCGCCACCCTTTATCTGGCCGCCGTGGCTTTCGCCACCGAAGATAATGGCGGCATCAACGCCCAAGCCCCCGCCGGCAATAGCAACAACAACCTCGAGCCCGGCGAATTTCTCGCCGTGCCCGTCGCCGCCATCCGCGACCGCGCGCTCGATGGTGACTACGATATCTTGTCGTCGCAGAGGGATTTTGTTTTCGAATCCATAGGTACAGATGGATTCGGTCGGCCCCAATTCAACGGCCTCGTTATTCCCGGCCTCACGTATTCGCTTCATCGCAGCACGAATCTTCTCACTCCGCCGAGCGCATGGCCCGGCGTCGTCACCAGCAGCGTGCCCGCCGGCAACTTCTTCCTTAACATCACCGATCCTCTACCGGTCAGCGAAAAACACTTTTACCAACTTCGCTGGCGGCGCTAAACCGCGCTTACCCGGCGTTGCACTTGATTGATCCGAGGCACGGTGATAGATTGGTCAAGTCGGTATACCGAGGAGATGATATGCGCCACTTGATGTTGTTCTTTGCCTTGATGATCTTCCAACCCAGCCCGTTCCTTCGTGCCGAGGATAATACCGTCGCAGCCGAGGAAACCTCCAGCGCACCCGTCGAACCGATCGCATCCACTGAAATCAATCCAACCCCCGCCAACGCCCCCGCGGAGGCTCAACCAACCGAAGGAGAATCCCCCGTGGTCATCATCAAAACCAGCAAAGGCGACATCAAAGTAAAACTGCATCAGGACAAAGCCCCCGTCACCGTCGAAAACTTCCTCGGTTACGTCGACAGCGGCCACTACGAAGGCACCATCTTCCACCGGGTCATCGGCAACTTCATGATTCAGGGCGGTGGCTTCTCATCCGACATGGATCAAAAACCGACCAGGAAGCCCATCAAGAATGAGGCGCAAAACGGATTAAAAAACAATCGCGGCACCCTCGCTATGGCCCGCACCATGGTTGTCGACAGCGCCACCTCGCAGTTCTTCATCAACGTCGTCGACAACGAATTCCTCAATTTCCGCTCCCCGGACCCATCCGGTTTCGGTTACTGCGTGTTCGGTGAAGTCGTCGAGGGTATGGATGTCGTCGATGCCATCCGCGCCGTGCCCACCGGCCGCAGCGGCCCGCACAGCGATGTGCCGGTTGATCCCGTCGAAATCATCCAGGTCGTGCGCGTAGACAGCGCCGGCCAATAGACTATCCGGCCGGGATCGCATGGCCGAACGCATCCCATTCCCGGAAGGCGATCACGGCGCAAGCGACCACCACGCCGGCGCTCATCAGGGACCCGAGCCGGGATTCCGCATCGGTGAGTATGTTCTGGAGAAAAGTCTCGGCCACGGCGCCATGGGCACCGTGTACCTGGCCAAGGATGGCACCGGTCACGAAGTCGCGCTGAAATTATTTCAAGAGGGGCCGGGCGTTTCCGCCACCATGCTTGAGCGTTTCCGGCGGGAAGCCGAGGCGGCCAAAAAATTGCGCCGTCATCCGAACATCATGAAGGTGTACGCGACCGGCCAGCAAGGCATCTACCATTACATTGTGATGGAGCCGGTGCGGCATAGCCGCACGTTTGACGATGTTATTTCCGATGGGCCCACCGAGATCAACGCCATCCTCGCCACCATCATCAAGATCGCCCGGGCCCTGCACTTCGCGCATTCGCGCCACATCATTCATCGCGACGTCAAACCCGGCAACATCATGATCGATGAATTCGGCGAGCCCTTGCTCTCCGATTTCGGCGTGGCCGCCATGGTCGACTGGCCCGGCTGCACCATGACCGGCACCCTCACCGGCACCCCGCTCTACATGTCGCCCGAGCAAGCACGCTCCGAACGGGTCGGCCCGGCAAGCGATCTGTATTCCCTCGGCGTGGCTCTCTACGAAGCTGTCACCGGCGTGCTGCCCTACACCACCCAGCATGCCTCGCCGGTCAAAGCTGTGCTCGAGGCGGTCAAAAATGAAATGCCCGCGCGCCCGCGTTCGCTGCGCAAAGAAATCACGCCGGAACTCGAGGCCGTGATCATGAAGGCATTGGAAAAAAATCCGGACGACCGTTATCCCGATGCCGAAGCCTTCGCCCTCGACCTCGAGCGCGCCCGCAGCGGGCATCACGTCAGCGCTCATCTGTTCACTTTTCGCGATTACCTCGCGTTTCGGGTGCGCCGTCATCGCTCCCTGATCGCCGGGCTGGCGGCGGCGATGGCGCTGTTCGTGACCACATCCATATACTTCCAGTCCGAGCTCCGCCAATCGCATTACGAATATCTTGTGCAGAGCGCGCGGCTGCGCAGCGAGGCCTTGCGCGGTCCGCGTTCCGGCGCCGGCGATGGCCCCGACCCGCAGCCACTTGTCTCCGCGGCCCAGCAGGAGTGGGTCATTGCCAGCCGTGAAATCAATCGCCGCAACATGCCGGCCGCCGTTTCCCACCTCAAATCCGCCATCCAAATCAGCGCCCAATCAGGCGACCGGCGCACCGAGGCCCGCGCGCAAAAGGAACTCGCCCGCATCCGCACCCTCGAAGGCAATCACGACGAAGCGATGAGTCTTTATCAACTCGTCCTGGCCAATCGCGATGCCCCGGCTGCGGACCTGAACCAAGCCCGCCTGGAGGCCATCATTCTCGCCTTGCTGTACGACCGGCATGAAGATGCCTACGCGCTTATCAGCGAACCCGGTCCGGCCTCCGGCAATATTTTTCGCAACGCTATTCGCTGCATCACCGGCGAACTTTCCGCCGCCGATTATCGCGATCAGATTTCCTACCTGCCGGGCCGCCTGCAAAACGATGCCCACCTTGCCCTCGCCCTTCGCTACCGTATCGACGATCAATCGCGCGAATACCGGCGCGAGTTGCAACAGGCGATCCGCAGCAGCTCCTCGGTCATGGAATGGCCGGGACCGCTGGCCCGGCGCCTTTACGAGGAGAGCGCCGAATGACGAACACCCCGGAATCGATCGCCGCGCGCGCCGGTCATGTGCCGGCAAAATTGCTGGCGCTGGCCGCCGCAATCACCCTCGTCATCACGGCGATCTACATGGCGCTCTATGCCGCCTCGCGCACCCTCGCCTGCCGCGACAACCTGACCCGCATCTTCGAGGCGCTGGAAATTCACGAAATGACCCACGGCGCACTTCCGCACCTCGCGTTTTATCCGGCCGAACCGCTGACCGACACCGAAAGCATCTGCATCGTGCTCGAAGCTTACGGCATCGATCCCTCCACCTGGATCTGCCCTTCCGCGCCCGATGTCATGACCGGCACCGGATTGACCTATGTATGGAACACGCGGCTGAATGGTCGATCCCTGCGCAACCTCGGTGAGCGTCAGTGGATGTTGATGGAATTGCACGGCCTTGATCAAACCCTGCCCGGCCCGCATTTCCGCTCCTGCAATGTGCTCTACACCGACGGCACCGTCGAGCGGGTCCGCAATCCCGCGGAAAGCATCGCGCGCTGGTGATTTTCCAGTCCTGGAAAAAGGGCCGGTGAAAAGTTCCAATGCCTGGAAAACTCAGGCCACCGTGCCCCGCGTGGTCTTGAGCAAGGCCTTCCATAGGTCTTCAGGTTTTTCCGCATCCAGCAGCAACTCGCGGGCTTCTTCATCGCGGAATGTCTTGGTCAGGCCGGCCAGCAACTTGAGATAAAAGGCGCTGGCCGCGGTTGGAATCGACATGAAGAAAATGATGCGGGTGTTGGCCTTGCCATCCTCGGCGAATTTGATGCCTTTGGGAATGGTGGCGAGAGCCAGCGTCAATCCACCGCCCTCCACGCCGCGGACGTGAGGAAAGGCGAGACCTTGATCGACCGCGGTGCTGCTGATGACTTCGCGACGAACAGCTTCCTCGAAAAGTCGCTTGCCGTGATCGACAAAGTTCTGCTCCTCCATCGCCTTGCACATGTTTTCCAGCGCCTCGTCGCGGGACTTCGCCTTCAACCGGGGCATCATCAATACCGGCGCGCTGAAACGCGCAATGCCGACCGGCGCAGGCTCGCTGCGCAACTTTTTGGCCGCCGGCAGGCGACGCGGAGGCGCCTCCGGAAAGTACAGATAACGCGCGCAACTCGGACATTGATACAGCGCGTCGGCCGCGTGCACGGCATGCACCTGACTCACCGGAATCATCATGCCGCAGGCGGAACAGTTCCCCTTGGAGATCGGCACAATGGCCAACCCGGCTTTTTTCCACATTTTTTCAAAGTGAAGTCGAATCTCGTCGGGCAAATCCTTGAGCATCGTGCCGATCGAAGTCTCCAATTGGGTCAGACGCGACCCCGGCATGGAGAGTTGTTGCTGCTCGCGGGCAAAGATGAAATCCTGCAATTGCAGCAGGTGATTGATGGTACGGGCGGCGTTGTTTTTATTGGCGGACTCGTTCGCAAATGGCTTCAAAGAGATCTCCCGGGGTGCAATGTTAACGGCAAGTATAACTCCGCGGCCGCGCCAATCAATTTTTCTTTGCCGGAAGCACGCAAAAGAGATCGCGCGATGGCGCCCGGGGTAACCTGACCCGGCAAAAACCATGATTGACCAGCTCCGGGAATAGGAGGATAGTCCAACGCTTACTTTCAGGAATAAGGCATGAACCCTAAACGAATTTTGTCGAAGGAAACGATCGTCATGCGGCTGAAAAGCGACAGCAAGGACGGGGCCATCGAAGAATTGATCGACGTGCTGGTCACGACGGGAAAAATCAAGGACCGCAAGGCCGCCTTGAAAGCCGTGATGGATCGCGAAAAGAAAATGTCCACCGGCCTGCAAAACGGCATCGCCATTCCGCACGGTAAGACCGACACCCTCGACGCGCTGGTCGCCTCCATCGGCATCAGCCCGGAGGGTATTCCCTTCGAATCGCTCGATGGCCAACCCGCCCGGATCCTTTTGCTCACGGTCTCCCCGGCCAGCCGCACTGGTCCGCACATCCAATTTCTCGCCGACATCAGCCGCGTGCTTCACAGCGAGGAAACCCGCCGCCGGGTCCTCGAAGCCAAAGACGAGGACGTGCTGTTGGATTTGATTTCCGGCGTGGCGCCGGCCGCATCCTGACCACCGCCCGGTTCAGCCGGCGTGGCGGAAATACATCCACAGGTAAAACGCCAGCGACCCGGTCACATACAAGGCATTGACCACCCGCGTCCGGCTCGCGCTTTCGCGCACCCGGAATAAATCGAGCAAGGCCTGACGAAGCAGAAACGTATACAGAATGTAATACATGAACGGGGTGATGTGGGCCCAGGGTGGATACGCGGAAATATTTTTTCCGCACCGGGCCAGGATCCAGTCGATCTGGCTCCAGATCCCGAAAAAACCAAGCGCCCCGTTGATCCACATCCACTTAACTTCTTCGCGACCGAAAATCCCGATGTAGAAAATCAGGTAAACCACAATCGCGAATCCGCCATGCACCAGCACGAACAGCGGCGGGGGACCGTTCTCGGCATACGACATGGCGAAACCGGAGAATCCGAACGCCAGCATGTGGACCATGAAAAACGGATACACCACCAGCCAGGGAATGCGGCTGCCGGGTTGAAGTTGCTTGTTCCCGATCTTGATGTGTCCCTGCACTTTCATGCGTTGATCAAGGAATAGAACCGACTAGAGTAATTGGTGGAGCGGAAGGGAGTTGAACCCTCGACCTTCTCATTGCGAACGAGACGCTCTCCCAACTGAGCTACCGCCCCAACCAAGGTGCTCCAAGATGTAGCAAAGCCCCGGCCCGGGAGCAAGGTGAAGTTGCCGCAACCGGTTACGGCTCGCGGCGCGCACCGCCATCAGAGCCCCACCAACCGCCGCCGCCCATCGCCCGCATGCTATTGCGAAATATCGTGCCCACCGAGGTGATATCGATGACGTCGCGCAAATACAGCACAAATGCGGCGGCATCATCATCGGAATAGCCGATTTCCTTGCCGATCCGGTACAGCTCGGCATCGCGCTCGATCTCGAGCAGCGGCGATAATTCCCGCATGTTACGACGGATGGACCAGGCAATCTCGCGTCGCTTTTCCTCCGGCAAATCGTCCTCCAACTGCTCCGTCAATGCCAGCGACTCTTCCAGCAGTTCCATCATGCGCTTGTATTGCCCGGCCTGTTCCTCCGTCCACGTGTGGTCCTCGCGATGGATAAAGTAGGCGGCGCGTTTGGCCAGTTCGTACTCCGTCGTCTTGCGGGCCTCTTCGCGCCGGGTCATGATTTCCTGGTAACGTTCCGGTTCGTTTTCGCGCATCGTGGCCAGCCAATCCTGGCGATCCTCGGCGGGAATCGCCTGCACGGCTCCGGGCACCGGGGCCGCCGTGTGCACGATCGATGGCGCTTCGGGCCATCGGACGTGGTTGTCCGGGGACGGGCCGGACGATGCATTCGTCGCGGCCGCTTGCACGGCCATGGTTATTTCTTTGGTCACCGGTTCTTCGATGGCCGCCGCGGCAACCGGTTCATCATGGACGTTCGACGCAAGATAGCCATACATGGCTCCCGCACCCAGCGCCGCGCCCGACAATATGGCGACGATGGTTTTCAATCCGACAATTCCCGGATGCGGGCCAGATAGCGGTCGACCAGTGCCCGCGCCGCTTCCGGTGAACCGGCTTCCGCGGTTACGCGCATCACCGTTTCGGTGTTGGAGCGGCGCACATGCACCCAGGCATCGTCAACTTCGACAAACAATCCGTCGAGTTGATTCACCCGCGCCCCCTCCACTTCATGCCGGAGTTGACGCAAAATCGCCGGGGCGAGTTCGGGCCGCACGGCCAGCTTGTCGCGCACCACGAAAAATCGCGGCAACGACTCGACCAGCGCGGAGACGGTCTGCGACTCGCCGGCGAGCAGTTCGCAAATGACCGCCATGCCGGTGTAGCTGTCGCGGCAGGGATGTATCGCCGGAATCATCACGCCCCCGATATTCTCGCCGCCCACGACGGCTTTGTGCTTGATCAGCTCCAGCGCCACATTGATCTCGCCGATGCGCGTCCGGATCACCGGGCAGTCATACCGCGCCGCGATGACATCCACGATTTTGCTGGTCGGCAAGTTAATGCACACCGGCCCGCGGCCATGACGGGCCAGCACCTGCCAGATGGCCAGCGCAAGGGTCAGGTCCTCGCCAATCGCCTCGCCGCGCTCATTGACCACGGCCAGACGGTCGCCATCCGGATCCTGGGCAAAGCCGATATCGCACCCGTGGGTCACCACAGCGCGACACAACGCATCAAGATGCTGGGGCAATGGCTCGGGCTCACGCTCAAAACGTCCGGTCGGCGCATCAAAGACCGGCACCACATCGCACCCGAGTGACGCGGACAGAAATTCGGGCGAATACAATGCACCCGCGCCGTTGCAGCAGTCCACCGCCACCTTCAGTTTGCGCCGGCGGATCTTGTCGACATCCACATACCCGAGCACGCGCCGGAAATGATCCTCGACGGGGTTCGGCTCCACGCGCACGCGGCGGATCTCCGGCTCGGCCACCAGTGGAAATTCCTGCTGATGGTACACATCAAAAAATTCCTGGGCGCGCGCCTCGCCGAGAAACAGTCCATCCGGACCGATGAACTTCAGCGCATTCCATTCACCCGGATTGTGACTTGCCGTGATCGCGATACCGCCGCGGGTGCCGGCCCGCGCCGCGAGAATCAGCAGCGTTGGCGTCGGCACCACGCCGGCCAGCAGCGGCGTGCAACCCACGGAAAGCAATCCGGCGATCACCGCCTGCTCGATCATCAAACCGGAAGGCCGGGTATCGCGACCGACCACCACCGGACCCGCGCCGATATAGGCGCCAAACGCCTGCGCAAACGACGCGGCGAGTTGGGGCGTGAAGGTGGAACCCACCACGCCGCGCACGCCGGATACGGCCACTTTCAACGTCTCGTGAATGGATCGTGACGGGGTCGTCATCATCAGATGAGTGCTCCAATCATGCGTACCATCGTTTCGGCGCGTTGCTCGGCCACCTCACGGTCCTTGTCCTCGGAAATCACCCGGACGATCTTTTCCGTGTGCGAGGCGCGGGCATGCACCCAGCCACCCGGCCAATCCAGGCGCAAGCCGTCGGTGTGGTCGATGGCGCCGGGCGCATCAAACTCGTCATGCTGTTCGCGAATCATTTCGATGGCGCGATAGCCGGCTCGCGACTCGCAGGCCACGCTGCGCTTGACGATGTGGTAGAGCGGCAAGGCCCGGATGAGATCCGACAAATGCTGATCGCGCGAGCTCATCGCCTCGAGCACCAGCGCCATCATGAGAAATCCATCCGTGCCGCGGCTGAACGTGGGCAGGATCACGCTCCCGCTGCCCTCGCCGCCGACCACGCCGGCGTGATCCTCCAGCGCGGCGGCAATAAACGCCGGACCCACCGGAGTCTTGACGACCCGTCCGCCGTGTCCCCGCGCGATGTCATCAATCAGCCTGGTGGTGCAACAATTCGTGATGACCGTGCCCGGTGCGCCGCCCAGCACATGATTGGCGATCACGGCGAACGTGTATTCCTCGCTCACCGGCTCGCCGGTTTCGGTGACCATCGACATGCGCGCCATATCGCTGCTCAACACAAACCCGGCGTGCGCGTGGACATGACCAATGATCGAAGCCATCGGCAAGGCGCTGCGCGGGCGCGGCTCGGCCTCGCGGGGAAGATAGCCGGACGGTCGATCGTTTACTGCGATCAGATGAAAACCCATTTCCTTGGCAAACCGTTCCAGGTAAGGGCATCCGGCTCCACCGAGCGGGTCGATGATCACATGCCAGCCACGTTCACGGATCGCCGCAGTATCGATGAGTCCGCGCATCGCCTCGAAGTAGGGCTCGACAAATTCCGTGGTCGGCACGACCTGTCCGATGCGATCACTCCGGCGCCGCAGAAAATCGCCGGCGTGGAAAATGTCGAGCACCGTCTCCCCGCCGGTGGGTTCGAGCAGGGCACCCCCGGCATCGACAAGGGAAATCGAATTCCAGCCCATACCGTTGTGGCCCCCGGAAATGGAAATACCGCCGGCGGCATGCAACGGCTTGACGGCAAACTGCAGCATCGGCGTGGGGCAAACACCGAGATCCAGGACCTCGCAACCGCAGGCAAGCAGACTGGCCGAAACCGCGGCATGCAACATCGGACTCGAATAGCGCGTATCACGGGCCAGCAACACCCGTCCACCATCCACAAAGGTGCCGAATGCCGAAGCGTAGTCCATCGCCGAGCGAATCGTGAGCGATTGCCCGACAAAACCGCGCATGCCGAAACTGGCGAGGCGAAGCGTCATGCCGTCACCTCCGGCGCCACTTTCTGCCGATCCCACGCCATTACCAGCCAGATGCAGCCCTCATACATCAACACCAACGGAATCGTCATGATGATCTGCGAAACCACATCCGGCGGCGTCAGCACGCAGGCAATCACCAGCGCCACCACCACGGCATGCCGGCGATGCGTACGCAACCATTCGCCCGACACAATGCCGAGCCGGCCCAGCACCAGCAGCACCACCGGAATTTCGAACGCGAGACCGAAAGCGATCAACAACTGCGTGGAAAACACTACATAACTGCCGATGGTCCACAAAGGCACCACACCGAGCCATTCGTTGATCAGGAACATCGCCGAGAGCGCAAACGGCAGCGTGTAAAAATAGCCGATGGCCACGCCGGCAAGAAACAGCACCGCCCCCAGCATGCCGGCCCGGGCGGCAAGGCGTTTTTCCGATGGCTTGAGCGCGGGCAGGACGAACTGGCCCAGAAAAAGAATGATCAGGGGCGTGCTGATCAGAAACCCCGACCAGAATGCAATCCGCATCGCGGCGATGAAGGCGCCGGAAACCTCCATCGACTGCAACATGCGGTCGGGATCGCTCGTGACCAGGTGGAGCGGGCGCTTCAGCACGTCAAGAATACGGGGGGCAAGGGGAAACGCCACCGCCATGCCCGCCGCTATGGCCACGAATGACTTGATCAAGGTGTGGCGCAAATCCTCGAGATGATCGAGGAACGGTTTGACCACGCCGGAGCTGGCGACCGGATCAACTGGGAGTGGATTCATCATCGCGGTGCACGATTCCGCCGGAGGGCCGGACGGTCGGACCTTCCGGCAAGGAGGCGGGGGCGCCGGCCCCGGCGGACGGACGGGCGGGCGGATCATGGAGGTCGGCCCGCATGATTTCATCGGTCATCTCGCGACTCGCCCGGCGAAAAGACTCCATCGACTTGCCGATACTGCGCGCCATTTCAGGAAGTTTTTTTGAGCCGAAAAGCAAAAGCATCACCAGCAGGATCAGCAGAATCTCACCCCCGCTCATCGAACCGCCAAGAAAAGCCAATGGCCATGAACCCGTTAGAGACATGCGATGATGATAACACAAGAAACGGGTAAATCAGCAACAAATCCCCGTCCCGCGGCCGGCCAATCATCCGCGGCCGGGGCGATGCATGACCACGCCATCCCGCTGGTAAATTCCCGCGATCACGCTATAGTTGGAGCCGATGACGTCCATGCGTTACATAAGTACCCGCGGTCAAACCCCGGCGATGGGCTTTGAACAGGCGGTGATGACCGGTCTCGCTCCTGACGGCGGATTGCTTGTGCCGGAGCGAATTCCGGATGCGCGGCCGCACCTCCGTCACTGGTCGACCCTCAGCTATCAGGACCTCACCTTTAAAATCATGCGCCTGTTTGTCGATGTGCCCGACCACGATTTGCGCCGCCTGATCGACACCAGCTATGCCACCTTCACCCACCCCGAAATCGCGCCGGCGTATCGGGTCGGCCCGGTGCATGTGCTCGAGCTGTTTCATGGCCCCACCTTGGCATTCAAGGACATCGCCCTGCAATTCCTGTGCAATTTCTTCGAATACTTCCTCGAGAAAGAGGGCCGGCGACTTAACATTCTCGGCGCGACCAGCGGCGACACCGGCAGCGCGGCCATCCACGGCGCCGCCGGGCGCGAGCGCATCCGCATCTTTATCATGCATCCGAAAGGTCGCGTTTCGCCGTTGCAAGAGAAACAGATGACCTCGGTGCTCGACGCGAATGTCTTCAACATCGCCTTGCACGGCACCTTCGACGATGGCCAACGCATTATGAAAACGCTCTTCGAGGACGTGCCTTTCAAGGAACGCTATGCCCTCGGCGCCATCAACTCCGTCAACTGGGCACGCGTGCTGGCCCAAATCGTTTATTACTTTTCCGCCGGCCTGTATGTGATGTCGCAAACCGGCGCCAAACAACTCCGTTTTGCCGTGCCGACCGGCAACTTCGGCGATGTGCTGGCTGGCTACTACGCGCGCCAAATGGGTCTGCCCATTACCAGACTGATCCTCGCCACCAACGAAAACGACATTCTGGCCCGCTTTTTTACCACCGGCATCTACAGCAAGGGCCAGGTGGTGCCGACGATCAGCCCGTCGATGGATATCCAGGTCGCGAGCAACTTCGAGCGGTATCTTTTCGACAAGGTCGATCGCGATGCCACCCGTCTGCGCGGTTTGATGAAAGACTTCTCCCGCACCGGCGCGCTGCAATTGTCTGTCGAGGCCGGCCAACCCGTGGATGAGTTGTTCGTCGCCGGCGTAGGCACCACGGCGACCACGCTTGACGTCATTCGCCGCTACCACCGCGAGCACGGCTATCTTCTCGATCCTCATACCGCGGTCGGCGTGCACGTCGCCGAGCGGCACCTGCACCGCGATGAACCGGTCATCTGCCTGGCCACCGCCCATCCGGCCAAGTTTCCCCGGGCCATTCAGGACGCGGTGGGCGCCGATATCGCCCGTCACCCTTCGCTGGAAGCGATCAAGCACGCGCCTACGCGGAGCGAGGAACTGCCCAACGATGTGGACGCGGTGCGTCATTACCTCGAACAGCATGCGGCCGTCTAACGAATCCTCTTGTCACCAGGCGATTGGTGTAAACAATATGGCCTTTCGTGCCCCCGTAGCTCATCAGGACAGAGCGGCAGTTTCCTAAACTGTAGGTAGCAGGTTCGAGTCCTGCCGGGGGCACCACTTCTTCACCGTCCCGCCCCGCTGATCCTTACATCGGCGCATCTTATTTTTAAAATAATTAGTTTTATTTTTTTACGGCACACGTTACATTCCGATCATTACAAAAAAAGGCATCTTGTAAGTTTGAAAGGAACATCATGATTAGTGCACTGAAAAACATCTCCACCGACCTCATGCTCGCCGAAATCAAACGGCGCAACCGGCTGGTCAAAAAATTAAACGTCCAGCGGGCCCATCTGCTGCAACGGATCTCCTCGGTGGAGGCGGCCATCAAGGCGGAAGGTGGCGAAATCAAGAGCGCCGCCATGATGGCGCGGTCGGCCAAGCGGCCCCGCAACGCTGCTCCGCTCGTGGAAATGCTGGCCAAGGTCATGCACAAGGAAAAGTCGATGTCCGTGAACCAGATCGCCGAAGCGGTGACCTTGGCCGGTTATCGCTCCACCTCCTCGACCTTCAAGACGATCATCTTCCAGACGCTGGGCAAGGACAAGCGATTCAAGAAGGTTTCCCGCGGGCAGTATATCGTTCGCTAGTTTTGGATGACGTGGATGCGCGGACTAACCGGGTCCGCGCATCCACAGACGGTAAAGCGTCCGGGAATCAACCGCCCGGCGTGGCGCAGCGCTTCGTACGCGGGCCTGCGGTTTTGATCCGATCAGACCCCTTCCCCGGCGATGCGTGCAGCCATCCGGAACAATTTCCACGCCGCCGGGAAAATTGTATTTGACCCCCCGCCCACCGCATAGTATGCGGATGGTCTACTCGAGAAGTGCTGGTTCAACCTACAAAGGAAAATTCATGAGCAAGTTCGCGCGTCCGTTCTGTTTCTTGTTGGCTCTCGCATCCGGATTGTTTATCGCCACCGCCGAAGCCGATTCGATCAAGGTTGCGGTATCGCCGGCGTCGCCCCCGATGCTCTATGATGACAACGGAACCCTGAAGGGTGTTGATCTCGAAATTTTCGAGGGCTTCTGCACGTCCCGCGGCCACACGTACACCATCACGTCCTATGACTGGCAAGGCATGCTGGGGGCGGTCTCGAGCAGTCAGGCCGACATGGCCTTCTCCGGCATCTCGATTACGGACAAACGCAAGCAAGTCATGGATTTTTCCGCTCCTTATTATGATAATTCCTGGCACCTCGTCGGACTGTCCAAGCGCGGCATCAAGATCGTCGATCTCAACCAGTTGAAAGACTACTCGATCGGTTATCCCCGCGGCATGGCGTACAATGACCTGATCAAAAACGATCTCGAGCCGAAGGGATACTACTCGCTCAGCAAGGTCAAGCTGTACCCCACCTACAGCGAGGTGATCACCGACCTGCAAAATGAAAACCTCGACCTGGCCTTCATCGAGGAACCTGTACTGGCGGACTTCACGAACAAAAAGGGCCTGCCGTTTGAAAGCGCCTACGCCTTCACCGGTCTCGACCAACTCGGATTTGCGTTCGCCAAGGGTTCGAGCCTGCGCGAGGACTTTGATCGCTACCTGACCGAACTCGGTCCGGAAAAAATCAAAGCGATCGTCGATTCCTGGATGAAGTAGTCCCGGGTCTTCGCACCAGATGTCCTTTGCCGATATTCTGGCCCGGCTGGCACAGGGAATCGGCGGGACCATGCTGGTCACGCTCGCCTGTTGCCTGACCGGACTCGCCTCGGGGCTTCTCGTTGCCGGGCTGCGTCGAATCATCCACACCCGCTTTTGGTTGTGGATTTTCGATGTGTACGCCTATGTGTTTCGAAGCGTACCGGTGCTGGTATTGCTCTTCCTGGTGTACTTCGGCTTGCCGGGCGTCGGCTTGAAAGTATCTCCGCTAGCCGCGATGATGCTGAGCCTTGGCGTCATCGCCGGCGCCTATCTCGCCGAGGTTTTCCGCGGCGCCTTCGATTCAGTCGATGAAAACGAGGTGCTCGCCGCGCGCGCCGCGGGCATGAGCCGGCGGCAAATCCTGTTCAACATCGAATTGCCGCAAATGCTGCGTTTTTCCGTGCCGGGGATGGTGAATGAATTCACCACGGTGTTGAAATACTCGCCGTTTGCCTACACCGTGGGCATACCGGAGGTCACCAAACACGCGATGAGCCTCGCCGCGACCACCTTGCGCGGCATCGAAATCTACCTCGCGGTCGGCATCATTTATTTTCTCATCTACCGCATACTGCTGATCGGCGTGCGTCATCTGGAAGCAAGGTATCGCGTGCCGGGAATCGGACCCGCCCATTTGCCGAATGAACACAGGGGATAATTCATGGCGCTGATCGAAATACGCAATCTCACCCGGATCTATGACCGGCAAGCGGTCTTGAACGGGGTGCATCTCGACATATCGGAGGGCGATGTCAAGGTAGTGATGGGGCCTTCGGGTTGCGGCAAATCCACCCTGTTGCGCTGCATCAACCGCCTGGTTGAACCCACTTCGGGATCGATTCATTTTCGCGGACGCGAGATCACCGGCCCCGGTGTGGATGTGCGGGCCCTGCGGCAAAGTATCGGCTTCGTCTTCCAGCAATTCGCACTCTACCGTCATTTGTCCGTGCTCGACAACGTGACGCTGGCCTTGCGCAAACTGAAAAAGATGTCGCGGCGAGACGCCAGCGCCAAGGCGCGCCACGAACTTGAGCGACTCGACATGTTCGCCCACCAGCACAAATACCCCTCCCAACTGTCCGGCGGTCAAAAACAGCGCGTGGCTCTCGCGCGCGCGCTGGCCATGGATCCGGCGGTGGTGTTGCTGGACGAGCCGACCTCGGCACTCGATCCCGTGATGTCGCGCGAGGTGGCTCAACTCATCCTCCAACTTCATCAGGACGGCGTCACCATGCTGGTGGTCACGCATGATCTGTTGCTCGCCGGCGCCATTGCCAGCCGGGTAGCGTTTCTTGATCGCGGCGTGGTGCGGGCCGAGGACACCATCGAAAATCTATCGAAGCACCTGGAGGACGAAAGCATTCGCGCCTTTTTTGGTCCGGGAGAAACCGGGACGTGAACAGGTGGTCGTCTTTTTATGTCGATCTGGTCGATCAGTGGCCGCTCATCCTGAGGGGTTTGGGCGAGACGCTCAGCCTGACCGCCATCATCAGCATCACCGGCTTCCTGCTCGGCATCGTGATTTTTTACCTCCGCCATGGCCACCAACCCTGGGTTCGCCTGCTGATCCGGGGTTACATTTCTTTTTTCATCGGCATGCCGCTCATCGTTCTTTTGTTTCTGATGTATTACGGCTTGCCCCAGTATGGCATCCGCATATCACCTTTCTGGGTCGCGGTCATCGGATTCACCCTTAACGTAGCCGCTTACAATGCCGCCTATCTCACCACCGCCTATAATGGACTTGATCCGGCGGAACTGGAGGCGGGCCGCGCTCAAGGCTTCGGACCGCTGCAGATCTTCCGGTTGATCACACTCCCGCAGGTGCTTCGCCTATCCGTGCCGGCCTTGACCAACCAGATCATCCGCAATCTAAAGGACAGCTCGGTGGCGTTCCTCATCCAGTTCACGGAGTTTTTCGCCCGCGTGCAGGAACTGGCCAACACCAACTTTCTTTTTTTCCAGGCGTATTTATTTTCCGCGCTGGTTTACCTCATCCTGATCTCCGTCATCGTGCTCGCCGCGCGGCAAATCGAGAAAAGGGTGATGATTCCCGGCGCCCGCCTCGACATGGCCGCCGTGCCGGACGTCACGCGGGCTTGAGTTGTCCCGCCGCCGTTTTCACGGATTTTTTGCCGGACCTTTACACAAATCACACGCAAGCGGCCTAGCCTGTTTGCATGTTTGTGCATCTATTCACGTTCGGGATGTTCGCATGGTTCATGCTCACCGACCTGTCGCGGGCTGATGCGCCGGCGGATTTCCAGCTAACGCCGCAGTATCAATCCGTCCTCAACGCTCATCACATTCGCATTACCGGCGAGGGACAATTGGATGTGTCCTACGAGGCGGCGCGCGTACTGTTTGAACAGGACGACATTCTCGATGCCGTGCAGGTCGCCTATGCGCAATTACTCGAAGACGGCGAAGCACCGGAATTTGTTGTCGAGCAACGTGGACACCGGCATTGGGGTTATGTCAATAAATCCGGCCATCAATCGGAAATCATCGAATTGCATCGCCAGCTCGAACCGGATCAAGCCGCCGAACTGGTGTTGTACTCGGAAGGCGAGCGATTCTTTGGCCGTTTCCGGGCGGTGATCAAGGTCCACGTGGCTCCCGTTTCCGCCGAGGCCATCCGCTACGATGTGCTGGTCTATGCGTATCCAGAAAATGCCGTCAGCCGTTTTTTTGCGCGAAGACTGGGCATTGCCGAACGTTTTTTCCGCCACAAGACGGCCGAGATTACCGGCCTCGCCACGCGCATCTGTCGCCATTTGCTCGGCTAGCATCGTTCAATCATGCGGTCGCCGGCCGCGAATGGATGCGTGCGTGCGGCGCGCCCTCGCATCACGGCGATGGATCAACTTTCACCGGCACGAGAATTTCGTTCCGGCGCATGAACCACGGAACAAAGGGCGCATTGTAACGGGCCCACACCGGGTCGCCGGCCGGCATCAGCGCCCGCGCCTGCATCCACACCTCCAGCTCCTGCAGGTGCCGGCGATAACTTTTTTCGCTCCAGAATCCGGAGTACCGGACGGCGGCCATGCGCCGGGCCGGATTTTCACGGATGATCACCGCCGGATTATCCGGAACAGGAATCGCCTCCATGGTGGACGACGCCGGCATCATGAAACTAACCGCCCACTGATCACCGGTCTTCACCTGGCTCACCGGGGCGGTCATGGCAATCTTCGTGCCGGCCGACTCCTGCGAAACCGGTGCGGTCATGGGAATTTTCGTGCGCGCGTGATTGTCGCCATCGATGTAACGGAACAGCGGACGAAAGGCTTCGTTGCCAGCCTCTTCCAGCGAACCCTCGATCACCACTTCCGCAACAATCTGAGGGGCATAATCGCGCAGCTCAAACACCCCGTCCTTCGTCACTACTTCATAGGCCGCTTCTTCCACCGCCATGACCGATCGCCCTCCCGTCAGCATCATCGCGCAGACGAGCCACGCCGTTATTGTTGCACCATGCATGCCATCATCTCCGCGTATCTGGATCCATCACAAACCGCAACTTCTTGATGACGCCCGCTCCCAGCGCCGCCTGGATATTCTTCAACAGCGCCGGGCCTTGAAACCGGCTCAACTCGGTCAACATCGGCGAGTTGCTGACATACACCGTAAGTTGACCATGCTGGACCGGCCCGGGGCGAATATGCCGGCTCAGCGGCTTGCCCGTCATCGCCTCCCAGCGTTCCATCAACTGATGCTGGATAGTCGGCTGTTCGAGACCGAGCGACTTCATCAGTTTATGCAGCGGTTCGCGAATGGTTTCCGCCGGCCGGTTCTCGATCGGCACCGGCTCCTCGCCATCAATGTGAAGGCGATCGCGGAGCAACTCCCACTGCCCGGGCGAATATTTTGAACGTCGCGGACGATAATGCATTGTTTGCTATTGAATCTGGCATCTCACCGCATGATACTCCAGCCATTTTGGAGAAACCATGAAGTTCGATTTCTGGAAAATGCACGGTGCGTCCAATGATTTTATACTCGTGGATGACCGCCGGCAAACGTTCCCGGTTCACGATCACGCGTGGATCGCCGCCATCACCGCGCGGCGCACCGGCGTCGGTTCCGAGGGCGTGTTGCTGATCCAACCGTCGTCGATGGCGGACTTTCGCATGCGGTTTTTCAATCCGGACGGCGGCGAGGTCGACATGTGCGGCAACGGCGCGCGCTGTATCGCCCGCCTGGCCCATGAAATCGACGCCGCGCCGGCGAACATGCGGATCGAAACGCCCGCCGGCATCGTCCGTGCCGAAGCGCGGGGCGACCAGGTGCAACTCGTGATGACCGAACCGCACACGTGGGACATGAACCAGCGCATCGAACTGGCCGGCCGCGCATACACCTATCATTTTGTGAATACCGGGGTGCCGCACGTGGTCATGGAAGCGCCGGATCTCCAGGCGGTGAACGTGCCATCGCTCGGCGCGGAAATCCGCTACCACGCGCAGTTCGCCCCCAAGGGGACCAATGCAAATTTCATCGCCCTTGACGAACAGGGCCGCCTGCATGTACGCACCTACGAACGAGGCGTGGAGGCCGAGACCCTCGCGTGCGGCACCGGCATGGTGGCTTGCGGATTGATCGCCGGCAAACTCGGGCGCGTGCACCCGCCGGTGCGCGTGATTCCCGCCAGCGGCGATGTGCTCGAGGTCGGTTACGAACTCACCACCGGCAGCGCCACCAATGTCACGCTGCTCGGCCCCGCCGTGCACGTATTCAAGGGAACATTCGACTATCATGGCTAAGAAAACCGACGCTGTTTACGACGAAAGCAAAATCAAGACCCTCTCCTCGCTCGAGCACATCCGGCTTCGCACCGGCATGTACATCGGCCGCACCGGCGACGGCACGCACTATGAGGACGGCATTTACATCCTGCTCAAGGAAGTGATCGATAATGCCATCGATGAATACATCATGGGGCACGGCAAGAAGGTCGACATCACGGTCGAGGATGGCGTCGTTTCGGTGCGTGATTACGGCCGCGGTATTCCCCACGGAAAAATTGTCGATTGCGTATCCACCATCAACACCGGCGCAAAATACAATGACGAGGTCTTCCAGTTCAGCGTCGGCCTGAACGGTGTCGGCACCAAGGCCGTCAACGCCCTCTCGGCAAACTTCACCGTGCGCAGCTACCGCGAGGGACGCTACGCCGAGGCGCTGTTTGAGAAGGGCAAACTCGTGGCGGAGAACACCGGCAAGGCGAAGGACGAGCCCGATGGCACCTTTGTGAACTTCCTGCCCGACGAGGAGATCTTCGGCGACTTCGCCTTCCGGGACGACCACATCGTGCGCCGGTTGAAGCTCTATACCTACCTCAACGCCGGCCTAATGCTTAAATTCAACGGCCAACCCTATGTTTCCCAGGGCGGATTGCTCGATCTGATTCGCGAGGAAACCGAGGACGAAGCCGTGTACGAGCCACTGCACTTCAAGGGCAAGATGCTGGAGATTGCCTTCACGCATTGCCAGCGCTTCAGCGAAACGCACTTCTCGTTTGTGAACGGCCAGTTCACCAGCGACGGCGGCACCCACCTGAGCGCGTTTCGTGAAGGCATGCTCAAGGCGGTGAATGAATTCTCCAAGAAAAAGTACGAAGGCGATGACGTGCGCGAAGGCATGGTCGGCGCGATTGCCATCCGGCTCAAGGATCCGGTGTTCGAGTCGCAGACCAAAAACAAGCTCGGCAACTCGGAAATCCGCGGCGAACTCGTCAACCAGGTCAAGGAAGCGGTGCTGAGTCTTCTCCACCGCCACACCGACGCCGCGGAAAAACTCCTGCTCAAGGTGGCGGACACCGAACGTCTTCGCAAGGAGTTGCAGAGCGTAAAAAAGATGGCCCGCGAGCGGGCGAAAGCCATCTCGCTGCGCATCCCCCAGCTCAAGGACTGCAAAGTCCATTATGATCTGAAACGGGATCGCGGCCACGAGTCGATGATCTTCATCACCGAGGGCCAGTCGGCCGCCGGCTCCATCACCAGTTGCCGCGATGTCGCGACCCAGGCCATTTACACCCTCAAGGGCAAGCCGCTCAACGTGTGCGACCTCAAACGGGAGGCGATATACAAGAACGACGAACTCTACAACCTGATGCGCAGCCTGAACGTCGAAGACTCGGCGGATTTCCTCCGCTACCAGAAAATCATTCTCGCCACCGACGCCGATGTGGACGGCCTGCACATCCGCAACCTCATGATCACTTTTTTCCTGCGCTTCTTCGAGCCGCTGGTGTTGCGGGAGCATTTGTTTATTCTGGAAACGCCTCTTTTTCGCGTGCGCACCAAAAAAGAAACCATTTACTGCTACTCCGAAAAGGAACGCGATGCGGCAATGAACAAACTCGGCAAAAGCTGCGAGGTCACCCGCTTCAAAGGCCTCGGCGAAATCTCGCCGCACGAGTTCAAACAGTTCATCGGGCCCAAGATGAAGCTCTCCCCGGTCGAGGTGGACAACACCCATGCCGTCGGCGATGTGCTCGATTTCTACATGGGCAAGAATACGCCCGAGCGGCGCGGGTACATCATGGACCATCTGGTCGTGGAAGAGGCGGTCTGACATGAAAGAGCCCGAACAACCGGAACTGTTTGGCAAAACCACGCCCGCCGCCCCGGCCACCCCGGCCGAGCACCACGCCCGCCCCGGCTACCAGCACAAGGGTGTGCTGCGCGACCTGATCGACGACAACTTCCTCCAGTACGCCTCCTACGTCATCAAGGATCGCGCCATCCCGGACCTTGCCGATGGCCTCAAGCCCGTGCAACGCCGCATCATGTATTCGTTGCACGAGAACGACGACGGCAAGTTCATCAAAGTCGCGAATATCGTCGGCTATTGCATGCAGTATCACCCGCATGGCGATGCCTCCATCGGCGATGCGCTTGTCACCCTCGCCAACAAGAACTACCTCATCGAGGGGCAGGGCAATTTTGGCAACATCTTTACCGGCGATGCCGCTGCCGCATCACGCTATATCGAGTGCCGGCTGACCGAACTCGCCCGCACGCAACTGTTCAACGACCAACTCACCGAATTCGTGCCCAGCTACGACGGGCGCAGCAAGGAGCCGGTCACCCTGCCGGCCAAAATTCCGTTATTGCTGATGCTCGGCGCCGAAGGCATCGCGGTCGGATTGTCGACCCGCATCCTGCCCCACAACTTCATCGAGTTGCTGGAGGCCCAGATCGCCATTCTGCAGAAGAAAAGCTTCAAGGTGTATCCCGACTTCCAGCAGGGCGGGTTGATGGATGTGTCCGAATACGACCGCGGCAACGGCAAGATCAAACTCCGCGCGGTGATGGAGAAAAAGGACAAGGACAAGATCGTCATCCGGGAAATTCCGTTCAGCACGACCACCGACACGGTGATATCGTCGATCGAAGACGCCGCCCGGAAAAAGAAAATCAAGATCCGCTCGATCAGCGACTTCACCGCCGGCCACATCGAGATCGAAGTGAATCTCGCCCAGGGCGAAAGCGCGGAAAAAACCATCCAGGCGCTCTACGCGTTCACTTCCTGCGAAGTGGCTCTCACCAGCAGCGTCATCGTCATTCGCGACCGCCGCCCGGTGGCCATGACCGTTGACGAAATACTTCGTTACAATACCGATCAACTGGTCCACCTGCTTCAGCGCGAGCTCGAACTGGAGAAAACCCGCCTGCTCAACGAACTGCACACCAAAACCCTCGTGCAGATCTTTATCGAGAACCGGATCTACAAGGATATCGAGAAGTGCAAAACCTACGAGGCGGTGCAACAGGCCGTGCTCGATGGTGTGAACAAGTTCCGCCATCTGCTCAAGCGCGATGTTACCACCGACGATGTCGAAATGCTCCTCGAGGTGCGCATCAAGCGGATCTCGCTGTTCGACATGAACAAGAACAAGAAGGACATGGACGATATCGTCGCCGCCCTCGAAGAGGTGGAGAAAAATCTCGGCAAAATCATCCCCTTCACCATCGCCTACATCAAGGAGCTCGTCAAAAAGTACAAGGCCGATTATCCGCGCCGCACCAGAATCACCACCATGGAGGCGATCGAGGTGCGCGAACTGACCGCCAACGAATTGAGCATCCGCATCGACAAGGACGGCAGCTACCTCGGCACCGAAGTGGATGGCGAGGAATTGTTCAAGTGTTCGTCGCTCGACAAGATCATCGTGGTCTGGGACGACGGGCGCTACAAACTCATCACGCCACCCGACAAGTTGTTCGTCGACCGCCACCTCACCTATGCCGCCGTATTCGATCGCGACAAACCGATGGTCATGACGTACACGCACAACCGCGTGACCTACTTCAAGAAGTTCAACTTTGGCGGTACCATCATGAACAAGGACTATCTCTGCACGCCGGAGAAGTCCGATATCACCTACTACTCGGACAAAAGCCCGGAAATGCTCTTTGTGAAGTACAATCCGGCCAAAAACCTGCGCATCAAGCAACAGATCTTCAATATCAAGGACGCCCTCGGCAAGGGCGTGAAAGCCCGCGGCAACCAGTTGTCGGTGAAGTCCATCAAATCCGTCACCGACACCAAGCCCCGCGGATGGGACGAGGACGACGACGCACCGCAAGGCGCCATGATGACGATCTAAGATGAGACGCTCGCGCAGAAAACTGGCCGTGTTGCAGGTCGCGGCCCTGGGCTGGGAATTTTGCTCCCGCCGCGTCGCCACCACCAAGCTTCCAGCCTTCAAGAAAGCCCGCTCGGTCTTTCCCGCCGTCACCTGCACCGTCATGGCCTCGGTGCGCACGGCAAGTCCGCCCGCCCGCCACGGCATGGTCGCCAACGGCCTTTTTTTTCGCGACCTGAAAAAGGTGATGTTCTGGGAGCAGGCCGCCTCGCTTATCGACGGTCCGCGGTGGTGGGAGGAAACCCGCCGCCGGGATCAGACCCGGGTGGCCATGATGTTCTGGCAGCAAAGCCTG
Source organism: uncultured Verrucomicrobiota bacterium (assembly GCA_964470065.1). Lineage (GTDB taxonomy): Bacteria > Verrucomicrobiota > Kiritimatiellia > CAIVKH01 > CAIVKH01 > CALMUP01. The sequence goes on along the minus strand of CAYYAR010000005.1, from coordinate 28,177 downwards.
GGCGAACAGGTTGATCTGGTGCTTTCGCCCCGGCCCATCCACAAGCACAACGGAGGCCTGATTCAGGATTGCCTTTCGCGGCCGGAACAATTGTATGCCGACCTGTGCGAGGCCAGCGGTCGCTCTTTCCAGTTGATGCATTACTGGGGCCCGCTGGCCTCGGGAAAAAAATCGAGCGACTGGATCATCGGCGCCTACGAGCATGTGATGAAGCGCGAACAACCCGGCCTGCTTTTCGGCTATCTGCCCCACCTCGACTACGATCTGCAGCGATACGGCCCCGATCATCCGCGCGCCCGCCGCGCCGCCAAGTCCCTCCGCAAAGCTCTCGCCCGGTTCATCGCCGCATGCCAGGAGCACGATTACGAATATGTGATCTATGGCGATTACGAGATCAATCCGGTCACGCGCGGCGCCCTCTTTCCCAACCGGCGCCTGATGGATGCGGGTTTATTCCGCACCCGCGAGATCGAGGGGATGCTCTATCCCGACTTTTTCCATTACGAGGTCTTCGCCATGGTCGATCACGAAGTGGCGCATGTGTATGTGGCCGATCCATCGAAGATCGAATTTGTCCGCAACACCTTCACCGGCATGCCCGGCGTCGCTTCGGTCTGGACGCGCGAGGAGGCTGCGGCGGTCGGACTGAATCATCCACGCAGTGGCGAATTGATCCTGCTCGCCGAACCGGGCGCGTGGTTCGCCTATCCGTGGTGGACGGAAAAATCCCAGGCGCCGGATTACGCCCGCCACATCGACATCCACAACAAGCCCGGATTCGATCCGTGCGAGTTGTTTTTCGGCTGGCCATTGCCGTCCGTCTCCCAGGATACCGGCAAGGTGCGGGGCACCCACGGCCGGATCTGCGATGTCGCGTGGGCGACCTCGTTGCGCGATCTGACCCACATCAACGATCTGACCGAATTGGGCGCATGGCTCGGCGGCTGGCGCCCGACGTGAACAACACCGATCAACGCGAACTCGCCGTGGTGGCCACGCCGGGACTCGAATTCATCACCCTCACCGAGATGGCGTCGCTGGGCATCCCCGGCCGTATGGTCGAGCCGGGGTTGATTGAATGCCGGGGCGGCATCGCGGAGATCCGGTTGCTCAACCGTTCCCTGCGCACCGCCTCCCGGATTCTTGTGCGCATCGGATCGTGCAATGCCGCCGCCTTCAGCGAACTGCACAAAAAAGCCGCGCGTATGCCCTGGGCATCCTATCTTCGACCATCGCAACCGGTGCTGATTCGCGTCACCACCCACGCTTCCCGGCTCTATCACAAGAAGGGCATAGCCGAGCGCGTCGCGACCGCGATCTCCGAAGCCATCGGCGGCGATGTCGTACGCACGAGTGGCGACGAGGAGGATGCCGGCTCCGACGCACAACTCATCCTCGTGCGCATCGTGCGAAATCTTTGCCAGATCAGCATCGACGCCTCGGGTGCGCATTTACACCGGCGGGGCTACAAGCTCGAGGTGGGCAAGGCGCCCCTGCGCGAGACTTTGGCCGCCGCCATCCTTCTTGCCTCCGGGTGGGACAGGAACTCGCCGCTGGTTGATCCATTTTGCGGTGCCGGCACGTTGGTCATCGAGGCCGCCTTGCTGGCCGCCGGCATACCGCCCGGACACCTCCGGCATTTCGCCTTCGAGCGATGGCCCGGCTATGTGCCGCCAACCGGCTTACCGGAGGATGCGCCGGTCAAAACGGAAACGCCCATCATCGGTTATGATCGCGACGCCGGGGCGATCGCCGCCGCGCAAGCGAATGCCGCTCGAGCCGGCGTGGCGGACCGGGTGATCTTTGCCCGCCGGAGCATCAGCGAACTTACCCTGCCCGACCGGCCGGGATGGATGGTCACCAACCCGCCCTACGGCGAGCGCATCAAAGGCGGTCCCGACCTGCGCAACCTGTATGCGCGCATGGATTCGGTCTGGCGCTCGATGGCATCGATGTGGCATATCTACATGGTGAGTTCGTCGCCGCGATGGCTGGGTCAAATGCAGATGTCGCACGAAACCATCGCCCGGTTCGCCCATGGCGGATTGCCGGTCTCACTCGAAAAATTAAGCGTAAAGGAACCATGACATGAAAAAAATCGGATGGTTGATCCTGCTGGTTGGACTAATCGCGAGCCCTACGCGTGGTGAAGTTTCCTGGACAGAGGATTATGCGGCCGCGGCGAAATCCGCGGCCGATGGCGGCAAATACATGTTGCTGAATTTCACCGGCTCGGACTGGTGCGGCTGGTGCATCCGGCTTGACCGGGAAGTGTTCACCCAGACCGCCTACCAGGAATATGCGGCGGAAAATCTGATCAGCGTGAAGCTCGACTTTCCCCGCAGCCGCGAGTTGCCGGAGGCCGTGATCGCACAAAACGATGCGTTGCAGGAGAAATACGGCGTACGGGGATATCCGACCATTCTCATTCTTTCACCCTCGGGGGATCTGGTCGCGCAAACCGGTTACCGCCCGGGTGGACCGGAAGCGTATGTGGAACATCTCAAGGAAATCATCGCCCGTCACGGTACGGCTCCACCGGCCCCCTGATGCTAGCGCTCGTAGCTGACCGGCACCGAGGTATCGCCGCCGAAGGTCAGACCGCCGCGTTCCGCAGGCGCATCCGGAGCCTTTACACGAAGCATGATGATCGGCTTTTCAATGGCTGCTGGTTCAGCTGCCGCCACGATCGCATCATTGGTGGCAAGCAATGATTCCTCGACCAAACTAATCGTTTCCACCGGCAGCGGCGCCGGCTCGTGCGAGGTCAGGGCGCGAGCGGGCGATGCATCGTTGGCTTGACGGAAAACGGCCAAGCCAACCGCCGCGAACACCAGCGCCGCCGCGGCATACGCATAGGCCGGGACGGGCGACTCGTAGGCAAACCACGCGCGGATTTTCGCGACGAAGGATCGCTTGCCATCCGCTTCGATTCTGGCCTGCACGCCGCGCAGGCAGCGATCCACACTGCCCGGACCGGGCTGTTCATGACGCTTCAACGCGAGGAGGCGGCGCACCGCCACCAACTGATTTACCTCGTGGCGAAGCGCGGCATCGCGCTGCAACAGCGCCTCCGCTTCCGCAGGCATGGTTTCACCCGCATGTTCCAGACAATAGCTTTTCAATTCAGCATCATTCACGGGGCAAACTCCGCCAACTCGACCTGCAATATTTTTCGCGCATAAAACAACCTCGAACGAACCGTGCCGGAGGATATGCCCAGCGTCTTGCCGATTTCGTCGTGCGGGATGCCTTGGATATCGTGCATAACCACCACGGTTCTGTGTTTTTCAGACAACGTGCGCAGGGCGGCGTTCAATTTTTCCTGCAGCTCGGTAATGGTGGCATCCCGGAACGGCGAATCCTGGGCGGAAAGTTCTACATAGGCCGGATCCCGCTCCACGCCCCGGTCCATGTCATCGAGACTGATGCCGGTTCGCTTCTTGCGGGTTTTAAGAAAGCTGATGGCGCGGTTCACCGCGATCCGGTAGGCCCACGTGTAAAAGGAGGAGTCGCCCTTGAACCGCTTCAACGCCCGGTGAGCCCGGTAAAATACATCCTGGGCAAGATCCTCGGCGTCCTCCTTGTTGGAGGTCATGTGGTAAAGCAACCCGTAAATGCGGGAATGATTTCGCCTGACCAGCTCGTTGAACGCCTCGGCATCGTCGTTTTGCGCGCGCTGAACCAACTCGCGGTCGTTGGTTTCCCCAGCCGTCGCCGGCGGCTTCATTTCCCGGGTATGCATGGGCGAAACAGAAGCGGTACAGGTTACTCCGCGGTGACGACCTCGGCACCCGCTTCCCTGCTGGCATCCATGGCGCGGCTCACCGCATCGACAAAATCCCCCAGCCCGGAGGCCGGCACAATGATCGTATCGCGGCGGCCACCGACGTCCTCGGTGATGCGCAAAAAGCGCCCGCGCGGGTTTTCCTTGAGATCAAAATAGAATTGCTTCCTCTCGACCTGAATTCGATCGCTAAAAATCAAATCATCCATGACCAATCTCCAAAATAGTAACGTTAGTTAATACGTTTTACTTGCGGATATACCGCATGTTTTTCGAAATGTAAACCCGGCTCCCGTCATCAGCAAGCAGAAATGACACGGATTTTAGTAAGGATCGAAATAGCTGTTATCTTCCGGTCCAAACCAGCCGATTTGCGCATCCGTGTACGACGGAGTGTGATGCCCGCTCAACGGCATTGAGGAAACATGGCCGTCCACCCACACGACATTGGCGAGACCCTCGTGGCGGAAGTGGATGGATGGAATCGCCGGATACGCCTCCCGTGGCGGGGCCGAATCGGAAAGATGCCGGCGCGGCTCCGCGAAGGAATATTCGATAAGCTCACCCTCCTGCAAAAATCCCGCGTCGGTAAACATCACGGTTTTCGACGCATCGGCAATCGCGCCCGGCGCCATGCCGCGGGCGGCGCCCCGGTACGCACCGAGCACATAGGCCTGCGAACCAACCCCGCAAGCGTTATAGCCGTACCCTCCGCATCCCGCCTCAAATCCATTTGCCTCCGGACGAAACTCCGGACACTGCCGCACACGCGCCTCTACTCCCAAATACGGCGCGAGCGGTCCCTTTGCCGGATCAAACGGCTGCCGGCGCGACTCCCGCTCACCATGCCAGCGCTGATTGTTTCGTCCGCGTACATCCGCCGCCGCCGCCACATAGTAACCGTGATCCGCAGCATAAGCGGTATTGGCCAGCGCCAGTTGCCGTAAATTGCTTGCACACGCCGCGCGCGTCGAACTGCGGCGGGCACTGCCAAGCGCGGGCAACACCAGGGCGGCAAGCAAACCTATGATCGCCAGCGTGACCATGAGCTCGATGAGGGTGAAACCGGCGACGGAATTCCGGAAGGAAGACAGCATGATGGAGGTCCGCGTACCGCCACGCCGGAAAAATTCCAATGATTGGAATTTGTCATCCCGAAAAGTTCCAATGATTGGAACTTGTTGAGCCATGCTTTTCCAATGATTGGAACTTTTTGCGATGTCCGGTTCATTTTCGCGGTGGGAAGGTTTCGAGGACTCAACCGTTCCCGCCCTACAATTCGCGTGCTTGTAGGGCGCGAATGGTCGGAGACCTTCGCGCCGGGCACGCCTATGGAGCCGGGCTATCATGGCGTGAACGGAATCACCTGTTCGATGCGGAACATGGCCGCATCCAAATTATCCGGAAGGGTCGCTTGATGCACACCGCCCGTGGACGAGAACGGCACACCGTGCGCGAACCAGTCCCGCCCGTTAAGGCTGTATTCCATCTGATACGATCTTCCCGCCTGGGTCATCATCGTCATCGCCGGCGCGCCATCGTGGGCGACCACGCCGAGCCCGGCGGAGTTGATCACACCCACTCCGCGCAGGTCGAAGCCGGCATAAATTTCCGTGCCGGCCGGATCGTACAGGGGATTGCCATACGAATCCGTCAGCGTGCCGTTCCCGATCACGTCGACCATCCGCACAAACTGAATGCGTTGCAGATCGACGGCACCACTGAGGACGTTGGTGTGGCGGGCAAGCCAGGCGAGATCAAACGGGGTTCCCACATCGATGCGATGCTTGCCGGCGAATCCATCGACCTGCCGCGCATTGAGCACAGTCGCAAATTCCGAGGACGTATTGGTGGCAAAATAGGTGACCGGAAACCGCGCCCAGGCATTGGTCGTAGTGGCAACTTCGACAAAAGCCAGCTCGGCGTAGGTATCTCGTCCGAGGGAGAATCCATTTTCAAATACTGCGAAGTCCGGACCCGGCCCGTTGACGATGACATCGCGGAACATCAGCGTGATCGATCCGCCATCACCGAGCGAGACCACGTGGGCCGTCACATCCTCGGAGGTGAAACTGGCCGGCTTGCCGATAATCGCACCGCCGGGTGTGGCCGGCTCGAAATCGTTATCCTGGGCAAAACCGCCGCTGGCGGGATTCGGCCGGTGGAAATTCGTATAGGCATCAATCCAGTTCCGGATGAGCGGCGAGTCGTGCGGAATGCCATTCGAATCGGTCGCGAATGTGAGCTCGAACAAGGTGCTGTCGCCATGGACATAATAATCCGTATACACGGCATAAAGGCTGCGGCGATCGCGATTCCACTTGATCCAACCGATGCCGTAACCGCTGGCGTTGTCGATCGCGATGGTACGGAGTTTGTTGGTGGTCACGGGGTCGTACAGGCCGATCTCGTTGCCGTACCCTGACACCGCATACAGTCGATCATGATGATCGAAGCAAAGATAACTGGCCAACACCCGGGCCACGACCTGGCCATCTTGCGCGGTGAGATTTCCACCGGCGAGTTGCCCGGGCGTGAACCGCAGAATCTCGCCATGATCCTGTTCGGCCACGTGCAGGCGACCCGCGTGATCAAACGCAATCCCACCGGAATAGCCGCCGACAAAAATCACTTGCACGAGCGATGTACTTGCAGGGTCGTAACGGTAGACCCGCGATCCCGCAAAATCATCGGGATAAGCCAGCACATACAAATTACCATCGTTATCCACCGCGCCGTCGTAAATTCCGGCCAGCGTGCCGTGCAATTCAAAGGTTCCGCCCGCCACGCGACCATAACGATACGGCTCGGTGAATCCGTATTTCTCGACGTAAGCGAGATGAATCGCCCCCGCGCGCATGGCGACGTAACTTGCGCCAACCGAAGGTGCAGGCGTGGCGCCGAACACGGCCGGCGCATTGGTGGTGGCGAGCGAAAGACGCAGGACATTGGTGCCGGTTACGGTGTAGGCCTCGTTGCTGACCACCTCCAGACCACCGAGATGATCCCATGGCGCGGTGATGTAACGAGGCGTCGCGGAGTAACCGACCCCGGGAACCAATGCCGCTGATGCGGGCAACCATCCTTGGATCATCGCCGCGACCACGAACACGGGAAGAAAATAGTTCACAAACAACCTTTCCCCAAACTGCGAGGGAGCCTGTTACGGCGCGGGAGAAAGGGTCGACGACGGGTCGCCGTTTCCCATCCGCGAAGAAACATGCTTTTGCTGCCCGGCTCGTCTTCTGGCTCATCCGCCCCGTCAGCCGCCTTCCCGGTGTTTCCACCAGTGGCGTTTATTTGCTGCGGGTTTCCCGCTTGCGCAGGAACGGATTTACAGCGGCGCGACCGCGTCCGGTTTTCACGGACTTCCGTTAGTCGGGCAAAAAATATAAACCATCAAAGAACGTGGGAAGTCTTTACCACGCGGACAAGATGGTCAAAGAAATTTTATTCGCACCCGGCCGATTTAGAGGTTGACGCATGACGCCGGCGCGAAGCCAAGCCTTAGAGCTTTCTCGTGTCGCCCGACTCCCGCACCGTTCCACCGACCACCATGGCGGCACTGATGAGCACGAGATTCTTGACGATGTACTGACCCTCGATCGTGAGGCCAAAGGGCACGGAGGTGAAACACACGTCGGGCAAAAGCACCAGCGGCATAAACGTGCCGGGCATTTGCACGATCAACAATGCGATGGCAAACCGGGTCAGCGGCCGCACCAACAACCCGGCCCCGATTAGCACCTCCCACCAGCCCAACACGGGAATGAACACGTCCGGAGGAAACCAGTAAACCGTGCGGGCCACCAACTCCTGGGCCGGACTCATACCCACCGTCTTGAGCGCACCGAACCAGACAAACACAATCCCGGTCGACCAGCGAAGCATGCGTATGCCGTAACGGGACATCCAACCGGCTATCATGGGATCCAAGCGGTCAAAAAGATTTTTCATGCACCAATATACGTGCGATCCGCGCATTTTCATCCCGGCCAACGCCTGGCTCGGCCGGCCGATTTTTTGCCGTATTGCTCTGCCGACGATTTGGGTTTATTCTGTTTGCAGTGAAGTTGGCATGTTTCATCACCTGTCTGATGATGGCCGCGCAAAGCTCGTGGCCCGCCTTGGGATACACCTGTGCCAAGCCCCGGCTGGATGAATGCTGTTGCACTCCGGTAGCCGCGACCCCGGTCAGTTGCTGCGAAAGCGAAACGCCCCTTCCCGCCCCGGCAAACAATCACGCATGCGATTGTGTGATTCAGGCCACCCAGCAGCCCGCAGATCAGTATCCGGCGGTAGCGCGCGATGCCGGAGCGGACGGATCGTACGGATTGGTCCTGCCGGTCAAATTCATATCACCCGTGCCGGCGATCCCGCCCGGCCTCATGGTCTTGCATGTGCCGGCCGGACCACCCGGTACCGCGCCGATCTATTTGTTGAATTGCTCCCTCCTTTGTTGATCACCGCCGCGTTTGTTCACTGCGGCTGTCCACATCAACCTACAGGAGGAGCTATGAAAGCCCGATTAACTTTATTTCACATTTTTATTATCAGCACATGCGCCGGACTTGCGCCTTCAACGCGCGCCGGTGAACTGGAGCAATGGCTGGCTACCATCGACGACTATAACCCGACCGTGATCAGCGCGCGCGGACGCTGGGAAGCGGCCAAGGCCATGACCGATGGCACCGGCAACTGGGCCGACCCGATGCTCGAGTTCGAGCTTGAGCGGGATGACACCCGGCTCGAGGAGTACGAAACGCTTACCTATGCTATCGCCCAGGAACTTCCGTGGCCGGGACGTAATGGCGTACTGCGTGAAGTGGCCCGCCTCGATGCCGAAGCCACCGGTTTCGAAATGCTCGAAATACGACGCAAGGTGCGGGCGGATATTACCGGCGCCTTCTGGAACCTATGGGCGACCCGGGAGTCAGCCCGCCTCTTGAGCGAACAGAAGCGCATCACCGAAAACCTGGTCGCGGCCACCCGGGCCGGCATGGAGTCCGGACAAATGCCGCAAGCGGCCTGGTTGCGGGTGGAAATCGAGCGCGATCAACTGGACAATGAAATCGTCACCATGCAGAGGGAAATCGATGCAGCTCTGGCCCGCTTGAATGGACTGCTCAATGCCCCGCCGGACACGCCGCGCTCCACCGGCGAACTGCCCGCACTGCCCGCCCTGGAAACTTCCGTCGAACAACTGCAGGCGGATGCCCGCAAGTACTGTTGCATCCTGATGGCCACCCTATGGCGGCAAATGGCCCGCGATCTCGACCGTCAATCCGCTTCGCTCGAGCAACGACCGGCCTTCAACCTTCGCGTGGCCGCCATGCAGTCGCGCGAACGCGGCGACATCGCGTCGATCGATACCGGCATCGCCCTCAATTTGCCTTGGATCTGGAACGGCAAATACCGCGGCATGCGCGCCGCCGCGGAAGCGGAATACCTCGAAGCCTCGGCCATGCTCGAGGAGGAAACCGCGATGACCCTCACCGAAATCCAGGAGCTCTACAACCAGGCGGAGGCCAGATTGCGCACCATGCGCCTCTATGAAGAACAGCTTCTGCCCCGGGCGCGCGTGCTGGCCGAAACATCGCGCGAAAGTTATGCCTCCGGCGCCATGACGGCGATGGAGATGCTGGATGCGCAAAACATGCTGATCGAGGCTGAATTGAATCACGCCCGCGAGAAGGCCGCCTATGCCACCGCCCATGCGCGATTGATGGCCGTGGCCCAACCGTGGAGCGCCGATGAAGTGAAAACCGGATTACCCTTGCACCTGGGAGAATAACTATGAAAAAAATCCACTTGCTGCTCGTGCTCGCCGGCCTGGTCGCCGGCTACGTTCTATCAAACGCCGGTCGCGAAGCCGGTCCCGCGTCTGCCGCAGACTCCGCCGTTGCCGAGGCGAGCGAATATACCTGCTCGATGCATCCGCAGATCCGCCAACCCGGTCCGGGGTTGTGTCCGATTTGCGCGATGGATCTGATCCCGGTGGCTGGCGCCGGATCCACCGACCCCGGTCCGCGCGCTATCGCCCTTTCGCCCGCGGCGATGGAACTCGCGCGCATTGAAACGGCGCCGGTGATTCGCGGCGAAGCATCCGCCACCCTGCCACTTGCGGGCGTACTGAGCTACGACGCCACGCGCACCCGTGATGTGGCGCTTCTGGCTGAAGGACAGATCAGAAAACTCCACGCAAATGTAACCGGCATGCAGGTCCGCGAGGGCGACCGCCTCGCCGACATCTACAGTCCGCAGGTGTTTGCCGCCGCCCGCGAATTGGTGGCGGCGCGCGGCAACGAAATCCTCATCGAGGCCGCCCGCCAAAAACTCCGCCTCTACGGCGTCGGTGAAACCGAAATCAACGAAATCATCCACTCCGGCCGGGCCATCGATACCTACTCGGTAACCAGCCCCATCGATGGCGCGGTGATTTCCGTGCGCGGAAATCAGGGCATGTGGCTCATGCTCGGCGATGTGCTGGCGACCATCGGCGACACCTCCACGCTGTGGGCGGAATTTGATGTGTATGAAAAAGACATCGGTCTCGTGCACATGCAGGATCCGGTGGAGATCACGCTGGATGCCTTTCCCGGCGAATCGTTTGCCGGCGTGATTTCCTTCCTGCCCGCCGCAATCGATCCGGCCACGCGCAGCTTGAAAGCCCGCGCGGATGTCTCCAATCCCGGACTGCGCCTGAAGGAAGGCATGTTCATCCGCGCCGGCTTGAAGGTCTCGACCGGCAAGGAGCAATTACTGATTCCGGCCACGGCGGTGCTGCGCACCGGTCGCCGCGCCGTGGTCTATGTGCAATCGGATAAAGATCCCGGCACCTTCGAGGGGCGCGTGGTGACGTGCGGACCGATGGCGGGGGAGCAGCAGGTGATCATCGACGGCCTGGTCGAAGGCGAGCGGGTCGTGATCCGCGGGGCGATGCGCATTGACAGTTCGCTCCAGTTGATGGCCAAGCCCTCGATGATGAGCCTGCCGGGAAGCGATACCCCGGCGGCCAAGCGACCGCAGACGCATTGCCCCATCGCCGGCGGCGAAATCGAGCGCGATGTGTTTATCGATTACGGCGGATATCGCATTTATTTCTGCTGTCCGGGATGCGACGAGGACTTCCTCGCAGATGCCGAAAAGTATATCTCGAAAATGCGCGCTGAAGGCATCGAGCTGGAACAAACCCCGGCGGACGTCATCGATCATCGTTCACACTAGGAGCGCATCATGAGCCGTATTCTACGCTTCTGTCTCGAGAACAAACTCGTGGTGTTTTTGTTCGCCGCATTTCTGGCAATTTGGGGCATCCTTCATGCGCCTTTCGACTGGCGGATTTTTGAATCCGTCCGGGACCCCGTGCCGGTGGATGCGATCCCCGACATCGGCGAAAATCAGCAAATTGTTTTTGCCGACTGGCCCGGCCGGTCACCGCGCGATGTCGAAGACCAGATCACGTATCCCCTCACCACGGCCCTGCTGGGCGTGCCTGAGGTGAAGACCATACGCAGTCAGTCGATGTTCGGCTTCAGCATGATCTTCGTCATCTTCCGTGATGATGCCGAGTTCTACTGGTCGCGGTCCCGCATTCTGGAAAAATTGAACAGCTTGCCGTCGGGCACGCTTCCGGAAGGCGTGCAACCGGTGCTCGGGCCCGATGCCACCGCGCTGGGACAGGTATTCTGGTACACCCTGGAGGGACGCGATGCCGCAGGTCAACCCGCCGGCGGATGGGACCTGCAGGAATTGCGGAGCGTGCAGGACTTCACCGTGAAATATGCCCTGCAGTCCGCCGAGGGCGTCAGCGAAGTGGCCACCATCGGCGGTCATGTGAAGGAATACCAGGTGGATGTCGATCCGGATGCCATGCGCCTGCACGGCGTGACCTTGATGGAGGTGATGAATGCGGTGCGGCAATCCAACCTCGATATCGGCGCCGGTATCATGGAAATCAACAACGTGGAATACGCCATCCGCGGAGTGGGATTCATCAAAACGCTGGAGGATCTCAAGCAGGCGGTGGTCGCCGAACGCGATCACACGCCGGTGTACTTGCATCAAGTCGCCGGGGTTGCGCTGGGTCCGCAGTTCCGTCGCGGCGCGCTCGACAAGGAAGGCACCGAGGCGGTGGGCGGCGTGGTGGTGGTGCGTTACGGAGAAAATCCGCTGGAGGCCATCAAGCATGTGAAGCGCAAGATCGAATCCATGGCCTCCGCCCTGCCGGTCAAAACGCTGGAGGACGGAACCATCAGCCGCGTGACGATTGTTCCCTTCTACGACCGTACGGAACTCATTTACGAAACCCTGGGCACGCTGAACCGCGCGCTGTATGCCCAGATACTCGTTACGTCGATCGTCATTCTCGTCATGGTGCGGCACCTGGCCAGCTCCCTGCTCATCGCGCTGGTCATGCCGTTCACCGTACTTTGGTGTTTCATCGCCATGCGTCGTTTCGGCGTGGATGCCAATCTCGTCTCGCTGGCCGGCATCGCCATTGCCATCGGCACCATCGTTGACATGGGCATCATCGTCTGCGAGAACATCCTCAATCATCTCGCCGCCCATCCTGCCGCGAACCGGCGCGAGCGATTGGATATCATTCACCGTGCCGTTGCCGAAGTGGGCGGCGCGGTACTGACCGCGATTTCCACCACGATCGTGAGTTTTCTCGCGGTGTTCACCATGGAGGCCGCCGAGGGCAAACTCTTCAAGCCGCTCGCGTTTACCAAAACCTTCGTGCTGATCGGATCCGTGGCCGTTGCGCTGACCATCCTGCCGGCACTCGCCCATTTGTTCTTCGGGGCAAAAGCCGGCAAGCCGCAAGGCCGGGGCGGTCTTTCGCTTTTGCTGGCCGCCGCGCTCACCATCCTGCTGGCGCACGACTGGATGCCGCTCGGGCCTGATCGCGGCATTGTGTTGAATGTCGTCGCGGTCGGTCTGGTGGTCGGCATCGTGCTTAGCCTGATCATGTTGTATCAGTACAAATATCCGGTCATCCTGCGGTGGGCGCTGGAGAACCGGAAAAAGTTTCTCACCATACCGGCCGTGATCGTGTTGTTCGGCGTGATGATCTGGATCGGTGTGCCCCGGTTGACCGGCTGGATGCCGGAACCGGTCCGGCAGTGGAAGCCGGTGGTCGCGCTCTACCATGCCTTTCCCGGACTCGGACGCGAATTCATGCCGCCGCTGGACGAAGGCTCATTTCTCTACATGCCTTCGGCCCTCCCGCATGCCGGACTGAACGAAGTGCTCGATTTAATGCAAACCCAGGACAAGGCGTTTTATGCCATCCCGGAAGTGGATGTCGCGGTGGGGAAACTCGGGCGCGCCGAGAGTCCGCTCGATCCCGCGCCCGTGCCGATGATCGAAACCATCCTTCATTACAAGCCGGAATACTTGACGGATGCCGCGGGGGAACGATTGTCGTTCGCGTATGATCCGGACGAACAGGATTACTTCCGCGATGCCGGCGGCGAACCGCTTCCCGCCCTCGATGGCCAGCCGTACCTGGTACAAGGCAAATTCCAACGCGATGAGAAAGGCCGGCTCATTCCGGACAGGCGCGGCCATCCCTTCCGGCAATGGCGACCGCCGCTTGATCCAGGATTAAACGATGGCCGCGCAGCGTGGCCCGGCATCCAATCACCCGATGATATATGGGAGGTCATTGTCGCGGCGGGCGATATGCCCGGCATCAGTTCCGCGCCCCTGTTGCAGCCGATCTCCGCGCGCATCGTCATGTTGCAGAGCGGCATGCGGGCGCCGCTGGGCATCAAGGTGCGCGGACCCGATCTGGATTCGATCGAAGAGGCCGGCCTGCTGCTCGAGAAGGCTCTGAAGCAGGTGCCGGTTATCAATCCCGCCACCGTGATCGCCGACCGGATCGTCGGCAAACCCTACCTCGAGATCGAGCCCGACCGCGCCGCGCTGGCGCGTTATGGCATCTCGATGGCCGAGTTCCAGGAGATCGTCGAAATCGCCGTGGGCGGGCGCCAGGTAACCCGGACCGTGGAAAACCGCGAGCGTTACCCGGTTCGTGTGCGCTTTGCCCGCGAAACCCGCGATTCACGGGAAGCGCTGGAGCGGTTGCTGATTTCCTCCGGAAAGAATGCGATTCCACTCCGCGAAGTGGCGGACATTCGCTACGTGCGGGGACCGGAGATGATCAAGGGCGAGGACACCTCGCTGCTCGGTTACGTGCTGTTTGACAAGCTGGCCGGCGTCGCCGAGGTGGAGGTGGTCGAACAAGCAAAGCAGGTGCTCGCGTCCATGCAAGCAGCCGGCGACCTCGCGCTCCCGTCGGGGGTCAGCTACACCTTTGCCGGCAGCTATGAGAATCAGTTGCGGGCGTCCCGCAAACTGGCCCTCGTCGTGCCGCTCTCGCTGTTCATCATTTTCCTGATCCTGTATCTGCAATTCCGGCGCGTGCCGGTCACCTTGATGGTGTTCACGGGAATTTTTGTCGCCTGGTCCGGCGGATTCATTCTGATCTGGCTGTATGCGCAACCCTGGTTCCTGAACTTCAGCCTGTTTGATTTGCCGATGCGCGATTTATTCGGCGTGCATCCGGTAAATTTGAGCGTGGCGGTGTGGGTCGGCTTCCTCGCGCTCTTCGGAATCGCCACCGATGACGGCGTGGTGATGTGCACCTACCTTGACCAGCGACTGCGCGACGCCAGTCCCCGCACCAAGGAGGAAATACGGGCCGCCGCCCTGGAGGCCGGCATGAAGCGCATCCGGCCCTGCATGATGACCACCGCCACCACCCTGCTCGCGCTGATTCCCTTGCTCTCCTCCAACGGTCGCGGGGCGGATCTGATGATCCCGATGGCGATTCCCTCGTTCGGCGGCATGCTCATCGAGATCATGACCACGCTGTTGGCGCCCGTGCTGTACGTGTCGTGGTATGAGCGGCGGCTGGCCCGCGGGGAGACCGGTGCTTCGTGAGCGGTGGGCGGGGCCTGAAGGCCCGGAGGTGATTTACCGGGTTTCGATTTTGGCGATGTACGGCAACTCACGGTACCGGCTGTCGTAATCCAGGCCATACCCGACGACGAAGTGGTCAGGTATGGTGAAGCCGACAAAATCGGCATGAATCGGCACCACGCGCCGCTCGGGCTTGTCGAGCAACGCACAGGTCAGCACGCGGGCCGCGCCCTTGTCTTTCATTAACTGCCGGGCAAAGGAAAGGGTGCGCCCGGTGTCGAGAATATCATCGATCAACAAGACCACGGCTCCGTTCACATCGACGGTGATGTCCTTGGTGATCCTGACCGTACCGGATGATTCCGTGCCGGATCCGTAGCTTTCCAGCGTGATAAAGTCGATGCGCGGATGCACGCCGTGCTGATACAAGTCGCGGACCAGATCGGCGAGAAACATGAAACTCCCGCGCAAAATACCGATGAGGACGAGATTTTCCACGCGGCAGTGCGCCTGCAATTCGGCCACCAACTGATCCACCCGTTCCGCAATTTGCTCCGCGGAAATCAACATGCCGCCCAAGGTATGGCCCGCCATGACATCAACCTCCCAGCGCTTTGGCCGCGCCATGCGCAAAATAGGTAAGTATCATATCCGCCCCGGCACGGCGGATCGCCGTCAAACTTTCCAGCATGACGGCTTGCTCGTCGAGCCAACCCGCTTTCGCCGCGGCCTTGATCATCGCGTACTCGCCGCTTACTTGATACGCCGCCACCGGCACCGGCACCGCCTCGCGCACGGCGGCAATCACATCAAGGTAGGGCAACGCCGGTTTAACCATGACGATGTCAGCGCCTTCGGCCACATCGAGTTGCACTTCGCGCAACGCCTCGCGGCGGTTCGCCGGATCCATCTGGTAGGTTTTCTTGTCGCCGCTGCGTGGAGCGGAGTCGAGGGCTTCGCGAAACGGACCGTAGAATGCTGAACAGTATTTCGCGGCATACGAGAGGATGCCCGTGCCGGTAAAACCGCTGCCGTCAAGCACGCGACGGATCGCGCCGACGCGTCCGTCCATCATATCGGATGGGGCGACGTAATCCGCGCCGGCGCCGGCTTGCGCGAGCGCCATGCCGCAGAGAATTTCCACCGATCGATCATTCACGATCTGGCCCTTCTCGACAAAACCGTCGTGCCCGTCGCTGGAATACGGATCCATCGCGACATCGGTAATCACGGCCAGCTCCGGCAACGCGTCTTTCAACGCCCGCACGGTGGTGGGCAACAATCCATTCGGATTGAGCGACTCGGTCGCAACCTTGTCTTTGAGCTTGCCCGGCAATGCGGGAAATAGCGCCACCGCCGGAATGCCGAGCTTGTGCGCGGCTTTGGCTTCCTTGATCACGAGATCGCGGCTCAACCGGAACGTGCCCGGCATCGAACGGATGACCTCGCGCCGTTGGCGGCCTTCGCATACGAACAACGGCAAGATCAGGTGCGATGGCGCGAGATTCGTCTCGCGCACCAAACCGCGCATGGACGCGGTACGGCGATTGCGTCGCGGGCGAATCAGCAAGGAATCAAAGTAGTTGGCCATGAAAGCACTTTGTCGAAACGATGACTATTTTGAAAGAATGAAGTTGCATGTTTGTTCTTGATGCCACCGGTCGCAGGGGCCAGTTTTACCCCATGAAACGCACGATGCGCATCCTCGCCGGACTCTCGACAATCGCCCTTTCGCTCGGCCTCAGCACATCCTGCCGGACCGTGCGCGATCCCGCCCCCGGGGCGGATGTCGCCGACAAACAGATGATGCAACGCCAGGCCAAACCACCGCAGGTGCTCGGCATCACGGCGTACACATCCGACGAGGGCGCGCGCTTCGCCGGTATTTTCCGGCCGCAGCGCGATCACGTCGGCCGCCTCCCGTTTATCTCGGCCAAGAACTCCACGGCACCGGTCATCGCCGCACCGGACGGCCGGGGCGCGATGTTGTTGGACACCTCGGCAGCGGAGAGCTGGATATCGTTGCGCGAGGCCCGGCGACTCGAGACCGTGGCCATCGCCGCCCCGGCTTTGTTTGAAAAAACGGCGCGGCATGTGCCGGATCAGGCCGGAGGATTTGCCGTCATCCTGTCGTGGTTGCGTCTGGATAAACTCACCGTGGGCAACGCCTTATTTTATGTGCGCAATCCCCCGGGCACTCTCGATGCATTGATCCGCGGACAACGCGATCCGGAACCTGCGGCCATACTCGGGGCGGACTTCATGCGTTCGCTTGAGTTCGTGCGGATCAGTCTACGCGGACGTCGCGTGATCTTCTCCGGCACGTCCGTGTATCCTTACGCCGCCAATGCGATCGCCCGCGTTCCGCTGGTGAATCTGGAGGGCGGTCTGGGTGTCGATTGCATCATCGACGGCGAACGGCAACGTGCCCTGCTGGATATCGCCGGCGATTTCGAAGTCGCCCTCGACCGTTCATCCACCTCGACACTGCGCCAGGTATCCATGGGCGATATCGTATTCCGTCAGGTGGGTGCCGTGCCCACGCTGGCCTCCGGATTCAGCACGCATTCGCCTCCGCGCCTTGGCCGCGGACTTCTGGAACGTTATGACCTGGTGATTCACCGGCGCGGCACGGAATTGCTTCTGGAAAAGCCGACCAAATAAATGTGTTAGCTTTCTGTTAGCGAATCGCTATGATGCAACCCATGGCAGATACACATGTCGGACATCACTTGCGCGAAGTTTATCCATCCGGTTTTCGCGCGCGACGGGGGTTGAACTGGTTTTCGCTGGGGCTGATGTACGCCTCCTATTACATGTGCCGGTACAACTTCCGCTTCGCGGGTCCCGGCATGAACGAGGAGTTCGGCTTTCAAGCCAGCGATCTCGCAAACCTTTGGGTCCTGTGGTCCCTCGCGTATGGAACCGGCCAGCTTATCAACGGCCTGTTCAGCGACCGCATCGGCGGCAAATGGTCGATGCTGATTGGCGCGATCGGCACCATCATGTGCAATTTCATTTTCGGATTCTCATCGTTTGTCGGCACCTTCTCGACATTTGCCCTCATCGCGCTGATGAACGGGTGGTTCCAGTCCTATGGTGCTCCCGGCATGATCAAAATCAATGCGGCCTGGTTCCGGCGTAACGAACGCGGCACCTTTGCCGGTATTTTCGGCATCATGATTCAGCTCGGGCAATTTGCCATCAACACCCTAGCGCCCTTCCTGCTGGCCGGCTTCACGCTGACCTTGTGGGCGGTCGGAACCTGGGTTGTAGAACCCGGTGACTGGCGTGTCCTTTTTATTATCCCTCCGTTCGTCACCGTGGCCGCCGCACTGTTCCTGTTCTTTGCGGTAAAGGAAGAGCCCGCCGCCGCCGGATATCCCGATGCGATTCAGGATGAATTCGACAACTCGATCGGCACGCGCGTCAGCCTGCGGGAGTCTTTCGCCAAAATTTTCACCCACCCGTTGGTCTGGTTTTACGCCATCGCCTACGCATCAACCGGAGCTGTGCGGCACAGCTCCGATCAGCTCTCCGTCATGTTTTTCACCGAGCAACTCGGCATCAACTGGAAGGCTAAACCGGTGGCCGTGCTCATGATCATGAACCTCATGACCGCCGCCGCGGTTGCCGGCTCCATTGCCGCAGGGTTCATCAGCGACAAGTTTTTCAAAGGCCACCGCTCCCCGGTCGCCATGGTCCTTTACTTCACCGAAGCCCTGGTCCTCGCCACCGCCGCCGTCGTCATGCTCGCCGGCTTTATTCAGCCGGGCCCGCTGGGCGTTTTTCTCGGCGGTATGTTTCTTGTACTGACCTCGCTCACTGTGAACTCGACCCACTCCATCGTCGGCGCGGCCGCGCCCATGGATATTGGCGGCAAAAAAATGGCCGGGTTCGCCGCCGGCGTGATCGACTCGTTCCAGTACTATGGATCAGCGATCTGTCTATTTATCACCGGCATCGTCCTCAAGAAATACGGCTGGGCCGGCTGGTATCCCGTCATGATCAGTTTCGCTCTGATGGGCGGATTCGCGATGTTCCTGCTCACGCGCAAACAAAAGCGCATGGCCGCTGCCGGCGGCTAGCTTTCAACGCTTTTGCAGGGTTTTGACTTGCCCGGGCATCCCGTTGCGTTAACGTACGCCAACGCGCAATGACATCATGATTGAGTTGGATCCATATCGTCCCCTGCCCAATCCCGGCGAGACGGCCTTGATCGAGATCCGCCCGGCCGTGGCGGTGATCGGCGCCGGCATTGCCGGCCTCACCGCCGCGCGCGTCCTCGCCGAGCGCGGCTATCCGGTGACGGTGTTCGACAAGGGCCGTAAATATCCGGGCGGACGCTCCTCCACGCGCTACGACGGCGACTATTCGTTTGATCATGGTTGCCAATACTTCACCGTCCGCGATCCACGGTTTCGCATGTATGTCGAGTCCTGGGTCGAGCGCGGCATCGTCAGCGCCTGGCCGGCCCGGCGCGCCTCCTGCCAGGGCGGCGTAGTCTCGCCGGTGAAGGACGAGGTGATCCGTTACGTCGGCGTGCCCGGCATGAATGCCGTGGCCCGTCATCTCGCCAAGGAACTGGATGTGCGGCAAAGCATCGTCATCAACGGCCTCGTCCGCGAGAGCGATCACTGGCGGATGAGCGCCACGGTTCCGCTGCCGCCGGAAAAATTTGAAGTGGTGATCGTAGCCATTCCCCCCGCGCAAGCCGCCGATCTGACGGGCAACTTCCCGGACATCGGCGAGCATATCCGTCCGCTTCACATGCATGCCTGCTGGACGGCCATGGCGGTATTTGATTACGACCTTGAGTTGCCTTTCGATGCCGCGCACATCAGCAACAGTCCGCTGATTTGGGCCGCCAACAACAGCAGCAAGCCGGGACGCTCGGCCAGTGAAGGATGGGTCCTGCAGGCCTCGCCGGCATGGACGCAGGAAAAGTTGAACCTGCCGCCGGACGAGGTGGCCAGCCTGATGCTTGCGGAATTCTTCCAGGTGACCGGCACATCACCGGTCAGGCCGGCTTATCTCGGATCGCACCGGTGGTTGTATGCATCGCCCGCCACACCGCTCAAGGCCGGTTGCTTGTGGGATGCCGCAGCGGGCCTGGGCGCGTGCGGCGACTGGTGCCATAGCGCGCGACTTGAAGGCGCATTCTTGAGCGGCCTCGAGCTCGCGGAAAAAGTCATCGATGACCGGCCGCGCTCGCTACTCGCCCGCTCGCTGTAAAAATTTGTCAACCCGCATAATATCACGCGGACTTCATCGCGTGGCCACGGATAAATTCGGATTCACGCCGGTATCGTGGCCGCCCGGGTCATAACAATCCTTCGCCGCCGCCGCAATCATCGCGGCATTGTCAGCGCACCAGGCCGGATCGGCAAAACGCACGGGTAGCCCTTTACGCGCGCCGAGCGATTGCAATTTCTCCCGCAGACGCGCATTGCGGGCCACGCCCCCGGCACAACCGAGCAGGTGCACAGGGTGCGCATCGCAGGCCTGCTCCACCCGGCGCACCAGCGTGTCCACCACCGCCTCCTGATAACTCGCGGCCAAGTCGGCCAACCGTGACGGCGCGGCATCACCGGGATATTTCTTGAGGTGATACAGCAGCGCCGTCTTGAGCCCGCTGAACGAAAACGGATAGCTCCATCCGCCACTGCCGGGGGGCGGATTGCCGCGCGTAAAGTCGATGGCGCGCGGATTCCCCTTTTCGGCATGGCGCTGGATTTCCGGACCACCGGGATAACCGAGCCCCATGAGTCGCGCGCCTTTGTCGAGCGCCTCTCCGGCGGCGTCATCCAATGTTTGCCCGAGCACGGTCCACGCATGCACGCCATCGCGCCGGATCAGGCAGGTATGCCCGCCGGACACCAGAAGCACCAGGTGCGGATATACCGGCGCCGCGGCCGGCGCATGTTCGCGCAACCAGATGGAGTGGAGATGTCCGACCAGATGGTTGACCCCGGTGAGCGGCACCCCTAAACGGCAAGCTAATCCGCGGGCATACACCACCCCGGTGAACAACGAGGTGGCCAGGCCGGGGCCGCGGGTCACCGCGATCGCGCGGATATCCGACCAGCGCACACCGGCCTGGTGAAGCGCGGTGTCCACCACACCGGGCAACGCCTCGACATGACAACGCGAGGCCAACTCCGGTACCACACCGCCGTATCGCTGATGGGAGGCAATTTGACTGTGAATGATGTTCGAGCAGACCCGGCCGTCGGGCGCCACCACGGCCGCCGCCGTTTCGTCGCAGGATGTTTCGATACCCAAATACATGCCCATCAAAACGGCGGGATCACCGGGCGGAACGCGATTGAAAAATCAAAATCCCCTTGAGCACCGAAACCGCTCTCTCCAATTGCACATCGCGCACATGTTGTTCTTCCTTGGTCGCTCCGGCGTCGTCGATCGGATTTTCCTCGCGCGCGCGCTTGAGCATCAGCAAACGCCAATCCTCCGGGGACATCGGAATCACGATATCCGGCTCAATACCCTGCTCATGAATCATGCGGTCGGACGGGGTGTAATAGCGGGCGGTGGTCAAGCGCAGCGCCGCCTCGTCTCCCATTTCCAGCACACTCTGCACGGAACCTTTGCCGAAGGTTTTTTCCCCGATGAGCACGGCGCGATGATGGTCCTGCAAGGCGCCCGCCACGATTTCCGAGGCGCTGGCGCTGCCGCCATTCACGAGCACCACCATCGGAATATCCACGAGGCGCTCCCGGCCGCCGGCCCGGTAGACTTGATCATCGCGCGCGGTTCGCCCCCGCGTGGAAACGACGATCTCACGGCTCTTCAGAAATTTCTGGCTAACGTCAATCGCCGAACGCAACAAGCCGCCGGGGTTGTTGCGCAAATCGACAATAAGCGCCCGAAGTCCTTGCTTGCGCAAGCCGTCCAGCTCCGCCTGCAAGGCATCCGCCGTCGGTTCATTGAACTGGGTCACGCGCACATACCCGATGCCGTCTTCCATCAAACGCGCATCCTTTACGCTCTTCACCTTGATTTCCGCCCGCTCGATCGTCAATTCGCGGACCTCCTGCGTCGCCGGACGGATCACTTTCAATTGCACCGGCGTGCCGGGCGCTCCGCGCAATTTTTTTACGGCATCGGCCAGGTTGATATTCTCGGTCGAGGTGCCATCGATTTCGAGGATGCGGTCCTCGGGTTGAAGGCCGGCGCGGAAACCCGGTGTGTCTTCCATCGGCGATACGATGGTCAACGCCTGGTCCTTGATGCTGATCACGATGCCGAGACCGCCGAACTGGCCACGCGTATCCTCCTGCATGTCCTTGTAGGCATCCTTGTCGAGAAACTGGCTGTGCTCATCCAGGGATCGCATCATCCCCTCGATGGCACCCTTGATGAGTTTGTCGTAGGTCGCGGCATCGGCATCCACATAGCCGCCGCGTATCTGTTCAAGCGCGCGCGTGAACACGGCCATGTTCTGGTAGGCGCTTTCCCGTTCGACCCCGGGATCCACTTCCTTCGAATACAGCCGCGACACCGTCAGGGTCGTTACGGCGAGCACGCCGGCGAGAGCCCAATGCCCTATCGTCTTTGCCTGTGGACGGTTAGCCATCGGGAGAAGATTACCGGAGCGAGACGGCAATCTCAAACAGCTTTTAGATAGAAGTCCGGTTCAAACGGCGTAAGGCTTTCGAAGCCGTTGGCGGTAACAAGCACGGTTTGCTCGAATTGGGCGGAGAGCGACCCGTCGATAGTCACTGCGGTCCAGCCATCGCGCAGAATACGGGTTTCCGGGCGGCCGAGATTGATCATCGGCTCGATTGTAAAGACCATGCCCGGCACCAGCTTGATCCCATTGCCGCGGCGGCCGGTGTGCATCACCTGCGGCGCCTCGTGAAACTCCAGCCCGATCCCGTGACCGACAAAGTCCCGCACCACGGAACATCCTTGCGACTCGGCATGGGACTGGATCGCCCAGCCGATGTCGCCAAGCGTATGGCCCGGCTTGACCGCTTGCATGCCCCGCCGCAAACATTCGCGGGTTACATCGACAAGATGAGCGGCCTGCGGTGACACCTGGCCAACGCAAAAGGTCTTGCTCGCATCGGCGTAATAACCGTCCAGCAAGGTCGTCACGTCCACATTCACGATATCGCCCAACTGCAATACGCGCTCGCCGGGTATGCCGTGGCAAATCACGTCGTTGATCGAGATGCAGGTCGACTTGGGATAACCCCGGTACTGATAGGGCGCGCTAATCGCGCCGTGGCGACGGGTATGTTCGTCGAGGATACGATCGATTTCCCCGGTCACCGCACCCGGACACACCAGCTTGCCGGCCATTTCCAGCAGCTCCAGCACCAGCCGTCCGGAACGGCGGATACCCTCAATCTGTTCGGGCGTCTTCAGGCGAATGCCGTGGCGACGGTAATAATTATTTGTGGCGGCGGCTTCGGCGGTATGCTTGCCCAGGCAACACTTCTTGTACTTCAACCCGCTGCCGCACGGACACGATTCGTTGCGCTTCACCGATTCGCCGACCAGGGATTCACCGTGCATCACGCGTTCACCAACCCAATTATGCTCGTCACCATCGTCATGTGTAATTACCGGAACGCCAAGTTATACCGGAACGCTGCCGGTTTTTTCAACTTATTGCTTTGCCCGCAAACCAAAGTGATCCAGATAAAACGACGCGACATCCCGGAAATCGTGCGGCGGCGGATGTCCGCGGGAAAGCCAGCGATCGGTGGCAAGACGGGCATCGCGCGGACGACGGGCCGGCCGGTCGATCACCGACGAACTAGGCCGGATGTGCGCCGCACTTGCACCGGCGAGCTCAGCCATCTCGACCGCGGCACGATAACGGGTGAGCGGGCGGGTCGTGCTGTAATGCATCACGCCGCTCTCGCTCCGGGCAAGCATGGTGCGCATGGCCGCGCCGAGATCGCGCGTCCACACCGGATAGCGCATCAACACATCATCCAGCGTGACGGACGTCCTCGCCCGCAGATCATTCATCAACTGGCTGAAAAAACCGGATCCCAGCGGATCGTTTGTCCAACCCATCAACAGGGGTACCCGCACCACCAGCGAACCGGCGCGCGACAAAATCACATCCTCCGCTTCCATCTTGGTGCGTCCATACACGCTCACGGGATGGCGCGTTGCATCTTCGGTATAAGGCGGGTGCTCGCCATCAAACACATAGTCGGTGCTGACCATGAGCAAGCGCACGGCGGCGGGCAGGCGGTCGACAAGCGTTTGCGCGGGCTCCACATTCAGGCGGCGTGTCTCGGCGGGATGTGCCTCGCAAAAATCAGGATCGCGGTAGGCGGCCATCCACACCACCGCAGACGGCGCCGACTCGTCGATCACTGCCGCGAGGGCATCCCGGTCGCGGATATCCACCGTGCGATAATCATCGCCGCGCGTCCGCATCGATGTGGCGATCACGCGATACGAACGCGCCAACTCCGGCACGGCTTCGCGGCCGAGAAATCCACTCCCGCCGAGCACCAGGCACGTGTCAGCCATCCTTCAGCGCCTCGCGAATGGCGGCGGTCTGGCGTACAAGAAAATCCCGGTCCTTCGGATGCGTCAACATCGCCCCAGCCTGTTCGAGGGTCATCCAGCGCGCCTCGGGATTGTCCTTGTCGCGCGGCCGGAGCGCGAGTTGAGTCGTCGTAAACAGGAAAAAATGAAGCGTTTTCATTTCGTCTGGACTTTCACCGCCGTGCTTGCCGATGCGCGCCCGCTGGTAGGATCCGAGTCCGGCCACATAATCCAAATCCGCCACACCGGACTCCTCGTAAATTTCCCGGCGCGCCGCCGTCAGTAAATCCTCGCCCGGATCCATATGGCCTTTCGGCAGCGACCACGAATTACCCCGCTGGTTCACCACCAGCACTTCGCCGCGCGGATTGATGACCACCCCGCCCGCGCTGGTGGTGTTGCCTGTGCGCACTTCGTTCATGCCAGACGCACGAACCCGCGCTTGCCGGACTTGATGATCGTGCCGGCGACGGGGGTGAGCTTCATCTGGGGATCGGTGACCTTGTCCTCGTTGATCCGCACGGCGCCCTGTTGAATCAACCGGCGCGCCTCGCCATTGCTGGCGCAAAGACCACCAGCCACCATCAGCTGCAACAAACCCGCCTTGCCTTCCGCGTCCAGCATCGAGGAGACCACGGCCAACTCCCGGATATCCCCGGGGAGCTGCCCGGCGGAGAAGACGCGCTTGAACTCCTCCGAGGCGGCGGCGCCCTCCGCGGCGGTGTAAAACTTCGCGACCAGTTCGCGGCCCAGTTGATCCTTGACCTCGCGCGGGTGGGCCCGGCCATCGATGACCTGTTCATGCAACGATTTGATTTTTTCCTCGGGCCAATTCAGCACCAGCGAAAAATAGCGCCACATCAAGTCGTCGCTTACCGACATCGCCTTGCCGAAGATTTCCTTCGGCGGCTCGGCCACGCCGATGTAATTGTTCAGGCTCTTGCTCATCTTGTTCACGCCGTCGAGGCCCTCGAGCAACGGAAGGGTCATCACCACTTGCGGCTCTTGTCCCATCAGCTTTTGCAGTTCGCGGCCGAGCAACAAATTGAACAGTTGATCGGTGCCGCCGATTTCCACATCCGCCTTCACCACCACGGAGTCATAGGCCTGCACGAGCGGATACAAAAATTCCACCAGCGAGATCGGCTGGTTCGCGGCATAGCGTTTGGAAAAATCATCGCGGGCCAGCAATTGCGCCACGGTGACGTGCGCGGAGAGCCGGATGACATCGACGAAACTGAGCGGCGAGAGCCATTTCGAATTGAAGACCACTTCGGTTTTGGCGCGATCGAGGACGCGGAAGACCTGCTCCTGGTAGGATGCGGCATTCGCCTCGACCTGCTCGCGGGTCAACGGCTTGCGGGTGGCCGAACGACCGGAGGGATCGCCGATCATGCCGGTGAAGTCGCCGACGATAAAGACCACGGTATGGCCGCAATCCTGGAACTCGCGCAACTTGGTCAAACCCACCACATGGCCGAGATGAATATCCGGGGCCGATGGATCGGCGCCGTACTTGATGCGCAGAGGGCGGTTCTCGGCGGCGGCCTTTTCGAGTTTTTTCTGCAACTCGGCGGCGGAAAACAAATCCACCGTGCGGCGGCTGAGGATGTTGACCTGTTCTTGGATGGAAAGATGCATGGCGTTTGAATGTATGGGCAAGACTTTCGGGAAGTTTGTCCGGCGCGTCAAGGATGGAGCAACAGCTTTCCCTGGCGGTTCATGAACCCGACGGGGAAAAACAAACGATCTTGCGGATCATCCCGGTACAAAAAAACCGCGCTCCTTGCGAAGCGCGGTTTTTTGTCTTCACGATGTCCGTGCGTTACTTTTGGCCGGGATGCCACTCCTCGCCTTCCGCGGCGTTGCCACCGGCCTTCATGGCTTCGTCGAACGCGCCAGAGAGGTCGACCAGGTCTTCACCCGGACGCAAGCCCTCGAGCATCGTCTCGTCGACCTTGAATTCCTCGTCGGAAAGCTTGGCTGCTTTGATGCTCAAGCCAATGCGGCGCTCGACCGTATCGATCTTGATCACGCGGGCTTCCACTTCCTGGCCGGGCTGCAAGGCATCGCGCACTTTCTGCACGCGCTCCTCGCTGATCTGGCTGATGTGCACAAGACCATCGATACCTTCCTCGATTTCCACGAACGCGCCAAACGACGCGAGTTTGGAGACCTTGCCCTTGACCATCTGACCGATGGTGTAACGTCCGGCAATGCTGGCCCACGGATCGTTCTGGGCCTGTTTGAGTCCCAAACTGATCCGCTGCTGGGCGGCATCGACCTCGAGCACCACGGCCTCGACTTCGTCGCCTTTCTTGAGCATCTCGGAAGGATGGTTGATCTTGCGGGTCCAGGACATATCGGAGACATGGATCATACCATCGATGCCGGGCTCCAGCTCCACGAACGCGCCATAAGAGGTGAAATTGCGCACGGTACCCTTGACGCGCGAACCGATCGGGTAGCGCTCTTGCGCGCGCTGCCACGGGTTGGCCTCGGTCTGGCGGATGCCGAGCGAAATCTTCTGCTCGTCCTTGTTGATATTCAGAATGACGGCATCGACCGGCTGGCCGAGCGACAAGGCATCGGACGCCTTGGCCACGCGTTTCGTCCAGGAAATTTCCGAGACGTGCACCATGCCCTCGACGCCTTCCTCGATCTCGACAAACGCGCCGTAGGGCACCAGGTTGACCACTTTGCCGCTGATGCGGGTGCCGACCGGGTACTTGCGTTCGATATCGTCCCACGGGTTGGGAAGGTTCTGCTTGAGACCAAGCGAAATGCGATCCTTTTCGCGGTCCACGTCGAGAATCATCACTTCCACTTCCTGGCCGACCTTCACCACCTCGGACGGGTGGTTGACGCGGCCCCAGCTCATGTCGGTAATGTGAAGCAAGCCGTCCATGCCGCTCAAGTCCACGAACGCGCCGAAATCGGTGATGTTCTTGACCACACCGCGACGCACTTCGCCGATCTTGATCTCGGAAAGCAGTTCCTTCTTCTGTTCGCGGCGGCGTTCCTCGACCAGCTCGCGGCGCGAAACGACGATGTTACGGCGTTCGCGATTGATTTTGATGATCTTGAAGTCCAGTTCGCGATCCATGACATCGTCGCCACCGCGACCGGTCATGACATCCACTTGCGATCCGGGCAGGAACGCGTCCACGCCCACATCGACAATCATGCCGCCCTTTACGCGGCCCTTGATCGTGCCCATGATCACGCTGCCCTCGACGTAGTTCGCGAGGACGCGATCCCAGTTGCGCTGCTGTTCGGCGCGGCGCTTGCTGAGAATAACCATGCCCGAGTCGTCTTCGAGCGTCTCGAGCAATACTTCCACCTGATCGCCCGGCTTCAGGGATTCGAGTTCTTTGAATTCAGAGGCGGCGATAATGCCTTCCGATTTGTAACCGATGTCCACGAGGACTTCGTTTTCGCGCACCGCGACGATCCGGCCGGGGACGATCGAGCCTTCGCTGATGTTTTTGAGGGTTGATTCGTACAAGGCGGCCATTTGCGATTGGCCGTCAGGGTTGATTTTTTTAGCCACAATACTTCTCCCGTTCACGGGCGATGCCCTTCGCACACGGTGCGAATACCAGGAACGCCCACACATCCACCGGCAAACAGGCCGGAGGAAAGGGTGCGAACGTAGCGATCCGGACCGGCCGAAGCAATGACAAAAACATCCCCGGGGCGGTTTCGGGAGCCCGAAAAAAGGCTTGAGGGCGGACTAGAGCCGGTTAAGAACGGTCACCTGAGTTCAACAATGGGACACCCTGACGTACATGCCTACGGGAATCAGCTTACGGAGAATCCGGGTGTTGATGCTTTCTTAATCTATCCGCCGTCGGCGGCGGATAGATGCGTGAGCGCGAGTGGCATCCGGTCATTTCGCGGCACGCGAAATGAGCA